>DATLED010000055.1:0-41981 GCA_035525495.1 Acidimicrobiales bacterium | reverse complement strand
CCAAGGGTCTTCCGGGTGAACGACGCCGACGAGGTGCCGGCCGACCTGGAAGGGGTCGTGGGCGTCACCGCCGGCGCGTCCGCCCCGGAGGAGCTGGTGGAGGCCGTGCTGGCGCGGCTCGCGCCGGTCGAGGGCGTCGAGCGCGTCGAGGTCACCCAGGAGGACGAGTACTTCCCGCCCCCGCGCGAGCTGCGCACGTTGCTGGCCGATCACGGCCTCGGCGAGGCGCTGGCCGACGACCGCTCCGTGTCGGCCAGCGAGGTGCTGGCGTCGCTCCGTCCATAGCGCCGTCGTAAGCTGGGCAGATGGCCAAGACCTTCACCCGCATGGACGAATCCACCGCTGAGGAGTGGGCCGAGATCGGCAAGCAGACGGCCATGAACCAGAGCCGCGTCGCCGACAGCATCCTCTCGATGCTCCGGTCGCTCGAGTCGATCACCGACGGCTTCGCCACCGATCAGCTCACGCACTGCCTGCAGACGGCGACTCGGGCCGAGGAGGCCGGAGCCGACACCGAGGTGGTCGTCGCCTCGTTGTGCCACGACATCGGCAAGGCGATCTCGGTGCCCAACCACCCGGCGATCGCGGCGGAGATCCTCAAGCCCTACGTGCGGCCCGAGGTGTACTCGATGATCCTCGCCCACCAGGACTTCCAGGGCCGCCACTACTACGCCCACTTCGGCGGCGACCCGGACGCTCGCGAGAAGCACCGCGCCAACTCCGAGTCCGAGGTGTTCGACCTCGCCGAGAAGTTCGCCGACGAGTGGGACCAGACGAGCTTCGACCCCGACTACCCCACCCAGCCGCTCGAGCACTTCGAGCCCATGGTCCGCGAGGTCTTCGCGAGAGCCAGGATGCCCATCGGTTCGTGACCCTCATCCGGCGCGACGCGGCGTCGGGAGCGCCAGCGAGCAGCCGCCGCCGAGCGGCAAGGCTTCGGCTCGGAGGGCGGCGCCGCAGAGCGAGGCAAACGGCACCGTGACGCCAATCACCTAGCCCCGCGATGTATCGCGTGTCATGGTGGCGTCATGCTGAAGGTCCGGGGGGTCCACAAGCGCTACGGGGCGGTCGAGGCGCTGCGGGGGGTCGATCTCGAGGTCGACCCCGGCGAGATCTGCGCCCTCGTCGGTCCCAACGGCGCCGGCAAGACGAGCCTCGTCTCGATCGTGGCCGGGCTGCGCCGGCCCGACCAGGGCGAGGTCGAGGTCGGCGGGCTCGACGTCACGAAGCACCGCCAGGAGGTCGGACGTCTCCTCGGACTCGCTCCGCAGGAGCTCGCGATCTACCCGACGATCAAGGCGCGGGACAACATCGTCGTCTACGCCGAGCTCGCCGGCCTGCGTGGTGCAGAGATGCGACGAAGGGTCGACGAGACGGCCGAGGCCCTCGGCATCACCGACCTCCTCGGCCGGCTCGGCAGCACCCTGTCCGGCGGCCAGAAGCGGCGGCTCCACACCGCCATGGCCCTCGTTCACCGGCCGCCACTGCTCCTCCTCGACGAGCTGACGGTCGGCGCCGACATCGAGAGCCGTCGGCAGCTGCTGGATCTCGTCCGGCGCCTCGCCACCGACGGCGCCGCCGTCTGCTACTCGACGCACTACCTCCCCGAGGTCGAGGTGCTCGGCGCGTCGGTCGCCATCCTCGACGCCGGACGGGTCATCGCTCGCGGCAGCCTCCACGACCTCCTGACGGAACACGCTGAGTCAGCGGTCGAGCTCGAGTTCCACGGCCCACCGCCCGATCACCTCGCATCGCTCGCCGGCGCGGTCGTCGACGGCACGCGCGTCCGCCTCCCGGCCACCGATCCGGCAGTTACGGCGGCATCGGCACTGACCTCGCTCCGCCCAGACGATCCTGCACTCGCCGGCCTCGAGGTCATCCATCCCACGCTCGAGTCCGTGTACCTGGCGCTCGCCGGACACCGCTACGCCTCGGAGGTCGCCGATGTCCCCGTCGCGTAGCGCTGCCCTCGTCCGTCACGAGCTCCGCGTGATGCTGGCGGACACGGAGTCGCTCATCATCCTCACGGCGATGCCCCTGCTGATGATCGCGTTCTTCAAACCCGTCGCCCGCCTCGCCCTCGTCGGCGACAACCCCAAGGCGAACGGGTCGGAGTTCACGGTCCCCGGGATGACGACGATGTTCGCCTTCTTCCTCGTCGGGTTCATCGGGTTCTCGTTCTTCGCCGAACGGCAGTGGAACACGTGGGAGCGACTTCGGGCGAGCCCGGCGAGCAACGCCGAGATCCTCGTCGGGAAGGTTGTGCCCGCCATCGTCCTGTCACTCTTCCAGCAAACGGTGCTGTTCAGCGCTGGCTACGTCCTGTTCGGCATGCGGATCCGCGGCTCCGTCCTCGGACTGGCCGTGGTGAGCCTCGCGCTGACGATCTGCCTCGTGTCGGTCGGCGTGCTGTGCGCGGCGCTGTTCCGGACCCAGCAGCAGCTCAACGCCATCTCCAACCTCGGCGCGATGATCCTGGCCGGCATCAGCGGCGCCCTGGTCCCCCTGAGCGTGCTGCCGGCATGGGCCCGCACCGTCGCTCCGATCGCACCCCAGTACTGGGCGATGAGGGGGTTCCGCTCGACGATCCTCGACGGCGGCGGGGTCTCGTCGGTGCTGCTGCCGGTCGGCGTGCTCCTCGCCGTCGCCGCCGTTGCAGCAGGCATCGCCCTCCTCCGTTTCCGTTTCGACGACGTCGACGTCGACGTCTCGAGCGCGGCTTAGGAGTTCGGCTTCCCCACCTTGGCCTGCGCCTCGTCGAACAAGCGCTGCAGCTCCGACTGGAGCCGTGCGTTCAGCTCCCGCACCGCCCGACGCGGCGCCCTGCCCGGCTCGCCCGGCTCAGGGTGGATCGGAGGGCCGATGACCAGGTGGCACTTCACCGGCTTGAGGAACTTCGCGCCCTTCGGCATGGCGCCCTCGCTGCCGCCGATGCCGACGGGCACGATGGGGGCGCCCGTCTTCGTCGAGAGATAGGCGGGCCCCTCGAACATCTCCTCGACGACCGGCCCGCTCCGGCGCGTCCCCTCCGGGAAGATGACCAACGGCTCACCCGCGTTCAGATAGGCGACGCACTTGCGCATCGCTTCTCGATCGAGCGCAGCCCCGCGGTTCACCGGAAAGCCGCCCATGGCTGTGAAGAACGCCGCCGACACCTTGAACTTCCACATCTCCTGCTTCCCCATGTAGTGGACCTTGCGGGACGTGCAGGCGGCGACCAGCGGCGTGTCGATGTTCGAGCGGTGCACCGGACTGAGGATGAACGGACCCGTCGTCGGGACGTGCTCGCGCCCCTCGACCGACAGCCGCCAGAACAGGCGGGAGAAGCCGACGATGACGTTGCGCACGACGACGTAGAGCGTGGACTCGAGAACGCGTCTCACAACTTGTCGAGCACCTCCTCGATGATCTCGTCGATCGGGCGACCGGTGGTATCGATGACGAGAGCGTCGGCGGCGGCGTACATCGGAGACGCCGTGCGGGTGGCGTCTGCCGCGTCGCGGCGGGCGATGTCCCGCGCCACCTCCTCGCCCGCCTCCACGGCCCGCCGCCGCAGGCGCTCCGCGTCGTCGGCGGTCAGGTAGATCTTGAGGTCGGCGTCCGGGAAGACGACCGTCCCGATGTCGCGCCCCTCGATCACCCCGCCTCCCCGCTCCTCCGCCCACTGTTGCTGACGGCGAACGAGCTCACGTCGCACCCCCGGGTTGGCCGCCACGGCGCTCACGGCGCGCGTCACCTCGGGACCGCGGATCGCTTCGGTGGCGTCCTCGTCGTCGACGAGGACCCGCTCGGCCACGACGATCCTGAGCGCCGGCGTCAACGAGGCGACGACGTCGGCGTCGGTCGGGTCGAGGCCACGCTGCAGGACGGCGAAGGCGACGGACCGGTACATCGCCCCGGTGTCGAGGTAGTCGAGGTCGAGGCGGGCCGCGAGCGCCCGTCCGATCGTCGATTTCCCGGAGCCCGCTGGTCCGTCGATGGCGATCACGCGCATGTCGTGTCCAACCTAGGTCGTCACCCTCCGCCCACCCTGCGGAGCTGTTCGAGGTCGGCGAAGTACCCGGGGTAGGTCTTGGCCACGCAGTCGGGATCGAGGATGTCGACCCCGGGGATCCGCAATCCGAGGAGGGCGAAGCTCATCGCCATCCGGTGGTCGTCGTGGGTCTCGATGCGGGCGGCGTGCGGCATGCCCGGATGGACGGTGAGGCCGTCTTCTTCCTCGCTCGCCTCGATGCCGCAGCGTCGGAGGTTGGCGACGGTGTGGGCAATGCGGTCCGTCTCCTTTCGGCGGATGAAATCGACGCCGGTGATCGTCGTCGGCGAGTCGGCGAACACGGCGACGGCTGCCAGCGTCTGGACGGTGTCGGAGAGGTCGGAGAGGTCGGCGGTGATCCCATGGAGCCCGCCGCCACCCGTGACCGTGATCGACGACGGCGCCCGGTCGACCGCCGCCCCCATCCGCTCGAGCAGGTCGAGGAAGGCGACGTCGCCTTGGAGCGCACTCGCGCCGAGCCCCTCGACGGTGACGCGTCCGCCGGTGATGGCTGCCGCCGCGAAGAAGTAGCTGGCGGCACTGGCGTCGGGCTCGACCCGATACGTCGTCGCGGCGTAGCCGCCCGGCTCGACGCTCGTCGCGTCGACCGTTGCGCCAAAAGCCCGCATCACCGACCGCGTCAGCTCGACGTAGGGCAACGAGACGAGCGGCGTCGTGAGGTGGACCGACACGCCGTCCGGGAACAGCGGCCCCGCGAGGAGAAGACCCGACAGGAACTGGCTCGACACGTGGCCGGCGATCTCGACGCGTCCTCCGCGCGCCGCTCCGCTGATCGTCAGCGGCAGGTGCTCCGGCTCGACCTCCTCGACGACGTCGGTGCCGAGCGCCCGCAGCGCCTCGATGACCGGACCCATCGGCCGCGCCCGCAGCGGCCCCAGGCCGTCGAGCCGATACGGGCCGACGCCCGTCGCGAGGACGGGCGCCAGGAATCGCGCGGTCGTCCCCGACAGGCGGGCGTCGAGGTGGACCGGGCCCGCGGGAACGGCGCCGCCCGATCCCTCGACGACGAGCGTCGTGCCGTCGCGTCTGACGTCGATGCCGAGCTCGGCCAGGGCGACGAGCATGGCCTCCGTGTCGTCGGCCACGAGGCCGTTCTCGATGGTGGACGTGCCGGTGGCGAACGCCGCGCAGACCAGGGCACGGTTGGTGAGGCTCTTCGATCCAGGCACCCGCACCGTCGCGTCGGGCGGCACCGCCAGCGGCTCGACGATCACGGCACGAGCGGTTGGACGGACGGTCGATAGCCCCGCGCGAGGAACGCTCCCCGAAGGAGATCGGACGCCTTCGCATCGATGACGACGATCAGCACGCCCCGCTCCCCCTCGGCCGAGTGGGCGATCTCGAGGTCTTCGATGTTGACACCGAGGTCGCCCGCGAGCGTCGTCACCTCCGCCAGCACCCCCGGGCGGTCCGGGATCGGCACCCGCACCTCCACCAGGTCCTCCGCGCGCGCGGCGCGGGTCGGCAGGTTGATGCGGGCCTGGCGAGCAAGTTCGAGCGTCCCCAAGAGCCGCTCACGGTCGCCCGCAGCCACGACGTCCCGCAACCCGCCGAGGGTGTGCAGCAGCCCGTCCAGCACCGAGACGATGGCGTCGCGGTTCTCCGTGCAGATGTCGGGCCAGATCCCGGGATGGCCCGCGGCGATCCGGGTCATGTCGCGGAAGCCACCGGCGGCCAACCGGAGCAGTGCCGTGTGCTCCTCGGCCCCGGCCGCGGCGAGGGTCATCAGTGCGGCCGCCGTGAGGTGAGGGACGTGGGAGACGACGGCGACCAACGCATCGTGGCGCTCCGGCGGCATGGCGAGCACGTCCGCTCCCAGGGACGACACGACGCTGCGCAGGCGCGCGTATGCCTCGGGATCGGTCGACTCGGTCGGCGTGAGCACCCACGTGGCGCCCTCGAACAGCGTGGGGTCCGCTCCGTCGACACCCTCCTGCTCCGAGCCCGCCATCGGGTGGCCGCCGACGAAGCGGGGGTGGTCGACCGCTCCGACGATCGGCGCCTTGACGCTGCCGACGTCCGTCACGATGCCGGTCGGACTCGTCAGCTGGCCGGCGATCGCCGCCACGGACGACACCGGGGTCGCGACGAACGTGATCTCGGCGCCGACGTCGGTGCCGACCTCGTCGAGGGCGCCGAGCTCGAGCGCCCGCTCGGCTCGTCCGTGGTCGCGGTCGCTCCCCGTGACGTGCCAGCCCCTGGCCCGCAGCGCCATGCCGATGCTGCCTCCGATGAGCCCGGTGCCGACGATGGCGGCCCGGTCAGCGCCGGTGGCCACGACTACTCCGGCAGGTCATCGCGGAGGCCCTTGGCCCCCTCGAGGTACACGTGGTGCAGCTCGTTCCGTTCCTTGTCGGTGTTGACGTGCATCATGATCCGCACGCACATCGGGGTGCCGCCGACGATGTCGAGCTCGCGGGCACAGATCAGCGGCACGTCGCCGAAGCCCATGTCGCGTGCCGCCAGCGCCGGAAACATCGAGTGGATGTCGTCGGTGGCCGTGAAGAGGATGCTGATGCAGTCATCCTTGGCGACCTCGTTGCGGTCGAGCATCCGCTGGAGCAAAGCCTGCACGCGCTCGTGAAGCTGCTCGGTGGTGTCGGCGTCGACCGTGGTCGCGCCGCGCAGGGCGCGGACGGCGGGCATCGGGGGCGGAGGTTAGCGGCGGGCCCGGACCGTGGCCGCGAGGGCGCGGACCTCCTCAGGCGTCACCGGACGCCACTCCCCCGGCTTGAGCTTGCGGTCGGCAAGCGACCCGATCCGACTGCGCACGAGCCGGACGACCGGATGGCCGACGGCCTCGCACATGCGACGCACCTGGCGGTTGCGTCCCTCATGGATCGTGAGCCGGATCAGGCCGTCGCTGACCCGAACGGCCTTGGCGGGCGCCGTCATCCCGTCATCGAGCTCGACGCCTTCGCGAAGTCGCCGCAGCACCGCCGGCGACGGATCGCCCTCGACCGAGGCGAGGTACTCCTTCTCCACGCCGAACGACGGATGGGTCAGACGATGCGTGAGCTCGCCGTCGTTGGTCAGGAGCAACAACCCCTCGGTGTCGGCGTCGAGGCGGCCGACAGGGAACACCCGCGGCCCGGACGGCACGAGGTCGACGACCGTCGGCCGTCCGTGCGTGTCCGCCGCCGTCGTCACCGCGCCCGGCGGCTTGTTCAGGAGGTAGTAGACGAGGCCCGGCGCGATGGGGACGAGACCCCCGTCCACCTCGATGACGTCGGTGGCCGGATGCACACGCCTGCCGAGGTCGGCGACCTCGCCGTTGACCCGCACCCGTCCCTCGGCGATCAGGTCCTCGCAGACGCGACGACTGGCGAGGCCGGCGCGGGCCAGGACCTTCTGGAGCCGATCGCCCTCGTCGCCTATCGCCCTCGGCAAGGCGGCGTCACCCCGAGGCGGGCTCGTCGGCGTCGGGGCGCAGGCCGTGCTCCAGCGCCTCGACGACCTCGGCACCCGGGACGAACGTCCCCAGCGGTGGCAGCTGCTCGAGCGAGTCCAGCCCGAGCTTCTCGAGGAAGAGCGTGGTCGTGCCGTAGAGGACGGCTTGCCCCGGACCGGGGTCGCGTCCGACCTCGTCGACGTAGCCGCGCTGCTGCAGCGTGCGCATCACGCCGTCGACGTTGACGCCGCGGATGGCGGACACCTGCGCGCGGCTGACCGGTTGCTTGTAGGCGACGATCGACAGCGTCTCGAGGGCAGCCGCCGACATCCGAGCCGACTGCCCTTCCATGACGAAGCGCTCGACGTAGGGCGCCAGGTCCGGGTGGCTCTGGTACCGGTAGCCGCCTGCGACCCGCACGAGGACGAAACCGCGATCGTCGACCTGGTAGCGCGTCATGAGCTCGTTGCAGAGCTCCTCGACCTTGGTGGTCGGGATCTCCAGTACCTGTGCGAGGACCTCCGGAGCGATGGGCTCGTCCGCCACCATGAGGATCGCCTCTATGGCGCGCTCGTTCTCCGAGACCGGCACGGCGCTAGCCTTCGTAGGAGTCGACGAGCTCCCGGTCGAGGACGCCGCCGGCGGACGGATCGCCGATCCACACGATCGTGATGTCGCCGAAGCGCGTGCCCTGGTCGAGCTCGACGAGGCCCTGCTTGAACAGCTCGAGCACGGCCAGGAAGCGCACGATGATCTCCAGTCGCTCGACGAGGGCGCCGGTGAGTCGCCGGAAGCTGATGCTGCCGACGCGAGGCAGCTCGTCCGCCAGCTCGTCGATCGCCTCCCACACGCTCATGCGAATGGGGGCGACGTGCTCGAGGTCGACCCGCACGATCGGCTTGGGCGTGATCGCCTTGAGGAAGGCCCGGTACACCTTGTCCGGCGTGACGCCCTCCATGAGGTCCGGCGTGAGCGAGAGGAAGCGCTCCTCCATCCCGGCGCGCCTGGCGTACGAGCGCTCGGCCGCCTCGGCGAGGCGCTGCAGGGCCCCCGACGCGTCCTTGAAGGTCTTGCACTCGAGGAGGCGGGCCAGGAGCAGGTCGCGCTCCTCCCACAGCGAGAACTCCTCGTCGAGGTCGATGTCGTCGGAACCGGGGAGCAGTCGTCGGGTCTTGAGCTCCACGAGCGTCGCCGCGATCAGCAGGAACTCGGTGGAGACCTCCAGGTCCAGGCCCTCGAGCTTCTCCAGCTCCGTGAGGTAGGCCGAGACGATCCGCGAGAGGTCGATCTCCCACAGCTCGACCTGTTCCCGGAGGATCAGGTGCAGCAGGAGGTCGAAGGGCCCCTCGAAGACCGGGGTTGCCACCTCGTAGGACATCGGCGGCCATCGTAACAACGACGTCGTTCGAGGTCGCGCACCCTACGATTCGCCTCGTGACACGCGTCCTCTCGGGCATCCAGCCCACCGGTGACATCCATCTCGGCAACTACGTCGGGGCGGTCCAGCACTGGGCGACGGACCAGCACATCCACGACTCGTTCTTCTGCGTCGTCGACCTCCATGCCCTCACCCAGGAGATCGAGCCGGCCGTCCTGCGGGCCAAGACGATCGAGGTCGCGGGCATCCTGTTGGCGGCGGGCCTCGACCCCGACGTCTGCACGCTCTTCGCCCAGTCCCACGTCCACGAGCACCCCGAGCTCGCCTGGTTGCTCGAGTGCGTGGCCTCGATGGGCCAGCTGCAGCGAATGACCCAGTTCAAGGACAAGACGGCCAAGGGAGGCGAGGGTGCGGCCCGCGTCGGCCTGTTCACCTACCCGGTGCTGATGGCGGCGGACATCCTCCTCTACGAGACGAACTTCGTGCCGGTGGGGTCCGATCAGCGCCAGCACCTGGAGCTGGCTCGGGACGTGTCGCAGCGGTTCAACCGGCTCTATGGCGAGACGTTCGTGATCCCGGACGCCGCCATCCCCAAGATCGGGGGGCTGGTCATGGACCTCCAGGACCCGACGAAGAAGATGTCGAAGTCGCGCTCGTCACCGCAGGG
This sequence comes from Acidimicrobiales bacterium, assembly GCA_035525495.1. GTDB lineage: Bacteria > Actinomycetota > Acidimicrobiia > Acidimicrobiales > CADCTF01 > DATLED01. Next base: position 32,491 of record DATLED010000055.1, on the reverse strand, counting down.
CAAGGTCCTGCTGCTCGAGCCGCCCGAAGCGATCACCAGGAAGATCAAGCGGGCCGTCACCGACAACGAGTCCGAGGTCCGCTACGACCGGGAGGCCAAGCCCGGCGTCGCCAACCTGCTCGAGCTGCTGTCGGTGGCGACGGGATCTTCGCCGGAGGCACTGGCCGAGAAGTACGACCAGTACGGACCTCTGAAGTCGGACGCGGCGGCGGCCGTCGTCGAGTTCCTGCGGCCGGTGCAGAGCCGGTTCCAGGAGCTGGTCGCCGACCCGGTCCACATCGAGGACGTCCTCGCCAAGGGGGCGGTCAAGGCGCAGGCCGTGGCTGCGGTCACCCTGGCCAAGGCCAAGGAGGCCATGGGCTTGCTCCCCCGCCGCTAGAGATCCCGCCGCCTCGACACCCGCTGTCAGTCGTCGTCGGCGGCCTTCAGGGCGTCGCCGGTGCCGCGAGGGACCGTCCATCGCTCGGGCGGGAGGTGGTGCTCGCGGGCCCAGGCGACCGTCCGTTCGTCGGATCCGGCAGCGGTGAGCAGGTCGGCGCCGATGCCGTCGTGGCGGAGGTAGCGGGCGACGCGGCCGTCGCCGCTGATCGCCCGTTCGCGCGCGGCGAGGCCGGCGACCGTCGCCAGGACCCGGGCGATCGTCGACAGCTGCGAGTCCACCTTGCCGACGTCGTGCAACAACCCCGCGGCGATGGCCCACGGCTCGTCGTGGGTGATCGCGACCTTGCGGCCGACGGCCACGGCGTGGCGGCGATCGGGTCCGCTCATCCGTGCCCAGAGCTCGTGCTCTCCGTCGCGCAGCTGCTCCGCGGCCCACGCCTCGTCCGCCGGCGAAGGACCTCTCGGATCGAGCGCCCCGAAGAACCGCCGGGCCAGGTGGGCTAGGTGAAGAGGAGGCGCAACCACAGGTCGATGAACGGATTCAGGATGCGCCCGAACACGTCGCTGCCGAGCATGAACAGACCGATGAACAGGAAGAACGAGTACCGCCGCAGGCGCAAATAGGGCACGAGCACTCGCTGAGGCAGGACGCGCTCGAGGACCGCCGACCCGTCGAGCGGCGGGATGGGGATGAGGTTGAAGACGGCGAGGACGACGTTGGCCAGGCCGAGACCGAACAGGACCTCGGCGAGCAACGGCGGGTGCGCCTGCCGGAACGGGGCCGACGGGTCGAGGCCGCCGTAGGCGCTGCGGTAGGCGACCCAAGCCACCGCGGCGAGCGTGATGTTCGTGGCCGGGCCCGCGAGCGACGTCAGGAGCCCGTGGTTGCGGGGGCTGCGCATGCGGCCCGGGTTCACCGGCACCGGCTTGGCCATCCCGAAGGCGCGGTGCGTGGAGAACACCATCATCGCCGGCAGCAGAATCGTCCAGAAGGGGTCGACGTGCTTGAGCGGGTTGAGCGTGAGGCGGCCCGCGTCCTTGGCGGTGGTGTCGCCGAAGAGGAGCGCGGCGGCGCCGTGCGAGACCTCGTGGAGGACGATCGAAGGGATCAGTACGGCGAAGAACACGAGGTCGGACCGATCGATCGACCCGCCCATCACCGCGAAGTAGGCGAAGACGGCGACGAGCAGCCCGAGGACAACCCACTGCTGCGGCGAGTTCTGCTGCCGCGGTGCTCGTCGGGGTGGGGGCGGCGGCGGTGCACCCTCCGAGCGGGCGGGCGGCGGCACGACGAACGACGGACCCCGGTGCTCGGGGACGCGACCCGATCCCGGGTCGCCGGGGGAAGGCGGCGTGCTCATCGTGGACCCCATTGTGGCGCCGTCCTCCCTCGAAGCTGCCGCGCGAGCGGCGGGATCAGCGCTTGGAGGCGCAATCGATGCAGAGGCGGGCCGCCGGCATCGCCTCGAGGCGGGGAGCGGCGATCTGCTTGCCGCAACCCTCGCACACGCCGAACGTCCCCTCGACGATGCGCTCGAGGGCCCGCTCCACGTCGGCGAGGGTCTCCTGGAGCGTGTGGGCGAGCGCCTCGGCCTCGCCCCGCTCCGCCGTGACCTGGCTCGAGTCGGCGAAGTTGCCGTCGTATTCGAGGCCGCTGCCGCCGTCGGCGAAGCCCAGCTCCTTGAGCTGCGCACGCAGTGCCTCACGCTCCTGTTCCAGGTGGGCCTGGATGTCCGCGGTCGCGGTGGGGTCACTCGGCATGGCCGAGGAGCCTATCGGGCCGAGGGGTCCGTCCGGCTCAGATGGTCGACAGGCACTGCACCGGATCGGCCGCCTGAACGCCCATCGCTTCGGCAACCGCGGCGTTGGTGACCTGCCCCGAGATGGTCGTCAGTCCTCCGAGCAGCGCCCGATCGTGCTCGATCGCACCGCGCACGCCGCGGTCGGCGACGGACAGCACGTAGGGCAGGGTGGCGTTGGTCAACGCGTAGGTCGACGTGTGCGGCACGGCGCCGGGGATGTTGCCGACGGCGTAGTGGATGACGTCATGGACGGTGTACACGGGGTCGTCGTGGGTCGTCTCTCGGGTGGTCTCGATGCAGCCACCCTGGTCGACGGCGACGTCCACGATCACCGCCCCCTTCTTCATCCCTCGCACCATGTCCTCGGTGACCACGACCGGCGCCCGTCCGCCGGCGAGGAGCACCGCCCCGATCACGAGGTCGGCCTCGGCGACGCTGCGCTCGACGGCGCCCCGGTTCGACGCCAGCGTCATGATCCGACCCTTGTGGATCTGGTCGACGAAGCGGAGCCGGTCGAGGTTCTTGTCGAGGAGGATGACCTCGGCCTCCATGCCCTGGGCGATCCAGGCGCTGTTCCACCCGACGTTCCCGGCGCCGAGGACGACGACCCGAGCGGGCCGCACGCCGGGCGCGCCCCCGAGGAGGACGCCCCGCCCGCCGTTCTCCCGCTCGAGGTAGTGGGCGCCGATCTGGGTGGCCATGCGACCGGCGACCTCGCTCATCGGGGCCAGCAGGGGCAACGCGCCGTCCTCGAGCTGCACGGTCTCGTAGGCGAGCGCCGTGGTCCCGGCCTCGAGCAGCGCCCGTCCGACCTCGGGGTAGGCGGCGAGGTGGAGGTACGTGAAGAGGACCGACTCCGGTCGGAGCCACCGCAGCTCGTCGCTCTGGGGCTCCTTCACCTTGACGACCAGCTCGGCCGACCACGCCTCGTCCACCGTGGCGGTCTCGGCCCCGGCGGCGACGAGCTCGGCGTCGGAAATCGACGACCCCTCCCCTGCGCCGGCCTCGACGAGGACCCGATGGCCGGCGGCGTGCAGCTCCCGCACTCCGTCGGGCGTGATGGCGACCCGGTTCTCCCCCGTCTTCGTCTCCGCAGGAACCCCGACGATCACCGCAGGGACTCGCGGACCAACGTCAGGCCGATGACGGTCTTGGCGTCCGAGATGGCTCCCGAGGCGATCATCGACGGGACGTCGTCCAGTGACACCCGCTCGATCGTCATGTGCTGCTCCTCGACACCTTGTCTTTCAAGCGGACATGGCTCGAGGTCAAAGGCCGCGAACACGTGGACGACCTCGTCGCAGAACCCGGGCGAGTTGTGGAACGAGCACACGGCCTCGATGCGCCCCGCCCGCATGCCGACCTCCTCGATCAGCTCCCGCCGCGCCGTCTCGACCGGCGGTTCGCCCTCGACGTCTCGCAGCCCCGCCGGGATCTCGAGGAGCTCGGCATCCACCGACGACCGGTACTGGCGCACCAGCAGCACCGCCGACCCCTCGTCGAGCACCGGCACGACCCCGACCGCGCCCGGGTGGTGGACGACGTCCCGCTCGAACACCGATCCGTCGGGCGCCGAGAACGTCGCCCGCGCCAGAGTGATCCGATCGCCGACGTGGATCGTTCGCTCGTCGACCTTCCGGAAGCCGGCGGTCACGACACCACCCCCTACTGCCGGCGGCGTCGGGAGCGCCAGCGTCCAGCCACCCGCCGGAGCGGCACGGCACGAGGCGCAGCCGAGCGCCGCACAGCGACGGCCGTCAACTCAGAAATCGGGAAGCCGGGGGTTGCGGCCCTCCGCCCGGTCGAGTGCGGCTCCGACGAACTCGTAGAACAGCGGATGCGGCCGGTCCGGCCGGCTCTTGAACTCGGGGTGGGCCTGCGTGCCGACCCAGAACGGGTGGCCCGGGAACTCGATGAACTCGACGAGCCGGCCGTCGGGCGACGTCCCGGAGCACGAGAGCCCGGCCTCCTCCAGCCGATGGCGGAAGCGAGGGTTGAACTCGTAGCGGTGGCGGTGCCGCTCGAACACCACCGGCTCGCCGTACGCCTTCTCGACCTGCGACCCTGGCAGCAACTTGGCCACGTAGGCGCCCAGCCGCATCGTCCCGCCCATGTCGACGATGTTCTTCTGCTCGTCCATGAGATCGATCACGGCATAGGGCGTCTCCGGATCGATCTCGCGGGAGTTGGCGCCCGTGAGCCCCGCGAGGTTCCGGGCCACGTCGACGACCATCATCTGGAGGCCGAGGCACAGCCCCAGGCACGGGAGGTCGTTCTGCCGCGCCCAGGAGGCGGCGGCGATCTTGCCCTCGGTGCCGCGGGACCCGAAGCCGCCGGGCAGGACGATCCCGTCGAGGTGCGACAGTCGCGCCTCGGCGAGCAGGTCGGTGATCTCCTCCGAATCGATCCACTCGATCTCGACCTTGGCCCCGTTGTGGAACCCGCCGTGGCGCAACGACTCGGCAACCGAGAGGTAGGCGTCCGGCAGCACGACGTACTTGCCGACGATGCCGATCTTCACCGGCGTCACCGCCTTGTCGATCATCTCGACGAGCGACTCCCACGTCCGCATGTCCGGCTCGCCGGGAAGATCGAGCAACTTGCACACGTAGGTGTCGAGCCCCTCGTTCTGCAGCACGAGCGGGATCTCGTAGATGTTGCGGGCGTCGGCGCAGTTGATGACGGCCTCCACCGGCACGTCGCAGAGGTTCGAGATCTTCCTCTTCTGGCCCTCGGAGATCGGCGTGTTCGAGCGGCAGACGATCACGTCAGGCTGGATGCCCATCGAGCGCAGGTCGCTGACCGAGTGCTGCGTCGGCTTGGTCTTGTGCTCGCCCGTCGGGCCGATCAGCGGCACCAGCGTGAGGTGGACGTAACAGACCCGGTCGCGCCCGACGTCGTTGCGGAACTGCCGGATCGCTTCGAGGAAGGGCAGGATCTCGATGTCGCCGACGGTCCCACCGATCTCGGTGATGACGACGTCGACGTCGTCGTCGGCGATGCGGAGGATGCGGTCCTTGATCTCGTTCGTGATGTGGGGCACGACCTGGACGGTCTTGCCGAGGAAGTCGCCCTTCCGCTCTCTCGAGATGACGGACGAGTAGATGGCTCCGGTCGTGGCGTTCGACGTGCGCAGCAGGTTCTCGTCGATGAAGCGCTCGTAGTGACCGAGGTCGAGGTCGGTCTCGCCGCCGTCCTCGGTGACGAACACCTCGCCGTGTTCGAACGGGTTCATCGTGCCCGGATCGACGTTGATGTAGGGGTCGAGCTTCTGCATCGTGACCCGCAACCCCCGGGACTTGAGCAGCCGGCCGAGGGACGAGGCGGTGAGTCCCTTGCCGAGGGAACTGGCCACTCCACCCGTCACGAAGATGTGTTTCGTCACGGGATCTCACCGTACCCCTCCGGCGCCACCCCGCGCGCGGATGCGACTCAGCGGAGGGCGTCGAGGGTGATCCGTCGGAGGCGAACGGTCCGGGACCCGTCCGCGGCCACGCTCGTCTCGGCGACGACCGCCTGACGGGACGCGACGTCGACGCTCGTCACCGCCGCGCCCGCTGGGACCTTCCCGAGTCGCCGTCCGGCGACGCCGACCACGTGGTCCTGCTCGAGGACGGGTGCGCCGTCCGGCGTGACGCCGACCACCGCGGCGCCGGGCCCTACCTCCTCCACAACCCCAGTGGCGACGTCGACGATCATTGCCCGCACTGCCGGTGCCGACTCGGTGAAGGCAACGTGGGTGGCGTCGAGGTAGAACGGCCGCTCCTCGTCCGGACCGTCCGGTGAGGTCAGGTCGCGCGTCGCCCCCGTCGCCAGGTCGACGACGACGAGATGGCGCCGCTCCGGTCCGAGCGGTGGACGGTCGACGGCGGTCGCGACCGCCTGCTTCCCGCCGGGAGCGACGTCCATGCCGTGGCCCGTCCCGAACCCGATGCTCGGCTGGAGTGGGATCGACCCCCGAACCCGCCCGTCCAGATCGACGACGGCGAGGGACCCCGTCGGCGTCGGCCCCTCGGCCACGAGCAGCGTGGCGCCGTTGCCGAACCAGGCGGCGTCGACGACCGTGCTCCCGGGCTCGGTCACGAGGCGGATCTTCCGGCGTTCGGCCACGCCCAGTCCCTGGTGGGTGAGCACCGCCAGGTTGGCACCGTTTGGACCCAGGATGCCCCGCACCGCGCCCTCGATGGTGTCGCCGTCCCCGAACGGGTCCTCGCCTACGGGAGCGAGCCCGGCGATGCCCGAAGGCGGCGTGTCATCCCTGGTCACGAACAGGAACACTGCACCGACGACCACGACGGCCACGACGCCGCCCGCGGCGACCCGCCGCATTCGGCCGCTCAACTCCGGACTCCCCGTCTCCCCGCGCGGTCGAGGGCCCGCAACGGCGCGAAGCCGTCGATCACGCGACTGAACGAGACCCATTCGGAGATCCCGTTCAGGATGCACAACGCTGCGAGCACGGCGAGGCGGGTGGCGTCTGAGCCTGTTGCCACGACCGCCAGACCGATCCCGCCGCCCAGCAGGTTGGCTCCGGTGTCCCCAAGCATCACCCGCTCGTGGACGTCGTCGAGGAGCATCGCCAGCGCTCCTCCAACGAGGACCGCCGTTGCCCCCAGCTCCGTCGAGGCCCGCGTCACCACGACGAGCACCAGGAAGGCGAGCCCCGTGACCTTGATGGTCCGCCCGGGCGCGCGGTCGAAGAGGTTTCCGAGGTTGGCGGCCAGTGCCACGAGCGCGGCGTCGGTCAAGAGGGAACCGAGCGCGCCGTCAGGCCGTACCGCCGACACGGCCACGACGGCGACCGCGCCACCGGCGAACAGTTTCAACCCTCCGGTGGTCAACCGACCCTCTGCCAGCGACTGGAGATGCCCTCGGAACCCCCGGCGGTCGCCGTCGCCGGCGAGGTCGTCGACGAGTCCGAACAGCGACAATCCGACCGCCAGCACCAGCACGCCGAGTCGCGGCCCGTCCATCCGACTGCCGTCCCTTGCGACGGATGCGGCCACCACCCGCACGCCCTCGACGAGGAGCGTCGCGACCGCGAGCACCAGCCCCGTCGCCGTCGGCAGCGCGTGGCCGCGGTAGTTGTCGCGCCTGAACACGTCGGCGCCGAACACCGGCCGCAGCAGCAGCCACACCAGCCGAGCTGCCAGGAAGCCGACGACGAGGGCGACGAGGACGGTCACGCCACGACCACTTCTTCCTCGCCCTCCCGCGCCAACGCCAGCATCGTCAGGAAGGGCCCGAGGTACACGAACACCACCGCCGTGACGACGACGCCGGAGTCGTTGACGGCGTAGCCGAGCAGCCCTGCCGCCAGCGCACCGACCACGCCGGCGCGCACGGCCGAGCCCGGCGGCAGGAGCTCCTTCCACCCACGGGCCCAACCGAGCACGTAGAGCATGTAGACGGCGATGATCACGACCGTCCAGCTCCACGGTGAGCGGTAGCTGCGGAAGTTCACCGCCAGCTTCCGCCGCGCCGTCGTCGTGAACGCGCCGAATCCGTTCGTCCCGATGTCGCCGACCAACCGTCCGAGGTGGGTTCGGGTCGCGGCCGGCCGCAACAGATCGATCCCCGTCGCCAGCGCCAGCGCGACGATCGTGACCGCGCCCGCCGCGACCAGCGAACGGAGGCCGACTCGGCGTCCCGACAGCACGAGCAGCGTCAGTCCGAAGACCGGCACGAGCGTGAGGATGCCGCCGACGTCGCTGCCAAGGCTCGGCGCGCCGTCCAGGACGACGACGAAGGCGAAGAGGCACGCAACGGCGAGCACCGCCTCGCGGCGTCGCGGCGCGTACGCCACGTGGATGGCGCCGAGCAGGACGGCCGTCGACGCGACGGTCGCGAACGCCGTGTTCCCGAACCCGGTGAAGCGTGCCGCGGTGTGCAGGGAGTAGCCGAGGAGGCTCGAGGTCTGGAGGCGTGCGCCGGTCGAGACGTCGACGGCCAGCAACGCCACGGTCATGGCGAGTATCCACGCCAACGGGCTCAACGGGTGGCGGCGCGCCCGTCCGGCCACGGCCACGATGACGACGTCGACGCCGACGAGCACGATGATCCCGAGCCCACCCAGCTCGGCCACGTTGGGGATGGCGCGGAACACGAACGTCGCCAGCGGGTAGGTGGCGACGCCGAGCACCATCGCCCGAAGCGGCCGGCCGGCCCGCCCGGCGCCGCCGAGCCGGCCGAAGGCCACGATTGCCAGGAGGTAGAGCAGCGCCTGAAGGATGATGTAGGTCAGCGTGAGCGGCAGGTAGATCCCCTCGCGATAGGCGGCATCGCGGTCGAGCTTGCGGAACCGGTCGAGGTCGACCTCTCCCGGCCGGTAGCGCAAGGCATGGCCGATCATCCCTGCCGGCTGTCGGACGCCGAGGGCGTCGAGCACGGTCGGCGCGAGGTCGGTCAGCGTGACGACCCCGGCGCGACGAGTCGACGGTGAGTGAAGGTATCCGTGCGGCACGTTCTTCCCCACCACGACCGTCGGGGTGAGGTGCCACTCCTGCGTCGGCGGCACGACCGATACCACGATCAACAGGCCGTCTTCGGGCACCCGCTCCGCCACCTCCGCGAGGAGCTCGTCGGTCGTGCGGAGCGCCCGCTGCCTCGTCGTCTCGCCGACGGCGGCCGCGGCCAGCGGTGCGAACTCGGCGGCGCGGTCGAGGTCGCCGGGATCGACGAGGACGACGTCGGCCGCCCCCAACGACCGCTCGACCTCGAGCAGGAGGAGGCGCCGGTCTGCGGAGTAGCCGAACGGCGCTTCCGGGTCGGGCCGGAGGAGGTCGCGACTGACGGCGCCGACGTCGACGGACCCGGCGGCGTCCATCATCGCCGCCGCCGCGGGACGCAGGAGGCTCGCTCGCTCACCGAACCCATAGCCGGTGTCGGCGTTGCCGACGACGGCTGCTTTGCGTCCCGCACGGTGCAGGGCATCGGCCAGCGCACCTGGCTGACTCGTGAGGTAGCGCCCCGTATTGAGCTTCCGGGTCGCAGGACCACCGACCACCGCGACCTCCCCGCGGACCGGTCGCCCGGTCCGGCGCGTCAGCGCCTGGGCCGCGGTGCCACCCTCCAGGACGGACTCGGCGTCGAAGGCGAACCCCCCGATGTCGGCGGCGGCGACGCGGGTGCCGGCCCCCAACGTCGCATATCCCTCGGTGGTGTTCGGCCGGCCCGACAAGGTGCGGACGCTCGTCGCGGATGTCGCCCCTTCGGCGATGAGGCGATCGAGGGTCGGCAACCGGCCCGTGCCCACGTCGTCCCACGACAGGCGCGGGATGCCGAAGATCACGACCTTGGAAGCACGTGCCGTCGACGCCGCGCTGGCGGGTTCGGCGCCGCTGCCCGCCACGAGCGCCGCGATGGTTGCCAGGATGAAGGATCCCACGATCAGCGCCGTGCGGAAGCCCGTCGAGGTCAAGCGGGGCCACAGCGCCCGCAGGATGTCGACGCCTTGGCGGCCTCGATGGAGGAACCCGGCGAGGCGCCGACCGGTTTGGCGGTGGTCCATGGCGATGTCCACTTCGACAACCCGCGCGCCCGTCCGCAGCGCGTCGATCGTCAGCCCCGTCTCCAGTCCGAACCGGTCGGCGAGCGACAGCGAACGGAGCAGTTCCCCGCGCACCGCCCGCTGCCCGGATAGAGGAGCGCGCGGCTCGAAGCCCGTCGCCCGCCGGATCCCCTCGGCCGCCAGGCGCCGCACCGAACCGAACCCGCCCTGCGTGCCGGCGCGCGGGAGCACGGCCACCGTCATGTCGGCCGCCCCTTCCAGGACCGGCGTCAGCAGAGCCTCCGCCAGGCCGGCGGTGCCGCCGAGGTCGGCGTCGATGAGGAGGTAGACGTCGGCGTCCGGCGAAGCGACGAGACCCGCCGCCACCGCCCCGCCCTTGCCGCGGTTGCGGGGCAGACGGACCACGAGCGCGCCGGCGGCTGTCGCGAGCTCGGCGGTCGAGTCGATGGAGCCATCGTCGACGACGAGCACCCGGTCGACCATCGCCAGCGCGCCCAGCGCGGCCACGGTCGTGGCGATCGAGTCCGCCCGGTCCTTCGCCGGGACGACGGCGACGGTGGTCACGGTGCAGGATCGGGCAGTCGACGCGTGTCGGCACCGAACCCGTAGTGCCCACGCTTGCCCGTTTGGAGCTCGACGAGCGCCAGCACCGCCGCCGTCCTCCCCCGATAGTCGTCGACGTTGTCGACGGTGCTGATCCTCCCGGCAACGGAGCTGTCCGACCGGAGTGCGGTGACGAACTCGGCCGGCGGCTTCGCACCCCCCTCAGTCGGCGGATCTGCAGGGGGCCGCTGCGGCTGGACGGCGAGGACGGACCGCGCGGTGGCGGCGAGCCGGGCGACGAGCGGCTCGGCGAGGAGCGCGCTCGGCACGTCGGCGTCATCGCCCGACAGCACGACGAACAGCGAGGCGGGGCGTGGGAGCTGCGCCAGCGGGACGGTCGTCACGGGACCGGGCTGGAAGTCGAGAAACCCAGCCTCGGCGAGGGCCACGACGAGCGGACCGCTGTCGCCTGCCGACCACGCCGACTCGATCGCCGCGAGCGCGGCGGTTCGGAGATCGTCCGGCTCCGTCGTCGGCGCGACGTCGAGCGCGGCCGCCATCGCCCGGGCGTCGTCGACGTTCCCGAGGTTCCACTTCCCCGTGAACTGCAGCGTCCCGTCGAGCGTCGCTCCCGCGGCGACGACCGACGTCTGCAGGCCGTCGAGCACCTTGCGGTCGATCCCTGACGCGGCGACGACGAACACCGTCACTCCGTTCAGTCGACCCTGCACCGGACGGTCCGCCAGAAGACCGCCGAACTCGCTCCAGTGGCCCAGGTCGGCGCGGAGACGGTCGTTCTCTGCGTTCGTTGCCTGGCGGCGGGCATCGACGTCGCTGAGGCGCCGCTCGATCTGGTCGACCGTGGCGCGGTCGACGACGCCGGCGCCGATCGTGATCCCCGCGGCGAGCGCGAGGAACACGGCGGTGAGCGAGACGAGGTGGAAGCGGAAGTTGACCATGGCAAGGAATCTGTCGCGCTAGCGGAAGACCGAGCCCCAGAGGTCCTCGACATACAGCCGGGTGCTGTCGAGGAAGACCTGGGGCACGACGATCACGAGGATGACGACGAAGACCAGCATGGCCGCGAAGAGGAACAGGACGAGGTCACGGGCGCGGAGGCGGCTCTCGTAGAGTCGGCTCACGCCCTTGGCGTCGACGAGGATCGGCCCGACCTTCAGCCGGGTCAGGAACGTCGACGCCATTCCTGCTCGTCCCTTGTCGAGGAACTCGACCATGGACGCATGGGTGCCGACGGCCACGATGAGCCGCGCCCGCTTCTCGTACGCGAGGAGCATGGCGATGTCCTCGCTCGTGCCGCCCGCGGGGAAGAGCGTGTATCGGACTCCGAGCTCATCGAGGCGCTCCGCCCCGGGCGCTTTGCCACCCGCGTACGCGTGGACGATGAGCTGCGCGCCGCATCGGAGCGCGGCGTTCGAGACGGAGTCGAAGTCGCCGATGATCACGTCCGGTCGCAGCCCCACCTCGAGCAGGGCGTCGGCGCCACCGTCGACGGCGATCAGCACGGGGTGGACCTCCCGCACGTACGTCGAACGGAGCGCGTTGAGGTCGTCCTTGTAGTCGTGACCGCGCACGACGATGAGGACGTGCCGGCCCGCAAGATCGATGTCGAGCTCCGGCAGCTCTGGTGAGTCGAGGATGATGTTGCGCTCGCGGCGCATGTACTCGAGGGTGTTCTCGGCGAAGCGCTCGAGCTCGTCCCCCATCGTCACCTTGGCCGCTTCATAGGCCTCCTCCAACGACTGCAGCGTCTGGCGCTCGCCCGATGCCACCAGAGCCGGCCCGACCCAGACCTCGGCGCCCTCGATGCGCACGACCTGACCCTCGACGAGCTCGTCGAGGAGTTCGGGCCCGACGCCGTCGAGCAACGGGATGCCGGCGGCGGCGAGCAGCAGCGGACCGACGTTCGGGTAACGCCCCGAGATCGAACGGGCGGCGTTCACGACCCCGGCGGCGCGCCCCTCGATCAAACCCTCGGCGGCGATGCGATCGAGGTCCTCGTGGTCGACGACGGCGATGTCGCCCGGCTCGAGCCGCTTGATGAGGTCCTTCGTGCGACGGTCGACGCGCACGCGGCCCGAGGCGCCGTCGAGGTCACTCGGGCGGGCGAGGTCCTTCATCGCCCGCGCTCCCGCGCTGCCGAAGCCAGGAGCTCTTCGGCGTGATCCCGGGCCGTCGCGCTCTCGGGCTGTCCGGACAACATCCGGGAGAGCTCGACGACGCGGCCGGCGTCGTCGAGGACGGCGGCCGTCGCCACCGTGCGTCCGTCGACCTCGGACTTGTCCACCGCCACCTGGGCGTCGGCGAACGCCGCCACCTGCGGGAGGTGGGTGACCACGAGGACCTGGTGGTCGGTGGCGAGCGCCGCCAGGCTCCGCCCGACGGCGACAGCCGCAGACCCTCCGATGCCGGCGTCGACCTCGTCGAACACGAGCGTCGGGGGCGCGTCGGACAGCACGAGGCGTGCCGCCAGCATCGTGCGCGCCAGCTCGCCGCCGGAGGCGACCTTGCTCAGCGGGAGTCGCGGCTCACCGGCGTTCGCCGCGAGGAGGAACGTGACGTCGTCGGCCGGGCCTTCGCCGTCCACCGCGACCTCCACCTTTGCCCGCGGAAGGGCCAGCTCCCGCAGGTGGGTCTCGATGGCGCCGGCGAGGTGCGGCGCCGCCGTCCGTCGCACCTTGGCGATCCGCGCCGCCGCCTCCGCCGCCTTTGCCTGGGACTCCGTGCGCCGAGCCTCGAGGTCCTCGACGCGCTGCCCGTGCGACTCGAGCTCTGCCAAGCGCGCCCGCACCTCGTCGGCGAACACCATGACGTCGGCCAGCGTGTCGCCGTACTTCTTCTGCAGGTCGCGCAGCTGCTGCCGGCGCGCCCGAAGCTGCGCCAGCCGAGCCGGGTCCGACTCGAGGGACTCCCCTACCGCCCGCAGCTCGCTGGCGACATCGGACAGCTCCGCCTGAAGTGCCACCAGTCGATCGGCGAACGCGGCCAGCGAGGCCCGTCCGCTCACGGCGGCGATGGCCGCGCTGAGGCCGTCGCCCGCGCCGCCGTCTTCGATGAGCGCGTCGTGGGCCACGATCGCAGCTTGGCGGCCCGCGTCGGCGTCGGCGAGCCGCTCCTCTTCCTCGCGCAGACCCTCCTCCTCGTCGGCGTCGCGGAGATCCGCGGCCTCGAGCTCCTGCAGCTGGTAACGCAACAGGTCGAGCTCCCGCTCACGCGCCCGGGCGTCGCCGCCGAGTGCCGCGAGCGCGGAGTCGATGTCCCGCAGCTCCCGACGCGCCGCCGCCAAGGGGCCGTGGTCGACGCCGGCGAAGGCGTCGAGGGCGGCGCGCTGGACCGCCGGGGACAGCAGCGACTGGTGCGCGTGCTGGCCGTGCAGGTCGACGAGCGCGGATCCGACCTCGCCGAGCGCCGCCAACGTCGACATCGCGCCGTCGACCGCGGCGCGTGAACGTCCCGATCCCGCCGCCGGCACCGTTCGCGTGACGACCGTCTCGCGCTCCCCCACGACGAAACGGCCCTCGACGATCGCCTCGGTGGCACCGGGCCGCACGAGCACCGGGTCCGCGCGTCCACCGACGAGCAGCTCGATGGCCTCGACGAGGAGCGTCTTGCCCGCTCCTGTCTCGCCCGTCAGCGCCGTCATTCCGGGGCCGAGCACGAGCGTCAGGTCGGCGATGACGCCGAGGTCGCGGACGCGCAGCTCGACGAGCATCAGCGGTCGGTGAGGCCGAACTTGGCCTTGAGGATCTGATGGAAGTCGCGCTCGGCGAAGCGCACGAGGCGCGCCGGGTGTGCCCCGCCCCGACACGTGACCGCGTCCCCCGGCACGAGCTCACCGATGTTGCGCCCGTCGACGAGCAGCGTCGCCGTCCGTCCCTCGAGCACCTCGACCCGCACGTCCTCCTGCGGGCTGACGACGAGCGGGAAGTCGAACAGTTGGTGCGGTGACACGGGCTTGACGATCATGGCGCCGAGCGTCGGTGAGACGATCGGCCCGCGCACCGAGAGGTTGTACGCCGTCGACCCCGTGGGCGTGCTGACGATGAGCCCGTCGGCGGCATAGGTCGTGAAGGGAGAACCGGCGATGCTCAAGCGCATGTGGACGGTATGGCCCGGGACGGTCTTCTCGAGCCAGGCCTCGTTCAGCGCGAGGATCGGCGCGAACTTCCCGCCGGTCCGCACGTCGAGGGTCATGCGCTCCTCGAGGACGAAATCGCCACCGAAGAACCGTTCGAGGGCGCCGTCGAGGTCGTCGGGCTCGCACACCGGCAGGTAGCCGAGGCGACCGACGTTGATGCCGAGGATCGGCACGCCCGCCTCGGCCACGAGTTCGACCGTCCGCAACATCGTCCCGTCGCCACCGAGGCTCACCGCCAGGTCGAGCGATTCGCAAAGCCGGTCGTCCGGACACGCGAGCTCCTCGAGCCCCACGACCGCGGCATCGTCGGCCGGGAGGCGGACGTCGTGACCGCGTTCGTTGAGCCATGTGATCGCCCGCTTGGCCAACAGGCCCGCTTCGCTGCGGTCGCGGTGCACGACCATCCCGACGGTTGCCATCAGCCCGCCGCCTCGGCCACGACGGCGTCGAGCGTTTCGTCGTCGACCGACCCGAGCGCGCCCGCGTGGGCGCGCAGGTGGACCAGGAACTCGACGTTGCCGTCGGCCCCCTTGAGGGGCGAGACCATGACGTCCATCATCGCCGCTCCGTGGGCGCTGAGCGCGGAGCGGACCTCGTCGAGCACCCGCCGCCACACGACCGGGTCCCGAAGCACGCCGCGCCCCTTGGACACCTCGGCCCGTCCGGCCTCGAACTGCGGCTTCACGAGGAGGACCACGTCTGCGCGCGGTGCCGCGTTCTCTCCGAGCAGCGCGGGCGCCACCGTCGCCAGCGAGATGAAGGACAGGTCCCCGACCACGACCTCCGCCGGGTGGTCGAGCTTGAGCGTCCGGACGTTCGTCCGCTCGCGCACCTCGACTCGATCGTCGGACCGCAGGCGCTCGTGGAGCTGCCCGTAGCCGACGTCGACGGAGATCACCTGCGCCGCGCCGCGTTGCAGGACGCAGTCGGTGAACCCGCCCGTCGACGCGCCCGCGTCGAGGACGACGCGGCCGCGCACGTCCACGCCGAACCGCTCGAGGGCGGCGTCGAGCTTGTCCCCGCCGCGGCTGACGAAGCGCTTCGGCGGGCCGGTGACGACGAGCGGCTGGTCGGCACCCACCATCCGTGCGGGCTTGTCGGCAGGTGCGCCCGCCACGAGGACGCGACCGGCGGCGATGGCCTCCTGGGCCTGTTGCCGGGTCTCGACGAGCCCGCGACGGACCAGCTCGGCGTCGAGACGCCGGCGGGCGCTCAGGGCTTCTTGGCGGACTTCGTGGCCTTGGCGGCCTTCTTGGCCGGTGCCGCCTTCTTCGCACCGGTGCTCTTCGTGCTGGCAGCGGCGCTGGTGGGCACCACGAGCTTCTTGGCAGTTGTCTTCTTCGGCGCACCCGCGACGACGAGCCTCGATCCCGGCGAGGGAACGGCCGGCTCGGCAGCCTTCTTCGCTGCCTTCTTTGCAGCACCCGCCTTCTTCGGGGCGACGACCCCCGCGACCTGGGCGGCGGCCACGTCGACGATCTCGGCGGCATCGGCGACGTTGCCGCGTGCCGGAAGCCCGGCACGCTTCACGAGATCCTCGAGGCCGACGTTGCGGAGCTGCTCGGCGATCTCCTGGCGGATCAGCCCCACGAGCTCTTCGGTGTTCTTGCGGCTCCGCTCCACGAGCGCCTCGATGACGTCCTCGGCCTCCTTGCGCCGGACGTCGCCCTGCTTCACGAGCTCCTTGACGAACTCCTCGGCCTTCTCCCGGCTGAGCTGGGTGAACGCCATCCCGGCGTCGAGGTAGCGCTTGACGATGTCGTTCTGAGCCATGGCGTCGAAGCTACCAACCGCACCCTCGCGCTTGCAAAAGTACGCACTCTGGCGTGGGTAGCGTCCGGTCGTGATCCCGCTCAAGGACGAGAACCCGACGACGTCGAAGCCGGTCGTCACCGTCCTCCTGATCCTTGTGTGCGTCGTCGTGTACTTCGGCTTCCAGCAACAGGGCGACCAGACCGAGTTCACCTACCGGCGCGCCGCGGTCCCCTGCGAGGTCGTGACCGGATCGCCGATGACCGCCGACGAGATCGAGTCCGGCGACTGCACCCGACGCGATTCGACGGACCCGGTCTTCCCGGACAAGGGCGTGATCGCGGCGCTGGTCACGTCGATCTTCCTGCACGGCAGCGTGCTGCACCTCGCCGGCAACATGCTCTACCTCTGGGTCTTCGGGAACAACATCGAGGACCGGATGGGCAAGCCGCTGTACCTCGTCTTCTACCTCGTCGCGGGAGTGATGGCCACGTTCGCCCACATCGCGCTCGATCCTGGCTCGACCGTTCCCCTGGTCGGCGCATCGGGCGCCATCGCCGGGGTGATGGGTACCTACCTCGTGTTGTTCCCGCGGGTCCGCATCCGGTCGCTCATCATGTTCTTCCTGATCATGTTCCGCGACATCGAAGCCCGATGGCTCCTCGGGATCTGGTTCGTGATGCAGTTCTTCACCGGGCAGGAGTCGGGCGTCGCCTGGGCGGCACATGTCGGCGGCTTCGCCTTCGGGGTGGTCGTCGGATTGCTCTGGCGAGCCCGCGGCGGTCCCGCGAGCGGGTTCCGCCCGCGCGGCTACGTGGAGCCGACGCCGTACCGCTGATCCACGAGCGCCGCAAGATCCGACGCGACGCTGGCCGGTTGCGGGTCGCGCGGCGGCCCATCCCGTGACGTCACGCCACTGAGCACGAGCCCGAAGGGCACGCCGAGGGCGACGGCGAACGCGCCGTCGGTCGACGGACGATCACCGACCATGAGCTCGGGGTCCTCGACGCGCGCTCGGAGCAGCTCCACCATCGCCGCGAACGGCTTGCCCGCCACCACGGGTTCGACACCCGAGGCGTAGGCGACCGCCGCCAGGATCGAGCCGCCGCCCGGCAGGGGGCCGTCCGGCGTCGGATAGGTCGCGTCGTCGTTCGTACCGATCAGGCGGGCACCGCCGTGTACGGCGTCGAAGGCGGCGGTCAGACGGGCGAAGTCGAAATCGCGGTGCCACCCGACGACGACGGCGTCGGCCGGGCCCTCGCGGACGGTCGTGACCCCGCGTGCCCGCAGCGCCTCGTCGACCCCAGGGCCCGCGCACACGAGCACGGTCTCACCGGAACGCGCGAGGGACGCCGCGGCCTGCGCGGACGTGATCAGGTCCTCCTTTCCCGTCGGGATTCCGCAGCGCTCCAGCTTCGCGAGGTACTCGGCGACCGTCGCCGACGAGTTGTTCGTCAGGAACACGACGCGTTCGCCGAGCTCGCCCCGCAGCCGCGCGATGGCCGCGGACGATCCCGCGATCGGGTCCTCGCCGAGCCACACCACTCCGTCGAGGTCGAGCAGCCACGTCACGAGGGGAAGGCTACGGCGCTGCCGCGCCCCGACTCCCCCCCAGCGCAGAGCGAGGCCGACAACCGGGCAGTATGCAGAGATGCCCGGCTTCTCTCCTTTTCGTGGTGTCCGCTACAACGCAGAGGGCGGCTTCGTCGACGACGTCATCGCGCCGCCGTACGACGTCATCTCACCGTCGGACCGCGAGGCCCTGGTGGCCCGCAGCGAGCACAACGCCGTCCGCCTCGAACTCCCTGCCGATGAGGAGGGAGGCAATCGGTACGACGTCGCCGCCCGCCTGTGGCGACAGTGGCACGACGAGCGCGTCCTCGTCGCCGACGACGAGCCGTCGTTCTATGCCTACCGGATGGGGTTCCACGACGAGGCGGGCCACCCCCGACAGACGACCGGCGTCCTCGGCGCACTCCATCTCGAGGCGCCGGGCAACGGGATCCTTCCCCACGAGCGCACCACGGCCAAGGACAAGGCCGACCGCTTCGACCTCATCCGCTCGGTCCGCGCCAACCTCTCGCCGATCTGGGCGCTGAGCCCAACGTCGGGGCTCTCTGCGCTGGCGACCCCCGAAGGTCCCCCCGACGCGCGCGCCACGGGCGAGCACGGCGTTCACCATCGCCTGTGGCGCCTCACCGCGCCAGCGGTGCTCGACGGCATCACCGAGGCGATCGCCGCCAACCCCGTCCTCGTCGCCGACGGGCACCACCGCTACGAGATCGGGCTCGCCTACCGATCGGAATCCGCGTCACCGGGCTCCGACAAGATCCTCGCCCTCGTCGTCGAACTTGCGGAGGAGCAGCTGTCGGTGCGCGCCATCCACCGGGTGCTTCGCAGGCTCCCCGACGGCTTCGACCTCGCGGCCGCCCTCGAGCCGTTCTTCGAGGTCTTCGAGACGACCCCACCCGACGAGACGATCCTCGGGCGGATGGACGATGCCGGCGCACTCGCGCTGATCACACCGCGTCGCACGTCGCTGCTCCGGCCACGCCAGTCGACGATCGACGCCGCGGGCCACGATCTCGACTCCAGTCGGCTGGACGTCGCGCTGGCGGCGCTTCCCGAGCACGACCTCACGTTCCAGCACGGGTGGGACCGCGCGTCCGGTTTCGTCGCCAACGGCGACGCCGATGCCGCCGTCCTCCTCCGCCCGGCCACGGTCGGGCAGATCGCGGCGATCAGTCACGGAGGCGAACGCATGCCGCCGAAGACCACGTTCTTCTACCCGAAGCCCGCAACCGGACTGGTGTTCCGCAGCCTCGATCTCGACTGACCTACGAACGAGATCGCCGGCGACGAGTCGCGGGCTCGCGCTCAGCGACCGGCAACGAGATGTCAGCGGCGTCGCAGGCCCGGCACGCGGACAGGCCCCGCTCCTCGGCCACCTCGAGGGTGATGGTCGGCAGTACCCCGCGACCGTCGAGCAGCGTGCACGAGGGGCGGTGATAGGTGGTAGGTCCGGCGACGACGAGGCCAGCGGCCTCGGCCTCAGCCAGCCGGCCGGCGGTCGACGCCCCGTTGGCGGTGCCGCCGGCGGCGGCGAGGCTCATCCGCTCCATGGCCTCCTTCAGCTCGGCGAGGCCGTTGAGCAGTGCAGCCCGGTCCTCACGCTGGGCATTGACGATCATCAGCGCCGCCGCCATCACCACCACCGCCAACCCGGCGATGCCGCCGGAGATCACATAGGGCAGCTGCGCGGGCTCGCGGTCGTAGGTCGCGGCGCCGTTCCAGCCGAGGAAGATCAGCAGGAACCCGACGATGGCGAGGCCGATCGCGGCCTGGCCCCCGAGCTGCTTCCACTTCAGGTTCATCGCATGCTCCTCGTCATTCCTCGGAACCGCCGAGGTAGGTCTCGCGCAGGTTTGCGCTCTGGATCTCGTCGCCCACGCCCTGGTACACGAGCGTCCCCTTCTCCATGATCAGCGCACGATCCGCGTAGGGCAGGACGCCGATGTTCTGCTCGACGATCACCACCGTGACGCCGTCGTCGTTGATCTTGCTGACGACCTGGAACACCGTCTTCGCCAAGGCCGGGGACAGGCCGAGCGAAGCCTCGTCGATCAGCAGCAGCCTCGGCTTCGACATCACAGCCCGCCCGATGGCCAGCATCTGCTGCTCTCCGCCGGACAGCGTGCCCGCCGCCTGGTCGGCCCGCTCGGCGAGCCGCGGGAAGTAGTCGAAGACCAGCGCCCGCTGCTCCTCGATCTCCTTGGGGCTCTTGCGCTTCACCCAGGCGCCGAGGCGGAGGTTGTTCGACACCGACAGTCCCGGGAACACTCGCCGGCCCTCCGGCGAGAGGGACACGCCCATGGCGACCAGTTCGGCCGGCGACTTGCCCGCGATCTCCTCGCCTTCGAAACGGATGGATCCGCTGTCCGGCTTCAGGAGCCCGGCGATCGTTGCGACGGTCGTCGTCTTGCCGGCGCCGTTGAGGCCGAACAGCACCGCCGTCTCACCCTCCTCGACGACGAAGCTGATGCCCATGAGCACCGGGAACCCGTAGCCGACCCGCAGCTCCTCGATCTCGAGAACCGCCATCAGGCCGCACCGACCTCGTCCGGGTCCTCGCCGAGATACGCCCGAACGACCTCCGGATGGTTCCGCACGGCGTCGGGCTTCCCCTCGGCGAGCAGCTCGCCGAAGTTGAGGCAGTACACGTAGTCGCACACCCGCACGACGAGGGGCACGTGGTGCTCGATCATCACGATCGACAGGCCGAACTCACGGCGCAGCTCGAGCAGCGTGTCGCCGAGCTGGTGCGCTTCCTCCGGCCCCATCCCCGACGACGGCTCGTCGAGCAGCAGCACGTCGGGGTCGGTGGCCAGCACCGTCGCCACCTCGACGCGCTTGAGCACTCCGTAGGGCAGTCCGGCCACCCGCGTGTCGGCGAGGTCGCCGAGCCCGAGGATGCCGAGCAGCAGGTCGGCGCGACGCGACAGCTCGCGCTCCGAGGAGAACGTGCGGGGGACGCCGACCATCCCGGCGATCGTGGCGTAATCGGCCTGGAGGTGCTGTGCCGTCTTGAGGTTCTCGCGGACGGTCGATCCCTTGACGAGGCCGACGTTCTGGAACGTCCGACCCATGCCGAGGGCCGTCCGCTCGTGGACCGCGAGGTCGGTCACGTCGACGCCCTTGAACAGGACGGATCCGTCGTTGGGCGTGTAGAAGCCCGTGATCATGTTGAACGTCGTCGTCTTGCCGGCCCCGTTCGGCCCGATGACGCCGACGATCTCCCACTCGCCCACCGAGATGCTCACGTCCCGTGCCGCCTGCACGCCGCCGAAGCGGATCGAGCAACCTCTCGTCTCAAGCACGGACATCGGAGATCTGCACCTCCTTCTCGCCGCGGTCATGGATGTCGAAGCGGTGCCCGCCCAACCACCGCAGCAGCGGTCGAACCTGCTGGCCGATGCCGCCTGGGTACAACGTCAGCGTCAGGAGGAGGAGCAGCGGCCCGACGACCAAGGGCGCGATCTGCGGCGTCAGCGGCTTGGGCAGCTTGGACAGGGCGACCTCGATGATGTGGAACTTCTCGATGAAGAACCCGAGCAGGGCGAAGAACGCGGATCCCACGATCACGCCGGTGCGGCTGCGCAGGCCTCCGACGACCGTCATGATCACGAAGACGAGGGCCAGGCGGAAGTTGTAGATGTCGGCCACGACGAAGGTGTCGTTGTGCGCGAGCAGTGCGCCGCCCAACCCGGCGAACACGCCCGAGACCGTGAAGGCAAAGAGCGTGAACACCTTCACGTTCACGCCGAACGTCGACGCCACCCGGGGGTTCTCGCGGAGCGCCAAGAGCGCCCGCCCACCCTTGGTGCGCATCATTCGGTGATCGACCCAGATCACCGCCCCGAGGAAGGCGAGGCACAGGTAGTAGTAGCGGAGGTCGGTCGAGAAGGCCGACGGCTTGGGTGCCGCTTGGCCGGCGCCGCCTCCGGTGAGGGACTGGATCTGGAAGATGCTCTGCTCCGCGACCAGACCGTAAGACAGCGTGATCAGCGCGAAGTACAGCCCCTTGATCCGCAACGACACCGCGCCCAGAACGAGCGCCTGCAGCGCGCCGACGACCATGGCCACTGCGACGGCCACGAAGAAGCTCTGTCCCTGCACCGACACCATGTACGCGGACGTGAAGGCGCCGATGCCGACGAACGCCTGGTGACCGAGGGAGATCTGTCCCACGTATCCCAGGAGGACGTTGAGCGACAGGCCGATGATCGCGAACACGACCGCTTGGGTGTAGATGTTGACCTCGAACGCCTCGCGCATCGCCGGCACCACCAGCACGACCACCGCCGCGAAGGCGTAGAGCGCACCGCGGCCCACCCATCCGCCCGGCGACGGCGAGAAGCCCTCGTCCTTGTGGGCCTCGGCCTTCGCCGCCTCGAGGAGGTCGGCCTCGGTCTGCGCGACGACGCCGGTCACGCCTTGCCTCCGAGGAGACCGTTGGGCCGGATGGAGAGCACGCCGACCAGCAGGACGAAGGCGATCACCGTGCCCGCCTGGCCGGGAATGAAGTCGAACGCGTCCGACGACGTCGCCAGCGCCTGGGACACCCCGACGATGGCGCCGCCGAGGAAGGCTCCGGGAAGGCTGGCGAACCCGCCGAGCACTGCCGCCGTGAACGCGGGGATCAACAGTCCCGAGGTGACGATTCCCGGGCCGAAGGTGTTGCCGGCCGCAGGCACGCCGATCACCCCCGCCAGCCCGCCGAGGAGCGCCGCCAGTCCCCAGGTGAAACTCGACAGTCGGCGCACGCTGATGCCCACGAGCTCCGTCGCCGTCGGCTCCTGGCTGGCGCCGAGGATCGCCAGGCCCAACGTCGTCCGGTTGAAGAAGTAGGCGAGCACGGCGGCCAGCACCAGCAGGACGAAGATCAGCAACAGGCGCTGGTCCGAGATGCGCACGCCGAGCAGAGACACCCGGTCGGTGCGGGGAAGGGCCGGATCGACGTTGCGGAGACGGGCTTCGCCGAACCAGATCTCGACACCGACCGCCAGGAGCGACACTCCGGCGGTGGCGACGAGGAGCGTCACGCGTGGCGCGTCGAACAGCGGGCGCACGATGATCCGCTCCACGAGGAGACCGAACAGGACGGCGACCACGAGCGCGCCGAGGACGGCGAAGACGTAAGGGACTCCGTTCACGTGCAGCAGGTAGAGGGAGTACACGGCGACGGTGCCGAACTCTCCTTGGGCGAAGTTGAAGACCCCGCTCGACTTGTAGATCAGCACGAGTCCCAGACCAAGGAGGCCGTAGGCCGCGCCGGTGATGACGCCGATGACGAGCGCCTGCTTCTGGCCGATGAGGACGAAGATCAGCAGGGTCAAGAGACTGATCCCGCCGAACAGCGCGGCCCGTCGCAGCTGCGGGTTGTCCACGGCTCCTGCCTAGAACCCGGTGGAGTTCTTGGCTTCGGTGACGTACTTGCGAGCGCCGCAGTCGGCGCGGAGCAGATGCATGGCCGAACCACCGAACGGCTTGCCCGGGGCGTACTTGGCCTCGGGGTAGACGCCGCCGCTGAAGGCCTTGCCGCTCTGGACCGTCTGCATGAACTTGGCCCGGCCCAGGTCCGTGCCGGACTCCTGGAACATCTGAGCGAGGATGGCGCTCAGCCCCCACAGCGCGAACCCGATGTCGTCACCGGCCTTGTCGTTCTGCTTCTGGTACGCCGCTTGGTACTCGACGGCGGCGGGGTCGTCGAGGCCGGGGAAGGGCGACAAGAACCGTGCCTCGCCGATGCCCGGGCAGCCCACGGTCGCCACCGTGTTCAGGCCGCTCGTGATGCCGGGCCCGACGTACTGCGGGTTGTAGCCCTGGCTGTTCGCCTGCTGGGCCAGCTGCAGGAACACGGTGGGGGCCGTCAGCACGTACACGGCCTCGGCACCGCTCGCCTGGAGCTGTTGGGCGGCGGTGAGCGTCTCGCTCTGGCTCGCCGACTTGTTGATCTTCTTGTTGTACGTGATCGTCAGGCCGGCATCCGTCGCCGCCTTCGTGAAGCTCGCCTGGGCGTCGGCGAACGACGGCGTGTCCGCGACGAGGATCCCGATCTTCGTCTTGCCGAGCTTGTTCTTCACGAGGCTGGCGATGATCGGCGACTGCTGGCTGTAGGTGAGGGACAGCGCGAAGTACGTCTTGAGCGTCTCGAGTCCGTTCTGGTTCACGCCCGCCGACAGGTAGGGCACGCCGACCTGGTTGGCGTACTTGGCGCAGGCGGTGATCTGGTCGGCGCCGCCGCCGCCGATGAGCAGGAAGACCTTCTTCGACTCCACCAGCTCCCGGCAGACCTGGACGGCGCGACTCGGGTTGAACTGGTCGTCGAAGAACTCGACGCGCACCGTGCGTCCGTTGATGGGGCCCTTGGCCTTCCAGTAGACCTCCTTGCCCTCCTCGAAGGTGGATTGGGGGAAGGGCGCAGCTCCCGTGACCGGGGCATGGATGCCGATCACGATCTCCTTGTCGGAGACGCCGTTCTTGTCGTTGGGGCCGGCGCTCGGAGCTGCGACCGCACCGGCCGTCCCCCCGCCTGTGGTCCCTCCACTGGTACCGCCGGTCGTCCCGGGCCTGGCCGTGGTCGGAGCGCCCGGCTTGGCGACGGTCGCGCCCGCAGCGGCAGGAGCGCCATCGGATCCGCCCCCCGAGGACGTCGCCGCATCGGTCCCGGCCGCGTCGACGGCTGCATCCTCCACCGGCACGGTGTCGGCCGTTGCCACGTCGGCCACCGCGCCGGTCCCGGTGGCGGCCGTCGCGCCGCCCGCCGACAAGGCGACGCCAGGCTTCTGGCCGCAGGCGCCGGCGAGCAGGAGCAGCGCCAGCGCGAGGGCGGTCCATCGAACGGTTCGAACCACGGGAACCCCCAGGTCGGGATCGGGAAGGCGGGCGCTCATCGGCGACGGCCCCGGTCGGCGTCGGCGGCGGCACGTTCGGCCAGCGCCCGGCTCACGCCACCGCTGCGCACGACCACCGCGGCGCTCGGCGCGGTCAGCGGAGCGAGCACCAGACCCACCAGCAGCGCGGCACCGACGACCAGGAGAAGCAGGAAGAAGAGGGCGACCACGGGCAGGTCGCCGAAGAGGTTCGCGGCACGAAGCGGCCCCGTTGTCGCCACAGGCGTCCCGACCTGGTCCCCGGCGGAGACGCCTGCGGAGGCTCCCGTGCGCCCGACCGGATTGGCGACGAACCCACCGGTCGTCGGCGCGAAGGTCGTGTCGTCCACGAAGCCCGCTGAGGAGCCGTCGTCGACGGCGACCTCGCCGAACTCCTCGTCGGTCGAGGTGAACGATTCGTCGGTCTCGGTCCCGAACGCGTCGCCGGAGAGCCCCGGGGTGGCGGAGAAGGCCGTGGTGACCTTCCCGCTCGAGATGTCCGAGAAGCTGACCTGGAAGCTCATCGGTGCGTCGACGGCCTCGACCAGGAGGACGCCGTTCTGGTCGAGCCCGCTGGTGGGGTCGACCCACTGCATCGCCAACAGGGTGAGGTCGAAGGTCCACGTGCCGTCGGCGGCGCGCGTGCCGGGGACGCTCTGGCCCTCGTCGCACGTCGGGCGGTTCACCCAGTCGCCATCCTTGACGCCCGCCCAGAACGCCGTGATCGGGCAGGCCGCGATCTTGGCGGACGAGGCGTTGAGGTTGGATCCGTTCTCCGCCGTCTCCTTGAGCGTCAGCACCAGGGAGTCGACCAAGGGGTCGAGGCCGGCGTCGAGCACCAGACCGATGGCCGCCACCTTGTCCGGGTCACCGGCCGCGGCGCCCACCCCCAATCCGGTCGCCGGGACGGTGGACGGCGCGGGGACAGCGCCGCCGACGGTCGAGCGGATCGGGTTGTTGGGTTCGCTCGCCTGCGGTCCCTTGGCGCGGTTCCACCAACCATCCTGACTGGGGATGGCGGTGGCGGCCTGCCCGTCGCTCGCCTGGCCGGACACCCGGGTCGGTCCTCCGACCAGGACGGCAACGGCCAATCCGAAGACGACGGCGGCCCTTCGGGGGGAGAAGGGAGTACGGGTCATGGAGTGCCGTTCAGCGTACCGGCGGGTCGTGTCCCGCACCGAGTCGGGCAAAGCGACCCGCGCTCGTGGAGGTTCAGCCGACGTCCCAGGTCCCGAGCGAGCCCAGCAGCGTCCCGAGGTCGCCCGGACCCTGCCGCTCCTGGGCGTCGTTGAGCTGGCGTTGGATGGCGGCCCCGTAGTCCGGATGATCGACGTCGCGGAAGACACCGATCGGTGTCGGCTCGTACGGACCACGGGCGAGGCGACTCAGCATGAACGCCAGACCCGGCTCCTCCCGGTGCTCGTCGTGCACGAGGATGCGGTCCTCGCCGACGTCGGCGACGTCGACGATCGACGCCTTGCCCTGTCCCGTGAGGACGACGCCCCGACTGCCGTCGGGACCGAAGCGGATCGGCTGGCCGTGCTCGAGCGGGATCAACATGGTCTCGCGGTTGTCGCGCTTGGTGATCGCCTCGAAAGCGCCATCGTTGAAGACGTTGCAGTTCTGGTAGATCTCGACGAACGACGCGCCCCTGTGCTCGTGCGCCCTGCGGAAGGTCTCCTGCATGTGCTTGCGGTCGAGGTCGTGGGTGCGGGCCACGAAGGTCGCCTCCGCACCGAGGGCGAGGCTGATCGGGTTGAAGGGCTGATCCACGCTGCCGAACGGCGTCGACTTCGTCACCTTGCCCATCTCGCTCGTCGGCGAGTACTGGCCCTTGGTGAGGCCGTAGATCTGGTTGTTGAACAGCAGGATCGTCAGGTTGACGTTGCGGCGCAGCGCGTGGATGAGGTGGTTACCGCCGATGCTCAGGCCGTCGCCGTCGCCGGTGATCACCCACACGTCGAGGTCGGGCCTGGCCACGGCGAGGCCGCTGGCGATGGCCGGCGCCCGTCCGTGGATCGAGTGCATCCCGTAGGTGTTCATGTAGTACGGGAACCGGCTGCTGCAGCCGATGCCCGAGATGAAGACGGTGTTCTCCCGCTTCACGCCCAGCTCCGGCATGAGCATCTGCACGGCAGTGAGGATCGAGTAGTCCCCGCAGCCGGGGCACCACCGGACCTCCTGGTCGCTCGTCCAGTCCTTCTTCGTGGTGATCGGCACCTGTACGTCACTCATCGATCAACGCTCCAATGGCGGCTTCGAGCTCGTCGGTGCGGAACGGGAGTCCCTGCACCTTGGTGTAGCTGCGGGCGTCCACGAGGAAGTCGGCCCGCAGCAGCTTCACGAGCTGGCCGAGGTTCATCTCCGGGACCAGCACCTTGCGGTAGCGGCCCACGACGTCGCCGAGGTTCGGGGGGAACGGGCTGAGGTGGACGACGTTGGCCTGGGCGATCTTCTTGCCCCGGGCCCGCAGCATGCGGACGGCCGCCTTGATCGAGCCTTCCGTCGACCCCCATCCGATGACGAGCGTCTCGGCGTCGCCGGTCGGGTCGTCGACCTCCACGAGGGGGATGTCCTTGGCGATGCCGGCGATCTTCGCCTGGCGGAGCCTCGTCATGCGTTCGTGGTTCGCGGGGTCATAGGAGATGTTGCCGGTGACGTCCTCCTTCTCGATCCCGCCGATGCGGTGTTCGAGACCCGGCGTGCCGGGGATGGCCCATGGCCTCGCCAGCGTCACCGGGTCCCGGAAGTACGGGAGGAACGTGTCGCCGTCCTCACTGTTCTTCGCGGTGGCGAACGGGACGCTGATGTCCGGAAGGTCCTCGACCTTGGGCAACCGCCACGGCTCGGTGCCATTGGCCAGGAACCCGTCACTCAGGAGGATCACCGGTGTCCGGTACTTGAGCGCCAGGCGGGCGGCCTCGATGGCGGCGGAGAAGCACCCGCTCGGTGTGGACGCGGCGACGATGGGGAGGGGGCTCTCGCCGTGGCGTCCGTACATCGCGAGCATGAGGTCGGCCTGCTCGGTCTTCGTGGGCAGGCCGGTGCTCGGACCGCCGCGCTGGATGTCGATCAGGAGCATCGGGAGCTCCATGCTGATGGCCAGGCCGATCGTCTCGGCCTTGAGGTCCACGCCGGGACCGCTGGTCGTGGTGACGGCGAGGTGGCCGGCGAAGGCGCTGCCGAGGGCGGCGCCGGCCGCGGCGATCTCGTCCTCCGCCTGCATGGTGCGGACCCCGAAGTTCTTGTGCTTCGACAGCTCGTGGAGGATGTCGCTGGCCGGCGTGATCGGGTAGCTGGCAAGGAACACCGGCAGCTTCGCCAGCTGCCCGGCGGCGATCAGCCCCCACGCCAGCGCGACGTTGCCGCTCATGTTCGTGTAGGTCCCGGGTTCGAGCGGCGCGGGGTGGACCTCGTAGGGCGTGGCGAAGAGCTCGGCCGTCTCGCCGAAGTTGTACCCGGCCTTGAAGGCGAGGAGGTTGGCGTCCCGGACGATCGGGTTCTTGGCGAACCGCTTGGCGATCCACTCGATCGTGTCCTCGACCGGACGGGTGTACATCCAGCTCACGACGCCGAGCGCGAAGAAGTTCTTGCTGCGCTCGGCGTCCCTCGGCTTGGCGCCCGTCGGCTTGGCCGCCTCCAGCGTCATCGACGTCATCGGCACCTCGTACACGGTGAAGCCGGACAGGCTCCCGTCGGTCAGCGGGTTGGTGGCGTAGCCCGCCTTCTGCAGCGCCCGCTCGTCGAAGGCGTCGCTGTTCACGAGAAGGGTGCCGCCGGCGGTCACGTCGTGGAGCTCGCTCTTGAGGGCGGCGGGGTTCATGGCGATGAGGACGCTCGGCGCGTCGCCCGGCGTGAGGATGTCGTGATCGCTGATGTGCACTTGGAAGGCGCTGACGCCTGCGAGCGTCCCGGCCGGTGCCCGGATCTCGGCGGGATAGTTCGGAAGGGTCGCCAAGTCGTTTCCGAACATGGCGCTCGACGCCGTGAACCGGTCGCCCGTGAGCTGCATCCCGTCCCCGGAGTCGCCGGCGAACCGGATGACCACCCGTTCGAGCGACTGGCCGCCGCCAGCACGCTCCTGTTGCACCGTGTCGGACAACGCTGTCCCCCCGTGTCTTCGAAGCTGTCGTTCACCCTACAACTGGTGACCCGCGACGCCCGGGACGGTCGACGCTTTGGGTAGCGTCCGAGACGTGAACGACGCGCAGCTGCAGAAGCTCCAGAAGGACGACGGCTTCATCGCCGCACTCGACCAGAGCGGCGGGAGCACGCCGAAGGCGCTCAAGCTCTACGGGATCGACGAGTCCGAGTACTCCGGCGAGTCGGAGATGTTCGACAAGGTCCACGAGATGCGGTCGAGGATCATGAGGAGCCCTGCGTTCACCGGCGAGCGCGTGCTGGCAGCGATCCTCTTCGAGATGACGATGGACCGGCAGGTCGACGGCCGCGACACGGCGGACTTCCTCTGGAACGTCAAGGGCGTGCTCCCCTTCCTGAAGGTCGACAAGGGTCTCGCCGACGACGTCGACGGCGTCCAGGTCATGAAGCCCATCCCCGACCTCGACCCGCTGCTGGCGCGCGCCAACTCGAAAGGCATCGTCGGGACGAAGATGCGCTCGGTCATCAAGCTCGCCAACCCCGAGGGCGTGCAGTCCGTGGTCGACCAGCAGTTCGAGATCAGCCGGCAGATCCTCACGGCGGGCCTCATCCCGATCATCGAGCCCGAGGTCGACATCCACTCGCCCGAGAAGGCGGACGCCGAGGCCCTGCTGAAGTCGGCCCTCCTGGCCGGCCTCGAGACGATCGGGGACGACCACCAGGTCATGTTCAAGCTCACGCTTCCCGAGACCGACGGCTTCTATTCCGAGCTCGTCGACCACCCGAGGGTGATCCGGGTCGTCGCCCTTTCCGGCGGCTATGACCGGACCGAAGCCAACGCCCGACTCGCCCGAAACCCGGGTGTCATCGCCAGCTTCTCCCGAGCCTTCACCGAAGGACTGTCGGCCCAACAGAGCCCCGAGGAGTTCGACGAGACGCTGGACGCATCGATCCAGTCGATCTACGACGCATCGGCGACCTGACCCCGGCGGCCGGTCAGCGCCGCCCCGCGGCCGGCATCGCCTCCTCGATCTCGAGCGCCGCCTTCGCCAGCGCGCGCTCCACCTTCTTGGCCGACCGGACCGGCAAGACCAGTTGGGCCACCACCTCGGTGCGGCTCTGCGTCCCCCCTCCGGCGCGGAAGAACCGGCGGGCAACGTGCCCGACGACGACGACCTCGTCGCCGGCATCGAGCACCAAGGCGGAGGCCGGAGGGTCGTGCCACACGACCGGCACGGACTCCGCCTTGTCGACCCCTTCCCGCTTGACCGTGAGGTCGAGCCCGAGCAACCGACTCCCGGAGGTGGGCAACACCCGCTCCTCGGCGGGTCGGGACAAACGGCCACGGATGGCCACGACGTTCAACATGATCGACACTCCTGTGCGCTGTGCTCTGGCAGGGGGAAGTGCCGTTCCGAGCACCCTACGGTGGAGGTGTGACAGGAATGCCGTCATCGTCATCGCCGACCGGCCGGGTCTTCCATCTGGTGACCGCCGTCGCTGACCGGCCGACGACCACCAGCTCCAGCGCCGGCCTCGCACGCGACCAGTTCGAACGCCACGGCTTCGTCCACTGCTGCTTCCGCGAGCAGCTCGTCGAGCTCGCGTCCTGGTGGTTCGACCCCGCCGACGCCCTCGTCGTGGTGGAGCTCGACCCCGCGCACCTCACCGCCGAGCTGCGCCTCGAACCCTCGCCGACCCGCTGGTACCCGCACCTCTACGGGCCCGTCGACGCCACCGCCGTCGTCGCCCGCCACACCATCCCCGCGGGAACCAGCCGCGCGCTCCCGTCCGCCCTCGCCGACCCCCCGCCCGGCTACCAGCTCACCGGCCGCATCGACGGCACCGAACGCACCGTCCGCTGGCACGCCGACGGCACCCTCGACGGGGACCGGACGTGGATCGAACGAACCCGGGCCGCCATCGAGGGAGGGCACAGCGTGGAGCTCGTCGGGGACATCGTCGTGCCGGCGACCCTCGAGCGGGCCTACGAGAGCTTCGCCGTCCTCGAGTCCGTCACCGACGACCGGGACATCGTCCGTTATGACGGCGACGGGTTCTTCTAGCCGCCGAGCCCCCGCAGCCGGTCGGCGGTGTCGTACAGCTCGTCGTCGAAGCGCAGCACCCGTCGGAACAGCTCCCGCGCCCGAGGGACCTCGCCCGCCCGCTCGTACAGATCGGCGAGGGCGTACCACGTCCGCAGGTGGTCGGGCCGGGGCTTCTTCTGATCGGTCTTCGCCCGCTCGAGGAGCTCG
Source organism: Acidimicrobiales bacterium (assembly GCA_035525495.1). Taxonomy (GTDB): domain Bacteria; phylum Actinomycetota; class Acidimicrobiia; order Acidimicrobiales; family CADCTF01; genus DATLED01. Next base: position 1,559 of record DATLED010000055.1, on the reverse strand, counting down.
ATGGCCTCCGACATCTGTCCCCGCTCGGCCAGCGAACCGGCGTAGACGAGACGTCCTTCGGCGACGAGATCCGGCGCCGGCGAGGCCTTGCGCAGCTCCTCCCAGAGCTCATCGACCTTGCGCCACCGCTTCTTGGCCCGGTAGCAGTCGGCGAGCGTCGGGTGCTGATCGACGCTGTCGGGCGACAGCAGCCGAAACGCTTCGAGCTCCTTGCTGGCGGCGTCCCACCGTCCGAGCCGGTACAGCGTTAACCCGTAGAGCTCACGAACGGCCGACGCACCCGGCGCCTGCTCGGCCAGCGGCTTCAACATCCGGGCGGCGTCGCCGTAGCGCTCCCGTTCGAAGGCCCCCGTGGCGTCGGTCAGCCGCTGGTTCAGCTTGGCCGCCGCCGCCTTGCCCGACACCGCGTCGGTCAGCTCCGACGTCACCTCGGGCGGCAGCGTCTTCGGCTTCCGCCGGCCCCGCGGCTCCTCCGTCGGGCCCGCGACGTCCGCCATGCCGCGCCGCCCCCGACCTCGGGGCGCCCTGGGTGCGTCGGCCTCCCGGACCCAGACCTCGTCGGGCTCCCAGGCCGGCGGCGCCCCCGCCAACCCCTCGGGCGTGCGTGAGCGGGCGACCGCCTCGCGCCACGACTGCGACGCCGGGCTCACACCCTCCTCGTTGAGTTGCCGGGTTCCCTTGCGGGCCAACGATCCCCACGACTTCGGCGACCGGGCCTCTTGAGGGTTCGGCGGAGGGAACGTCCGCCTCGGCTTGCCTTCGAAGCCGCCGGACCTCGTGCCCGAGCGACTGCTCCCCCGGTAGTCGCCGTCCTTCGAACCCCGCCGCTCGGACGGGGCGTCGCGCCCCCCAGCGTCCCCCCGGTACCCGCGTGCGCCCCCCGCCGTGCCCCGCCCACGGTTCTCCGACCCTGAGGAGGAGGAACGCCCCGCCGCCCCGCCCCGACGCCCACCGCCCGCCGACGCCGACGAGGAACGACCGGAGCTCGTGCCGCCGCGGTACCCGCCGCCGGACGCCGACGAACGCCCCGAGCTCGACCCTCGGCCGCCGGCACCGCTCGCCCGGCCGCCCGACGACGATCGTCCCGCACCGCCCCCACGGGCGGCGCCGCCGGTCGGCCGGCGGGGACGGCCCGCGCCGCCGGCACCGCCCCGGGATGAGGCGCGCCGATCTTCAGGGTCCGGCGCAGCGGGGGGCATGCGGCGAGCCTACCGGGGTCCGGACGCGACGAAGCCCCCGATCGCCGGGCGATCGGGGGCTTCGGTCAGCGAGGTATTCCGGCGACGTCCTACTCTCCCAGGGGGTCACCCCCCAAGTACCATCGGCGCTGGCAGGCTTAACTTCCGTGTTCGGAATGGGAACGGGTGTCTCTCCGCCGCTATGGCCACCGGAAATCTTGCATCGCAGGGCACAACACTTCCCTGTGAGCGTTCCATAGCGAGCACGAATATCAATGAATCTCCAAGCCCTCGGCCGATTAGTACCGGTCAGCTGAACACATTGCTGTGCGTACACTTCCGGCCTATCAACGTGGTCGTCTGGCCACGGGCCTTACCTGG
>DATLED010000022.1:0-108619 GCA_035525495.1 Acidimicrobiales bacterium | reverse complement strand
GACGCCGCCGTCGCCAAGCTCAACACCGCCCTCGCCCTGCAGTACCGCTCGGCGATCGAACACACCGTCCTCGCCGGCGCGCTCACGGGGATCGAGTACCAACCGCTCGCCGCGCAGCTCTCGACGAACGCCGCAGCCGAGCTCGACGACGCCCGCCGCATCGTCGAGAAGGTCGTCGCCATCGGCGGCACGCCGGCGACGGACGTCGCGTCGTTCGACCTCCCGGCGTCGCCGCTGGACGCCCTCCGCCAGCTGATCGACCACGAGTCCGAGGCGCTGGCCGCCTTCCACGCCGTGATCCCGGACACCGGCCAGGAACCCCGGTCCGAAGCGATGGAGCATCGCCTCGAGCACCTCATCATGCGCAAGCAGGAACAGGTCGATGCGCTGCGAAGGGCGGTCGGTCAGACCCCCGAGTAGCTTCGCCGACATGATCGAGTGGAGCGACGAACAGCTGATGATCCGCGACGCCATCCGGCAGTTCGTGGACAAGGAGATCAAGCCGCACGTCGAGGAGCTCGAGCACGGCGACCTCCCTCCGTACGCCATCCTCAAGAAGCTCTTCTCGACCTTCGGCATGGATGCCATGGCGAAGGCGAGCTTCGAGAAGACGATCGCCCGTGAGAAGGCGATCGCCGCGGGAGAGCCCGCCGAGGCACGGGGCGCGGAGTCCGGGGGCCGGGCCAGTGGACGCGGAGGAGACGGCGGCATGACGCTCATCCCCATCATCGAGCTCTGCCGCTACTGCCCCGGCATGGTCACGGCGATGGGGGTCTCGATGGGGCTCACTGCCAGCGCCATCATGAGCCGCGGCACGACCCGACAGAAGGAGCGCTGGGCCCTCGACCTTCTGACCTTCGACAAGGTCGGCGCGTGGGCCATCACCGAGCCCGACTCCGGCAGCGATGCCTTCGGCTCGATGAAGTCGACGGCCAAGAAGGACGGTGACGAGTACCTCCTGAACGGCTCGAAGACGTTCATCACCAACGGCCCCTACGCCGACACGATCGTCTTCATCTGCAAGCTCGACGAGGGCAACCCGCCCGCCGAGCGGAAGGTCCTGAGCTTCGTCCTCGACAAGGGCATGCCGGGCCTCGAGCAGTCGAAGCCGCTGCGCAAGATGGGCATGCACTCTTCCCCCACCGGCCAGCTGTTCCTGAGCGATGTGCGCGTCGGCATCGACCGGCTCATCGGCGAGTCCGAGGAGGCCGCGGCGTCGGGCGGGCGGAGCGCCGCCAAGGACACGTTCTCGATGGAACGCAGCGGCGTCGCCGCCATGGCCCTCGGCATCATCGAGCAGTGCCTCGACGTGTCGATCGAGTACGCCAAGACGCGCGTCCAGTTCGGCCAGCCGATCGGGGACTTCCAGCTCATCCAGCTGAAGCTGGCGAAGATGGAGGTCGCGCGGCTGAACGTGCAGAACCTCGTGTTCCGCAGCATGGAGATCGGCGCCTCCGGGAAGAGCCTCACGCTGGCCGAGGCGTCGGCGATGAAGCTCTACTCGGCACAGGCGGCGACCGAGGTGGCGCTCGAAGCGGTGCAGCTCTTCGGCGGGAACGGCTACATGGCCGAGTACCAGGTCGAGCAGCTCGCACGCGACGCCAAGGTGCTCCAGATCTACGCCGGCACCGACGAGATCCAGGTCACCCACATCGCACGGGACCTCCTGCACCGCTGAACCTCGGCCGCCTGGGACGATGGTCGACGTGAGGACGAGGCGGGCAGGGCGCGGCGCATCGATCTCTGCGGGGGTCGTCGCCGTCGCGCTCGGGCTCGTCGTCGTGACCGCACCTCCGGTCGCGGCGGACATCACTGCCATCTCGCCCGCGTCCCGCGACGTGGAGACCGGAGGCTCGGTGTCGGCGACGGTCACCGTTCAGGCCTCCGGCCTCACGTGCATCAGCGCCCGCGCCTCGGACCCGAGGTTGCAACCCAGCTTCTCGACGGGATGCGACGACGAGCCGCGATGGACGACGACGCTGTTCGTCCAGGCCCCGGAGGACCCCGGCACCTACACCGTTCGAGTCGTGGACGATCAGGCGGGCGACGCCGGCGGCCGGACCTTCACGCTCCGGGTGCATCAGCCGCCGCCCCCACCCACCGCTCCACCTTCGACCGCCGCGCCGACGACCGCGTCCACGGCGGCGACCACCACGACGGCGCCACGCGCGTCGACCACCACGACCCCGACGACGACAACGTCGACCACCCCCACGACGACAACGTCGACGACGGCGGGACCCCTCCCGAGCGACGCCTTCCCCTCGATCGCCGCGCTCGTCGAGCGGGCCGTGCCGACAGAGGGGCTGTTCTTCCCGCTGCTGGCGGAGGAGTTCCGGAACTGCCTCCCGCTGACCGTCGCGTGCCGCGACCCTGGCTCCGGTCTCGTGCTCGTCCCCGCCCGCATGACCGAGCTCACCTGGCGGCCCGTCGACGACGCGACCCGGCTTGCGGCGCGCACCGATCTCCCCGGCATCGCCCCGATGTCCACGGCAGGGGTCGCGCCGCCGAGCCCGCGTTCGGGCAACTACGCGGTCGACCTCCTCGACCTCACCGCGGCCGGAGCGCCGTTGCGCACCCTCGTGCGCGGCCTCGACGCCGACGGCGCGCTGAGCGCCGTCACCGTCGAGCAGCCGCTGCTGCACCTCGTCGCCAGCGGGTCGGTGGTGGACCTGGGCGACGAGACGTCGGTGGCCGGCGCGCCGTTCGGTCGACCGTCGCTCAGGAAGGGGGCGACCTTCACCGAGGCAGCGCCGGCGATCCCGATGTTCGCGGCCACGGATCCCACGGTCGTCTATGCCATCCGGCCCGACCGCGGATGGGGGCTCGACCTCGACCTCGTCCCCCTGCTCGGACCGTCGGTGCCGTTCCTCGTCCGCGGTGTCGACGGGCCGCCCGGCCTCTACGTCGCCCGGCCGCACGGTCTCCGTCTTCCCGACGCCGAGCGCATCGACGCCGTCGGGGCGACCAGCGGGCACGGCGACGGCAGCGGGCCCTCGGCGGTCGTGCTGCTCGGCGGCGCCGTGCTGTTCGGTGCCGCGGTCACGGCCACCGCCGCCCTCGTCCGCCGGCGACGTACGGCCTAGTACGCCTCGCGGAACATCACGCTGATCCGGGGACCGGCAGCCGCGCACTTCGGCACGGTGTGCTCCCACGTCCGCTGGCACGTACCGCCCATCACCAGCAGGTCGCCGGAGAGCGGCGCGTAACGCACCGACGAGCCACCGCCTTTGGGCCGCAGCAGGAATCGGCGGGCCTCGCCCAGCGACAGGATCGCGACGACCGTCTCGGCGCGCACCCGTCCGACGCGATCACCGTGCCACGCCACGCTGTCGGCGCCCGAGCGGTAGAGGTTGGCGCTCACGATCCCGAGGCCCACGCCGTAGTGCGCGGTCAACCGGGCGCCGAGATCGAGGATCAGGGCCGGCGGATCTTCCCAACGGCGCGTCGTCAACCGGGGCTCCCGGACGATGCGGTCGTACATCGGGCGCTCGTGCTCGGCCCACGGCGCCGCCGCCAGGACCTCCTCGAACAGCGCATCCGCGCCCGTGACGACGCCCGGCACCGTGTCGACCCAGGCGCCGGCGCCGAGGAACCGGCGGCTGGCCCCCTCCATCAGCCCGGCCGCCAGGGTCGGAGTGATCGCCGATTCCAGGAGCGAGGGCTGCCACGTCATGGTCATGGCCACGACGCCAGTGTACGAACACCTGTTCGCTCTTGGCAAACGTAACCTGCCCGTCCCATGAGCGACGGCATGACCGCGAGGACGATCACCATCCAGGGGCACGGCGGCGACGAGATCGACGCGTACGAAGCCCGACCGACCGACGAGGCGCCCGAACGTGGCGGCGTCGTCGTCATCCACCACATGCCGGGATGGGACCGAGCGACCAAGGAGATCGTCCGCACCTTCGCCGTGTACGGGTACGACGCCATCAGCCCCCATCTCTTCCACCGCTACGCCAAGCCGGGCGACACCCCGATGGACGCGGCCGCGGCGTCACGCGATGCCGGCGGAGCGCCCGACGACCAGGTCATGGGCGACGTCGCGGCCGCGGCGGCCCACCTGCGCGCGCTGCCGACGAGCAACGGGAAGGTCGGCGTCATCGGCTACTGCTCGGGCGGTCGCCAGGCCTACCTGGCGGCGTGCCTCCCGGAGATCGATGCGGCGGTCGACTGCTACGGCGGCGGCGTCGTCATGACCCCGGATCAGCTCAGCCCGGCGCGACCGGCATCGCCGATCGACCTGACCGAGCGGATGCGGGCGCCGCTGCTCGGGCTGTTCGGCAAGGAGGACCGCAACCCCGACCCCGCGATGGTGGCCCGGATGGCCGACGAGCTCACGGAGCACGGCAAGACGTTCGAGTTCCACTCCTACGACGGCGCCGGCCACGCCTTCTTCTCCGTCGACCGTCCGTCGTATGACCTCGAAGCCGCCAAGGACGGGTGGAAGCAGATCTGGAAGTGGTTCGGCGAGCACCTCTCCGCGGAGGGGTCCTGAGATGTGCACGTATCTGACGATGACCGCCGACGTGGTCGGCAGCGGCTCGCGGGGTGGTGAGGACTGGTTCTCCATCCAACGCGCCGTCGTCTCGTTCGACCACCCCCAGGACGCGCTCGCCGAGCATGCGCTGTGCCTCGACGTGCGCGGTGGCGAAGGCGATCGGCTCGCGGTCGAGCTCGACGCCGCGTCGGCTCGCCGTCTCGCCGAGACCATCCTCGCCGTGCTCGACGCCGACGGGGCCAAGGTCCTCCAATGAGCACCGCCGTCCGCGACGACGCGCTGTTGTGACGCTCGTCGGTACGACGGTCCTCCGAGTCGAGGACCACCACCTCCTCATCGGGGACACCTGCTTCGTCGCCGACGTCGACCTGCCGGGCGCGCTCCACGTCCGCTACGTCACGAGCACGATGGCCCACGCGCAGCTCGTGTCCGTGGACGTTGCTGCCGCAAGGGCGGTTTCCGGTGTGGTCGACGTCCTCGTCGCCTCCGACGTCGGCGTCGACCCGCTCGCGCCGATGGTCCAGGCGGCGCCGGTGGAGATGGTCCGGCCCTTGCTGGCCGAGGGCGTCGTGCGGTTCGTCGGCGAGCCGATCGTCGCTGTCGTCGCCGAGACCGAGCACGCGGCGGCCGACGGCGTCGCCGCCGTGGAGGTCGAGTACGAGCCGTTGCCTGCGGTCGTCCGCGTGGAGGAGTCGCGGCGAGACGGCGTGCTGCTGTTCCCGGGCGCAGGCACCAATGTCGTGGCGTCCAACCGCGGCGGCGCCGTGGGGGCGCTGCCCTTCGATGAATGCGAGGTCGTCGTCGAAGCCGACTTCGTGAACCAGCGGGTGGCACCGTGCCCGATCGAGACGCGCGTCGCCGCCTCGGTCTGGGGGGACGATGGTCGCCTGACGCACTACGCGTCGTGCCAGGGCGCGCACCCGATCCGGACGCAGCTCTCGACGGTGCACGGCATCCCCCCCGACCAGATCCGCGTCGTCACCGCCGACGTCGGCGGCAGCTTCGGCGCCAAGGGGCGCGCCTATCCCGAGGAGCTGTTGCTGCCGGTGATCGCCAAGCGCACGGGCCGGCCGGTGCGTTGGATGCCGTCGCGGTCAGACGACATGGTCGGCCTCGGGCACTCCCGCGCGCAGCACCAGCAGGTCCGCATCGGCGGGATGCGCGATGGGACGATCCGCTGCCTCGAGGTCCACGTCCTCGCCGACGCCGGCGCGTATCCCGGGATCGCGCCCAACCTCGCCAACAACACCGGCAACCTGCTGCCCGGCCCGTACCGGATCGAGCACGTCCGGTGGACCAACGAGTGCGTCCTCACGAACACGACCCCGATCACGGCGTACCGGGGCGCAGGGCGACCGGAGGCGGCGGCGATCATGGACCGCGCCGTCGACCGCTTCGCCGCCGAGGTCGGGCTCGACCCGGTCGTCGTCCGGCGCAAGAACCTGTTGCGACCGGACGAGTTCCCGTGGAGGTCGCCGACCGGCTTGACCTACGACAGTGGCGCCTACGAGCGAGCCCTCGACCTCGCCTTGGAGAACGTCGACTACGACGGCCTGCGGGTCGAGCAGAGGCGACGCCGGGAGGACGGTGACGCGATGCTCCTCGGCATCGGGGTATCCGTCTTCATCGACCGGACGGCCGGCGTCCCGGGCAGTGAGTACGGATCGATCGAGCTGCTCGCCAGCGGCGACGTGCTCGTGAAGACGGGGTCATCCCCGTACGGGCAGGGTCACCACACGGCGTGGGCGATGCTCGTCGCCGATCGGACGGGACTACCGATGGATCGGATCACGGTCGTCCACGGCGACACCGACGTCGTCCCGCGCGGCGGCGTCACCGGCGGGTCGCGCTCCGCGCAGAAGGCCGGATCGGCGGTCGCGCAGGCGACCGACGCGCTCGTCGCCGAGGCGCGGCGGCGCGCCGCCGACCTCCTCGAGGCGTCCGTCGACGACATCGTGCTCGAGGAAGGGGTCTTCCACGTGCGAGGAGCGCCAGGGGCCACAACCGTGAACTGGACGCAGCTCGCGTCATACCTCCGAGCGACCCGTGCCGCCGGCGTCGGGAGCGCCAGCGAGCAGCCGGCCGCCGAGCGGCAAGCCCTTCGCCCGAAGGGCCTCCCGGCGCAGAGCGAGGCCATATCACAGAGCGAGGCCATGCTGCGCTGCGAAGCGGATTTCGAGGGGGACGGGCCGACGTTCCCGTTCGGCGCGTACGTCGCCGTCGTCGAGGTCGACACCGAGACCGGCTTCCTGACCCTGGAGCGCATCGTCACCGTCGACGACGCCGGCACGATCCTCAACCCGATGCTCGCTCTCGGCCAGGTGCACGGTGGGCTCGCACAAGGGATCGCGCAGGGCATGTTCGAGGAGTTCGTGTACGACGACGACGGCAACCCACTCACGTCGACCTTCGCCGACTACGGCATCCCGACCGCCGCCGACCTTCCCTCGTTCGAGTGCTCACTGACCGAGACACCGTCGCCGAACAACCCGCTCGGCTTCAAGGGCATCGCCGAATCCGGCACGATCGGCGGACCGCCGGCGCTCCAGAACGCGGTCGTCGACGCGCTCTCCCACCTCGGCGTCCGCCACCTCGACCTGCCCGTCACGCCGGAGCGGATCTGGCAGGCCATCACCGAAGCGACAAGGATCGCCTGATGCCCGCCTCCATGTGCAAGGCCAACGGGATCGAGCTCTGCTTCGAGACCTTCGGCGATCCCGCCGATCCGCCGCTCCTCCTGGTGATGGGCCTCGGCGCCCAGATGATCGCCTGGGACGACGAGCTGTGCGCGGCGTTCGTCGACCGCGGCTTCTTCGTCATCCGCTACGACAACCGCGATGTCGGCCTGTCGTCACGCATCGAGAGCTCCGGCGGGAACTTCCTCGAGTCGTTCGCCGCCGCGCAGCAGGGCCAGGCGATCGAATCGCCGTACAAGCTCTCCGACATGGCGGCCGACGCCATCGGCCTCCTCGACCACCTCGGCCTCCAGAAGGCTCACGTCGTCGGCGCGTCGATGGGGGGGATGATCGCCCAGACGATCGCCATCGAGCACCCCGACCGCGTCCTCACGCTGACGTCGATCATGTCGACGACGGGCGAGGCCGAGGTCGGCCAGCCCACCCCCGAGGCCATGGCTCGGCTCGTGCAGCCGCCGACGAATGACCGCGATGTCGTCATCGAACGGGCGGTCGAGTCGTCCCGCATCATCGGTGGGCCCGAGCACTTCGACGAGGACCGGATCCGCGCCCGTTCGGCGGCGGCCTTCGACCGCGCCTTCGACCCTGCCGGGACAGCCCGGCAGCTGATCGCCATCATGTCCTCGGGCAGCCGTGCCGAAGGCCTCGCCGCACTCGCCGTGCCGACGCTCGTCATCCACGGCGACGCCGACACGCTGGTCACCCCGACGGGCGGTCAACGCACGGCCGAGCTCGTCCCGAACGCCGAGCTCCTCGTCATCGAGGGCATGGGCCACGACCTCCCGCCCGTCGTCTGGTCCCAGGTCGTCGAAGCCGTCACCGCCAACACCCGCCGAGCCGCCCTGTAGCCGCCGCCGACGCCGCGCGCCCCGTCGTTCTGGGCGGGCTCAACCACCTCACCGGTCGTTCAACCCGCCCAGAAGCGCGGCGACCGTGCATGGGCGCAATGTGAACGATTTCACTACCGCTCGGGGCGGGGCGTCCGTATCCTCCACCACGTGCTCGCTCGTCTCGGTCGGTGGAGTCACAACCGCAGGGGAATCGTCGTCGCCGCGTGGCTCGTCGCGCTGTTCGTCATCGGCGGGATCTCCGGTGCGACGGGGAGCGGTTTCAGCACCGCCTTCTCCCTGCCGAACGTCGAGAGCTCCCGAGGCTTCGACATCATCAAGGAGCACTTCGGCGGACGAGGCGGCGGCACCGGCGGGACGATCGTCTTCCGCACCGACGCCGGCGTCGAGGATCCCGCCGTCAAGGCGGCGATGACCAGCTTCCTGGCCGAGGTCGGGAAGATCGAGCCGCTCCAGGTCACGAGTCCCTACGACCCGCAGGGCGCACCGCAGATCGCGCGCCAGGGCGCGCAGGCGAACAAGATCGCCTTCGCCACCGTCGAGGTCCCGGACGACTTCACCATCGAGGACTCCGCCGAGATCGCGAGCAAGGTCAAGGACATGGAGCCCGGGCTCCGGGGGCTGCAGATCGAGTACGGCGGCCAGCTCTTCGCCGCCTTCCAGGCGCCGTCGTCGGAGGTGCTCGGGCTCGCGTTCGCCGTCATCATCCTCGTCCTCGCGTTCGGCTCGGTGTTGGCGATGGGACTCCCGATCGGCACCGCCTTCTTCGGCATCGGCCTCGGGGTGACCGTCGTCACGATCCTCTCGAACGTGTTGACGATGCCGAACTTCACGACGACCCTCGCCGTGATGATCGGCCTCGGTGTCGGCATCGACTACGCCCTCTTCATCGTCACCCGCTACCGCGAAGGTCTCCGCCTCGGCATGACGACCGAGCACGCCGTGACCGTCGCCGTCGACACTGCGGGACGGGCCGTCCTCTTCGCCGGCACGACCGTCGTGATCTCTCTGCTCGGCATGCTCCTCATGCGATTGCAGTTCGTGAACGGACTGTCGGTCGGCGCCGCCACGACCGTCCTCACGACGATGCTGGCCTCGGTGACGCTGCTGCCGGCGCTCCTCGGCTTCGTCGGCCATCGCGTCGAGGTCAGCCGTTGGCGCGGCATCATCGCCACCGGCCTCGTCGCCCTCGCCCTCCTCGGCGTCGGACTGCACCTCAACGCCGCCCTCGTCGCCGTGCCAGTCGCCGTGGTCGTGCTCGTGGCCGGACTGTTCGTGGCGCCGCTCAAGCGTGAGGTCCCGAGGCCGGCGCCCAAGCCGGTCGAGCAGACGCTCCCCTATCGCTGGAGCCACTTCATCCAGCGCAACCCGTGGCCCGCGGTCGGCGTCGGGACCGTTGCCCTCCTCCTGCTGGCGATCCCGCTGCTCTCGCTCCGGCTCGGGTTCTCCGACGAGGGCAACAGCCCCGAGGACACGACGACCCGGAAGGCCTACGACCTCCTCGCCTCCGGCTTCGGACCGGGCTTCAACGGTCCGCTGATCCTCGCCACCGAGCTCCCGAACGGCCTCGCCGACCTTCCGGCCGTCGCCAAGGTGAGCGAGGCGCTGCGAAGCGCGCGGGGCGTCGCGTTCGCCACTCCCGGGTTCCCGAACGACCCGGCGAAGCCCGAGGCCGTGCTCTGGCGCATCATTCCGACCTCCGCTCCCCAGGACGTGGCGACGACGCAGCTCGTCGACCGGCTTCGCCACGAGGTCATCCCGAAGGCGTCCGCCGGGTCCGACCTCGACGTCGCCGTCACCGGCTTCCAAGCGGTCGGCGTGGACTTCTCCCGCTACCTCGGCCACCGACTCCCGGTGTTCATCGGAGTCGTGCTCGTCCTCTCCTTCCTCCTCCTGATGGTGGTCTTCCGCTCGCTGCTCGTGCCCCTCAAGGCGGTGGTGATGAACCTGCTGTCGATCGGGGCGGCCTACGGGCTGGTCGTCGCCGTCTTCCAATGGGGCTGGGGGCGCCAACTGATCGGCCTCGGCAAGGGCGGACCGATCGAGCCGTTCGTGCCGATGATGATGTTCGCCATCGTCTTCGGGCTTTCGATGGACTACGAGGTCTTCCTGCTGTCGCGCGTCAAGGAGGAGTACGACCATGGCGTCGGCAACTTCCACGCCGTCGCCAACGGCCTCACCGCCACCGCTCGGGTCATCACGGCCGCAGCCGCCATCATGGTGTTCGTCTTCGGGAGCTTCCTGCTCGAGGCCGACCGGGTCATCAAGCTCTTCGGGCTCGGCCTGGCGAGCGCCGTTCTCCTCGACGCCACCATCGTCCGCATGTTGCTCGTCCCGGCGACGATGGAGCTCCTCGGCGAGCGCAACTGGTGGATCCCGAACTGGCTCGACCGCGTGCTGCCGAAGATCGACGTCGAGGGTCACGTCGACCCGATCACCGAGGAGCTCGTCCCCGAACCCGTCTGAAAGGCCGGGGCACGCGGAGCGGACGATAATGACCGCCATGCCGGTGCAACGGGTGCCTTACGACGAGTTCGGGCTGTTCCACGAGAACGCCGCGGAGTTCGGGCTCCGCTACGACGGGCCGCCCGTGGTGCGGCGGCGCGCCGTGAACCTCGGCGACGGTCGGTCGCTCAGCAGCCTCGTGTGGGGCGACGCCACACCCGAGCTGGTGCTGCTCCACGGGGGCGGGCAGAACGCGCACACGTGGGACACGGTGGCCATGGCCCTCGAACGGCCTCTCGTCGCCATCGACCTGCCGGGACACGGCCATTCGGATGGGCCCCGCCCCGGCGGGAACTCGGCGACCAACGCCGACGACCTGGCGACGGTGATCGAGGCGATCGCACCCGACGCCCGCGCCGTCGTCGGCATGTCCGCGGGCGGCTTGGCGTCGCTCGGGATCGCAGCCCGCCGACCCGAGCTGGTGCGATCCCTGGTGCTCGTCGACATCCTCCCGAACCCCGACCCTGCAGCGGCGCGAAAGATCGGCGACTTCATCGACGGCCCGGCGACGTTCGAGTCCTTCGATGACCTCCTGGCCCGCACGATGCAGTTCAACCCGACGCGTTCGGAGTCGTCGCTCCGGCGGGGCATCCTCCACAACGCCACCCAGCTCGACGACGGCAGCTGGCAGTGGCGGCACCAGCGCCACCGCGGCCAGGCCAGGGTGACCGCGCCCGAGGATCCGGCCGAGCGGATGTCGACGATGTGGGACACGATCGGCGGGCTCGGTGTGCCGACGCTGCTCGTGCGGGGGATGGCCGAAGGATCGGTCGTCACCGACGAGGCGGAGGCCGAGCTGCGGCGCCGGCTGCCTGCGGCCCGCGTCGAGCACGTCGCCGGTGCGGGACACAGCGTTCAGGGGGACAAGCCCATCGAACTCGCCGGGATCCTGGCGGCGTTCCTGACCGAGGTTTCCTAAGGAGCACCCGTGCGCCGGTCGATGGACAGATGGTGAACGAGCCGACCCGTCCGACCCGCACGCGCACGCCCATCGGCGAGGTCCTCGTCCGCCACGGGTTCGTGAGTATCGAGGTCATCGAGGAGGCACTTCGGGAGCAGCAGGCGGCCGGCGGCCGGATCGGCGACATCCTGCTGAATCAGGGCGCCGTCTCGGAGTCCCAGCTGGTGCGGGTGCTGGCCGAGCAGTTCGGCATCCGGTTCGTGGACCTCGAGGACCAGCTGCCCGAAGACGACGCCGGCCGGGCCATCAAGGAGCAGTTCGCACGGCGCCTGCGGGCCGTCGGCATCGCGTGGGAGCGGGGCGCCCTCATCGTCGCCATGGCCAACCCGACCGATGTCTTCGCGCTCGACGACATCCGGACGCTCGTCGGCTGCGACATCGTCCCGGTGATGGCCGTGGGCGCCCACGTCGACAAGCTCATCGACCGCTTGTTCCGCAAGGGGTCCGAGGCCGAGGAGGCGCTGAACGACGCCACCCGGGAGGCCAAAGCGGATTCGGATCTGGCCGCATCGAGGTCTGGCCAGCCGGCCGTCGCGTCCGTCGCCGAAGCCGACGAAGCTCCGGTGGTCCGGTTCGTGAACGAGATCATCGCTCGCGCCGTGCACGACGGCGCGTCCGACCTCCACATCGAGCCGACCCGCGGCGAGCTCCGGATCCGGTTCCGCATCGACGGCGTGCTGCGCGACCTCATGGCTGTCCCCCGTCCGCTGCAGAGCCGGGTCGTGAGCCGCGTCAAGATCCTCTGCGAGATGGACATCGCCGATCGGCGAGCGCCCCAGGACGGGCGCGCCGGCGTCGTGGTCAACGGGAGGCGGGTCGACCTGCGGGCGGTGAGCTTCCCGACGACGAACGGCGAGGCCGTGGTGCTGCGGCTGCTCGACAAGAGCGGCACCGTCATCGACATCAACAAGCTCGACTTCCGCCCGGATGCGCTCGAGCGGTACCGGAAGTGCTACTCGCAGTCGAGCGGCGCCATCCTCGTCACCGGACCGACCGGCTCGGGCAAGTCGACGACGCTCTACGCGACGCTGCGCGAGGTCAATGGGGCCGACCGCAACATCATCACCGTCGAGGACCCGGTCGAATACGAGCTCGACGGGATCAAGCAGGTGCAGGTCGAGCCCAAGGCCGGCGTCACGTTCGCGTCGGCGCTGCGTTCGCTGCTCCGGGCCGACCCGGACATCCTGTTGGTGGGCGAGGTCCGCGACCAGGACACGGCCCGCCTCGCCATCGACGCGGCTCTGACGGGCCACCTCGTCCTGTCCTCACTGCACACCCGTTCGGCGGCGGCGACGCCGGCTCGACTCGTGAAGATGGGCATCGAGCCGTTCCTCGTGACCTCGGCGCTGCAATGCATCCTCGCCCAGCGTCTCGCCCGCCGCCTGTGCGACAAGTGCAAGGCGCCGGTGGTGCACAAGGAGGATGTCCTCGCCCGCCTCGGGTGGAACCCGGAGGACGACCTCGCCGACCACCTCGGCTTCTTCCAGGCCGTCGGGTGCAAGGCCTGCGGTGGCACGGGCTACGGCGGACGCTTCGCCATGCACGAGGTCATGCCCGTCACCGACCGGGTCGCCGACGCCATCACCGAGTGGGCGCCCCCCTCGGAGATCGAGGCCATCGCCGTCAAGGACGGCATGCTCACGATGATCCGCGACGGACTCCTCAAGGCGGCAGCCGGGATGACCACCATCGCCGAGCTCCACCGGGTCGCCTCCTGACGCGTCCGGGTCGCCTCGCCCCGAGGGCCTGAAAGCGGGCAAGATCGGGCCGTGCCCGACTTCTCCACCGACCTCGCCTCCGCCGACGACGAGACGCTGCGCGCCGCCCTCGAGCTCGCCGAGATCCCCGCACTGCTTCCGGCTGTCGCCGCCGCGACCGGCGATCTCGGCCTGATCCCGGACCACCTCCGGCCGAACACGGCGGGGCTCATGGACCCGACGGCGGGCCTCGGTCCGGAGCAACAGCAGGAGGCGCGGCTGCTGGCGTTCGACGCCCTGAAGAAGTTGCGCGACCAGGGTGTCGATCCTTCGGTCGATCCCGTCCCGGACGAGGGCACGTTGCGTCGCCTCCTCGGGTTCGTCACGGGTGGCGTCCTCGACGTCGACGACTACATGGACCTGCTCCGCGAGGAGCTGAACATCGGCGGCGATCCCAGGACCCCATCCTGGACGAAGGAGGAGCTCGCGCCCGACCGTCCTTACACCGTTGCCGTCATCGGCGCCGGCATGTCCGGACTCGCGGCCGCCCACCGCCTCCGCCAGGCCGGCGTGGACGTGGTCGTCCTCGAGAAGAACCACGACGTCGGCGGCACGTGGCTCGAGAACGTCTACCCAGGTTGCCGCGTCGACGTCTCCAATCTCTTCTACAGCTACTCGTTCGCGCAGCGGAACGACTGGCCCGAGCACTTCTCGTCCCAGCAGGTGCTCCTCGACTACTTCCGAACGGTCGCGGACGACAACGGCCTGCGCGAGCTCATCCGCTTCGACACGGAGGTCACGTCCGTCGCCTTCGACGACGCCTCGGCGACCTGGACCCTCGAGGTCGTCACCAAGGACGGACGCGAGGAGGCCATCGAGGTCAACGCGGTCGTCAGCGCCGTCGGCCAGCTGAACCGCCCGAGCCTCCCTGACATCCCCGGCGTCGAGCGCTTCGAGGGCGCGGCGTTCCATTCCGCCCGCTGGGACCACTCGGTCGATCTCGTCGGCAAGCGCGTGGCCGTGATCGGCACCGGCGCGAGCGCTGCGCAGTTCATCCCGGTGATCGCGGAGGAGACCACCGAGCTCACCGTCTTCCAGCGGACGCCTGCGTGGTTCATCCCGGCGCCCAACTACACCGACGAGATCGGCCCCGAGATCCGCTGGCTGCGCCGCAACGTTCCGGGCTACACCCACTGGAGCCGATTCTGGGTCTTCTGGCGCAGCGTCGAGGGCATGATGCCGATGGCGACCGTCGATCCCGATTGGGACGGCGGTGAGCTGTCGGTGAGCGCGAGCAACGACTTCATGCGCCAGATGCTCACGGGGTACCTGCAGGCGCAGTTCGCCGGCCACCCGGAGCTGCTCGAACAGGTCGTGCCGCAGTACGCGCCGTTCTCCAAGCGCTTCATCCTCGACGACGGCGCGTGGGCGCGAACGCTCACGCGCGACGACGTCCAGCTGGTCACCGACTCGATCGTCGAGATCACCCCCGACGGCGTCCGCACCGCCGACGGCAGGATGCACGAGGCCGACGTCATCATCTACGGAACCGGCTTCAAAGCCTCCGATTTCCTGATGCCGATGAAGGTCGTCGGGCGGGGCGGCGTCGACCTGCACGAGCACTGGGCAGGCGACGCCCGCGCGTACCTGGGCATCGTCCTGCCCGGCTTCCCCAACTTCTTCATGCTCTACGGACCGAACACGAACATCGTCGTGAACGGATCGATCATCTACTTCTCGGAGTGCGAGGTCCACTACGTCGTCGGTTGTGTGCGCAGGATGCTCGAGGCCGGAGCGACAGCCATCGATCCGAGGTCGGAGGTGCACGACGCGTACAACGAGCGCATCGACGCCGAGAACCTCCGGATGGCATGGGGCGTCTCGTCGGTGAGCACCTGGTACAAGAACGCCACCGGCCGCACCGCTCAGAACTGGCCGTTCAGCCTGCTGGAGTACTGGCAGCAGACGAGAGAGCCCGACCTGGCGGACTACGAGGTTCTCGAGCCTCGGTCCTAGCGGCGGCGGGCGATGCGCCCGTCCCATCGGAACCACTCGACGGCGCCGGAGTCCGGATTCCGGACGAACTCGCCGCGGTGCCCGGCGAACGGCGCGTCGAGGGCCTCCACGCGGTCGGCATCACGGAAGGCCAGGCGCGTCGGCACCTGCGGGGCTTCGGGCTCGTCGCGCGACCAGCGCGCCGTGTCGCGCACGAAGGCGACCAGCCCGCCGTCCTGCACCTCGATCTCGATGTGGGCCAGAACGGCTTCGTAGGTCCCGACGCACTCGTCGAGGTCGTTCGGCGGATCGATCGCCGCCAGCTCGTCGTCGGGTCCGAGGAGGTGCTCTCGGATGCGCCGATCGAGCTGGTGCTCGTGATGCGAGTTGGTCAGCATCACCCACGCGAGGCCGAGGTCGGGGACGAGCCGGAGGTCGGCCTGGTAGCCGTTCGTCGTCCCGCCGTGGTGCACCACGCGGTGACCGGCCCACGTGTCGACGAACCACGGAAGGGCGATCTCGTCGCACAGGCTGCCCGCGCGCGCCTGCGTGCGGTGCGACTCCGCCAGCGTCTCGGGCCGCATCAGCGGAGAGCCGTCGCCGAGGTGGTGGCGCGCGTAGGCGACGAGGTCCGCGACGCACGACAGGACGCCACCGGCGCCGTTGTGGGCGCGCGGCCGGAGCCAGCGCTGCCGCCGGCCGGCGCGGTATCCGACGGCCACTCGTTCGCCGATGACGTCGTTGGCGTCATAGAACGTGCGGCGCAGACCGAGCGGGCGGAGGACGAGGTCGGACATCGCCCGCTCGAAGGTCGAGCCGTTCACCCGAGCGACGACGTGGGAGGCGAGGTTGTGCGCCGAGTTGTTGTACGAGAACGTCTGGCCGAGGGGCGTGAGCTGGGGCGCTTTCGCCAACTTGCCCACGAACCGGCTGAGGGCATCGTCCCCGAGCCCCGTGTCCCCGAAGTAGTCGCCCACCCAGCCGGCGGTGTGGGTGAGCAGGTGCCGGGTCGTGAGCGCGCCGGTGAGCTCCTGGTCCGACAGCCGAAGGTCCGGGACGTAGGAGGCGACCGGTGCGTCGAGGTCGAGATCGCCGCGGTCGACGAGCACCATCGCCGCCGTCGCGCAGAACGTCTTCGAGATCGATCCGATCTGGAAGATCGTCGTGTCGGTGATCGGCAGCGGGTGCTCGAGCGAGGTGACACCGGTGCACGTCGTGGTGACCTCGTCACCCCGCACGACGGCGACGGCTGCACCGGGGATGCCGAGCTCGGACGTCCAATCGTCGAGGTTCGATGCGAGATCGTCGGCGAGCTGGGTGAAGCGGTCGGAGATCTTCGTGTAGCGCTCGGCGTTCTCGCTCATCGACATCCAGTCTCGCGTAGCGTTCGATACGTGACGCCCACGACGAGGTACGAGACCATCGACGCAGGACACGACGAAGGGTTCGCCGCGTACTGCTCGGTCCCCGAGTCCGGGTCCGGGCCGGGGATTTTGTTGTTCCAGGAGATCTTCGGGATCAACGACAACATGCGCGGGCTCGCCGACCGCTTGGCCAAGGCGGGGTACGTGACGCTCGTCCCTGACATGTTCTGGCGCATCGAACCGCGGTTCGAGCGCAAGGACGAGTCCGGCATCGGCGATGCGTTCGCCATCGTCCAGAAGTTCGATCTCGAGGCGGCCATCGGTGACATCCAGGCGACGCACGCGCACCTTCTCGCGATGCCCGAGTGCACCGGCAGGATCGGCGCCATGGGCTTCTGCCTCGGTGGCGGCCTGGCGTTCGCGGCGGCCACCCGTAGCCGCGTCGACGGACGCGGGCCCGACGCCGCCGTCGCGTACTACGGCTCCCCCGTCAACGACCTGCTCGGCTTCGCGGACCGCCTCGAGTGTCCGACGATGTTCCACTACGGCAACGACGACGCCTTCATCCCCGAGGAGAGGATCGCCGAGGTCGAACGCGCCGTCGCCGACAAGCCGAACGTCGTCTTCCACCGCTATGACGCCGGGCACGCCTTCTCCAACTGGGACGCGCCGTCGATGTACCGCGAGGACGCGGCCGAGCTGGCTTGGTCCCGCACGATCGCCTTCCTGGACGCCAACCTTCGCTGAGGGTGGCGTCGGCGGCTCGCCGCTGTTTCTGGGCGGGTTGAACGACCGGTGGGGTGGTTGATCCCGCCCAGAACGAGAACGCGCGCGATTCTCTAGGCGTCACGGGCGAGCATCACCAGGCACACGTCATCCTGGAGGGATCCGGCGTCGACGCGGGCGTCCAGCACCGATGCGACGAGCGCCGCGGGATCCGTCGGTCCCGCGGCCACCGCCGCGACCAGGTCATCGAGGCTCTCCGTGAGGTCCTCGCCCCGCCGCTCGATGAGGCCGTCCGTGAACAGCAGCACGCTGTCGCCCGAGCCGAGCGTCACCGAGGACGTTCCGCCGATGACGTCGCCCGACACCCCGATCGGCGGATGCGTGGGATCGAGCCCGACGAGTTTGGCGCCGCCGCCGGCCCGCCGGAGGACGAGCGGGAGGTGCCCGGCGCTCGCCCACTGGAGGCCGCCGTCGCCGGGCCGATAGATGGCGACGACTGCGGTCGCGAACGGCGCCTTGAAGCCCCGCATGACGAGCTCGTTCAGCCAATGCACGACGGCGAGCGGATCGGGATCGATCACGGCCGCCATTCGCAGTCCATTGCGGAGCTGTCCAACGGCCTCGGCGGCCTCGACGCCCTTGCCGGCGACGTCGCCGACGATGATGAGCACGCGCTCGTCGTCGAGGACGAACACGTCGTAGAAGTCCCCGCCGATGGCGATGTTCTCGGACGCCGCGAGGTAGCGGGCGACGACCGACGCTCCGGCGATCGCCGGCAGCTCGCTCGGCAGGATCGCCGCTTGGAGGATCTGCACGGCGTCGTGCTCCTCTTGGCGCCGCTCCTCGCTGTGACGGAGCGCCTGCTCGACCCGCCGCTGCTCGGTGACGTCCTGGATGGTGCCTCGTGTCGAGCTGACGCCTCCGTCCGCCCTCGGCGTGGCCTCGCCGGTGATGATGACGATCCGATGCTCGCCGTCCTCGCGCCGCAGTCGCTGCTCGAGCTGAAAGCGGGTACCTGTCGCTGCCGCCCGTTCGAGGGCGGCATCGACCGCGGCGCCTCCCTCGGGCTCCAACAGGGCCAGGAACCGCTCCCTCGAGGGTTCCGTCGTCGCCGGCGCGAACCCGCAGATGTCGAAGAACTCCTCGGACCACTGGGTCGATCCCCTGGCCTCGTCCCGCACCCACGAGCCGATGCGGGCGATCCGCTGCGCCTCGGCCAGCGCCGTCCGGTGGTGTTGCACCTCGGCCTCGCGGTTCGCCCGGTCGGTGACGTCGCGATACACGATGAACACCGTCTCGCCCAGCCGCGTGGCCCGGATGTCGAAGACGCCGCCGACCGCCGCCCTGATCGGATCGCGGAAGTGGTAGTCGTCGAGGACCAGCGGGTCGCCCGTCTCCGCGACGTCGAGGTACCGCGCCAACAACCCCTCGTCGGCGATGCCCGGCCACGCCGCTGACAGGGCGCGCCCAACGAGCGGCGACCTCTCGGGTTCGTCGACGCGCGTCCGGCCGGCGGCGGCGTTGGCGTAGTCGACGAGGAGGTCGACGGGCTTGCCGGCGTCGTCGCGCACGGCGCGACAGATCATGACCGGGTCGATCATGCTCTCGACGGCTTGGCCAAAACGGTTCTCCTGCGCCCGGAGCTCGAGATCCCGGATCTCGGCGGCGGCCGCGTCGAGCGCCTCGCGGGCGCGGACGTCCTCGGTCACGTCGACGGCATGGACGAGAACCCCCTCGATGGCACCGCCTCCCCGCCGGATCGGCTGGAACGTGAAGTCGACGAGCCGCTCCACCGGCGGCCCGACCTCTTGGGGGAGGCGGACGAGGACGTGGCGGCCCGTCACCGCCTGGCCCGTCGCCCACACCCGATCGAGCACGGTGGCGAACCCGAGCTGCGTGGACTCGGGCAGTGCGGTCGCGAACGTCAGGCCGAGGAGCTGCCGTCCGGGGAGCACCTGCTGATACGACTTGTTGACGAATCGGAAGACGTGCTGCGGCCCCTCGAGGTAGGCGACGAGCGCAGGCAGTGCTTCGAAGAGATCCTCCAGGCTGGCGACCGCGTCCGCCCCCGAAACGGCTCCACGCCGGAGCGCGTCTCGGTCGCGCTCGAGCTGCGTGCGGTCGAGTGCCTGCGCACACTGCGCGCCGAGGGCGACGAGGAACCGCTGCTCGTCCTCGTCGAAGAGCCGCGGCTCGACGAAGCTCAGACGGAGGACGCCGACGCGACGCCCACCGACCTCGAGGGGAACCGCACACATCGACACGGTGCTCGGCTCGAACCCCTGGAGTGCAGGGAACTGGTGCTGCAGGTCGTCGCGCGATTCGATCCAGACGGGGACCCCGGTGCGGAGCGCGAACGCCGCCGGGAGCTGTGCGTCCCGCGCCTCTTCACGGAGCTCACGAACGACCTCCGCGCCGTACCCGACCGTACCGGCCACGGCGAGGCGCTCGCCCTCGCCCGGCAGGAGAACGGCTACGCCTGACGCGCCGAGTCCCGAACATCCCTCCTCGAGAACGATCCGGGCGACCTCATCGGTCGTACGGGCCGACGTGAGAGAGACGGACACCCCGTAGAGGCGGGCCGCCCGCGCAGCGGTGCGGTGGGCGACGGCGACCGACGCGACCTCGGCGACCAGGCGCTGTTCGAAGGTGACCGGAGGGGACACCGCGTCGCCATACGAAGCCGCCCGCAGCTGGCGGATGATCTCGCCGACGTACCAGTGCCTGAACAGGCGTTGTTCCGGCGGCGTCTCGAGCGTGAGGAGCCGCTGAGCTCGGCAATAGACGTCGACCTCGTCGAGCGCGTCGAGGTAGGCCTCGCCGGCGATCGCGGCATCGGCTGACAGGCGGAGCTCCAGGTGGGTGTGGTCGAATCCTGCGTTGTGGGCATCGACGGCCTGACGCTTGATGGCGTCGCGCGCCTCGACGAAGTTGTGCACGACGGTGTGGATGAGCTCCGCGAGGTTCGCGGGGACCGTGCCCGTCGTGCCGGCGTCGGCGCCGGCCGAGGCGAGCGTGAATTCGCGAACGAGGTTGTCGACGTGTGACTTGGCGCGGATGAGCAGGTCGGTCGGGACGTCGCCGAGGGCGATGGTGAAGCGGCGCGGCGCGGCGTCGCCCCACGCCTCGTCGTCGTCGCTCCATGCGTCGAGCAGCTGGTCGGCGTCGATGTCGGGTGCCGTTCCGGGCTCGACCTCCGCCCACACCTCCTTGCCGTCGTCGTGGGGAATGACGCCCCAGGCGGCCGAGAGCCTCCCGACCATGGCGATGCCGCGACCGGTCATCGACGACTCGGAGGCGATGCCGATGAGCGGTGCCCTGCGCTCGCGGTCGGTGACGCCGATGCGGAGGCCACCGCTCTCGGTCTGCGTGACGCGGAGATGGCCGATGCCCCCGCCGTGGAGGAGGGCGTTGGTCAGGAGCTCGCTGGCGACGAGCTCCGCGGCCGGGGCAACATCGCCATCCAGTCCCTCCGCTGCCTCGCGCACGGCTGCCCGGGCCGCCGACACGTCGGCGGCGTCACCGACCTCCCGCTCCACGGTGCTCACCTGGTGTCTCAGCGTAGTGACGCAGCTCTCACGCGAGCCGCTTGCGAACCTGCTCGAGGGTCGGGTCGCCGTCAGGTCCGAGGAACGCGGGGTGGGCGCGGACGGCGAGGTCGGCGAGCTGCCCTGCGGTGGTCGGTGGCTCGAGGTGGTCGCCGCCGTCGAACAGGTCGGGGCGGTGGAGGTCGAGGTAGGCCGCGGCGCGGCGGACGGCGTCGAGCAGCCGCTGCGCCTCTGGGTCGGTCGGGACGTCGTCGAAGCGCCACTGGCGGACGCGTTCGGCGATGGCGGACTTCCCGTCGTCGTCGGGGTCGACGCCGGCGGCCGCGAACACCCGGCAATCGAACGTCCGGCACGTCTGAGGACGGTGGTCGTAGATCGAGCACCCGAGGCTTCCCGTTCGGCCATCGGCGTCCTCGAGGAGCATCGGACACCGCCCCCGCTCGTCGTAGCCCATCAGGTGGTGTCCCTTCGGTCGACCCGGCGCCGGGAACAGGAGCGCCTTGGGGATGTGCCGCCGGGTGTCGTGCTCGTCGGGTCGGACGTGAACGAAGTACGACGAGCGGCAGCAGGCGGTGCACGTGCCGCACGGGACGTCGTTGTCGGTGTGGTCAGCGTCGGTGGCGGCGGCGAGCCAATCCTTGAACGAGCCGGCGGACACCGTCGCCTCGTTCCGGTCGGCATCGGCGGCGGGTCCGGGCTTCATCGACACCACCATGCCCCATGGACCGCCCTGGGAAGGCCGAGGCGAGCGGCTGTCGAGATCTCGTTCCACGTGGCTCGACGACGCGCGGCCGTCTCCTCGCCAACCCTCGCCGAGCTCACTCGCCCTTCACGAAGAGGCACAAGGGGTGGCCCGCGGGGTCCAGGATGATCCTGAGACGCTCCGGGTTCCGGTCCGGCGGCTGCCAAGGCGACTCCGTCCCGCCGAGCTCGAGTGCTCGCGCAACGGCTGCCGCGAGGTCCCCGACCTCGATCTCGAAGTGGAACATCTTCGTCAGCTCATCGGGCTGCTCGGGCCACGTCGGCGGTCGATACCACGACTCGCCCTGGATGTTGAGGTGGACACCGCCGTCCGGGTGGAACAGCTGGGCCCACCGCGGGCCGACCTCACGGGGCTCGAACCCGAGCAGCCCCTCGTAGAAGCGGGCCATCGGCGGAGCCTCGGCGCAGTCGATGGCGAGTCCGGTCCATTGGATGGAGTTGGCCATGGACGCAGCATGCACCACGTCGTCGCTCGGGGAACAGAGATCGACCGGACGGCGGTGCAGGTCGCCGGCTACGGCCTCGACGCGGCGCCAGCGATCGGGACGGGCGTCGACACCACCGCGGCACGGACGTGGCCGAGCGCGAGCACGGCACACGCGACGCTGACGATCACGCACAGAACCCAGGCGTGCCGGAACGCCTGCAGCGCGGCCTCCGCCGACTCCGGCGTGCCGATGATCGCGACGAGCAGGGCGACGCCGAGCACCGCGCCGAGCTGGCGCGACGTCTGGTTGATCGCCCCACCGACGCCGAACTTCTCGGGGGGAAGGCCCGACACGGCGGCGGCGCTCAGCACGGGGAAGGACAAGGCGACGCCCAGGCCGACGAGGAGCGCCGACGGAGCCCAGTCGAGCAGATACGACGGCGTCGTGTGCACGCGCAGGACGAGGAGCAGCTCCCCCAGCGCGAACAGCAGACTGCCTGACACCAGGACAGGCCGGTAGCCGTATCTCGTCGCCCAACGTCCGGTGGTGCTCGACAGGGCGGCGACGACGAGCGGCCCAGGCGTGATGGCGAGGCCCGCTCGAAGGGTGGAGTAATGCCAGACCCGCGTGAGGAAGAGGACGTTGCCGAGCAGCATGGCGAAGAAGCCGATCGCGTACAGCAACGTGCCGGCATTGGCGAGGGCGACGGTACGCGATCGGAAGACGCCCAGGTCGATCGCCGGTGCAGGGTGACGAAGAGACCGCTGCACGGCCATTGGCGCGAGCACGACGGCGCTGGCAAGGGCGCAGAGCACGCGCCAGCTGCTCCACCCCCAGGCGCTGCCCTCGGTGATGCCGAGTGCCACGCTCGCGACGGCGAGGGTGAAGAGACCGACACCGACGAGATCGGGCACCTTGCCGCCGGTCTTCGACTCCGCGAGCTTCCCGCGGGCGACGAGGGCGGCAGCCAGGGCGACGGGCAGGTTCACGATGAACGCCCAGCGCCAGCCGCCCGCGTCGACCAGCGCCGACCCCAGCGACGGGCCGGTGGCCACGGCGAGAGCCGAGATGCCACCCCACATCGCGACGGCGCGAGCCCGCTGCGTTGCCGGCGTGGCTGCGAGCAGGAGGGCGAGCGACGCCGGCATGAGCAGCGCTGCGCCGACCGCTTGCACGACCCGCCCGGCGATCAGAAGCGCGGCCGCAGGGGCGACGGCGCACGCCGCGGACCCAATGGTGAACACGGCGAGGCCGGCCAGGAACGAGCGCTTTCTCCCGGAGCGATCGACGATTCGCCCCGCGCCAAGCAACAGGGCTCCGAAGACCACGCTGTAGGACGACAGCACCCACGACAGTGTGGTGGTCGACACCCCCGCGAAGGACCGTTCGATCGACGGGAAGGCGATGTTCACGATCGAGAGGTCGAGCGCCACCATGAAGGCGCCGGTCACCGTGATCGCGAACACGGTCGCCGGGATGCGGTCCTCATCGCTACGTTTTGTCATGCAACCCAGCCTACCGCTGTGAGTTTTATGATGCAACTCTCGATGCTACGCTGGGGCATGCGCCGCTCGTCGTTCGCCGACATGAGTTGCTCCATCGCCCAGTCGCTCGAGGTGCTCGGTGAGTGGTGGACGCTGCTGATCATCCGTGATGCATTCCTCGGCATCACGAGGTTCGAAGACTTCCAGCAGCGGCTCGGCATCGCCCGGAACGTGCTGGCGGCTCGCCTCGATACGCTCGTCGACGCGGGCGTGCTCGAGCGACGGGTGTACGACGAAGGGCGCGGTCGCGCGGACTACGTGCTCACGGCGATGGGCCGCGCCCTGTGGCCGGTGATGACCGCGTTGCGGCAGTGGGGCGACAAGCACATCGTCGGCAAGGGACACGAGCCGGTGCTCGCCCGGCACGAGACGTGCGGGTCGAAGATGACCGCGCACCTCGCGTGCGATCAGTGTGGCGAGAAGCTCGATCCCCGCGACGTCCGGCTCCTCG
The DNA here is from genome assembly GCA_035525495.1 of Acidimicrobiales bacterium. GTDB lineage: Bacteria > Actinomycetota > Acidimicrobiia > Acidimicrobiales > CADCTF01 > DATLED01. The sequence goes on along the minus strand of DATLED010000022.1, from coordinate 84,590 downwards.
CCGGTCCCGGCCTGGACAGGACCTCCCCGCTCCCGCCCGCCCTTCAGAACTGACCGCGACCGAAGTGCGAGCACAGTCGGCGAGAGCCGCGTCGTCGCGTCGACGGGGTGAACACCTGAGCACCCGAAGCCACCGGTCAAGATGAGGCGGTCGTGGTCAGCAAGCGCCTTCCCATCCTGATCGTCGCGGCCGCCACCGCGTTCAACCTCTGGGCACTGCGGGCGGAGGTGGCTGCCGTCCAGTACGTCAACGACATGGGCATGCACCTGTCCATGGTGCGGTGGGCGCGGGGCCGGATCGCTGGCGGCCACGTGCCCCTCGACGGCTGGTATCCCAACCTGAGCCTCGGGTCGCCGCAGTTCCACTACTACCAGACCCTTCCGCACGTGATCACCGCCTATGCCTCGACGGTCCTCGACGTCGGCACTGCCTTCCGTTGGTCGAACTACCTGCTCGTCGCCTTGTGGCCCGTCTCCGTCTACTGCGGAGCGCGCCTGCTCGACCTGCCGCCGAGGGCGGCGGCGGTCTCGGCGGCGCTCAGCCCCCTGTTGGTGAGCGTCACCGGTTACGGCTTCAGTCACGACAGCTACGTGTTCCGAGGCCTTGGCGTGTGGTCGCAGGGCTGGGCCATGTGGCTGCTCCCCCTCGCCTGGGGGACCTCGTGGCGTGCCATCGGTCGCCGAGGGTCGCCGACGCTGGCCGCCGGTCTGTTGGCGGCGACAGCCGCGTGCCACTACGTCGTCGGGGCGATCGGCTTTCTCGCGCTCGGTGCGTGGGCCATGGCGTGCCTCGACGACGTCGCACGACGCATCGGACGGGCCGTCGTCGTCGCCGCTGGCGCGTTGGCGGCGATGACATGGGTGATCGTCCCTGGCGTCCTCGACCGGCAGTGGGCGAACTTCGCCGGAGCCGACCGCCCGACCATCGGCTACTTCTCCCACTCGGCGACGCGCCTTCTCGGCTGGCTGGCCCGCGGGAAATTGCTGGATCAGGGCCGCCTGCCCGTCATCACGACGGCCGTGGCAGTCGGCCTCCTCGTCGGCGTGATCGAGTGGCGGCGCTCGGAACGCGCACGCGCGTTGGTGATGGTGTGGACGCTGGCGCTGCTCCTGTTTCTCGGCCGCTCCATCCCCGGGCCCTCCGCGGGGCTGCTGCCTGGCACCGACGACCTGTACCTGCGTTTCATCGGGGGGGTGCAGCTCGCGAGTCTGTTGGCGGCCGGCCACGGCCTGGGATGGATCCTTCCTCGACTCCACCACGTTGCCGAACGCCTGCCGTTCAAGACCGGCCGCGTCGGGTTGGCACTGGCGGCCATGGTCGTGGTGCTGCCCGCGTACGGCTCCATCGCTGCCTTCGACCGACAGGACGGTGCCTGGATCGCCGACCAGCAGCTCGCGGACGCGGTCGACGGCACCGACCTTCAGTCGCTCATCGACGAGGTGGCCGCCCGTGGCGGCGGGAGGATCTGGTCCGGCTCGGCCACGGGCTGGGGCCGCGAGTACAAGATCGGCGCCGTGCCCGTCTACGAGGAACTGCTCAACCGCGATGCCGATGGACTCGGCTTCTGGTTGCGCGTCTCGAGTCTCTCGACGATGGTCGAGCCGAACTTCGACGAGACGCGGAGGTCGGACTACGACGTCTTCAACGTGCGGTATCTGATCTTCCCGGCCGAGCGGCGACCGCCGGTCGACGCCACGTTCCTGCGGTCGGCCGGTCGCCATGTTCTCTGGGAGGTACCCACAAGCGGCTACACCGCCGTCGTCGACGCCAGCGGCGTCATCGCCGCCGACCGGCGGACAATCGGCGACCGGACATTGCCCTTCTTGCGCTCCGATCTGCCGGCGCGGCGCATCTTCCCGACGATCGATCTCGACGGCGGACCCTCATCGCCTTCGGCAGCGGCGGCGCCCGCGGAAGGTCCGCCGGGAGCGGTCGTGTCCGAGACCGCCGACCTCGAGAACGGTCGAACCCGCGCGGAAGTCAGCGTCGACCGCGCCGCCATGGTGGTCTTGAAGACGACGTTCCACCCACGATGGCGCGTGACCGTGGACGGGGTCAGCGTGGAACCACAACTCGTTGCTCCGAGCTTCGTCGGCCGGGAAGTGCCGCCTGGACGCCACGTGCTCGAGTTCGACTACCGCTCGTATCCCAGCTATGGGTGGCTGTTGGTCTTCGGTGCGCTGGCGTTGGGCCTGTTGGAAATCGGCCCTCGGCTCGTGCACCGGGGTCGGGCGATCAGGTCGAGCAGATCGCCCAGATCGTCAGGTTGAACGTGCCCGTCGTGCCGCTCGTCTTGACTCCGGCCGAGCTCCACGCGTTGTAGGCGGGGCCGGGCACTTGTGACGGCCGCGACTCGCGGACGGCCACGACAGCCCCGCCGGCCGGCGTGATCGACTCGCCGCCGCCGATCACCAGCGCACCCGCCGGGCACGCCACGGTGAATCCGAAGGTATCGCCGTCATTGACGACCGGGAAGCTCTGGGTCTGGCTCACGACCGTCCGGTTCTGGGCGACGCTCGGACCGCTCGGACCTGAGGGACCGGACGGACCGGACGGGCCCTGAGGCCCGGTCGGTCCGCTCGGGCCTTGGGGGCCCGTCGGGCCGCTCGGACCTGCCGGTCCACTGGGACCTGCCGGTCCACTGGGACCTGCCGGTCCGGTCGGACCTATCGGTCCGGAGGGGCCTGAGGGTCCGGCCGGGCCGGTCGCTCCCTGGGGTCCTGTGGGGCCGCTCGGACAGAGGGCGGTGCACGGGCCGCCGGGCCCGGATGGACCTGAAGGACCGGTGGCGCCGACGGGGCCGCTCGGACCTTGCGAGCCCGTGGGGCCGCTGGGGCCGGTCGGTCCCTGCAGGCCGGAGGGACCACTGGGACCCTGCGGTCCGGTGGGCCCGCTGGGCCCGGTCGATCCTTGAGGACCCGAGGGGCCTTGTGGGCCGGATGGTCCGGTCGGTCCCGCGGCGCCAGTCGGTCCCGACGGTCCGGTCGGGCCTTGGGGCCCGGTGGGGCCTGTCGGGCACAGCGCGGTGCACGGGCCGCCGGGGCCGGAAGGACCGGTCGGACCGGAGTTGCCTTGGATGCCCTGAGCTCCGGAAGGTCCGCTGGGCCCGGAGGGGCCCGTAGGACCCTGGGGTCCGGCGGGTCCCGTGGGGCCCTGCGGACCAGTGGGGCCCTGCGGGCCGGGGCCGCCGCCTGGGCCGATTGGCCCGGCGGCACCCTGGGGACCGCTCGGACCGCTTGGTCCAGCTGCTCCGGTAGGTCCGGCGGGTCCCGACGGTCCGCTGGGACCGCTGGGGCACAGCGCGGTGCACGGACCGCCGGGTCCCGACGGTCCAGACGGGCCGGAGTTGCCTTGGATGCCCTGGGGCCCGGAGGGGCCGCTCGGTCCCACGGGACCAGAGGGGCCCTGGGCGCCGCTGGGACCGACGGGACCGCTCGGACCGGCGGCGCCCTGGGGTCCGGAGGGTCCGGTGGAGCCCTGCGGTCCGGAGGGTCCCGCGGGACCGCTCGGCCCTGCGGGACCGCTCGGCCCAGCAGGACCGCTGGGACCAGTGGGACCAGTGGGGCACAACGCGGTGCACGGGCCGCCGGGTCCCGACGGTCCGGAGGGACCGCTCGGTCCCACAGGTCCGGAGGGGCCCTGCGCGCCGCTGGGACCGACGGGACCGCTCGGACCGACCGGTCCCGAAGGCCCTTGCGGACCTGACGGGCCTTGCGGACCGGACGGGCCTTGCGGACCTTGGGGTCCGGCGGCACCGGTGGGGCCCTGGGCCCCGGTTGGGCCCTGGGCCCCGGTGCTGCCCGTCGGGCCCTGCGGGCCTGGCGAGCCTCCATCGCCCGCGGCAGCGGAGAACTGTGGCGCGTCGCCGAAGGCGAAGACGTTGCCGTCAGCATCGAGGAGCCAGTAGCCCTGCCCGGTGCGGGTCATGGCGACGCCGACGATCTTGGCGACGAGGGGAGTCCCGGACAGCGAGCCGACGTTGGGCGCGTCGCCGAAGTGATGCACCGACCCGTCGGCGCCGACGAGGACGTAGCCGTTGCCGCTGGGCGTGACGGCCATTCCGACGATGGGGGCGCTCAACGCACGGTCGCCCGCCGATCCGAAGAACGGGGCGTCGAAGCTGAAGATGCCACCGTCGGCGGCCACGAGGTAATAGCCGTCGGGGTGCACGGCCATGGCGAAGACCGGGGAGTTGAGTCGCAGGTTGCCGGTCGACCCACGGAAGGGGACGCCGAACGTGAAGATGCCGCCATCGGAACCCAGCAGGTAGTAGCCGTCACCCACGGCGCTGATCCCGACGATCGGCGAGTTGAGGTGCTGGCCGCCCATCGACCCCCGGAACGGAGCGTTGAACCCGAACACCCCGCCGTCTCTCGCAGCCAGGTAGTAGCCGGATCCACGCCCGGCGATGCCGGCGATCGCGGCCTGCAGTCGGACTCCGCTGGCGGATCCGGCGTACGGGGCGGGCCCGCGGTTGATCACGGTGCCGTCGGCGCCGGCGATCCAGTACCCGCCGTTCGGGCCTGCGCTGATGCCGACGAAGGGTGCGCCGCTGATGGCGCCATGCACGCCGGGAGCAGCAATCATCGCGAGGGCCCCTGGCACGGCCGGCGATGCCGCCAGCGCTCCGAGCACCAGCAAGGCCACGAGGACACACTTCGAGACCACGGAGCGGGTTCGGCGATGCACCGCACCACCATAGTTTCTCGAGCGGGCCGATGGTGACACGGTCACGGAGCGTGAAATGACTTACGAATTGTGGTGTCCAGCATGAACTTCCGGAAGAGCGCCTTCATCCGTCTCTTCGTCTTGTGCGTGGCCCCGCTGGCCGCGTTCGCGGATCGCCTTCTCTCCGGCCGCGTCATCGCTCCCGACGATGGCTCCGCCTACTTCCTGCCGCTCCACCTGCTGGCGGCGCGGCACTGGGCCGCCGGTCACCTGCCGGTGTGGAACCCGAACTCGTTCGCCGGCATCCCGCTCCTCGGGATGGGTCAGGTCGGCGCGTTCTACCCGCCCAACCTCCTCTTCTTGGTGGCATCGCCCGCCCTCGCCAACAACGCGCTGGTCATGCTCGACTTCGCCGTCGCCGCCATCGGAGCCTTCCTCCTGGCCCGCAGGCTCACGGGCGACGAGACGGCCGCCCTGACCGGCGGATTGTGCTTCGCCCTCTCGGGCTTCATGTTCGGGCACCTGTCGCACCAGAACCTGGTCGCCTCGGCGGCGTGGCTGCCGTGGGTGCTGTTCGGCTATGAGCTCCTCCGGGAGCGCTTGTCGTCCACGCGGCTGCTCCTGGGCGGCGGCGCGCTCGCCCTCGCCCTGCTCGCCGGTCACGCGCAGGTGTTCCTGATCGCGCTGTTGATGGTCGGCACCTACGCCGCCGCCATCACCGCCCTCGAATTCCGCGACCAGCACCTCCGCCCGCTGCTCCTGGCCGGCCTCGTCGTCGTCGTCGGCGTCGGCCTCTCTGCGGTGCAGCTGCTTCCGACGGCCAACGTGGTCAGCGCCAGTGGACGGGCCGCCGTCGACTACGCGACTGCCACCTCGTACTCGTTCCCCCTCTCCCACCTTCCCTTGCTGCTGTTCCCGAACCTGTTCGGGACGGCGTCGCCGTCCGGGCCGCTCTCGTTCGCCTACGCCGGTTCATGGACGATGGCCGAGTTGAACGGGTATCCCGGTATGGCAGCTCTGGTGTTGGCGGCGGTCGGACTTCGGGTGGCCCGACACGATCGCCGTGTCGTGGCCTTCGTCGGACTCGGTGCGCTCGGTCTGTTGATGGCGACGGGCGCCGCGACCCCGTTCGGCCGGGTGGTGTACGCCGTGCCGCCGTTCGGGCAGTTCCGGTCGTGGGCGCGCTACATCGTGTTGCTCGACCTCGCGGTCGCAATGTTGGCGGCGTACGGCGTCGCCAGTCTCCGTTCGAGTGATGTTCCCCGCCGGTGGCGCGCCGTTCTCCCACAGGCGTTCGTGCCCATGCTCGCTCTGCTCGTCCTGGTCACGATGTTCGCGGTGAGGTCGGCTGGCGCCCACATCGCGGACGGGCGGACGGTGCTGTTCGCGATCACGTCGCCGCTCGCCTTCGCCATTGGAGGAGTGGTGTGCTCCCTCTCCCTCGTGCGGGGAACGCGAACGTCGGCATGGGTCGTCCCCGCCGTCGTCGCGCTCGACCTCATCGTGACCTACGGGACGTTCAGCGAGTGGCGAGGCAAGAGCCCGACGATCGCGACCGTGACGTCGTCGTTGTCGCCTACGACGACGCCGACCTTCGGCGCAGTCGCCGACCAACCCGGGGGCATCGATCGGTTCATGTTCGCGGGCCCGTACATCACGAGGCTGTCGGACTACCCCGAGATCACCGGCGCGAAGGGACTTCGGTCGGCCAACGGCTATGAGCCCTTGGCGCCGACCGCGTACCTCCAAGCGGCGGGCAACATGAACTACTTCGGCGCCATCTACGACACCCGACCGTTGTTGGCCGCGGGGAATCACACCCTCGATCTCCTGCGGGTGACGACGGTGATCACGCCGCCGGTCGTCGAGCCGAGCGTGCTCGAAGGACCGGGGCACGAGATCCCCGGTACGGGACTGGTCCGCTACGACTACCGGCCGCGACTGCCCGACGTGTTCGTCGTCGGCGAGGTTCGAAGAGGTTCGCGCGCGGATGCGCTCGCCGGTCTCGTCGGGGCCGACTCCTTCGACCCGGCGGCAACGGCCGTCATCGAGACCGACTGCGAGACCTGCGCGCGGGCCAACCGGCCAGGGTCCGTGGCCACCGTGCAAGCAACGAAGTGGGAGAGCGGAGCGCTCACCGTCGACCTCGTCGCCGATCGCGCCGGATTGATGGTCGCCAGTCAGTCGTGGTCGGCTGGGTGGACTGCAACCGTCGACGGTCGCCCTGCCCCCGTTGTCAGGACCAACGCCCTCGTGCAGGGTGTGCCGGTCGCTGCCGGTTTCCATCGGGTTCGGCTGTCGTACGAGCCGCCCGGGCTCCGCCTTGGCGCCGGCGTCTCCTTCGGGACGCTGATTGTGCTGGTCATGAGCGGCGTGGCCCGCCGCCGTAAACGGTTCAACGAGGTGCATCGTGGTGCGGGAGAGTGACCTACGGTTCCGTGATGCATTCGACGCTTCGAGCAGCTGCAATCGTCATGGTCATCGCCCTCGCATCCGGTGCGTGCGGGAACGACAAGACCGAAGCGCGCAAGGCCACCGACTCCCTCACGGTGGGGCTCAAGGCGCAAAGCGAAGGCCGGACCGACGAGGCCGTGAAGTCCTACAACGAGACCTTGGTCCGGGACCCGCGGAACAAGTACGCCGCCTACAACCTCGGTCTCATCAACCAACTCGCCGGCAAGCCGACCGAGGCCGAGCGCTACTACCGCCTCACCCTCTCGATCGACCCTGACTTCGTCCCCGGGTTGTTCAACCTCGCCATCGTCCGCACGGCCAGCGACCCCAAGGAGGCGGAGGAGCTCTACCGCCGCGCCATCAAGGTCTCGCCCGACGACCCTGGGCCCCACCTGAACCTCGGCTACCTGCTCAACTCGCAAGGACGCACCGACGAAGGCAACGCGGAGCTCGGCATCGCCAGCCGACTCGACCCTCGCTACGCCCAGCCCCTTCCCGCGCAGGAGCCGACGACGACTACCACCGCCAAGTCGAAGTAGCGGGGGGTCTGCTGGTGACCACGGCGCTTCTGGGCGGGCTCGACGACAGCATGGGTCGCTGAACTCGCCCAGAACGGGCGTGGGCGCCGGACGTCTTGTCGGAACCCTCAGGCCGGCATCAGATCGCGGAGTCGACCAACTGCGTGAAGCGGGCGAGTGCGTCGCCGTGCTGTTCAGGAAGGTAGAGCTCGACGCGACGCCACCGGGCATCGTCATCCATCTCGCCGAACATCAGCGCGGAAGGCGTGCCGCCGGGGTCGGTCGGGCGCGCCTCGAAGCGGACGGCGAGGAGGAAGAACCGCTCGGTCATCCCGATGACGTCGACGATTCGGGCAGGGCCGTCCCGGTCGGGGTCGCCTCGCCCGACGACCGGGTCACCACCCCAAGACGGCATGGGATTGCGTACCTGGGCCGCGCACCGGTACCGGACACCGCGCTGGTCGCCGGGGAGCTCGTCATCGGCGTGCAGCTCGATCAACCGGGCCAGCGCCAAGTTGAGATCGTCCATCGCGAAGCGCTCGACCCGAACCATGCGTCCGAGTACGTCGGTGCGCAGAACTCTGAGGAAGTCGACGACGGCAGGCCCGATCTGGCGGCCGGTGTGAGCAACCGATGCACCAACCGTCGCGCCGCGGTGCCGCACCACTACTCGCTTGAGCGCGTGACGCGCGCCAAGTGAGGCGAGCACCTCGCCATCGACCGTCACGCGCTCGAGGTTCGACCACTGCCGAAACAATCCGACGACGCGATCGCGACTCCAGCTGAGATGCCATTGGTGGTCGACCTCGACACAGTCCGCGGCCCACTGGTCCGCCCACTCGTCGAGACGATTCGCCTCGAAGACGCCAGTGAGCCCCGCCGCGGTCGCCGCGTTCGGTTGCACCCAGCGAACGGGGGGCCGGAGAGGGACGGGCGCGGAACCGGATGTGGTGGCGCCGAAGGCCGCGGTCACACTTCGGCCGCACGCGGTCGCGCCCTTCCGTTCATAGAGGTCGATCGCCTCACGGGCCTCGCGGTCGGCATCCGAGTCATTTCCGCCGGTGCGATACACGACCGCGAGCGACCGGTGGGCATCCCCACGGTCGATGAGCGCGTCGGTGACATCGGCGAGGGCGACGGCCGCCCGGGCGATGTCGAGCGCCTCCCGCAGACAGCCGTGCTTGGCCAACGCTTCAGCCCGAACCGTTCGCCAAGCGATGGCGGCCTTCAGGTCGTTGCCCGCGAACCGTTCACTGTCAGCGGTGATGGCGAGAGCCTCGTCAACCCGACCTTGCGCCAGAACGGCCCGGGCGGTGAGGGCGGCGGCGTATGCGGCATCAGCCTCCGCTCCGCGCCTCGCATAGCCCTCGTAGGCGGCCCGCAACGGAACCTCCGCGGCCACGGCGTCCTCGGAGAACAGCTCGACCAACCCGCCGAACAGGTCGGCCTCGAGGAGGCCGTGCGTGTGGCCGAGCTCCTCGAGCACCTCGCGTGCGGAGGCGAGGATGTCTCGGGCGGCGTCGCCTCGACCACGGAGCGATTCGAGCACGGCGTGGCAGCACATCGCGCTCGCTTCCACAGCGGGAGACCCCGTCGTGATCTGCAAAATCCGCCCGAGCTCGATGCAATGACCGCTCGCCCGCGCCACCGGTCGTGGACCCCAGAGCGCAGCGACCGGCGCGGCAGCCAGCACCGCATTGACGCGGCGCGGGTCGTCCACGCGCCGCGCCGCCGTCAGAGCCCGGTCGAGTGCGACTTCGCAACCAGCGATCCGGCCGAGGCGGGCGAGGCAGGAGGCGTGCACCGTGTGGGCCTTGGCCTCCCCTGCGTGATCGCCCATGGCCGCGAACTCGGCAGCGGCCGCAGCCACACCGACTTCGGTGTCGGCAAGGCGCTCGGGATGGATGAGCACGGCGAGCTGGCCGGCGAAGCAGGCGCCCCAAGCCGCCAGCCGAGGCGAACTGCCCGCCGCCTGTTCGAGCCTCGCCACCGCTGCCGATGCCGACGCGACGTCGCCCGCGGCCAGCAGAGCCTCGCACCTCGCCACGAGCAGCGCTGCCACCTCGTCGCTGCTGGCCGCACCGGGATCGAGAGCGGCGGCCCGCAGCGCACGGTCCCAGTGGTCGGCCGCCTCCTCGTAGGCGAGCCGCGCCATGGCGTGGCTGCCCGCCCGGTGGCAGGCTTCGACCGCCTTTCCCGCGTTCCCGTCCGTCGCGCATGCGAACCAGTGATGCGCGAGATCGGCGACGACCTCGTCGTCCTCAGCACGCGCGGTGGCCGCGAGCGCCTCGGCAATGCGCCGATGCAGTCGCATCCGCTTCACGGACGCGACGTCGTCGTGCAGGCATTGGCGGACGATGGCGTGGTTGAAGCGGAACCACCCGTCGGGTTCCTCCACGACAAGGCCGGCGTGGCACGCATCGCCGATCTCGTCGACGAGTTCGCCTCCGAGCACCGACTCGACGATGGCGAGCGAGAACCGGCTCCCGGCCACGGCACCGACCAGCAACGCCTCGCGAGCGGCTGCTGACAACCGTGAGAGCCGACGGCCCACCGCTTCTCGTACGCCCTGCGGGAGCGTGCTCTGTGACCAGGTGCTGTTGGATTCCTCGACGTTGCGAACGACCTCGATGAGAAAGAAGGGATTGCCACCGGTGACGGTCGAGAGCGCCGGCGCCAACCGCGCCGCGTCGTGGCCCGCGGCTGCGAGGTAGGCGCCCACGTTCGCGACGTCGAGACCGGCGAGTCCGATGCGCTCGGTGGTGCCATCGCGGTGGAGATCAGCCAGCGCGCCGGCGAGGGGGTGCGAGAAGTCGAGCTCGGTGCTCCGGTAGGTCGCGACGATCAGCACCCGCGCGCCGTTGTCGGCCCGCAGGATGTGGCGCAGGAGGAGCACGGTCGGCTTCGCGGCCCAGTGCAGGTCGTCGAGCACGAGAACCACGGGGACCTCGGCCGACACGGCGGCGAACAGGCGAACCAGCGCGTCGAACAGGACGTAGCGCTCGGTGTCGGCGTCGGCATGCGTCAGACGATCGACCTCGGGCAACACATCGCTCAATTCAGGTGCCAGGCGGCCGAGCTCCTCCACACCGCTGAGCGCTCGCAGCCGCTCGCCGCCGAGGCAGGGGAGCAGTGAGCGGAGCGCCTCGGCGAAAGGCTGGTACGGCGCCCCGAGGTCCTCGTCGCAGCGCCCGTAGAGCACGAGGGCGCCGCGCTGGTGGGCCTGGCGCGCCCACTCACCGGCCAGGCGCGTCTTGCCGACGCCGGGCTCACCCGAGATGAACACGGCGCGGGCGCGCGCGCCTCCTTCGATCGTCATGGCCCATGCCTCTGCGAGGCGTGCGACCTCACGGTCCCGGCCAACGAACGGCCCCCGGTTGCCGAGCGTGCCAGGTAGCGGTGGGCGCGCGAGGGGCTCCGGAACGACCGAGCCGCGGCCCGCTCCGGAACGGGCAGGTCCGAGCTCATAGACGTGTTCGCCTCGGGTGAGACCCGGGAGGTGCCGGTGTCCCAGACCGCGCAGTTCGGCGCCCGACGGAAGGTGTTCGAGCGTGACCTCGGCCACCGCCGTGGACACGAGGATCTGGCCACCGCGTGCGAGCGCTCGGAGACGGGCGGCTCGGTTGACCGTGGGCCCGAGATACGTGCCATCGCGTTCGACGGCCTCGCCGGTGTGCACAGCCATCCTCGTTCGCAGAGGGAGCGCGCCGGGCCACCGCTCGCCCGCCAGCGACACCTGGGCGACCAACGCGGCGCACGCCGCCTCCGATGGCCGTCGGAACACCGAGAAGGTGGCGTCGCCGTCGCCCCTGGCCCTGATGAGCGTGCCGCCATGGGCCCGCACGGCGTGGGCGATCAGGCGGTCATGCCGTTCGAGGGCCGCGGTCATGGCCGCGGGATCACGCTCCCAAAGCGATGCGGAACCGTCGATTTCGGTGAGCAGGAAGGTCACGACACCGGTCGGCAGCGACGGGGGCACATCGGGAGATTCCTCACGCAGCAACGCGAGATAGACCGCCTCGGTCTCGACCGAGGGATTGGTGCCGAGCTCCTCGAGAAGCAGCACTCGGCACCGTTCCCATGCGCGCAAGGCTTCGGCGCGCTCGCCGGCTGCGGCATGCGCCCGCATCAGCAGCCGCCAGCCCGCCTCGCCGAACGGCTCCAAAGAGGTGACTTCGGAAGCCGGCTCGATCGCAGCAAGGGCGTCATCAGACGCGAGTTGGGCCTGCGCCAGGCAGTGCAAGGCCCGGACCCGGATCTCGCGCATGCGGGAGCGCTGAGCGTCAACCCAGACGCCCTCCTCGCCGGGGAGGAAGGTACCCACCGCGAGGTCCCGGGCGACACATGCAGCATCCCGTGCGTCGTGCGGAGAACCGGCCGCGAGGGCGCGCTCTCCAGCCTGGATGGCGGCGACCGCGGCCTCCGTGTCCACCCACGCGTCATCGGGAAGGTGGAGCCGATAGCAGCCGAACGACGAGGCCAGCGCGGTGCGACCGTCCAGGCCGGCTTCGCTCAGCAGCCGTCGCACCTTCGAGACCACGGCGTTGAGGGACGCCGACCACGAGTTGGGTAGGGCGTGGCTCCACAGCAGCTCCGCGAGCTCCTCGCGGGGCACGGACCGGTGCCGTTCCGTCACCAAGAACGCGAGTGCCAGCCGACCTTGGTGACCGCCCAGGAGAGCATCGGGCAGGGTTCCTGCCGCAGCATCCACCGAGACCTTGCCGCACAGCTGGATCCGCAACCGCTGCTCCGACATCGCCCCGAGGACGGAGTGTACCCGGAACGGCGGCGGCGACGGCTCCCTGGGACGGTCCGATGCCGCGGTCGCGCCAACATCCCGCCAACATCCCGCCAACATCCCGCCAAGGTCGTCGTTCCTACACTGCCGATGGCATAGGGGGTAGGCATGCTCAGTCGCGAGTGCGGCGATATCGCCCTGGGGGCGCACGACGGGATCGTCGCGGGGTGGAGGTCTTGGCGCGCGCGGGCGAGACGGGTCCCCGTGCTTGCCGGCACCCTCCTTCTTGTGCCGGCCCTCCTGACGCCGGCTGCGGCGCGGGCGTCGGGTCCGGCCTTCACCCCAGCCGTCCGGATCATCACCAATTGCGGCCAGAGCATCCCGCAGTGTCCGGAGCCGACGATCACGGTCGACGAGTCCGGTGACCTCTACGCCATGTCGTACAGCGCCCAGGACATCGTCGTGGTCCACGACGGAGACCTCGAGCATGTCGAGCACCGTGCCGGCCCGGCGCCGGGATACCCCATCTTCGGGGACGCCATCATCGAATCCGACCGGGAGGGTCGCCTGTTCGTCGCCGGTCTGAAGTACCCCGTCGGCGTCGGCGTCTTCTCGTCGTCGGACCACGGCCGGTCCTGGAAGGAGAGCGTCGTCGCGACGCTCCCCGGCGCCGACCGGCCGTGGCTGGCGTTCGGCCCGTCCGGCCGCGTCCACCTGCTCTACAAGGACGGTGCCGCCGAGGTGGTGCAGACCTCGACGGACCACGGCGCGACGTTCGGACCCCCGACCTTGGTGGCGCCTCCAGGTCGCACGGTGTCCTTCGCCGGTCCCGCGATCGTCGACGGCCGGGGACGGCTGCTCTTCGCCATGCTCACGGGCGCGGCCGACTTCTCGTCAGCCCCGGACCTGCGCCTCGCGGTGTCGGCCGACGGCGGGCGGACCTTCACCTTCTCGACCATCGCCACCCAGACGTCTCGGTATCCGCTCATCTCGTGGTTCCCGATGCTCGCTTTGGGTGACGACGGGGTCGTCCGCGTGGCCTGGAACACGGCGGTTGGCACCGACCGGAGCGACATGGTCGTGGCGAGCTCCCGCGACGGTGGAGCGACGTGGAGTGCACCACTGTCGTGGAGCGGTGCCGACACGCTCACGTCGGCCCCCGGCATCGCGTCGGTTGGTGGCGCGCTCGACGTGCTGTGGTACCGCGTGACGGCACCCGGCCTCACGAGCAGCCTGGTGTTCAGCCGAGGCGCGCCGGATGGCACTTCCACCCAGCGCACCGTGGTGGCCGACGGGATCGTCGCCCGTCCCGCCCGTCCGGCACCGACCAATGAGGCGAACACCGACTTCGGCGACTTCGCGCTGCTCCCCGACGGCCGAGCGGCGGTGGTCTGGTCGGACAACGGCGTCTGGATGGCGATCGAAGAGCCTCCCAACGCCGCCGATCACGGTCGCCACGCCGGTGCCGACGCCGAGACCGATCGCCTTCGACCGGATCCGCGAATCGCTCCCCCTCCCGGCTCTCGTGATGTCGCACCTGCCCGGCGCGGTCGCCTCCCTGTCCGCAGTTCGAGGCGCTGGCACGGAAGCTCCTCGCGCTCCACTCGACCGCCGTGCCGGAGCTCGGGGCCGATCTGCTGCCGCGCCAGGACGCCAATTCGCACGCATGGGGTGCGCGGCGTCGTCAACGTCAGGCGCCAGACCGCGAAGACCTGCCGAGCTCGGCGTGCAGGCCAGGCCGCAACGGCGCGCGAGGTTCGTCTCGTCCGCGCATTCAGCATCGCCCGCATGCGTCGACCGTGAGTCGGAAGGTGACGGGGCTGGCGGCGACGTTGGCGCTGGCGCTGGCCCCGGCACCGTCGCCGGCGCACGCACAGAGTTCCGAGAATGGCTGGCAAACGTCCTACCCGGTCGCCGCTGAGTCCGATCTGCAGGTCGTGCTGACGTTTGCCAAGGACGACGCGGGAAGGATCGTGTACTGGACGACCGACGGAGCCTGTTCGGGTGGCATGCCCTGGGTGACGAATGTGACGCCCACGACCACCTGTGAGCAGCCCGCCTCGGCGCCAGAGGACTACGGCTCCGTGAGAGGCGAGATCATCTTCACGGGGCCCGGTTCGAGATCGATCACGATCCCGATCGTCGACGACGACCGCGCCGAGCCTGCAAACGAGTACTTCTTGGTCCGAGCGTCCGAAGGTGACGACGTGGCGGAGCAGACGGTGTGGTACGTGGCAAAGGTCCGCGTCGTCGACGACGATGGCGCCGCGGACACCGAAGCACCTCCGACGTCGAGCCGAGCAACGGGTTCACGAGCCTCCGTTGCCGACGCGGCTGGCGGGAGTCGAGCGAGTGCTGCTCCTGGTGCCGATTCCGCGAGGACGTCGGCCCGGTCACCAACGGACGTTTTCACGCCGTCTGCCGTCACCGCCGCCACGTCCCCGTCCGCTCGAATCTCGGCGCCGCCCGGAGGCCCCGAACCGGGCCCGGGGCTCAACCCTGCGAAGGAGGTCAAGCCGATCCGGACGACGGAGAGCAAGGGTCCGCTCAGCGGTTCGCGTTCCTCGCTGACACTCCTCGCGGTTGTGGTAGCCGTGACCGTCGGAGGATTCGCGGTGCGCCGATGGAGACGAGGGTTCATGTGGCGCTCGCGGTCGTGAAGATCCGTTCATGTGGCGGGTCGCCACAGCCGTCACATGAACGGGGTCAACCGGTCCGGTCAGAGCTACTCGATGCGCAGCCCGGAGACTCCCCCGGCTGATGGCGAGCTGCTGGATCTGCTCGGCCCCCTCGAAGATGTCGATGGTTTGGATTTGGCGTCCGGAGTATCAGCAGGTCCTCTGACGGACCGGGATGGTCAGCCCTCGGTGAGCGCGGCGTACCGGTCGAGGTAGAGCGGCCATCCGTCGGGCGCTTCGAGGCCACCTCGGAGTCCTTGCCAGCCGTCACCGTGGCGGTCGAGGTGGCGGTGCTCGAGGACGACTCGAGTGTGATCGTCGTCGAGGGCGGTGAAGGTGACCTCGATCTCGCTGGTGCGGTCGGGGTCCGTCTCGAGCTGCCAATGGGGCGAGATGTTCCAGGCGAGGAGCAGCCGACGGGGCGGATCGATGGCGAGGACGGCGCCCCAGTCGCAGGTGGCGCCGCTCGCACCGCGGTCATAGAGCCGGCCGCCGGCCTTCCGTTCGAGCACGGTCTCCTCGATCGGCTCGCCGAGCATGTTGTGCTCGCGGGGCTTGATGCGGTCGAAGTCCTTGGTGAAGACGTCGAAGGCCCGCTCGACGCCCACGGCGACATCGATGCTCAGGCGCAGGGCGTTCTCGGTGGTCTGGGTCATGTGGGTGCCTCCTCGGCGATCCGTTTGAAGTTCTCCAGCGCCCGGGTCCAGAACCGGTCGAGCTCAGCTCGAGGTCCCCGCAGGCCTTCGGGCTGCAGGCGGTAGACACGGCACCGACCTTCCTGGCGGGCGACGACGAGGTTCGCCTCGGCGAGGACGCGCAGGTGCTGCGACACCGCCGGTCGGCTCACGGGCAAGGTCGCGGCGATCTGCTCCACCGACCTCGGGCCGTCCGCCACCCTGGCGAGCACGGCGCGTCTGGTCGGGTCGGCCAGTGCCGCCCATGGATCTCCGAGCTCGACCGTCCGCACTCTCGTAAGCTATGACTTACGGGATGTGAAAAGCAAGCGATTCCAAGCAGCAAAAGGCGTCGAGCGGCGGGCCTTTCACGGACTCGGTCGCATCCGAAGAGCGACGACCGCACCCGAGATGAAGCTCAATATCGCGACGACCCACACGGCCGTCCGTAGGTCGAAGAGGTCGGCGGCGATGCCGCCGAGCAGTGCACCGACGACGTAGCCCACGTCTCGCCAGAGTCGGTAGACGCCGACCGCGGTCGCTCGCCAGCGGGGGTGGGCGACGTCGCCCACCGCGGCGATGAGCGTCGGGTAGACGAGGGCGGTTCCGACGCCGATCAGGACGGCGCCGACGGCCCACAGAGCGAACGCTTCGGCGATGGCCATGAGCACCAGCGCGCCGCCTTGCAAGACCATGCCGGCGACGATGAGCAGCTTGCGTCCGACGCGATCGGACCACGCGCCCGTGAACAGTTGGCCGACGCACCACACGCCCGGGTAGAGGGCGGCGAGCACGCCGATGCGGCCAAGGGAGAGTCCTTCGGCGGCGAAGAGCAGCGGGAGGATGCTCCACGCCAGTCCGTCGACGGCGTTGTTGACGAGGCCGGCCTGACTGATGGCGCTGAGCGACGGGTCCCCCCAGGTCGCCCGGGCGAACACCGCCCGCAGCCCGTCCCCGCTGTCGCCGACGCTCGCCGTCGTTGCCGCTTCGAGCCTGGCGTAGCCAAGCGTCTCATGAACGAAGACGGTCGACAGCCCGATGCCGAGGGTGACGAAGGCGATGCCCAGGTAGAAGGGTTCGGGGCGCAGTCCGTGGCGTGCGGCGATCTCTGCGGTGACGAGCGCAGTGAGCGCGAGGGCGCCATAGCCGGCGGCCTCGTTCAGCCCGAGTGCGAGGCCGCGGCGGGCGGGGCCGACGAGGTCGATCTTCATGATGACGGTCGTCGACCACGTCATTCCTTGGTTGATCCCGAGCAGGACGTTCGCGGCGATGATCCAGCCCCACGCCGGCGCCCAGATCAGCAGGAGCGGCACGGGGATTCCGATGAGCCAGCCCGCGACGAGGATCGGCTTGCGGCCGATGCGGTCGACGAGCGCGCCCGTCGCCAGGTTGGTGAGGGCCTTCGTGGCGCCGAAGGCGACGACGAAGCTGCTGGTCGTCGTGAACGCGGTGAGACCGAAGGTGCGTTCGGCGAGAAGCGGGAGGACCGTGCGTTCCTGGCCGATCATTCCGCCGACGAGCGCGTTGACGGCGACGAGGAGGCTGAACTGGGCGAGGTTCTCGCGTAGGCCGAGCCGCATGGGCCGCTCGGTCGCCGACGGCCTCACGATGTGGCCAGCGACTCGCCTCGCGTCCGTGCCCAGTCGTCGGGTCCGCCGGTGAGGACGGTGACGTCGCGATGGCCGGCGCGCTCGAGGATGCTCGCCGCGGACATGGCGCGCTCGCCGTGTCCGCACATGAACGACACCGGCCCGTCAGGGACGGTCGCATGTCCCACGTCGCCGAGCTCGACGTGCAGGGCGCCGGGAATGTGGCCCGCGTCGTACTCGTGGCGCTGGCGGACGTCGACGACGGTTCCGGATGCCCCGCCAGCCGCTTCGAGCGAGATGCGAACGAGGGGTTCGAGCCAGGTGTCGACGCCACCGGCAACGACGCCTTCGAGCTGTTCGTAACCGACCTTGCGGGCCTCCACCGCGGCGTGCGCGGCGGCGGTCGTGTCGTCGACGACGAAGACGATGGGAGTTTCGGCGGGGACGAGCCAGCCGAGCCAGGTGGCGAAGACGTCGCGGAACGGGATCGACAGCGACCCTGCGATGTGACCGGCCGCGAACGCGGCAACGGCGCGGGTGTCGACGACCGTTGCGCCGGCAGCGATGCGTGAGCGAACGTCGTCTGCTTCGAGGCCCGGTAGCTGGGGCTCGCCCGCGCCGAACACGATCGGCCCGCAGCGGTTCACGTCGCGCAAGCGGAGAAAGTACGGCGGGTAGCTACCGAGACCCCCGAGGAGCAGCTTGACGAACGCATCTTCATCGGGTGCCGCGAGCAGCGGGTTGGTCCGCTTCTCCGCACCGATCGTCGTCGTCCGCTCGCCACCGGCCGGCGCCGAGCAGAACGACCCAGCACCGTGGGTCGGATAGACGGGCAGGTCATCGGGCAGCGAGAGGATGCGTTCGCGCAAGGAACGCCACAGCTCGCGGGCGAGTGGCTCGGTCTGGTCGGGCGCGATGAGGTCGGTCCGCGCGACCGCACCGACCAGCAGCGACCCGCCAGAGAACAGCGCGACCGGCCGACCGGCGTCCTCCACAACGTAGGACAGGTGCTCCGGCGTGTGGCCCGGCGTCGCCAGACCGCGCAGGGCAAGGCCGCCGAGATCGAGGCTCTCCCCGTCGCCGAGGCCGCGGGCCGGGAAGTCCAGGGCAGCCGCCGCCGGCGCGACGACGGTGGCGCCGAGTGCAGCGAGTTCGCGACTGCCGGACACGAAGTCGGAATGGAGGTGCGTCTCGACCGTGAACGCCACCTGCAGACCCCGCCGCTCTGCTTCGGCCAGGTACTGGCCCGGATGACGCGACGGGTCGACGACGACGGCTCGCCCGTCGCCGACATCGATCAAATACGACGAGTTCCCGAGGCCCTCGTCGACGAACGCAAGCGGCGCGTGCGCAGTCATCCGTCCGCGTGTTGTGCGTTGGGAATGTCGATGACGGCGCGTGCCAGCGCCGCGAGAGAGGCGGGGATCTCGGTTCGGGCGAGTTGGCGGGCCCGGACGCGGGCGAAGAGCACCCGCCGCCAGAAGGCGGCGGGGTGCAGCTCCCACTTCACCGACACCCGGCTACCGGCGCCGTCGTCGGTAGGCGAACCTCCGGCCCGCCAAGTCGATCTCCTCGACGACCGATCGACTCCGCCAGGTCTGAGCGCGTGGAACTCGACGACCCACTCCGATCCCGTCTCCAGGCGATCAGGCTGATCGACCACCGACTTCATCGCGCCGTTCCACTCGGACAGGCGGGCGATGTCGGTCAGCATTCGAAAGACCGCTTCTGCTGAGGCGGGGGCCACGGCGTGGACGTATCCGGTCATGAACCGACTCTGGACCCCACGAGGCGTATTGTCAAGTAATCGCTTGATCACTTGACAATGGCCGCTCGTAAGCACACGATGCACCCCATGGGTGACCGCGCCGCCAAGGACGCGCTGTACGAGGGCTTCGCCGAGGTGGCCAAGGCGCTGGCCAGCGGACGACGGGCCGAGGTTGTCGACGTGCTCGCCCAGGGCGAGCGGTCCGTCGACGAGATCGCCGTCGAGATCGACCAGTCGGTCGCCAACACGTCGCACCACCTCCGGGCGATGGCCCGCGCGGGGCTGCTCACCACTCGCCGCGACGGCACCCGGATCTTCTACGCCTTGGCCAGCGATCGCGTCGGCGAGTTGTGGTCGGCGCTCCGCGACGTCGCCACGGAGCACACCGCCGGACTCGAGCGCCTCATCGACGCATACCTCGGCGAGCGCGACGGTCTCGACACGATCGACCGCGACGAGCTCGCCAGACGGATCCGCCGCGGCGACATCGTCGTCCTCGACGTGCGCCCGCAGGCCGAGTTCTCCTCGGGGCACATCGCTGGCGCAACGTCGGTGCCGATCGCCGAGCTGCGCAAACACATGAAGGCGCTACCCAAGGACGCTGATGTCGTCGCCTACTGCCGCGGCCCGTACTGCGTGTATGCCGATGATGCCGTGCGCGAGTTGAACCGGCGCGGCTATCGCGCCCGCCGACTGGTCGACGGATTCCCGGAGTGGAAGCGGGCCGGACTTCCGGTCGCGAGTGGCGAGGGAGGGTGACCCGAGTCCCTCCGGGGTGTCGACAACCCGTTCCATTGCAAACCCAACCAACGAACACAGGAGGCCCTCGTGGCTGCAGATGACAAGGTCGTACTCGGACTCACCCACGCCGAAGACGACGCCGAAAGCGTGCTCATCTCCTACCTGCTCGGCGTCGAAGCGCTGCGCGCCGGCAAGGAAGCACTGATGTGGCTGACCAAAGACGGCGTCCGCGTGGCCACCGACGGGTTCGCCGCCACCGTCTCGGTCCCCAACGCCCCGTCCATCGCCGACCTCCACGCCGAGTACGTCGAGCGAGGCGGACGATTCTTCGCGTGCCCGGTGTGCGTCAAGACCCGAGGCTTGGAAGACGCAACCTGGACGACGGGTGCCGAAGTCAAGGGCGCACCGTCGCTCTACGAGTTCACCTCTGGCGGCGCACTGGTCTTCAACTATTGAGCCGTGCGGGGGGCTCGCTGACCGCGCTGCGACGGATGCCGCGTCCCGAAGCGGCGCTCACCCGGCGGAGCCGGTCCCCCCATCGCAGACGCACAACTCGTTCCCCTCGGGATCGGCCATGAGGTGCCAGCGGGTGCCGTGCTCGTCGAGCACGCTGGTCGACACCCGCTTCGCACCGAGACCCTCGAGCCGCTCGGCCTCGGCATCGATGTCGGCGACGTGGATGTCGAGGTGCATGCGGTTCTTCGCCGACTTCGCCTCCTGCACGCGCTGCAAGAGGAGCTGTGGCGACCCCGGTTCCTTCGGCAGGAGCATCACGTACGCGCCCGCCGCGCCGACGATCACGTAATCCAACGCCGGCGCCCAGAACTTCGCCAGCTCGCCGGGGTTCGTGCAGTCGAGGACCAGTCCCATCTTCGTCACCGCGTCATCCTTGCTCGCGCTCGAGGATGTCGTGGGGCACGGAGCGCCACGTCGGGGCGCGTGAACGCGGCCGTCGGCGTTCTGGGCGGGTTGATCGACCTGGGAGGTCGTCGAGCCCACCCAGAACGAGCGGCGCACCGACTTCTTGGTTGCTCGGAAGATGCGGCCAACCTGCCGGGCGGGCATGCCCCACGGCGGGCACGAAGACGCGCGCGAACCAGACGCCCTTCTTTCGTTCGACCAACGTCGCCATCAACTCCGCGTACGCCGGATCCGTCGATTCGAGGAGTACCCGACGAGTCGCAACAGGTCGGGTCGATCGACAAAGCCCTGGTAGAGCTACTCGATGCGCAGGCCGGAGATGGCCCGGGAGATGACCAACTGCTGGATCTGCTCGGTGCCCTCGAAGATGTCCATGATCTTGGCGTCACGGTGGAAGCGCTCGACCGGGTACTCCCGGGTGTAGCCGTAACCGCCGAGGATCTGGATCGCCCGCTCGGTCACCCAGACCGCCGTGCGCGCCGCCTTGAGCTTGGACATCGAGCCCTCGGCGTTCTTGTATCCGCCGTTGCGGGCGAGCCACGCCGCACGCCAGATCAACAGACGGGAGGCATCGATCTCCGTGGCCATGTCCGCCAGCATGAAGGCGATCGCCTGGTTCTGGATGATCGCCTTGCCGAAGGCCTGGCGCTCCTTGGCGTACTGCAGCGCGTACTCGTAGCCGGCGCGGGCGATTCCCACGGCCATCGCGGCGACCGCTGGTCGGGTCGCCTCGAACGTCGACATCGCCGGCTGCTTCTCGCCGGTCCGCCCCATCTCCCGCGCCCGCGCCAGCTTGGCGTCGAGCTTCTCCTTACCGCCCAACAAGCACCGGCCCGGCACCCGCACGTCGTCGAGCACGACCTCAGCGGTGTGCGACGCGCGGATGCCGTGCTTCTTGTACTTCTGCCCTTGGGACAGGCCCTTGGTTCCCGGTGGAACGACGAACGAGGCCTGGCCCCGCGACTTCAGCTCGGGGTCGACCGTCGCGACCACGACGTGCACGTCGGCGATCCCGCCATTGGTGATCCACGCCTTGGTGCCATTGAGGACCCACTCGTCGTTGGCCTCGTCGTGGACCGCCCGGGTCCGCAACGACGACACGTCCGATCCGGCATCGGGCTCTGACACGCAGTACGCACCGAGCTGCACCTTGTCGGCGGTCCCGTAGCACTGCGGCACCCACTCGAGGGTCTGCTCCATAGTCCCCTGGCCAGAGATCCCGGCCGCGGCCAGACCCGATCCGAAGATCGACAGACCGATGCCGGCGTCGCCCCAGAAGAGCTCCTCCATGGCGATCGGCAACGTCAAGCCAGTGGGGTCGCCCATCATGGCGTTGGCCATGAAGTCCATCCCGTAGAGACCGATGTTCGCCGCCTCCTCGATGATGGGCCACGGGGTCTCCTCGCGCTCGTCCCACTCGGCACCCGCCGGGCGCACGACGTTCTCGGCGAAGTCGTGGACCCATTTCTGGATCTGGAGCTGGTCTTCGTTGAGCTGCAGCGAGAACTCGGCCATGGCGGGTACCTCCGACGGGGGGACGGGCGTTGTTACTCGACGGTAACAACCGCGGGCTTCGGCGCGCCAGAAACCCGCTGCGGCGCTGAGCCCGGGTTCGTACCGTGCACCCGATGAAGACGGCGGGGTACACGACCCACCAGCACGACCCGTTCCACGACACCGACGAGGAGGTGACCGAGCGGGTCGCGTTCGCCAACGCGATCAAGGACGAGATGCTGCCGGGGACCCGGACTCGACCGCCGAGCAGACGATCGCCGCGCTGCGCGCCGCACCTGCGCGCGTCCACCGGTTCGCCTTCCGCGCGCGCGACGCCGACGGCACGCTCGTCGGCTCCGGCGCGACCAGCATCGATCCGGAGAACGACGACAACCCCGAGGTCCTGTGGGTGAACCTGTCGATCCGGCGCGACCACCGCCGGCGCGGGTTGGGCACGAGGCTGCTGGCCGACCTCGTCGCCGTCGCGCAGCGGGAAGGACGGTCGCGGCTGATCGGCACGACGACGGAGGGGATTCCCGCTGGCGCCGCGTTCGCGGCGGCAATCGGCGGGGTCGAGCGGCAGGCCGTCCACCTGAACCACCTGCCGCTCACGAGGTCGATCGTCCGATGCTCGAACGTTGGGTGGCCGACGCGGCAAGCCGCTCCGCCGACTACGAGCTTCTCGGCTGGGACGGACCGGTGCACGACGAGCACATGGAGCGCTGGCTCGACCTCGTCCTCGTGATGAACACGGCGCCCCGCGACGACCTCGACCTCAACGACTTCACGCTGACCGCGGAAGAGGTCCGCGAACACGAACGGATCGCGGCCGCCGGCGGCTACGAGCCATGGACGCTCGTCGTGCGCCACAAGGAGACCGGCGCGTGGGCCGGCTTCCACGACGTCATGTACGACCCGACCCAGCCGCAGTACGTCTACGTCGACTCGACGGGCGTGCGGCCCGAGCACCGTGGCCACGCGCTCGGCAAGTGGTTGAAGGCGGCGATGACGCTACGGGTCCTCGACGAGCGGCCCGGCGTCACCCACATCCGTACGGGCAACGCCGACTCCAACGACGCCATGCTGGGGATCAACCGGGAGATGGGCTACCGACCGCTCATCGCGCAGTCGGTGTGGGAGCTCCCGGTCGAGACGGCGGCGACGTGGCTGGCCGATCGGGGCGTCGCCCTTCCGGCACCCGACTGAGGACGATCACCGCCGCGACCAGGAGGGCGACGCCGCCGAAGGAGGGCGCGCCCACGCCGAGGTGCTGGAAGGCGAACCCGCCGGCGATCGGTCCGACGACGCGGGCAAGGCCGCCCGCCGACTGCTGCGCACCCAACGCTTCACCCCGCCGGTCGTCTTCGACCCGGCCGGCGACGGTGGCCGCGAGCGTCGGCGTCACCAGCCCCT
Source organism: Acidimicrobiales bacterium (assembly GCA_035525495.1). Lineage (GTDB taxonomy): Bacteria > Actinomycetota > Acidimicrobiia > Acidimicrobiales > CADCTF01 > DATLED01. The sequence goes on along the minus strand of DATLED010000022.1, from coordinate 60,934 downwards.
GCCCGCTCGTCAGGAACAGGAGCGCCGGGGCCATCGCCCACCACGAGTGTACGAACGGGAGGACGGCAAGCCCGCACGCGTTGAGCGCGAGCCCGAGGCGCAGCGTTCCGGGCTCGCCCAGCCGACGGACGGTCGGCGCCACCAGTCCGCCGTTCACGACGGCGATCAGCACCCCGATGACCGTGAACACCACGCCCGTCGACGCGATCCGCAGCCCCAGCCGCCGCTCGCCGAACAGCGCGAACGTCGCCTCGAACGCGCTGAAGGCGCACAGGCTGACGAACGCCACGAGCAGATGCGCCCGCAACCCCTCCGTTCGGTGTCGGGATTTGACCCTGGTGGGGGCAAGTCCCGACACGGAACGCGTCTCGGGCAGCCGGACGGCGGCGATCACGGCGTTGACGAACGCCAACGCGGCGGCGACGAGGAACGGGACGTGGGGGCCACCCAACGCCGCCAGCGCGCCGATGGCGGGGCCGGCGACGAAGCCGATTCCGAACGCCGCGCCCAGCAGGCCCAACAGGCGAGGACGCTGCGACGGCGGCGCAAGGTCGGTGACCGCCGCTTGGGCGACGGACACCGACGCGCCCGAGATCCCATCGAGGATCCGGGCGGCGAACAGCAGCCACAGCGAGCCGGCGAGACCCGTCAGCAGCGAACCGACGGCCGTCCCGAACAACGACAGGACCAGCACCGGCTTGCGACCGATGCGATCCGACACCCGGCCCCAGATCGGCGAGAACACGAACTGTGCGAGCGAGAACGACGCCACGAGGAGTCCGACGGTCGCCGGGCCGGCGTCGAACCGTTCGGCGTAGAGCGGGAGGATCGGCAGCACGATCCCGAATCCGACCAAGTCGAGGGCGACCGCCGACCAGATCGTGCCGAACCCTTCCGGCAACGGCTCGCGGCGCGGCCCCACCCGTCGACGTCGCACGGTCTAGAGCGTCGGCGGCGTCGCCGTCGACGTGCAAATCGTCGACTGGCGGGCGCTCCGAGGGCGTGGTGTCAGACGGGTCGCACGTTCGTGGCCTGGAGCCCCTTCGGGCTCTCCTGGACCTCGAACTCGACGGCCTGCCCCTCGGCCAGGCTTCGATAGCCCTGCATGTCGATGGCGGAGTGGTGCACGAACACGTCGGCCCCGTCGGACTGCGAGATGAAGCCGAAGCCCTTCTCGTTGTTGAACCACTTCACCGTTCCGGTCGCCATGTCGGCACCCACCCTTGTTCACGTGCAGCTTCACCGCGCAAGGTACCAGGTGAACGCCGGAAAGTCAGCGGGTGAGGCGGGTGCCGGACGGGCCGTCCTGGACGGTCCATCCGTCGGCCTCGAGCTCGGCCCGCAGCGCGTCAGCCGACGCCCAGTCCCGGTCGGCCCGCGCCTGGTCGCGACGGCGTGCCTTGTCGGCGGAGGCGACGTCCACGTCGTCGCTGGCGACGCGGAACTCGAGGCCCAATGCGCCGCCGAGCTCCTTGAGGGTCGCGGCCAGTACGGCCCCCCGAGCCGCGTCTCCCGCGTCGAAGGCGAGGTTCCCGTCGCGGCGGGCCTCCTGCATCAGCGCCGTCGCCGTCGGCGTGCCGAAGTCATCGTCCATCGCCGTGCGGAAGCGCTCGAGGTAGGTGTCGTCCGGCGCGGCCTCCGGGTACGGCGCGGCCTTCGTCACGAAGTTGTCGAAGCGGGTCAGCGACTCGGTCGCGTCCTCGATCGTCTCGGGCGTGACCTCCATCTGCGTGCGGTACTTCGAGCGCAGCACCAACAACCGGTAGGCCCGTGGGTCGATGGACGTCAGCAGGTCGGTCAGCGACACGGAGTTCCCGAGCGACTTCGACATCTTCTCGCCGCCATGGGCCATGACCATCCCGTTGTGCAGCCAGTAGCGGGCGAAGCGATGGTCGCCGGCGACGGCCTGAGCGCGCTCGTTCTCGTGGTGTGGGAACGTCAGGTCGTCGCCCCCGCCGTGGAGGTCGAACCCGTCGCCCAACAGGTCGAGGGCCATCACCGTGCACTCGATGTGCCAACCGGGACGCCCGGCCTCCCACGGAGAGTCCCACGACGGCTCCCCGGGCTTGGCCTTCTTCCAGAGGGCGAAGTCGAACGGGTGTCGCTTCCCCGCCTCGCCGACGATCTCGCGGTCCCCTGCCCCGCTGCGCATCGACTCGAGCGACTGCTTCGCCAGGAGTCCGTAGCCCTCGAGGGATGCGACGGAGAAGTACACGCCGTCGGGCGCCTCGTAGGCGCGGCCCCGGTCGATCAGGTCGGCGATGTAGGCGACCATCTGCCCCACGTAGCCGGTGGCTGTCGGCACCACGTCGGGGCGGCGCACGCCCAAGCGGTCCATGGCCTCGAACCACGCGTCGGTGTACTCGGTGACGACGTCGTCCGCGGACCGGCCCTCCTCGAGCGACTTGTTGATGATCTTGTCCTCGATGTCGGTGATGTTCGAGACGTACCGGACGTCGAATCCGCGCCACTCGAGGTACCGGCGGATCACGTCGAAGACGAGCGCGAACCGACCGTGACCAATGTGGGGAACGTCGTAGACGGTGGGCCCGCAGACGTACATCGACACCTTCCCCGGCTCCCGGGTCTCGAGGTCGACGACGCGACCCGATGCAGTGTCGTGGACGCGAATCACGTCGCCCAACCTACCGGTCCTTCGACGGGCGACGTCCCGCTTTGATGGTCCGTTTCGGTCGTTGCAGACCGCTCCTCGGTCCCTTGTGGCCGCCAGATGGAACCACCAAAGGAGAGAGGGCCCGGGCTTGGCCGCTTGTAGCCTTGCCGCCACCTATGGCCGAGAACCGAGTCCCGGAGAAACCCAGCCTCGAAGGGCTCGAGGACAAGTGGAAGGAGCGCTGGCGCGAAGCGGGCACCTACCGTTTCGACCGCTCCAAGGAACGCGCCGACGTGTACTCCATCGACACGCCGCCACCGACGGTCAGCGGCGCGCTCCACGCCGGCCACGTCTGCAGCTACACCCACACCGACCTCACGGCCCGCTTCTGGCGGATGCGCGGCAAAGAGGTCTTCTATCCGATGGGATGGGACGACAACAGCCTCAACGTCGTCCGCCGAGTCAGCGTGAACTACGGCGTCACCGTCGATCCGACGCTCCCCTACGACGGCGGCATCGAGCCACCCGGCCCGAAGGCCAAGCAGAAGCTCCCGATCAGCCGCCCGAACTTCATCGCGCTGTGCGAGCAGCTCACGAGCGAGCTCGAGAAGAAGTACTACGACCTCTGGACGAGCGTCGGGCTCAGCGTCGACTGGTCGCAGAGCTATGCCACGATCGGCGGGCGAGCGCAGAAGGTCAGTCAGGCCGCCTTCCTGAAGCTGCTCGACCGCAACCTCGCCTACACGGCCGAGGCGCCGACGGTGTGGGACGTCGAGTTCCAGACGGCCGTCGCGCAAGCCGAGCTCGAGGACCGTCCGATGCCGGGCGCCTACCACCGCCTCGCCTTCCATCGTCCGGACGGCCAGGGGGACATCCACATCGAGACGACGCGTCCCGAGCTCGTGCCGGCGTGCGTCGCCCTCGTCGCCCACCCGAGCGACGAGCGCTACAAGCCGCTGTTCGGCACCGAGGTCACGACACCCCTCTTCGGTGCGCGCGTCCCGATCCGCCCGCACCATCTCGCCGATCCCGAGAAGGGATCGGGCATCGCCATGATCTGCACGTTCGGCGACATCACCGACGTGACGTGGTGGCGAGAGCTCGACCTCCCCGTTCGCAACGTCGTCGCCTCCGACGGCACGCTCCTCGAAGTCGAGTGGGGCGCCGACGGCTGGGAGACCGAAGACCCGACCGCGGCGCAGGCCTTCTACGACGAGCTCGTCGGACGTTCGACGAAGCAGGCGCAGAAGCGCATCGTCGAGCTGCTCCGAGAGAGCGGCGAGCTCGTGGGCGATCCGAAGCCGATCGAGCACCCGGTGAAGTTCTGGGAGAACGGCTCGCGCCCGCTCGAGATCATCACGAACCGCCAGTGGTTCATCCGCAGCGGCGGACGCGAGCCCGACCTCCGCGCCGCGCTGATCGAGCGTGGTCGCGAGATCACGTGGCACCCGGAGTACATGCGGGTCCGCTACGAGAACTGGATCAACGGCCTCACCGGGGATTGGAACATCACCCGCCAGCTCCCCTTCGGCGTCCCGATCCCGCTGTGGTACCCGGTCGGTACGGACGGCGCGGTCGATTGGGACGCTCCACTCCAGCCGACCGCCGAACAGCTCCCCGTCGATCCGTCGATCCACGTTCCCACCGGCTACACCGACGACCAGCGCGACCAGCCGGGCGGGTTCACCGGCGACCCGAACGTCATGGACACGTGGGCCACGTCGTCGCTCAGCCCACAGATCGTCGGCGGTTGGGGCGACGACCCGGAGCTGTTCGCCAAGGTCTTCCCCTACGACCTCCGGCCGCAAGCCCACGACATCATCCGCACCTGGCTGTTCTACACGGTGCTCCGCAGCCACTTCGAGCACGACGTCCGGCCGTGGTCGAACGTCGCCATCTCCGGATTCGTGTACGACCCCGATCGCAAGAAGCTGTCGAAGTCGCAGGGCAACTCGCCCGAGGACCCCGACGCGCTCATCGCGGCCCACGGGGCCGACGCCGTCCGCTACTGGGCGGCCGGCGGACGCCCAGGCACCGACATCCCCCTCGACAAGAACCAGTTCAAGATCGGGCGCCGCCTCGCCATCAAGGTCCTGAACGCATCCCGCTTCGTGCTCGGTCTCGGTGAGGCTCCGGAAGGCGCGGAGTCGACGGCACCGCTCGACCTCGCGCTGCTGGCGCGCCTGTCCGACGTGGTCGCCGAGGCGACGTCCGCCTTCGAGGAATACGAGTACACGCGGGCCCTCGAGCGCATCGAGGCGTTCTTCTGGGCCTTCTGCGACGACTACCTCGAGCTCGTGAAGAGCCGCGCGTACGCGGGTGACGCCTCGGCGCTCGCGACGCTCCAGACGGCGCTCTCCGCGATCCTCCGGTTGTTCGCCCCCTACCTGCCGTACGCGACGGAAGAGGTGTGGTCGTGGTGGCAGCGCGGGTCGATCCATCGCTCGACGTGGCCGACCGCCGGCGAGCTCCCGGCCGGCGGTGACCCGGACCTCCTCGAGGTGGCCTCCGCGATCCTCGGCGAGCTCCGCAAGGCGAAGACCGAGGCGAAGCGGTCGATGAAGACCGTCATCACCCGCGCCACCGTCGTCGACAAGGGCGAGCGCATCATCACCGCGCGACTGGCGGAGTCGGACCTGCGGGACGCGGGCAACGTCTCGGAGCTCACGTTCACCGAGGGCGACGAGCTCGCCGTCCAGGTCGAGCTCGAACCTTCGTAGCCCGCGCCGGGCAAGGGGGATGAGGGGGCGTCGTCCTCCAGGAGGACGGTCGTTCATCGCCCAGGCGGACGACGTCGACGCACCGTCCACGTACGTTCATCGCCATGAGCATCGCGACGCACCAACTCGACCCTTTGAGGCAAACGTCGGCCGCCGCTGCACGGGCGGTGCATGCCTCGAAGGTCTACGGCAAGGGCGACACCGCGGTGACCGCCCTCGACGACGTCAGCATCGACTTCGACGCCGGCCGCTTCACCGCCATCATGGGTCCGTCGGGCTCGGGGAAGTCGACGCTGATGCACTGCGTCGCCGGTCTCGACAACCCCACCTCCGGCGCCGTCTTCATCGGCGACACCGACCTGAGCAAGCTCCAGGACAAGGCGCTGACGGTGCTGCGGCGAGAGGAGGTGGGGTTCATCTTCCAGGCCTACAACCTCGTGCCGACGTTGACGGCCGAGGAGAACATCGTGCTTCCCTCGACCTTGGGGAAGCGGCCGATCGACCGGCGGTGGTTCGACCAGATCGTCGAGACCGTCGGGCTCGCCGACCGATTGCACCACCGGCCGAGCGAGCTCTCTGGTGGACAGCAGCAGCGGGTGGCCGTCGCGCGGGCACTGGCGTCGCAGCCGTCGATCGTGTTCGCCGACGAGCCGACCGGCAACCTCGACTCGCGCGCCGGCGCAGAGATCCTGGCGTTCATGCGGCGAGCCGTCCAGGAGCTCGGCCAGACGATCGTGATGGTCACTCACGATCCCGTCGCCGCCTCCCATGCCAACCGGGTCGTGTTCCTCAACGACGGACGCATCGTCGACACCATGGACGATCCCACGGCAGACAAGGTCCTCGATCGCCTCAAGCAGGTCGGGGAGTAGGACCCGTGCTCGAGACGACCCTCGCCGGGCTGCGCGCCCGCAAGCGGCGCGTGCTGACGACGAGCTTCGCTGTGCTCCTCGGCGTCGCGTTCATGGCCGGCAGCCTCGTCCTCACCGACACCATCGGGAAGACGTTCGACACGATGTTCGCCGACATCTACGCCGGCACCGATGCCTACGTGCGGGGCGAGGCGCCCATCGAGAGCGAGATGGGCGACGACTCCCGCACGCGCCTCGACGAGTCGGTGCTGGCGACCGTCGCCGGGGTGGACGGCGTGGCCGTCGCCGAGCCGAACGTCCAGGGCTATGCGCAGATCGTCGGGACCGATGGCAACGCCGTCGGCAACCCGAACCAGGGCGCGCCGACCTTCGGCGGCAACTGGAGCGACGACGCACAACTCAACCCGTTCGACATCGTCGAGGGACGGGCCCCGCGCGCCGACGACGAGGTCGTCATCGACAAGCTGAGCGCGGAGCGAGGGAAGCTGGCCGTCGGCGCCACGACGACGGTGCTCGTCAAGACCGGCGCGGAGCCCGTCAAGGTCGTCGGCATCACCAAGTTCGGCGAGCTGGACAGCCCAGGGGGCGCGTCGTTCGTCGGCTTCACCCTCGCGACGGCGGAGCGGGTGATCACCGCACCGGGAACGTTCAACGGGGTCTCCGTCGTCGCCGAAAATGGCGTCTCGCAGACCGCAGTGCGGGACCGCATCGCCGACGCCCTGGGTGATCGCGGCGAGGTCCTCACAGGTCGGCAGCTGACGAACGAGAACCAGAACGACATCAAGCAGGGCCTCGGGTTCTTCACCACCTTCATCGTGACCTTCGCCGCCATCGCGCTCATCGTCGGCTCGTTCATCATCTCCAACACCTTCTCGATCATCGTCGCCCAGCGGACCCGGGAGACGGCCCTCCTGCGGGCGATCGGAGCCAGCCGGCGACAGGTGCTCGGATCGATCCTGTTGGAGGCGTCCGTCGTCGGAGTGGTGGCGTCGGTGCTCGGCGTCGTCGGGGGCATCGGGATGGCGCAGTTGCTGAAAGCCCTCCTGGCCGGGTTCGGGTTCGACCTCCCGGCGGGTGGCGTCGTGCTGTCGATGCGCACGGTCGTGACGTGCTTCATCGTCGGCGTCGGCGTGAGCGTCACGTCCGCGGTGTTCCCGGCCCGGCGGGCGTCGAGGGTGCCACCGGTCGAGGCGATGCGGATGGTCGCCGTCGAGGCGTCCCAGAGCTCGCGGACGCGGCTGGTGTCGGGTGTGGTGCTGACGGCCCTCGGCGGCGGGCTGATCGCGCTCGGCCTCGTCGGGTCAGGCGGCGTCAAGGTGGTCGGGATGGGCGTACCCCTCACGTTCCTCGGGGTGGCCGTGCTCGGGCGAATCCTCGCCAAACCGGCGACGCGGGCCCTCGGGGCACCGCTGCCGTCGATGCGGGCCATGCCTGGGACGTTGGCCCGGAACAACGCCTCGAGGAACCCGAAGCGGACGTCGGCGACGGCGTCGGCGCTGATGATCGGTGTCGGGCTCGTGACGTTCATCGCGGTGATGGCGACGTCGGCGAAGTCCCAACTCGACAAGATGGTCGACCAGGACTTCGGCGCCGATCTCGTCATCCCCGACTCGGGCTTGTCGGAACTCGGGGGGTTCTCGCCGTCCCTGGCCGCGTCGGTGGCTGCACTGCCCGAGGTCGGCTCGGTGGGTGCCGTGCGAACGGCGGCGGTCGAGATCGACGGCAAGGCCGATCAGGGCAAGGCCATCGACCCCATCGCCATCCCGAGGGTGTTCGACTTCGGCGTCGTGGCGGGCGACCTCGGCGCACTGGACGCGACCCACATCGCCGTGCAGGACTCGTTCCGTGACGGGAAGGTCGCCCTCGGCGACGTCGTGCCCGTCCGGTTCGCCGAGACCGGGGATCAAAAGTTCACGGTGGCCGCGATCTACTCGAAGGGCCACTTCGGTCAGGCGATGTTCGGCACTTCGGCATGGGAGGCGAACGTCGCCGACCAGTTCGACTCCACGGTGTACGTGCTCGCGCGCGATGGCGTGGCGCTGTCGGACGCCAAGGCGGCGGTCGAGCGGGTCGCGGCGCCGTACCCGACGGCGAAGGTGCAGGACCTCGGCGAGTTCAAGGAGGCGCAATCCGCCCGGATCAACCAGCTCCTCGGGCTGATCTACGCCCTCCTCGGGTTGGCGGTGCTCATCGCCGTGCTCGGGATCGCCAACACGCTGGCGCTGTCGATCTTCGAGCGGACCCGGGAGCTCGGGCTGCTGCGGGCGGTGGGCATGACCCGGGCCCAACTTCGGTCGTCGGTGCGGTGGGAATCGGTGCTGATCGCCCAGTTCGGCACGGCCCTCGGCGTCGTGGTCGGCGTGACCTTCGGTTCGGCGCTCATGCTCGCCGTGGCCGACGAGGGACTGGGCGCGGTCGTCGTGCCTGGCGGCCAGCTCGTCGTGATCGCAGTGCTGGCGGCCCTGTGCGGTGTGCTCGCCGCCGTCCTTCCCGCCCGACGGGCGTCGAAGCTCGACGTGCTCGCCGCCATCGCCGCCCCTTGACATCGGCGGCTACGTCCGTATGGTGCTCCAACATATATATGTTGTTGCGATATACGGAGGCCACCGTGGCACTGATGAAGAAGCTCGAGATCCCGGACTTCCTGGCCCTCGTCGACAAGAAGCTCGGACCGGAGGGCGCCATGGCCTTCGCCATGACCGACCTCGACAATTTCGCCGGCCTCAACAGCGCCCACGGGCATGAGGCCGGCGATCAGGCACTGGCATCGTGGGAGCGCACGCTGAACGGCAGCCTGCCGAAGGAGGCCATCGTCGGTCGGCTCGGCGGCGACGAGTACGCCGTTGCCCTCCCCGACACGTCGGCCGAGACGGCGCTGATCCTCTTCGACGAGATCCGCGTCCACTTCGCGGAGCACCCCTTCGCTCCCGACCTCACGCCGCGGCTCGGCGTGTCCGTCGGCGTCGCCGCCCGCCCGCCGCACGCGAGCGAGACGGTCGAGCTCCTGCGGGCCGCCGACCAGGCACTGGCCCGGGCAAAGCGGGAGGGCCGCAGCCGCGTCGCAATCTTCGTCGAGGAGAAGATGACGCTGAAGAGCAACTACTACTCCCGCGCGACTCTCGACCGCCTGGCCAAGCTCTCCACCAAGACCGGCCGCACCGAGGCCAGCCTCCTTCGCGAAGGCCTCGACGATCTCCTCGCCAAACACCGCGACGAGTTGTGAGCGCCGATCCGACTTCCTTTCCGCGGCGGCGTGTTACGAGCCGGCGACGCGCTGAAGGATGGAGACGACCGTGTCGCCGAGCTCGGCTTCGAGGTCGAGCTCGGGAGCGTGGCGCTGGATGGCGTCGCCGAGGTACACGAGGTTCTTGGCGAACAAGGTCAGCTCCGGCGGGATGCGGAACCCCGAAGCACCGAGCGCACGGACGATCCCGCTGAAGCGCTGCTGCATCACCTCCCGCCCGCCAGGACCGGACATCACCTCCTGGCGCTGCTCCCGGGTCAACGGCGGAGGGAGCTGTGACAGGAACTCGTCGACGTCGACGTCGGGCGGTAGCGCGCCGAAGTCGCGCAGGGCACGGATGATGCCGTCGCGGTCCTCGGTCAGCGCCGCCTGCAGCAGCGCCAGCAACGCCAGGCGCTGCTGACCGGTCAACCGCCCGACGATCCCGAAGTCGATCAGCGCCAATCCGTCCGCCGTCACCAGCACGTTGCCGAGGTGCAGGTCGCCGTGGAAGATCCCGTCGACCATCGTGGTCTCAAGCACGCCCGCCACCGCCAGCCGCACGAGCTCAGCGGGGGCGTGCCCGTACGACGACACCACTCCCTCCAGCGCCGCCGAGACGCCGTCGATGCGTTCCATCACCAGCACCCGCTTGGTGATGAGACCCGGGATCGGCGCCGGGATCGTGACGCCCACCGACGCCCGCTCGAACGCCAGCGCCATCTGCACGATCGACGCCGCCTCGAGCCGCAGGTCGGCCTCCTGGGCGAACATCCGCAACATCAGGTCGAGCGTCCCGTAGAGGTTGGCGAGCTTCACCTTCTCGTTGCGCGACTGCACGATCCGTAGGATCGGCAGCAGATAGGCCGCGTCCGCCGACACGACGCCGACGATGCCCGGGCGCCGGATCTTGAGGACGACATCCGTCCCGTCGTCGAGCACGGCCTCGTGCACCTGGGCGACCGACGCCGAGGCCATCGGCCGGACGTTCCACGACCGCAGGTGGTCGAGCACGCCGGACCGCTCGAGGACCGACGCGATCTCGCCCTTGGGCGCCGGCGGCACGGCGTCGCGACAACCGGCGAACGCGTCGGCGACCCAGTCCGGCGCCAGCCCCCGCGTCGATGACACGAGCTGGCCGAGCTTCACGTAGGTCGGCCCGCCCCGCAGCGCCAGCTTGGCGAGCACCGGCACGATCGTCTCGGCGTCCCGCGACCGAAGCACGGGCACGAGGTCGGGCGCGGCCAATCCCGCCAGCCGCGCCACCCGCACCAACGATCGCCCCTCCAACGGCGAGGTCCCGATGATCGACTCCGCCCGTTCGGCGGCCTCGGCCAACAGCTCCGGAAGGCGCGCCAGCAGGCGCTGCGACTCGTCGGGCAGGCCGGCCCGGCGCTCGACCCAGCTCACCTCAGAGCTTGGAGATGACGTTCTCGCCGAACCCGCCGAGCATCTGCTTGTAGGACTCGGCGTCGCGCCCGAATGCCGGCACCACGAGTCGGTCGGCCCCGATGTCCGCGTACTTCTTCACGCCTTCGACGTCCATGGCGCCGCCGCACGTCATCTCGATGGCGGAAGGATCACGCCCGGCTTCGGTCGCCGCCGTCCGAGCGACCCCGAACAACGACGCAAGCTCCTCGAGCGAACCCTTGGCGGGGAAGAAGCCGTCCCCGAGCCGCCCGGCCCGCTTGGCCGCCGCCTTCGAGTGCCCGCCGACGTGGATCGGCACACCGCCGGACTGCGCGGGCTTCGGGTACATCTTCGCCCGCTCGAACGACGTCCACCGTCCGTTGAAGGTGGGCTCGTCCGCCCTCCAGAGCTCGCGCAGCGCCTCGATGTACTCGTCGGTGATCGGTCCGCGATCGTCGAAGTCGACCCCGATGGCGTCGAACTCCTCGCGCAGCCAACCGACGCCGACGCCGAGAATCGCCCGCCCGCTCGACAGCACGTCGAGCGTCGCCACCTCCTTCGACAACACAATGGGGTTGCGCTGGGGGAGGATCAGGATGCCGGTGGCGAGGTTGATCGTCCGGGTGTTGGCGGCGACCCACGTCAGCCAGATCAGCGGGTCCGGGATGGGGTTGTCCTCGTTGCCCGGCATCTTCCCGGTCGGCGAGTACGGGTACTGCGACTCGTATCCCGCGGGGACGATGACGTGCTCGACCGTCCAGAGCGACTCGAAGCCCGCCTCCTCGGCGATGCGGCCGAGCGACGCCGCGCCCTCGGGCGTGGCTGCGAAGCCGGTGTTGGCGAAGACGATGCCGAACTTCACGAGGGCCTCCGGGTCAGGTCGATGGTGCGAACAGCAGCGAGTGCAGCAGGCGCCGAAGCACCTTACGCGCCCCGTCCACGTCGAGCCCCTGGTGGTTCCGGAGCGCCTCCCAGAGCTGCCAACTGGCGGCCGCGTCGAGGGCCTCGAGCAGCTCCGGGCCGCCCCCCAGGAGTTCGTCGGCGAAGGTCCGCTCGAGCTCAGCCCGCGCGACCGCGAGGATCCGATCCCGCGCCACGACGGCGTGGGGCGAGAAGGGTTCCTGCGCCAGTGCCGCCCGCCGCACCGGGGTGACCGCCTCGTAGATCGTGACCCGCTGTTCGACGAACGCGTCGAGTCGGGCGTTCAGCGGCCCCGTCGTCGGCAGCGGACGGACGAGGGCCCCGATCCGCTCGAGCTGTCGGTCGGTCGCGAAGGCGAACAGCCCCTCGAGGTCGCGGAAGTGCTGGAACACCGACCGCAAGGACACGCCGGCGCGCTCGGCGATCCGGGGCGCCGGCGGGCGCAGGTCGCCCTCGTCGATGAGCGCCAGGAGGGCGTCGACGACGGCCGTCCTCGTACGAAGGGAGCGAAGGGTGCGGCCGTCGCGGCGATCGGACGTCGCTGCACCGCCTCCGAACGACACAGGCATGGGAGTTCATCGTAGGTTCCTGTCCATGGCCGACGACATCCTGACTTTGGCAGACGAGCTCTGGCGGGGAGAGACCGACCTCGAAGGCCACCACCCCGTGTCAGGCCAGAACCTCGGCGACCTGGCGGAGGTGATGGACGGCGTCGCCTTCGTCCCGTCGTTCGCCAACGTCAGCGCCTTCACCACCGGCGACGGCCTCGTGCTCGTCGACACCGGGAGCGCGCTGCTCGCCCAGTCGGTGCACGACCAGGTGCGGACGTGGACCCCCGAGCGGCTCGACACCGCCGTGTACTCCCACGGGCACATCGACCACGTCTTCGGCGTTCCGGTGTTCGAGGCCGAGTCGTCGGCGAATGGCTGGCGGGCGCCGCGGGTGATCGCCCACGAAGCCCTGCCGCCACGGTTCGACCGGTACATCCTCACCGCGGGATACAACGGCATCATCAACGCGCGGCAGTTCGGACTGCGGAACTTCTCGTGGCCGACGGAGTACCGCTATCCCGACGAGACCTACGAGCGACGCCTCGACGTCACCGTGGGCTCGCTGTCGTTCGAGCTCCACCACTGCCGCGGCGAGACCGACGACCACACGTGGACGTGGTTCCCGTCGAAGCGGGTCGTCTGCACCGGCGACATGTTCATCTGGGCCTCGCCGAACGCCGGCAATCCGCAGAAGGTGCAGCGCTATCCCAAGGACTGGGCGGACGGCCTACGGGAGATGGTGGCGCTGTCTCCGGAGGTGCTGTTGCCCGGCCACGGCGTGCCCGTCGTCGGCGAGGACCGCGTGCGGGAGGCGCTCTCCGACACGGCCGATCTCCTGGAGTCGTTGCACGAACAGACCCTGGCGCTGATGAACGCGGGGGCGCGGCTCGACGAGATCATCCACACCGTCCGCCCGCCGGCGGGGTTGTTGGACAAGCCGTACCTGCGACCCGTCTACGACGACCCCGAGTTCATCGTGCGCAACACGTGGCGCCTCTACGGCGGTTGGTACGACGGGAACCCAGCGACGCTGAAGCCGGCGCCCGAGGCCGCCCTCGCCGCCGAGGTGGCGTCGCTCGTCGGCGGCCCGGGCGTGCTCGCGGATCGCGCGCTCGCCGTCGCCGACGCCGGCGACCTTCGTCTCGCGGGACACCTGGCGGAGCTGGCGTCGTTGGCCGCGCCTGACGACGCGGGCGTGCATCGGGTGCGGGCGGACGTCAACCGGCGGCGGGCCGAAGAAGAGACCTCGACGATGGCCAAGGGGGTCTTCTCGTGGGCGGCGGCCGAGTCCGACCGGTTGTCGGGCGGCGCTCCCGGGTAGGAGATCCGGGATCCAGGGGAGGTTCCACCATGGCACTCGCCGTGTTGTTCCTGCTGGCGGGAATGCTGGCCGCGGAGCTGTCGCTGTTCGGTTTGGAACGCGTCGGTTTGGCAGGCGCCCTGCTGCTGGCGGTCGCCGCCGCGCTGCTCGTCCGGAGGCGCGAACTCCTGCGTCGATAAGTCCTCAAGTCGGCATCCCCCGTGCCGATCATTGGTGTAGCGAGACGTCCTGCTCTCTTGTCCTCCCAGGCGAGAGCGGGACGTCAGCGCGCTTGTCGAGTGATCGGGTGGTCGCAGCGCTCCCGGTAGGTTCTCCGTCCGGTGAACGTGCTGGACGTCATCCTCGGGATCGCGCTCTTCTCCGCGTTGGTCGGCGGTTATCGAGTGGGGCTCGTGGCGCGCGTGGCCTCGTGGATCGGTGCGCTCGGCGGGTTCGTTCTCGCACTGCGGTTGCTGCCGACGGCGCTCCGGCGCGTCGGTGAGGTGACGCCGACGGGGCGGCTGGTGCTCACCCTCGTCGTGCTGCTCGTCGGCGCCGCCATCGGCGGCGCCCTCGGCGAGATGGTGGGATCGACGTTGCGCAAAGCCGTGCCGCCGCCGGCACGCATCCTCGACCGAGCGGGTGGCGCCGTCGTCGGCGTCGTCGGTCTCCTCGTCGGCGTCTGGTTGTTCCTCCCCATCGCCGCGCAGGTGCCTGGCTCCGCCGCGCAGCAGGCCCGCAACTCCGCCATCGTCGGGGCGATCGACGAATTCGCCCCGCGTCCGCCTGACGCGTCGCGTGCCGTCCGCTCCCTCGTCGGCGACGCCCGCTTCCCCGACGTGTTCGAGGACCTCCGCCCGGCGCCCGACATCGGCCCTCCGCCCTCGCGGGTCCCGGTTCCGGCGGCAGTGGTGGCCAAGGCTGTCCGGTCGACCATCAACGTCGAGAGCGACGGTTGCGGCGGCCGCCATGAAGGGAGCGGGTTCGCGGTCGCCGAGAACCTCGTCGCCACCAACGCGCACGTGGTCGCCGGAGGTGAGCGCATCCGCGCCCGCCGACCCGACGGGCGCTTGCTGGCGGCGACGATCGTCTTCTTCGACGACGACCGCGATCTCGCGCTGCTGTCCGTTCCCCGCCTCGGCCAGACCCCGCTCGAGCTCGCGTCCTCGTCCGTCGGCGACCCCGCCGCTGTCCTCGGCTACCCAGGTGGCCAGAACACGGTCCGCGTCGCGCCAGCGGTCGTTCGCGACGAGGCCCCGACGACGGGTCACGACATCTACGACCGCGACAGCACGCGACGCGAGGTGCTCTTCCTGGCGTCGTCGCTCCGCCCTGGCGACTCGGGCAGTGCCGTCATCGACGTGAACGGACGGGTCATCGGCGTGGCGTTCGCCATCGCGCCGGACCGACCGGGTACCGCCTACGCCCTCGACGACTCCGAGCTGCGGGCCGCGCTGGCGGCTCGGCGCACCCGTGGGGCCGGTGGCCCCTGCATCTAGCGCACGACGCGCTCCCCCGGAAGAGTGCGGTGCTCTCGATCAGCGCAGGAGGACGGCCTGGTTCGGTCCGAGCGTCTTGCCGTCGAAGGCGGCGCCGTCGCTGCTGAGCTCGATCGCAGCCCCTCCGTGGGTGTCGACGGACCGGGGCTCGTCGCTGTAGTTGACGAGGACCACGCGGCGATCCCCGCCGGGGTGGGTTCGTTCATAGGCCAGGACCTCGGGCGGACTGTCGAGCCAGCCGAACCCGCCCGCACGCAGCGCCGGCGACGCGCGACGGGCGGCGAGCAGCCGGCGATAGAGGGCGAGGACCGAGGTGTCGTCGGCCGCCTCGACCTCGGCGTTGCGGGTGTCGGCGTCGGGCGGCCACGGGAGCCACGGGTCGTCGGTGCCCCACCCGTGATCGGGGACGGCGGTCCACGGGATCGGAGCACGGCAACCGTCGCGTCCGCCGGGATCGCGCACGCGGTGGGGCGGGACGACAGCGTCCTCGAGGCCGAGCTCCTCGCCGGCGTAGAGGAAGGGCGTGCCGCGGAGCGTGAGGAGTTGGACGGCGGCAGCGCGGGCCTTGGCCTCGGTGCCGTAGCGGGTGCGGTGGCGGGGCTGGTCGTGGTTGGAGATGACCCACGTCGGCCATGCGTCTCGCGGGTCCAGCTCCTCGATGACCCGCTCGATCCGCCTTCGCCATGCCGCCGCCTGCCACGGCGCGTGGAGAGGCGGAAAGTTGAACGAGAGGTGGAGCTCGTCGCCGTCGCCGTAGTAGGTGGCGACGCGCTTGGTGGACAAGAGGTAGACCTCACCGACCATCATCCGCTCGGGTTCGTAGCCGTTCATGAGCCTGCGGATGTCGCGCAGGATGGCGTGGGTGTCCGCGTAGTCGTGGATCGGCCCGACCCGTCCCCGCTCGTCGACCGGTCCGTCGGGGAGGTCGTCGGTCTTTCCGAGGAGGTGGACGACGTCGATGCGAAAGCCGTCGACGCCGCGGTCGAGCCAGAACCGGAGGGTGTCGTGCATGGCCGTGACGACCTCGGGGTTGCGCCAGTTGAGGTCGGGCTGCTCCTCGAGGAAGTTGTGCAGGTACCACTGGCTGCGCGTGTCATCCCACGTCCAAGCGGGCCCGCCGGTGAATGCGGCGACCCAGTTGTTCGGCGGCGAGTCCGGCGTGCCGTCGCGCCACCAGTACCAGTCGGCCTTCGGGTTGGTGCGGGAGCTGCGGGACTCCTCGAACCATGGGTGCCGGTCGCTCGTGTGGTTGGGGACCCAGTCGATGAGGACCTTGAGGTCGCGTTCGTGGGCATCTGCGAGGAGGCGGTCGAAGTCGGCGAGGTCGCCGAAGAGCGGATCGACGTCGCAGTAGTCGGCGACGTCGTAGCCGTAGTCCTTCATCGGGCTCGTGAAGAACGGGCTGATCCACATCGCTTCGACACCGAGGCGGGTCAGGTGGTCGAGGTGCCGCCGGATGCCCTCGAGGTCGCCGACTCCGTCGCCGTTCGTGTCACAGAAGCTGCGCGGATAGATCTGGTAGATGACGGCGGACTTCCACCACGACTCGTCGTCGACGTTCGGTGCCATTCGGCGAAGCTAGCCACCGCGCGTGGCGCGAGACCGGCGGGGTCGCGGCTACGCCTCCTCCGCCGATTCCTCCCGACTGAGCACCTTCGCCACCAAGGGCATGCGGCGGGTCTTCGTCGTGTCGGTGAACGACTCGCCACGCGACTCCCGCCGCTTGCGCCACTGTGCGTTCGCCATCTGCGACAGCTGGTAGTGCGAGTGCGCGCCCTGCACCGCCGTCCGGAAGCCCATCGCGTCCTGCGACGAGTTCACGGCCAGCTTCGCCATCCGCAGGTAGAACCCGTTGTTCTCCGCGATCCGCTCGGCCAACGCCACCACCTCTTCCTCGAGCGACCCCGCCGGCACGACCCGGTTGACGAAGCCCAACGCCTCGGCCTCCGTCGCCGACAGCGGCTTGGAGTCGAACAGCAGCTCCTTCGCCTTGCGCGGTCCGACGTCGAAGGGCAGCGGGAAGTACTGCAGCAACGCCGTCAGGAAGCGGGCGTCGTCGGCGGCGACGATCAGGTCCATCGCCGACGCGATCAGCCAGCCGCCGAAGATGCACCACCCATGCACGGCGGCGATCGTCGGCTTCGGGATGTCACGCCACCGCAGCGACAGGTCGACGAAGTGGTCCCACGAGTAGACGAACTGCGACTCGGTGGCACTCACGTCGTCGCGCGCCCGCCGAGCGCGGTCGTCGGCCTCCTCCGGCGTGCCGAGATCGTGACCGGCCGAGAACGCCGGGCCGTTTCCGGACAAGATGATCACCCGAACGTTCGGGTCCGCGGCCGCCGCCGTGAAGGCCGAATCGAGCTCGCTCAGGAGGACACGGGATTGCGCGTTGCGGTACTGGGGCCGGTTCAGCACGATGCGGGCGAGGCGTCCGTCTACTCGATACTCGATCTGCTCGTAGGTGTCGGTCACGCTGCGAACGCTACCGAGCGGGCCACCGCGTGACCGGTGTGTTGACGGGGCTGCACGTGCTCGAGGTCGCCACCGGCATCGCCGGCCCGTACGCCGGACGGTTGCTCGCCCTGCTCGGCGCCGACGTCGTGAAGGTCGAACCCGCCGGCGGCGATCCGTCCCGTCGCATGGCCGTCGACGACCGCCCGCCGGCCGCAGACGAGCCCGGACCGTTGTTCGTCCACCTCAACGCCGGCAAGCACCTCCGTGGCGAACGGCCCGCTGAGGGATGGGCCCACGTCGTCCTCGACGATCGCGTCCGTTCCGAGCGCGCCGGCACCACCCTCGACCCAGAGCTCCTGGCCGCCGCTGGCGCGACGGTGGTGTCGATGACGGCGTGGGGCTACGACGCCGACGAGGCGGGCCGGCCGGCCGACGAGCTCCTGGTGCAGGCGGCGTCAGGGATGCTGCAGGCGACGATCGACGACGGTCGTCCGTACCGCTTTCCGGGCTGGCAGAGTCAGTACCTCGCGGGCGCCTTCGGCGTGGCCGGCGCGCTCACCGCGCTGGCCGATCACGGTTCGGGCCACCACGTCGACGTGTCGTGGGTCGGCTCGATGCTGACCGGGGTCGAGGCGGGTGTCTGCGCCTACCTCAACGCCGCCGAGCAGCCGCCGCGCCCGAAGCCAGAAGGCGGGCGCGACCGACAGGCGGGGTTCCAGGTCGGCGCCTTCCCCGCCGGTGTGTTCCGGTGCAACGACGGCCACGTCATCCCCGGCACGGTACGACCGGTCGACTGGACGTTGCAGTGCGGCGTCTACGACCGGCCCGACCTCCTCGAGGACGAGCGGTTCGACGGCGTCGGTCGGTTCACCCATCGCGACGAGCTGCGGGCCGAGCTGCAACCCTGGTACGACGCCCACACCAAGACCGAGATCTTCGAGTCGGCGCTCACCGCTGGCTGGGCCTGCGGCATGGTGATGACCGCCGCCGACGCGCTCGGCGATCCGCATCTGGCGGCGCGTGGGTTTCTGGCGAGCGACGCTCCCGGGGTGGCCCGGCCGTGGCTTGTGACACCGCCACCTGCGATCCCTCCGGCGGGCGCCGTCCCCGCTCCGCCGCCTCTCGCTCGGCTGAAGGTGATCGAGCTGACGTGGGCGTGGGCGGGGCCCTTCGTCGGCCGGTTCCTCGGCGCGTACGGCGCCGACGTCGTCCGCATCGAGGCCGGCAGCTATCCGGACGGCTGGCGAACGCGCCTGAAGTGGAAGCAGACCGGGTCTCCCATCCCCGACGGTGCCGACCCCGACGGCTACACCTGGGATGCGGCCGCGCTCCACAACAGCCTGAACCGCAACAAGCGGAGCCTCTCCCTCGACCTCACCCACCCCGAAGGTCGGGCGCTGTTCCTCGAGCTCCTGCCGAACGCCGACCTGCTCGTCCTGAACATGTCCTATCGGATGCTCGCCGATCGCGGCATCGAGGACGACGTGATGGCGGCCGTCGCCGACGGGCTCGTCGTGTTGAACATGCCGGCGCTGGGGGCGACCGGTCCGTACCGCGACATGCCGGGCTACGGGATCCTCATGGAGGGCATGGGCGGCTTCGCCGCTCGCTATGGGCGCCGGGACGAGGGGGCCCGTTCGACGAACACGTACTACCCCGACCTCGTTGCCGGGCTCCACGGGACGATCGCGGCCCTGGCGACGCTGGCGGCGTGCGCCACGACGGGCGATGGGCGCTTCATCGACCTCTCCCAGCAGGAGGTGACATGGCTCCAGTTCGGGGAGGCGCTGGTACTGGCGGAGACCGAGGGGCGGGAGGTCGACCGACTCGGCGACGGGGAACCGGGGATGGCGCCCTCGGGCTACTACCCGTGCCTCGACCGTCGGTGGCTGGCGCTGGTCGTGCGCGATGGACGGGAGTACGAGGCGCTGCGCCGGATCATCGGACCCGGCGCGCCGGCCGCATCGGCGTCCGAACGTTGCGCTCGGCGGGACGAGCTCGATGCTCTCGTGGCCGAGTGGACGTCGAGGCGATCCGTCGACGACGCGGTGGCCGCGCTGCGCGAGGCGGGTGTGACGTCGGTGACGGCGGCGCTGCGATACGAGGACGTCCATCGCGGAGGGCTCCTCGAGGATCGGGGCATGCTCGAGCGGCTCGTCCATTCGGTCACCGGTGACCGGCCGTACGTGGGTTTGCCGGTGCGGATCGACGGAGTGGCGTGGCGGAGCAGGCGTCCCGCAGCCTGTTTCGCGCAGCACACGGACGAGGTCCTGCAGGACTGGCTCGACCTGGAAGAGGATCGGCTCTCGGCGCTGCGGGCCGCCGACGTGATCGGGACAACTCCGGGGCGGCGCCGCGACGTCGGTAAGTAGGCTCTCCCCCCGTGACCGACGACGTGCGGACCCCCACGGGGGTCGGTCCTCGCGCTGCCCGCCTGTCGGCGAACGAGCGACGGGAGCACTTCCTCGACGTGACCGCCGAGCTGGTGATCTCGCGCGGGGTGGAGTCCGTGACGATGGAGGCGGTGGCCGCGGCTGCCGGCGTGAGCAAGGGGCTGGGATACGCCTACTTCTCGAACCGCAACGAGCTGTTGCTGTCACTGCTCAATCGCGAGCTCGGCGAGCTGCAGCGGCGCTCGACCGAGGAGATCCGAGCGGCGTCCGACTTCGAGGGACGGATCCGCGCCGGGGTGCACGCCTGGTTCGACGTGATGGCGGAGAAGGGTGCGCTCATCGGCACGCTGCTGCAGACGCAGGCCATTGCCGGTCCGCTGGCCGAGCGGCGGAAGTCCTACAACCAGGAGCTGCAGGACTTCTACGGCCGGCTCGCGGAGAAGGAGTTCGGCATCCCCCGACGCAAGTCGGTGGCGACAGCCGCGATCCTGCTGGCGGGGATGAGCGGGATCATCGAGCGGTGGCGCAACGGCGACTCCCGCCGCCTCCTCGAGGAGACGTACGTCGACGTCGTGCTCGGGTCGCTCCGCAGCATGGCCTCGCCGGACCGAGACGTCGCCTCGGCCTGAGCGCTCAGCTCCAGGTGAGCTCGGCTCGCCCTCGCACGTCGGTCGCCGACGCGGCCACGAGCACCTCGAAGCGACCGGGCTCGACCACCCAGCCGTGCGCCGCCGGATCCCAGAAGGCGAGCGACCGGTCGTCGAGGACGAACGTCGCCGTCCCCGTCGCTCCTGCCGCCAAGGACAGCCGAGCAAAGCCCTTGAGCTCCTTGTCCGGTCGGATGACCGTCGCCTCGGGATCGCACACGTAGAGCTGCACGACCTCGACGCCGGCGACCGACCCGGTGTTCGTCACCTCCACCTCCACGGTCACCGCTCCGCCGGCGCCGGTCGACGGGGACGACAGCACCACCGGCCCATACGAGAACGAGGTGTACGACAACCCATGGCCGAAGCCGAACCGCGGCGCGACGCCCATGCGGTCGAAGGCGCGGTACCCGATGAACAACCCCTCCCCGTAGTGCACCTGCCCGCGCTCGCCCGGGTAGTTGAGCATCGCCGGGATGTCGGACAACTGCCGGGGGAACGTGGTCGGCAGCTTGCCGCCCGGGTTCACCGCGCCGGTCAGCACGTCCGCCAGCGCGTTCCCTCCCTCCTGCCCCGGGTACCAGAGCTGCACCACCGCGGGCACCTTGTCGACCCAGTCCATCTCCACCGGCGCGCCCGTGTTCACGACGACGACCGTCCGCGGATTCGCCGCCGCCACGCGCTCGACCAGCGCCGCCTGGCCACCGGACAACAACAGTCCGGCGCGATCGCGCCCCTCGGTCTCCCACGTCGAGTCGAGCCCGACGACGACGACGACCACGTCCGCGGACGCGGCCGCGGCGACCGCCCGGTCCGCCAGATCGGACGGGATCGGCTCGAGCACCCGGAAATCCAGCGTCAGGTCGTCGTCGACGGGTGTGTACTCCAACCGCAGCTCGACCGTCTCCCCCACCGCCAACGAGACGCGGCCGCCGAGCGTCCGTCGCCCGTCGTCCGCCGCCCAGCCGTCGACGTGCACGGCATCGCCGACCCACAGCCGCACCCGGGAGGCCGAACGGACGCTGAACGCGTGCTCCCCGTCGAAGGCCGCGGTGTACGTCGCGGTCGCCCGGAACGACCACGTCGAACCCGGACCCGCCGGCTCGAACTGCCGGTCCCATCGGAACCACGAACGTCGCGTCACCTCGGATCGCACCGGCTCGCCCCGCGCGTCGCCGCCGGCGAAGTACTCGACGAGGAACCCGCCACCGCCCAGCCGCGTCGGGTCGATCCGTGCCGCCCCTCGCGTGATCGTCGCGCCCGGCTCGAACGTCACGTTCACCCGCTCACCCAGGGCCCAACGGAGGCCCTCGAGCGGCGACACCTCGTACGGCGACAGCACCTGCGCGCTGCCGCCGCCCTGCGTGGACGCGTTGGCCGCCGTCGGACCGATCACGGCTACCGACGACAGCGAATCCACGGCCAGAGGGAGCAGCCCACCCTCGTTCTTCAGCAGCACGATCGACGAGGCCGCGGCCTCGCGCAGCAACGCCACCGTGGCCGGATCGTCGTCGTGCCGCTCGACCGTCGGGTCACTGGCCGTCCCCGCCAGGACGCCCGTCCGCGACGCCAGCTGCAGCACCCGGCGGACACGTTCGTCGAGCACGTCAGCCGGCACCTCGCCCGACGCGACCGCTTCCGCCAACTTCGCTCCGCGGTGCAACGAAGGGCCGGGCATCTCGAGGTCGAGGCCTGCAACCGCCGCGTCCACCGTCGAGTGCGTCCCGAACCAGTCGGACACGACGAGACCGTCGAACCCCCACTCGTCGCGCAGGATCGTCGTCAGCAGCTGCGGGTTCTCGCTGCACCACGTGCCGCCGACCTTGTTGTACGCGCTCATGATGGCCCACGTGCCGGCCTCGCGGACCGCCGCCTCGAACGGCAACAGGTACAGCTCGCGCAACGCCCGCTCCGGCACCTCCGAACTGATCGTCATGCGCTCGTACTCGGAGTCGTTGGCGACGAAGTGCTTCACCGTCGCACCGACGCCCGCGCTCTGCACGCCCTCGATGTACGCCACCGCCAATCGCGCGGTGAGGTACGGATCCTCGCTGTAGCACTCGAAGTTCCGACCGGCGAGGGGCGTGCGGTGGAGGTTGACGGTCGGCGCAAGGATCAGGTGGGCCCCCTTGCTCGCCAGCTCGGCGGCCAGCGCCACGCCGACGCGCCGCAGAAGGTCGACGTCCCACGTCGCGCCCAGCGCCGTCCCGCAAGGGAAGCTGGCCGACGCCGGCCCGCCGCTGACGTGCGCGCCCCGCACGCCCGCGGGACCGTCGCTCATCTTCAGCGGGGGGATGCCCACCCGATCGACGGCCGCCGTGTGCCACCAGTCCGTGCCGGCCAGGAGCGACACCTTCTCGTCGGTGGTGAGCGATGCGACGAGCTCCTCGACGGACGCCGTCGTGGTCACGCCTCCGCTCCGCCGGCGACGAGGAACTGTCGGTCCGGCGCGTCGCAACGTGTCGTTGCCGTCGGCGGACCCTCCGACGGGTTGCCCTGCTGGGTGCAGGCTCCGTCGGGTGCGTACTGGAGGATGTACGCCTTGCGCACGGCGTCGGTGGTGTTCGGTCCCGTGAGGTGGGGTGTCAGCGACGAGAACACGACGACCCCGCCAGCACCGACCGGCGCGACGGCGACGTCTTCGGGATCGGAGAAGCACTCGAACCCCAGAGGCACCACGTAGCGGTGGGCGAGCGTCCCTTGACGATGCAGGCCGCGCGCCACCTGCGGGCAGCCGTTGTCGACGGTCGCATCCGTCAGCGCCACCCAGCAGGTGAGGTACTGCTGCGGCTCGACGTACACGTACCCGTTGTCCTGGTGCCACGGGAACCGGCGCGGCTTCTCCGGCTTCTTGTAGACGGCCTGATCCCAGTAGAGGCGGACGTCGGGGCCGAGCAGGTCGGTGGCGATCCCGGCGAAGAGGGGCGACGAGGCCAGCTCGCGCAACCACGCCGACTTGGTCACCAGGTGGGTGGTGAACGTGATGGCACCGGTCTCGGCGATCGCCGCCCTCCCGTCCTCCTGCGTCTGCAGGAACGACTCGACCTTGGCTTCGAGCGGATCGATCTCGGAGATCGTGCGGGCGACCTCGTCCGCCGTCAGCACGTTCTCCATGACGAAGAACCCGTCGCGGTCGAACGCCGACGCCTGCTCCTCGGTGATGGTCGTGAACGGGCCTGGGTGGTCCTGCCAGCTGAACCCGTCGTTCCAGGGGTGGGGACGCATGGCGGCAACGTAGCGGCGACCGCCCGGGGTAGAGCGGGGAGATGCCCACGCCGCCCAAGGCCGTCCTCTTCGACATCGACGGGACGCTGACCGACACGAACTACCTCCACGTCCGCGCCTGGCGTCAGGCATTCGTCGACGCGGGGCTCGTCGAGGTCACGTCGTGGCGGGTCCACCGGATGATCGGGGCCAGCTCTGCGGTGCTGTTGCGGGAGCTCTGCGGTGAGGAGCGCGACGACATCAAGGACGGATGGCGGCGTCACTTCGACGAGCTCAAGTCGGAGATCCGCGCCTTCCCGAAAGCGGCGAACCTGCTGCAGGCCATCGCCGCACGCGGCATCGCCGTCGTGCTCGCGACCTCGTCCGAGCCGCAGGACGTCGACGCGCTCGTCGATGCCATCGGTGCCGGTGACGCCGTCTCGGCGGTGACGAGCGCGGGCGACGTCGATGAGGCGAAACCCTCGCCCGAGGTGTTCGAGTCTGCGCTCGTGCAGGCCGGGTGCACCGCCGGCGAGGCACTCGCCGTCGGTGACTCGGTGTGGGACGTGGAGGCCGCCGGACGGGCCGGGCTGCGGACCGTCACGGTCCGGTGTGGCGGCACGGGCGACGACGCACTGCGGGGTGTGGGAGCGGTCGAGGTGTTCGACGATCCTGCTGCCCTCCTCGAGTCGCTGGACTCGTGGCTGGTCCTCCGCCGCAGGGAGTGACGTGGTCGCCGGGTCGCGAGCGGTTTCAGCGCGCGAGGTCGCTGTCGGACGCCGCCCACGACGCCTCGAACTGCGCGACATCGTCGACGAGGGCGACCTCGTCGGCGCGGTGGACGAACGTCAGCACCGTCGCCGCGTCCCTCCAGCTGCGGAGGACCTGCTCCTGCGTTGCCGAGACGCCGGCGTCCGCGAACTCGTAGACGACGACGCCGCACGACGCCCCCGCGCCGCCGTACACGTCGACGGTGACCCTGCGGCCACTTCGCTGGACGTCCAACACCCGCACGTGCTGCTCGACCCGGATCCGGTTGGTGTCCACGTCCCTTCGTTCGGCACCGAGTGACGCCCACCGAAGGACAGGCGGGGAGAACTTCGGCGAAGGAGCCGTCGAGGGTGTGGCGTGCGCCACAAGTGGCGTGGGGTCCGGACGTGGCGGGTACCGCCCTCGGCGTGTCCGCCACCCCCTCGCCGATGGCTCCCTCGACCAAGTTCCGCCTGCTCTGGACGGTCGTCGGGATCCTGCTCGTCGCCGCCCTCGGCGCCCTCGTCCTCGGACCGGGTCGGGGCATGCGCAGCGACATCGCCGCGCAGCGCGCCAGGGTCGGCTCCCAGCTCGAGACGACACGCGCGCAGCTCAAGGTGACCCGAACCCAGCTGCAGATCACGCAACGCCAGCTCGAACTGACGACGGAGCAACTCGAGATCACCAAGGATCAGCGCCGCATCGCCCTCGACCAGCTCGAGCTCGCGCAGGCTCAGCTCGGGACGGCTCGCGCGCAGCTCGGCAGGACCGAGGAGTCCCTCGCCATCCAACGCCGCCTCGTCGCGGTCGCCGAGGAGACGTTGCAGCAGGCGAGGGAGATCAACCGCAAGACGCCGGACGCACAGCCGGCCGACCCAGTGCGTCCGATGGTGAGTTGACCGCCGGATGCGGTGGTCAACTCACCACTGAGCGCCGAGGGTTGCCGCATCGATTACGGCGGCGGGATCGGCGAGGCCGGGCGGAGCAGGCACTCTTGGGACAGCGAGGCGACGAGTGTCCCGTCGAGGCGCTGGAAGCTCCCGCGGGCGAGACCGCGAGCACCGAAGTTCGTCACGGGCGAGACCGAGAACAACAACCACTCGTCGACCCGCACCGGGCGGTGGAACCACACGGCGTGGTCGAGGCTGGCGCCACCCCATCCCGCCGTCGAGCCGGGCGCCCGGGCGCTCCCGATGACCGCCAGGTCCGAGACGTAGGTCAGCGCGGACACGTGGAGCGCGTCGTCCTGCGGGATCGGCTCTCGCAACCGGATCCAGCACGGGTGCAACGCGAACCCCTGCACCTTGCGGATCGGGAGGATCTCGAAGGGGTTCATCCGCCGAAAGGGCGAACCATCCAGCGTCACGCCGGCGAGTTCGTCGGGCATCGCGACGCCGTCGGGCAGTCCTTCGGCCTGCCAGTCGTCGCCGGGCTCGTCGACGTGAAACGACCCGTCGAGGACGAAGATCGCCTCCCCGGCCTGGCTCGCCGTGACGCGGCGGGTCGAGAACGAGCGACCATCGCGGGTCCGCTCGACGCCGAGCTCGAGGGCGACCCCCGGGCGACCGGGGCGGATGAAGTAGGAGTGCAGCGAGTGGGTGCGGCGGTCCGGGCCGACCGTCAGGGTGGCGGCGCGGATCGCCTGGCTGGCGACCTGACCGCCGAAGAGCCGGGGAGGTCCCTCCGCCGGCGTCGGCGCCAGGAACCGGTCCTCGCCCGCCGGTTCGAGGTCGAGGATGGCGAGGAGGTGGCGGGCCCGCTCCTCGGGTTCGCTGACGTCATCGGTCGGTCCGGCCATGGCGGCGGGGACGCTACCCGCCCGGGTGCGGGTTCAGCGGCGCTCGGAGGCGCGGGTGCGGAGCAGGTCGAGATCCTGGTGGAACCGCCGACGCTCGGCATCGAGCACGGTGGCGCGTGCGGCGAGGGAGATCCGCAGCCGCGGCCCGTACTCCCCGAGGGACCCGTCGGACGCGGGCTCGAGCGTGGCGTTCGCAGGCATGCGTCCGTTCTCGGCGGACTAGTCCACCGGCTTGAGTGCCAATGGCGCGAGCGGGTCAGGAAATCGGGACGGCGTCAACGAGATGGACGAGTTTGTCCGGATTGCGCACGACCCAGATGGAGCGCACCCGACCGTCGGCGACCTCGAAGGCGGCTGCCAGCTCGATCCCGCCGCCCATCGAGACGATGAGCCCGGCGCAGCCGTTGATCGTGGCCGACGCGAAGGACGCCTCGGCCCCGTAGCGACGCGCGAGGTTCACGAAGAACCGCGCCACCCGGTCGGCGCCCACCACGGGACGACGGGCGGCCCGCTTGTTGGCGCCGCCGTCGCTGACGCAGACGGCTTCGGGGGACAGTCGGGCGAGGACGGCGTCGATGTCGCCGAGGGCGACCGCCACGAGGAACTCCTCGACGACCCGCCGATCGGGCGAGGCCGCGAATCGGGGTGCGGCGCTCCGCACGCGGGAGCGGGCGCGGCTGGCGATCTGTCGACACGCTGCCGGCGACCTGCCGACGGTCTCGGCGATCTCGGCGAAAGGCACACCGAACACGTCTGCGAGGAGGAACACGGCGCGCTCCACCGGTGCCAGTCGGTCGAGGAGCGCGAGGAACCCGAGGGTGAGCGACTCGGTTCGCACGGCCGTCTCCTCGGGCCCCGGTTCGAGCACGAGAGGCTCGGCGACCCACGGCCCGACGTAGTCCTCGCGCCGCCGCTGCTGGGCACGCAGGCGGTCGAGGGCGAGGCGGCTGGCGACGGTCGTCAGCCACGCGTCGGGGTTGACGATGGCGTCGTGGTCGGCGGAGAGCCACCTCAGGAACGCCTCCTGGACGATGTCCTCGGCGTCGTCCAGTGTCCCGAGCATCCGGTAGGCCAAGCCGAGGAGGCGCGGTCGAGCCACCTCGAACACGTCGACCCACGGCTCCGACAGCGGCGCGGTCACGACCCCATCGTCGCCGACGCGGCGGAGGTCGGGGCGGCTGCGTCAGCCGCCGCGGCGCGTCCGGCGGCCTGGCCGCTGGCGAACGACGCATCGGCCAGCATTCCCTCGCGGCCGACCCAGTCCCCGGCCAGGAGGACGTTGGGCATCCCGGTCGAGGTGATCGAAGGGCGACCGGTGAGCCCGCCGGTGATGGCGCGGGGCGCGGCGCCCACGACGATCATGCGGGCGAGGAAGCGCTCGCAGACGATCGTCTCGCGGTGGACGCCGACGTGGTCGAGCCACCCCTCGAGCTGCGGGCGATCCTCGGCCGCCGAGCGGGCGCCGTAGCGGATGACGGCGACGACCGAATCGCCCTCGGGCGCCTGCTTCGCCGGCGGTGACTGGACGGTCCCGTAGACCGGCTCGTCGACGCCGAGGACGTAGCCCGGCGACGGGACGCCGCGGACACCGACGTCGAGGCACGACGCGGTCACCGGCGCGCCGAGGCCGGGCCACAACGAATCGGGGTCGGCGCCGAGCAGCGAGGCGCAGGCCTCGGGGGAGCCGGCGGCCAGCACGACCGAACGGGCGGTCACCAGGTCATCCCCGGTCGTTCGGACCTGCACCCCGTCGTTGCCGGCATCGGTGATGGACTCGACGGCGACGTTCGGCCGCAACTCGACCTGGCTCCGCAGGCCGTCGACCAGCTGCGCCCACCCGCCGTCGAGGTAGAGGACGCCGCCCTCGATCGAGCGCTGGAGCTGTTGGAGGGCGGCGCCGGCGGAGAGCTCGTCGAGCGCGGAGCTGTAGGTGCCGATGCGGACGAGGGCCCGGAGGACGGCGACGGCGTCGTCGCGCAGGTCCTGGTCGGCGATCCAGCCGTCGACGCTGATGCCGGCGAAGTCAGCGGCGTCGAGCTTCGGGACACGCACGAGGAGCTTGCCCACGGCCGCCTTGCTCCGGACCGACAGCGCCGTGGTGCGCAGGAGGGAGCCCGGACCGACGGGCATCCGGTGGAGCGACCCGCCGGCGAGCAGCTGGTAGGCCCCGAGCGGTGGCGGCGAGCCCTTCGGCCGCACGCCGAGCCGGCGCAGCACTGCCATCCCCTCGCCGGCGACGTAGAGGGCATGCCCGCCATGGTTGAAGGTGAACCCGTCCCGCTCGCTGACGCGGGACCGCCCGCCCGGTCGGTGGGCCTCGAGCACCAGAGCCCTCGCGCCCTGGGCCGAAGCCGTGGCCGCCGCCGTCAACCCGGCGAGACCGCCGCCGATCACCAGCACGTCCGTCGTCGTCTTCATGGCATGTCGACGCCTCGCAGGGTCGGATTGTGACACCGTGCGGACATGACGATGCTGAGCTACACGTCCGGCCCGTCCACCGAACCCCTCCTCGGCGAGACGATCGGCGACAACCTCGACCGGACGGTCGCCGCCCACGGCGACCGCACCTGCCTCGTGTCCGTCCACGAGGGCGTCCGCCTGACCTATGACGAGTTCGCGGCACTCGTCGAGCGGTGCGCCCGCGGGCTGTTGCACCTCGGCATCGAGCCGGGAGCGCGCGTGGGCATCTGGGCCCCCAACCGCCACGAGTGGACGGTCCTGCAGTACGCCACCGCGAAGGTCGGCGCCATCCTCGTCAACATCAACCCCGCCTACCGCACGCACGAGGTCGCGTACGTCCTCGAGCAGGCGAGATGTCGCGTGCTCGTGGCCGCTTCGAACTTCGGGGCGTCGGACTACGTCGCCATGGTGCGCGAGGTTCGGCCGAAGCTGCCTGGCCTGGAGGTGGTGGCGTTCCTCGACAGCGACGACGGCGACCTCACGTGGACGGCGTTGCTCGACGGCGGTGACGGTGTCGAACCATCACTCGTGGCCGAGCGACAGCGGACGCTGCAGTTCGACGACCCCATCAACATCCAGTACACGTCCGGCACGACGGGGTTCCCGAAGGGCGCGACGCTCTCGCACCACAACATCCTCAACAATGCCTTCGTCGTCACCGGGATCCAGCGCCTGCAGCCGGGGGACGCGCTGTGCGTCCCGGTTCCGCTGTACCACTGCTTCGGGATGGTGATGGGCAACCTCGGGTGCACGACGCGGGGTGCGACGATCGTCTACCCCGCGCCGGCGTTCGAGCCCGGGGCGACGCTGCGGGCCGTCGAGGCCGAGCGTTGCGTCTCCCTGTACGGCGTGCCGACGATGTTCATCGCCATGCTGGACGATCCCGCGTTCGACAGCGTGGACCTGTCGTCGTTGCGGACAGGCGTCATGGCGGGCTCGCCATGCCCCATCGAGGTGATGAAGCGCTGCGTCGCCGACATGCACATGCCCGAGGTGACGATCTGTTACGGCATGACCGAGACGTCGCCGGTGTCGTTCCAGTCGCGCACCGATGACGACCTCGACCGGCGGGTGTCGACGGTCGGGCAGGTGCATCCGTGGGTCGAGTGCAAGGTCGTCGATCCCGACGACGGCCGGATCGTGGCGGTGGGGACACCCGGCGAGCTCTGCACCCGCGGCTACTCCGTGATGCTCGGCTACTGGGACGACCCCGCTGCCTCCGCCGAGGCCATCGATGCTGCAGGGTGGATGCACACCGGCGACCTCGCGACCATGGACGAGGCCGGCTACGTCAACATCGTCGGGCGCAGCAAGGACATGATCATCCGCGGCGGCGAGAACATCTCTCCCCGCGAGATCGAGGAGTTCCTCTACGGACATCCCGCCATCGCCGACGTCCAGGTGATCGGCGTGCCCGACGACCGCTACGGCGAAGAACTGTGCGCGTGGGTCCGGCTCCACGCGGGCGCGGCGCTCTCGATCGAGGACCTGCGCGCCTACTGCGCCGGCAAGATCGCGCACTACAAGGTGCCGCGGTACCTCCGGGTGGCCGACGAGTTCCCGATGACCGTCACCGGCAAGGTGCGGAAGGTGGAGATGCGCGAGGTCTCGACATCCGAGCTCGGCTTGGCGGCCGCACCGACCGCCTGAACCTCGACCGACCGACGACCTCGGCGCCGATCCCTAGGCTGTCGGAATGCGCCACCACCGCCGCGCGTCGGCCGCATCGTGACGACGACGCAACCCGGACCACCTCCCGACCGGTCGATCGAAGCACCCGTCGACGACCGCCGCTGGTGGATCCTCGGCGTCCTGTGCCTCAGCCTCGTCATCGTGATCGTCGGCAACACCGTGCTCAACGTCGCCCTGCCGACGCTGATCCGGGAGCTGCACGCGACCCAGACCGAGCTGCAATGGATCGTGGACGCCTACGCCCTCGTGTTCGCCGGCCTCCTGCTGACGGCCGGGGCGCTCGGTGACCGGTACGGACGGAAGGGCGCGCTCACCGTCGGCCTCGTGATCTTCGGGGGAGCGTCCGCCGTCAGCGCCTTCGTCAGCGACCCTGCGGGGCTGATCGCCGGCCGTGCCGTCATGGGTCTCGGCGCGGCGTTGGTGATGCCGGCGACGCTGTCCATCCTCACCACCGTCTTCCCGCCGCGGGAGCGGGGCCGCGCGATCGCCATCTGGGCCGGCCTCGCCGGTGCCGGGGCCGCGATCGGCCCGATCGGCAGCGGCTTCCTCCTGGAGCACTTCTGGTGGGGATCGGTGTTCTTGATGAACCTCCCGATCATCGTGATCGCCCTCGTCGCCGGTTCGGTGCTCGTGCCCACGTCGAAGGACCCGAACGGGACGAGCCTCGACCCCGTCGGCGCGGCACTCTCGATCGCCGGTCTCGCCGCGCTCCTGTACGGCATCATCGAGGCGCCGAGCCACGGATGGACGTCGGGCTCGACGATCGGGGCGTTCGCGGCCGCCGTCGTCTTCCTTTGCGTGTTCGGCTGGTACGAGCTGCGCACGGACGATCCGATGCTCGAGCTGCGGTGGTTCAAGAACCCCGGGTTCTCGACGGCCGCCGGCGCCATCACCCTGGTGTTCTTCGCCATGTTCGGCACGTTCTTCCTCTTCGCCCAGTACCTCCAGCTGGTCCTGGGCTACGGAACGCTCGAGGCCGGCTTGCGCATGCTGCCCATGGCGATGACGATGATGGTCGCGGCGCCGAACAGCGCGCGGCTGGCGGAGCGCTTCGGTGCCCGTCGCGTCGTTGCCGGTGGTCTCGCGACCGTCGGCGTCGGCCTGCTGTACATGTCGTTCCTGCAGGCCGACTCGAGCTACCCGCGCCTGGTCCTCGGTCTCGTGATCATGTCTGCCGGGATGGGCTCGAGCATGGCGCCGTCGACCGGCACGATCATGGCCTCCCTGCCGATGAACAAGGCCGGCGTCGGGTCGGCGGTCAACGACACCACCCGCGAGCTCGGCGGGGCCCTCGGCGTCGCCGTGCTGGGAAGCCTGGCGGCGTCCACCTACTCGAGCGGGATCGCCAAGGCCGCAGCGGGGCTGCCGGCAGCCTCAGCCAGTGCCGCCAAGGCCTCCCTGGGTGCCGCCCTCGCCGTCGGTGATCGCGTCGGCGGGGGCGCCGGTGAGGCGCTTGCGGCGGCGGCCCGATCGGCCTACGTCGACGGGATGTCGAACGGCCTGCGGGTCGGCGCGGTCGTGGTGTTCGCCGCCTCGCTCCTCGTCAGCCGGTTCCTCCCCGAGAGCGCCGGACGGCACGATCACCTCTGAGTTGCCGGACCCGGCGCAGGAGGCCCCTCGTCCGACTCGGGCATTGTCACGGTGCGTGAGAGTTGTACTCTACGTGAGGCAGGCCACCGAGAGAGTTTGCCGAGGTCAGCGTGACACGTCCGGGAGTGCTGGTCATCAACGACGACGCCGGGGCCGTTTCTGCGTCGCGGCAGGTCCTCGAGGAAGGCGGGTACGAGGTCGCGGAGACCCGCGACTCGCGGGCGGCCTTCGACCTCCTGGGCCAGCGCCGCTTCGCGGCCGTCATCGTGGACCTCCACCGCCCGGGCATGATGGGCATCGACCTCGTCCGCCGGATCCGCACC
Source organism: Acidimicrobiales bacterium (assembly GCA_035525495.1). Lineage (GTDB taxonomy): Bacteria > Actinomycetota > Acidimicrobiia > Acidimicrobiales > CADCTF01 > DATLED01. Next base: position 28,510 of record DATLED010000022.1, on the reverse strand, counting down.
GAGTCGAGCAGCGCCACGGTCCCGGTCATCGTCCTCACGAACGACAGCACGGTCGGGGACCGCATCCGCGGCCTCGCAGCAGGCGCCACCGATTCGTTGTCGAAGCCGTTCAACAGCCAGGAGCTCCTGGCCCGGGTCTCGGCGCAGGTGCGGTGGCACAACTCGTGGGCGCGGTTGATGGAGGTCCAACTGCGGGAGCGCAGCGATCTCGAGACGGCGTTGTGGCGGCTCAACCCGGAGGCCACGCCGGAGCTGACGGCCGAGCTCGTCTGCGAGCAGCTGCGCCGCGTCCGACACATCAGCGCCGCCGCCATCCTCGCTTTCCCGACGAGCGGTGGCGTCGTCCCGCTCGCCGTCCACGAGCTCCCCCTCTGGGAGCTGCGTGTCGGCCAGTCGCTCAGCAGCGACCTTGCGGACTACCTCCGGGACAGGGCAGCGGGCGGACCGTGGATCGAGCGCCGCGAGCACCGCGCCGTCCGCGCCAGCTCGGTCGACGACAAGGGAGCGCCGGGCATGATGGCGTGCGCGCCACTGCTCCGCGATCGCCACGTGCTCGGCCTCCTGATGCTCACGACCGACGTTCCGGGTGGCGATCCCGCGGCCGGTGGACGCTTCCGCGCGATGTCTGCGGCCATCGACTTCGCCGACATCGCGTCGGGCCTGCTCGGTCCGGGCCTCGACGAGCAGACGCGCTTCGTGGCGCAGCGTGCACTCATCGACGACGTGCTGCGGGAGGGCGCCTTCCATCCGATTTTCGAGCCGATCGTCAACCTCGACGACGGGACGGTCACGGGGTACGAGGCCCTTACCCGCTTCGAAGACGGCACCCCTCCTGAGGCGCGCTTCTCGATGGCCGCGTCGATCAACCGGCGCCTTGACCTCGAACGGGCGACGTTGCAAGCGGCGGTCGCGGCCTCGACGGACCTCCCGGCGGGGTGCTTCCTGTCGCTGAACGTCTCGCCCGAGCTCATCCTCGACGTCGACTCGCTGCAGTCGATCCTGTCGGACATCGACCGTCCGGTGGTCCTCGAGCTGACCGAGCACGATCCCGTCGACGACTACGGCGCCGTGCGAGAGGCGGTCGCCTCCCTCGGCGACTCCGTGCGCCTGTCGATCGACGATGCCGGAAGCGGTTTCGCCAGCCTGCAACACGTGCTCGCGCTCGGGCCCGATTACGTGAAGCTCGACAAGACGTGGGTGATCGGGATCCACGACGACCCGACCCGCCAGGCGCTCATCGCCGGCCTCTCGCACTTCGCGTCACAGACAGGGTGCCACCTCATCGCCGAGGGGATCGAGAGCGTTCTCGACCTCACCGCGCTGCAGAGCCTCGAGGTCGAGCTCGGCCAGGGTTACCTGTTCGGTCGCTGCGAGAACGCAGCCGTTCCGGCCGTCGTCGCCGCATCCTGAGCGCCTGACGGCGGTCAGGCGTCGACGTCGGCGGCGGCGGCGGCGAACTGCGCGTTGTACAACGTCGCGTAGGCGCCGCCCTTCGCCAACAGCTCGGCGTGGTGGCCCTGCTCGACGATGCGGCCACCGTCCATCACCAGGATGATGTCGGCATCACGGATCGTCGAGAGCCGGTGGGCGATGACGAACGACGTCCGCTGGGAGCGGAGCGCAGCCATGGCGTGTTGGATCAGAACCTCGGTGCGGGTGTCGACCGAAGAGGTCGCTTCGTCGAGGATGAGGATCGTCGGATCGGCGAGGAAGGCGCGGGCGATCGTCAGCAGCTGCTTCTCGCCCGCGCTCACGGTGTCGCCGTCGTCGTCGATGAGGGTGTCGTACCCGTCGGGTAGCGAGTGCACGAAGCGGTCGACGTAGGTCGCCTTCGCGGCCTGGAGGATCTGGTCCTCCGTCGCCGCAGGGTTGCCGTAGGCAATGTTCTCTCGGATCGTGCCGCCGAAGAGCCACGTGTCCTGGAGCACCATGCCGATGTTCGAGCGGAGCTCCGCGCGCGGCATGTCGGCGATGTTGCGACCGTCGAGCAGGACGCGGCCGCCGTCGAGCTCGTAGAACCGCATGATGAGGTTGACGAGGGTCGTCTTGCCGGCGCCGGTCGGACCAACGATGGCCACCGTCCTGCCTGGCTCGGCGACGAGGGACAGGTCGGTGATGAGCGGCCGGTTCTTGTCGTAGGAGAACGAGACCCGCTCGAACTCGACGCGACCCGCGGCCGGCGGCGTGATCCCGAGGTCGACCACGTCCGGCGTCTGCTCGTCGGCGTCGAGCAGCTCGAAGACCCGCTCGGCCGAAGCGATCCCGGACTGGAAGGTGTTGACCATCGACGCCACCTGCGTGAGCGGCTGGCTGAACTGGCGGGAGTACTGGATGAACGCCTGCACCCCGCCGAGGCTCATGGCGCCCGAGGCCACCCGAAGCCCGCCGACCACGGCGATGGCGACGAAGTTGAGGTTGCCGAGCATCATCATCGCCGGCTGGATCACGCCCGAGATGAACTGGGCGCCGAAGCTCGCGTCGAACAGCTCCTCGTTCGTCTCCCGAAATCGCTCCTCGACCTCGATCTGTCGACCGAATGCCTTGACGATCGCGTGGCCCGTGAAGGACTCCTCGACGAGACCGTTCAGCTTGCCCGTGTACCGCCATTGGTCGATGAACCGCGGCTTCGACCGGGATGTGATGAAGCGCAGCGTGACGAAGGACAGCGGCACGGAGACGAGGGCGACCAGTGCGAGCACCGGCGAGATGACGACCATCATCACGAGCGTGCCGGCGAGCGTCAGGACCGACGTGAGCAACTGGCTCATCGTCTGCTGGAGGCTCATGGCGATGTTGTCGATGTCGTTGGTGACGCGGCTGAGAAGGTCGCCGCGTGCGTTCTCGTCGACGTAGCTCAGCGGCAGCCGGTTGAGCTTGTCCTCGACGTCGGCCCGCAGGCGGTACATCGTTCGCTGCACGATCCCGGCAAGGGCCCACGACTGCGCGAACTGCAGCGCCGCGGACGCGACGTAGAGGCCGAAGGCGACGAACAGCACTCGGTGGAGGGCGGGGAAGTCGATGGCCTTCGGTCCGCCGCGCAGGAGACCGCGGATCAGGATGTCGGTGGCGTCGCCCAGCATGCGCGGACCGAGCACGGAGAAGGCGACGCCGAAGATCGCCATCGCCAGCACGCCGAGGAGGGCGGCGAGGCCCCCCTCCAACCGGCGCACCAAGCGTCGGGCCGAAGCTCCGAAGTTGGCCGACGCCTCGACCGGCTGGCCGAGCGACCCCCACCGCCCCTGTCCGGCCTGAGGTGTCGGCGGCTTGATCTCCTCCTCGAGCTCGTCCAGCCCCGGCTGCGCTTCCGACGCCGTCGGTTCGATCTCGGTGCTCACCGGGCCTCCTTCGCCGGCCTGGATGAGCCGGCACCGCGTTGATGGTTTGCCGCGCTCACGCCGCCGCTCCCTGCGTCTGGGACTCGACGATCTCGACGTACGTCGCGCACGTCTCGAGGAGATCCGCGTGCGTGCCGAGGCCGACGGGGACGCCGTCCTCGATCACCAGGATCTGATCGGCGGTCGCGATCGTCGAGATCCGCTGGGCGACGACGATCACCGTCGCCTGTCTTGTGTACGGCTCGAGGGCCGCCCGGAGACGGGCGTCGGTCGCGAGGTCGAGGGCCGAGAACGAGTCGTCGAACAGGTAGATGTCCGGCTTGCGGACGAGCGCTCTCGCGATCGCCAGCCGCTGGCGCTGGCCACCGCTGACGTTGGCGCCGCCCTGCACGATGGAGGCATCCAGCCCCCCGGGCATGGCGGCCACGAAGTCCGATGCCTGAGCGATCTGGAGCGCTTCCCAGAGCTCCTCGTCGGTGGCGTTCGGCTTGCCGTAGCGGAGGTTGCTCGCGACGGTGCCGGAGAACAGGTAGGGCTTCTGGGGGACGAGGCCGATGCGCGTCCAGAGCACGTGCGGGTCGAGGTCGCGGACGTCGACGCCCCCGACGAGCACCGACCCCTCCGTCACGTCGAAGAGCCGGGCGACGAGGTTGACGAGCGTCGTCTTGCCCGAACCCGTCGAACCGACGACCGCCGTGGTCTGGCCGGCCACGGAGCGGAAGGTGATCCCGGACAGGACGGGCGCCTCCGCGCCGGGGTACCCGAAGCTGACGTCCCGGAACTCCAGCGATCCCGCGGTCGTGAGCTCACCGACGGGGTTGGAGGACACGGTCACCGATGACGCCGTCTCGAGCACCTCCTGGATGCGTTCGGCGGACACGGCGGCGCGGGGAGCGAGGAAGCCGACCCAACTGACCATCATCACGGCGAAGAGGATGACGGTGAAGTACGTGAGGAAGGCGATCAGTGACCCGACCGTCGTCGCGCCCGAGGCGACGCGGTTCGACCCGAACCAGACGACCGCGGCGCACGAGACGTTGATGATCAGCAGGACGGTCGGGAACATGAACGACATCAGCCGTCCCGCCTTCAGCGAGGTCTCCGTCACCTGCTCGTTGACGAAGTCGAAGCGACCGACCTCCTCGGGCTCGCGCACGAAGGCGCGGACCACGCGCATGCCGGTGATCTGCTCGCGCAGGACGCGGTTGATGCCGTCGATGCGCTCCTGCATGAGCCGGAACGTGGGCACCATCCGGAGCACGACCTGGCTGAGGCTGAAGACGAGGAGGATGATCGTCACGCCGAGGAGCCACGTGAGCCCGGCGTCCTGGCGCAGCGCCATGATCAAGCCACCGATGATCGTGATCGGCGCCGAGATCAACATCGTCAACGTCATCGTCACGAGCATCTGCACCTGCTGGACGTCGTTCGTGATCCGCGTGATCAGCGAGGGCGCCCCGAACACGTTCACCTCACGCGCCGAGAACTCGGTGACGCGGTGGAACAGCGAGCTGCGAACGTCGCGCCCGAAGCCCATGGCCGCACGCGAACCGAAGTACACCGCGACGATGTTGAACGTGACCTGGACGAGCGTGACCAGCAACATGATCATCCCGACGCGCCAGATGTAGCCGGTGTCGTGGGGTATCACGCCCTCGTCGATGACCCGTGCGTTGAGCGTCGGGAGGTACAGCGAGGCGACGGCCTGCACGCTCTGCAGCAGGATCACCGCCAACAACAGGCGACGGTACGGCCGGAGGTGGGCCCGGAGAACCCGGATCAGCATCGGTTTCCTTTGGTGTTGGCGCGGATTCCGTCGAGGAGGAGCGTGACGATCTCGGACGGCGACATCGGTTCGTCGGCATAGAGGGCCGGATGGCTCACGGCGAGGGTCAGTGCCCGAAGCTCGCGGGCGGCCGTCTCCGGGTCGTGGCGAAGGCGCTTGCGCTCCGGCTCGAACAAGTGCACGAGGGCCAGCAGGTCCGCAGGCGGGGTCGGCTTCCGGTCGCGCAGCGCCGCCGTCTCACCGACGGACGACACGAGGCGCCACAGGTCCGACATCCGTCGCTGCATGATCTCGACGGCCTCGGCCAGCTGTTCCTCGAACGGGAGGCTGCGGTCGATCTCGGTGAGGGCCCGCTCGGCGGCCGCGGTGTCGAAGGCGAGCTCGACGGCGGCCTGGAGCACGGCGTCCTTGTCGGGGAAGACGCGGAAGATCGTGCCCTCGGCGATGCCGGCGGCCTCGGCGATCTGACGGGTCGTGATGGCCGGACCGCGCTCGAGGAGCAGCGGGAGGGTGGCCGCGACGATGGCGGCGCGGCGCTCGTCGGGAGGAAGGGCGGCCGCCCGCGTCGAGGTGGTCTGCGTGGCGGCGCCCATGGCCTCCACCCTAGTTGAGTGAGCACTCACTCATCCAGGCGAAGGATCAGGAGGTCATGCCCTGCAGGCCGACGAGGGCGCGGGCGTGCTCGATCTCCCCCATGTGACGCAGGCCGTGCTGGTAGATCCAGCACTCGGCGGCATCGAGGCGGGTGATGCCCGCCTCGCCGCCCACGCGGGCGCTGTAGGTCGAGGCGATGTTCGCGGGGTACGGCGGCGACACGACCACGTCGGTCAACGTCGCCGGATCGAGCGCCGCGAGCCAGCCCTCGGTCTTGGCGAACACCTTCTCCTGGTAGGCGACGAAGGCGGCCAGGTCGCCGATGCGCTGGGCGACCATCTCGTCGACGGTCTTGTGCTTCCCATGGTCGGCGATCGTCAGGCCGATGCGCCCCGCCCAGGCGTCGTCGTAGACCATGGGGCCCGCGCCGAGCATCGTCGCCGACCCGTCCTCGATCTGGACGAAGTGGAACAACGAGAACGCGATGGGCAGCACGGGGTCGCGCTCGACGTGGTTCACCTGATCGAGATCCATGGTGGCGACGGCTTCCTCCCAGAGCGAGTGCATGGCGCGCATCCGACGGCGAAGGGAATCCAGGATCAGCTCGTGCACGGACTACTCCTTGGAGAGCTCGGCCATCGCGGTCGCGGCGACGTCCGCGGCGTCGGGGCGGCGGTGGATGCGGAAGGTGACCCGTTCGATGGTCGCACCGGTGAACGGGAACGGAGCGACGTAGTCGTCGACGACGGGCGAGAGGCGGTCCAGGCCGATGTCGAGACCGGTCGACCCGAGCATGCGGACGATCCTCGGGATGTCGACGGACGCCAGGTCGGTGCCGTCCGCGGACAGGGTGATCCTGCCGCGCCGCTCGATGCGCTCGAAGCGCACGGCCAGCGCGTGCGTGCCGGCCAGCGGCGGCAGCGCGGCGGAGACGCGGTGGTGGGTCCCGAGCGCGTTGTAGTCGAAGTGCAGCACGCCGGCCATGACGAAGAAGCTGTGGCCGACGTTGTGGCTTCCCCGCGCGTAAAGGACGCCCTCGGCGGGGAGGTGGCCGTCGGCCAGCACGTCGACGGTGACGGTCCACGGTCGACCGCCGAGCGGGGGCGCGGCGTCGGCGGGGACGTGCGTCATCGGCGGGACGTACACGTACTCATCGCGCGCGTGGACGGTGCCGTGCCTCGGCGGCGCCGCGAAGAGCTCGGTCGAGCGGTCGTCGAGCGGCAGGACACCGAACGCACCCGCCTCCACCCACCACTCGTCGATGAGTGACCGGAGGCGTGCCGGATGGTCGGCCGAGACGTCGTGGCACTCGGAGAAATCGTCGTCGAGGTGGAAGAGCGCCCACTCGTCGTCGTCGAACTCCTGCCCAGGGACGTGGTAGGTCGTGATCTTCCAGCCGTCCGCCCACAATCCGCGGTGGCCCATCTGCTCGAAGTACTGGCGCGGCCTCGGCGCCGGCGCGTCACCGTCCGCGAAGGTCGGCGCGATCGACGCGCCGTGGAGCGGGATCTGGGGGACGCCCCGGTGCGAGCCGGGCAGCGAGGCGCCGGTCACATCGAGGATCGTCGGGGTGATGTCGACGGCGTGGCAGAACTGCGTGCGGATGGCGCCCCCGGCGGCGATGCCGCGGGGCCAGTGCACCACCAGTGGGTCGCGCACCCCACCTCCGTAGGTGTTCTGCTTGTACCACCGCAGCGGCGAGTTCCCGGCCTGGGCCCATCCCCACGGGTAGTTCGAATGCGAGTGAGGACCGCCGACATCGTCGAGGCGTCGGGCGACGAGATCGTCGATGTCCTCGCCGATCGAGTTGAAGAAGCTGAACTCGTCCATCACGCCGAACGGACCGCCCTCGCGGGACGCGCCGTTGTCCGACAGCACGAGGAGGAGCGTGTCGTCGAGGATCCCGCGCGCCTCGAGGAAGTCGACGACGCGACCGATCTGGGCGTCGGTGTGCTCGAGCATCGCCGCGAAGGCCTCCTGCAGGCGCGCCGAGAACGCCCGCTGGTTGTCGGTGAGGTCGTCCCACGCGGGGACCCCGGGGTTCGGCGGCGCCAGCGTCGTACCGGCAGGCACGACACCGAGTTCGAGCTGACGCCGGAACCACCTCTCCCGCACGACGTCGTAGCCCTCGTCGAAGCGGCCGCGCCACCGGTCGAGGTACGCCGCCGGTGCCTGATGCGGCGCGTGCGTCGCGCCGAACGCGAGGTAGAGCAGGAACGGCCGGTCGGGCCGGATGGAGCGAAGGTCGCCGATCCAGCCGGTGGCCCGATCGACGATGTCCTCGGACACGTGGTAGCCGTCCTTCGGTCCGGCGGGCGGGTCGACGTGGCCGTTGTCGCTCGTGAGCTCGGGGTGGAACTGGTCGGCCTCGCCCTGCAGGAAGCCGTAGAAGCGGTCGAACCCCTTCTGCAACGGCCAATTGGTGTGGGGACCGGCGGCGGAGCACTCCTCCATCGGCGCCAGGTGCCACTTGCCGGCGGCGAACGTGGCGTACCCGTGGTCCCGGAGGAGCTCGGCGACGGTGGCGGCACGGGGGCTGATCCCGCCGCGCATGTGCGGAAAGCCGGTGTCCCAGTTGGAGACGCCCCGCATCCCGACGGCGTGCGGGTTGCGGCCCGTCAGGAGGGCGGCGCGCGATGGTGAGCACAGCGCCGTCGTGTGGAAGCCGTTGTAGCGCAGCCCCCTGGCGGCGAGGCCGTCGATCCTCGGTGTCGCCAGCTCGGACCCGTAGCAGCCGAAATGGGCGAACCCGGTGTCGTCGAGGACGATCATCACGACGTTCGGGCCGCCGGTCCCGGCCGGTGGGGGCGGCCACCAGGGCGTGGACTCGGCGACGGTGCGACCGATCCGACCGCCGAACTCCGGCTCGTTCGGCGCGCTCACGCCCAGCCGCCGGCGAAAGCGACGAACTGTCCCGTCGTGAAGCGGCTCGTGCCGTCGAGGAAGGGCACCGAGAACGATGCGAGCTCGTCGAGGCCACCGAGGCGCCCCATCGGCACCTGGGCCTCGACGCGCGCGCGTCCCTCGGCATCCTCGGCGCGGCTGGCCTCGAGGAACGCTGGGAAGTCGATGAAGTTGGTCCCGATGGCGTTGACCTGGACCCCCTTGTCGGCGACCTCGGCGGCGACGTTGCGGACGAGCATGTTCGCGCCCGCACGGGCCGAGGAGTAGAGCGGGGCGCCCGGTGTCGGCCGCGCGCCGGCGGCGCTCGTGTAGAGCAGCACCTGCCCCGCGCCTTGCTCGACCATCACGGGCACGACCTCGCGGAGGAACAGGTAGGGCGCCTCGATGCAGCCGGTCAACGTCGCCCGAAGGTCGTCGAGGGAGGAACGAAGGAACCTGCCGGTGACGATCCGACCCGTGAACGCCGCGGCCGCGTCGATGCGACCGAAGCGGGCGATTGCGGCAGCGACCAGCTGCGCCGACGAATCGGGCTCGGCGAGATCGCGAACGCCGGACACCGCCTCGACGGCCGCTCCGAGGGCGGCGAGGTCGTCGACGAGCCCGTCGGCCGGATCGCCGACGACGAAGTCGTGGCCCGCGGCCGCCAACCGCCGGCACAGGTCGGGGCCGACGTAGCCGGCTGCATCACTGACGACGACGACGCGACGTGCCTGCATCGGCCCGAACGTATCTATTGACAGTCGGAGTGTCAATAGATACGTTCCGCGGGTGACCTCGACCTCCCCCACCCTCGACGTCGACGGGCGTCGACTGCGACGGGAGCAGAACCGCGAGGCGGTGATCGACGCCCTCGTCGAGCTGTACGAGGAAGGACAGTACGAGCCCGGCGCGAACGTCATCGCCGAACGGGCGGGCCTGTCGCCGCGGTCGCTGTTCCGCTACTTCGACGACATCGACGACCTCAACTCGGCCGCCATCGACCGCCAGCTCGAGGCGGCGCGCCCGCTCCTCGATCCGGGTATCCGAGACGACGACTCGACGGTCGTCAAGATCGAGCGCGTCGTGGAGGCGCGCGTCCGGCTGTTCGAGACGATCGCGCCCGCAGCGCGCGCGGCGCGCGTGTGTGCGCCGCGGCATGGGATCGTGGCGGCCCAGATCCGCGAGTCGAGGTCGTACCTCCGCCACCAGCTCCAGCGGGTGTTCGCCCGTGAGCTCCGGGCGAGCGGCGGCGCCCTCTTGCCGGCGATCGATGCGCTGTGCGCCTTCGAGGCGTACGACCTCCTGCGTCACGACCAGCGACTCTCGCGAGGGCGGACGACAGCGGCACTCGTGGCCGCGCTTACCGCCATGCTCGCGTGACAGCACTCCGCGGCAGCGTCCGCCGCCACGTACGCATCGGTCGGCCTGCGGAGGAGGTCTGGGAACGGATCGGCGATCCCGCCCGGATCGCGGAGTGGTTCGAGGGCATCGTGTCGGCGACCGTCGATGGCACGACGCGGACGATCGTGACGGGCGCCGGCGTCCCGATGCCCGAGGAGATCGTCACCCACGACCCGCTGCAGCGACGCTTCCAGTACCGCATCACGGCACCGATGTTCCGCGAGCACCTGTCCACCCTCGACGTGATCGACCTCGAGGACGGTTCGAGCCTGGTGATCTACGCCGCCGACGCCATTCCCTCGACCATGGCGCTCGTCATCGCCGGTGCCGCCGGCAGCGCCCTCGAGCACCTCCGTGCACAGATGGAAGGAACCCCCTAGATGGGACGCAAGATCCTCCTCGTCACCACCGACCAGCAGCGCTACGACACGCTCGGGTGCAACGGCGGCGCATTGGCGCGCACGCCGGTGGTGGACCGATTGGCGGCCAACGGCATCCGGTACGAGCGCGCCGTCCCCCAGTCGGTCGTGTGCATGCCGTCGCGCTCCACGATCCTGACGGGACAGCACCCGACGACCCATGGCGTGTGGATGAACGGGGTCCCGCTACCGGTCGATGCTCCTTCGATCGCCGAGGTCCTCCACGGCATCGGGTACCGCACGGCGCTCGTCGGCAAGGCGCACTTCCAGCCGTACTTCGATCCGTTCGCCCGCTTCTCCGAGAACTCGCTGTCACTGACGGGGACGAAGCCGCCGAACGGCACGCACCGGGGGTTCGAGCACCTCGAGTTCTCGACGCACGGCCCGATGGGTCCGCTGCACTACGCGCGCTGGCTGCGGGCGGAGCATCCCGAGGCCGTCGGCGGGTTCTACGCGGTCGTCGACGCCGACCTCCAGGTGAATGCCGCCGGCGGCGGTGACACCGGGGCGCCGCAGGTTCAGGTGAACCCGATTGCGAAGGAGTGGTACCACACCGACTGGGTCGCCGACCGGACGATCTCGTGGCTCGACTCCCTCGATGCCGACGATGACTGGTTCTGCTGGATGAGCTTCCCCGACCCGCACCACCCGTGGGACCCGCCGCAGTCGGAGGTGGGCCGCATCGACTGGCGGGAGGTCCCCCTGCCCGCCGGGTACCCGGAGACTGCCACCGAGCGCGAGGAGCTCCTCGACGCCAAGCCCCGGCACTGGCGGCTCTGGTACGACGGGCAGCTGGTCTCGAACTACGAGGCACCGGCGAAGTGGGTGCCGGCGACGATGACGGCCGATCAGGTGCGCGAAGTCAACGCCCGCAACGCGGTCGAGGTCGAGCTGATCGACGAGGCGTTGGGGCGGGTGCTGGCGGCCGTGGCGGCGCGTGGGTGGGACGACGACGTCGACGTCGTCTTCACGACCGACCACGGCGAGCTGCAGGGCGACTTCGGGCTGCTCTTCAAGGGGCCGTACCACGTGGACGGGCTGATGCGGTTGCCGCTCATCTGGCGCCCGGCGCCCTCGGCAGGGGCCTCGGTGCCCTCGACGGTGACGGCGCCGGTGGGATTGGTGGACCTGGCGCCGACGTTCTGCTCCATCGCCGGTGTCGATGCGCCTTCGTGGATGGAAGGGCAGGCGCTCCCGGTCGACGACGCTGCTGGTGGTCCGGAGCGGGTGCTGACCGAGTGGGACAGCGAGCTCTTCGGGGTGGACGTGCACCTCCGCACGATCACCCGCGACCGGTGGGTCTGCACGGCCTACGGTCGGGGGACCGTGCACGACGGCACCGAGGGTGAGCTCTACGACCTCGTGGACGATCCCTTGCAGCGCGTGAACCGGTGGGACGACCCCTCACATCGTTCGTTGCGCGACGACCTGCTCGAGGACCTGTGGTCGAGCCAGCCCACGGCGCGGGAGGCACCGCGGCTGTTGCTGCAGGCACCCGTGTGAGCCACCGGCCCTGCGCGGCGCCCTCGTTCTGGGCGGGTTGAACGACCGCACCGGTGGTTGAACCCGCCCAGAACAGCGGCGACGCGCCGATCACCTTCTTCAGCACCGGGTCAGGAGCCCGGGTCGGCGATGGGTTCGCCGCGGCGGAGCTCGGTGGGGATGACCCCGGCCCAGACCGGCAGCGCGAGGTCCTCGGCATCGTCGACGGGCCCTCCGGTGCGGACCTTGACCGACGCCTCGTCCAACGACAGGCGGATGGCGAGGGTGGCCCGCAGCTCCTCAGCGGTGGGCGGCCGGGCCTCGGCGCTCCGGCCCGGTGACAGGTGGTCGACCAGCGCCACCGACATCGCCCGCAGCTCGGCCGGGTCCGTCACTCGCTCGGCCCGCCCGAAGACGACGGCGCACCGGTAGTTCATCGAGTGGTGGAACGCCGACCGGGCCAGCACGAGGCCGTCGAGCAGCGTCACGGTGGCGCACACGTCGACGCCGTCGGCCGCATGGCGCAAGAGGTCGTTCCCGATGGCGCCGTGGAGATAGAGGGCGTCGTCGATCCGGGCGTAGGTCATTGGCAGCACGACCGGTCCGTGCGACGCCGTGAACCCGACGTGGGCGATCAGCGCCTCGTCGAGGATGGCGTGGAGCTGCGTCCGATCCATCGACGCTCGGTCCTTCTTGCGCCGAAGCGTGGTGCGATCGGTCGAGGACAACGTCGACTGCGGCACGGCGAGAGGTTCACACAGCCGCCCGTCGTCGGCGGCGGATTATTCGCCGAGCGTCGTTCGCTTCCGACGGCTGGCGACCAGGAGGAGACCCCCGACCAGGACGAGCAGCGCGGCGGTGCGAGCGAGCTCGTCCGTGCCGGCCCCGGTGCGGGGAAGCGTGGGCCCGGTCTCGATGACCCGCTCGAGCACCGTGACCTCGACGATCGCATCGTCGCACTGCTCGGCGGCATCGCAGAGTCGGTAGGTGAACGAGTCAACGCCCGAGAACCCGGCGTCGGCCACGTACCGGATCTGTCCGCTGGTGAGGACCGTCGCGACGCCGTGCGACGGTGCCGTCACGATGGTGACTCGGGTCGGATCGAGGGCGGCGTCGGCGTCGGCGTCGTTCGTGAGTACGGGGATGGTGACGCTGCCGTCGGCGCCCGTGACGATCGCATCATCGGTGGCGACCGGCGGAAGGAGCGGACGCGGTGCGATGGTGATCGGCGGGTCGGCGATCGGACCGTCGACCGGGTCGACCGAGTCGTCGTCGTCGATGATCGTGGCGGTGGCATCGCCATCGGCCGTCGTGGCGCCGACGGGCACGCCTTCGACCACCAGCCGGAACGTCTCCGCGTGCTCGTCGATCGAGTCGCCGGTCGTCGGGACGGCGACGACAGCCGTGACCTGGCCCGCCGGGATCGTGACGGTGCCGCTGGTGGCCGTGAAGTCGGTCGCGTCGGCGGTACCCGTCGCGGTTGCGTAGCCGACCGTGACGTCGACCGACGACGGGTTCGACAACGTGATCGGCACCATCGCGACCCCTCCCTCGATGACGGACACGTCGCCGACGACCAGCGTCGGCACGATCCCCGACGAGACCGACGACGAGTCGTCGGAGGGATCCGGGTCGAACGTCGAGCTCGACACCGACGCGGAGTTCACGAGCGCGTCGGCCGAGCCCGACGCCGGCGCCGTCCCGCTGACCGAGATCGACACCGATGCGCCGGAGGCCAGGTCCCCGAGGGCGCACGTCATCGTGCCCCCGGCGATCGCACAGCGGGGTGACGAGGTCGACGGCGAGCCCAGGGACGACGGCAACCCGTCCACCACGACGACGTCCTCGGCGTCGGACGGACCGTCATTGATCACCGTGATCGTGAACTCGACCGATTGCCCGGCGGGCACCGAAGCCGGAGCGGTCTTGGAGATTCGAAGATCCGCGGCCAGACCCGTGACGGTGGCCGAGGCGGTGTCGTCCTCCGAGGGTGAGGTCGCACCTGGAGACGAGTCCGGGTCGAACTGGTCGACGGCCGACACCGACGCCGTGTTCACGATCGCACCGGTCGCGGTGACCGTCGCGGTCAGCGCCAGGGACACCGAGGCGCCGCTGGCCAAGGACGGGATCGACCACACCCCGGTCGCCTGGTCGTACGACGACCCTGCTCCTGGCTCGGCCGACACGAAGGTCAAGCCCGCCGGCAGCACGTCGACCACCCGGATCGTCGTCGCCGAGTCGGGGCCGTCATTGGCGAGCGTCAGGGTGAAGGCCACCGCGTCGCCGAGGTCCACGTCGCTGCTGCCGACCACGGTCTTGGTCAGCCGCAGGTCGGCCGCTCGCGGGGTGACCGCCACCGAGGCCTGGTCGTCCTCACCCACGATCCCGTTCCCCGGTGTGGAGTCGGGGTCGTACACCGACGACGCCAGCACCTCTGCGGTCGCCACGGTCCCCGCTGCCGACTCGAGCGGCGCCCGCAGGACGAGGGTCGGCGCCGCGCCGAAAGCCACGGTGCCGACCGCCCAGACCCCCGTGACCGTGTCGTAGGTCCCCTGCGACGGCGTCGCCGTGACCGAACCGAAGCCCGCGGGCAGCGGCGCGTGCACGGTCACCCCGGCCGCTGAGGACGGCCCGCCGTTGGTCAACGTCACCGTGAAGGTCGTGACGTCCCCGACGTTCGGCCGGTCGTCCGCGACCGCCAACAGAAGCGACAGATCGGCCACCGGGGGCGAGACCGTCGCCGTCGCCCGGTCGTCCTCGGCCACCCCCGTAGCGCCGTTCGCCGGTGTCGAATCCGGGTCGGGCAGATCGCTCGTCCACACCTCGGCGGCGTTCGTGGAGGGCGCGGACGATGCCACGACCGCCCGGAGGGTGAGCACCGCCGTCCCGCCGGCGCCGATCGACCCCACGGTCCACAACCCGCTTCCCGGTGCGTACGACCCTTGGCTCGCCGACGCCGAGGCGAAGGTGAGACCCGAGGGCAGCTGGTCGAGCACCGAGACTCCCGTCGCCACGGACGGTCCGGCGTTGGCGACGGTCACCGTGAACACCACGGTGTCACCGACGTTGGGCGCGACATCGTCGACGGCCTTGGTCAACGACAGGTCGGCCTGCACGCCGACGACCGACGCCGTCGCCAGGTCGTCCTCGGCGGGATCGCCGTTCGCCGGGGTCGAGTCGGGATCGTGCTGATCGACGGTCAGCACCTCGGCGGACGCGGTCACAGCGCCGGGCGTGATGATCGTCGCGGTGACCGTGAGCGTCGCCGTCGTGCCACTGGCCAGGCTCCCGACCGACCAGATACCGGTGGTGGGATCGAAGGACCCGGCCGACGTCGACGACACGAAGGTCGCGCCCGTCGGGATCGGCACTGCCAGCGACACCCCGGTCGCCGTGCTCGGGCCACCGTTCGTCACGGAGAACGTGAACGTGGTCTGACCACCGACGGGAACCGTCGTCGCTCCCGCCAGCGCCGTCACCGAGAGGTCGGCCTCTCGAGGCGTGGCGACCACCGAGGCCAGGTCATCCTCGACAGCGAGGTTCCCGGGCGTCGAGTCCGGATCGAACTGATCGGAGGTGACGACCCAAGCGGTCACGGTCTTGGCGCCTGGGTCGTCGACGGTGGCGGTCACCTGGAGCGACCACGAACCGCCGCTGGGGACGCCGCCGACGGTCCACACCCCGGTTCCGGGGTCATAGCTCCCCGAACCGGCCGACGCCGAGACGAAGGTCAGACCCGCGGGCAGCGGCAGGCTCACGGTCACGCCGGTCGCCGCCGACGGCCCCGCATCGGCCAGCGTCACCGTGAGGACGACCTGGTCACCGAGGTTCGGAGTGGTGTCATCCACCGAGAGGGCCACGCTCAGGTCGGCCCGCTGGGGCGTCACCGTGACCGACGCCTGGTCGTCCTCACCGGCGGCGCCGTTGCCCGGCGTCGAATCCGGGTCGAACTGGTCGACCGACAGCACCGACGCCGTGTTCGTGAAGGCGATCGAGCCCGTCACCCGCACGGTGAGCGTCAACGCCTCGCTTGCGCCAGGGGCGATCGAGCCGACCGTCCACCGACCGGTGATGTCGTCGTAGGTGCCGGACGTCCCCACCGCCGAGACGAAGACGACCTCGGCCGGGAGCACGTCGGAGACGACCACGGTGGTCGCCGAGGCATTGCTCGTCGCCGCGTTGGCGACACCGACCGTGAAGGTCATCGTCTCGCCGACGTTCGGCGTCGCCGTCGAAGCGGTCTTGGTGACCGACACATCCGCCTGCTGGGGCGTCAGCGTCACCGACGCCTCGTCGTCCTCGCCGGCAACGCCGTTGCCTGGCGTCGAGTCCGGGTCCCTTTGGTCCACGGCCGCCACTTGAGCGGTGTTCGATGCGGGGGTCGAGCCGGTCACCTGGGCGACGATCGAGAGCTGGGCCGACTCGCCGCTCCCCACCGCCCCGACGAACCAGGCCCCCGTGCTCGGGTCGTACGACCCCTGCGACGGTGCCGCCGAGACGAACGCGAGGCCGGCCGGAAGGGCGTCCGCCACCGTCAGGTTCGTCGCCACGTCCGGGCCGGCGTTCGCCACCCCCACGGTGAAGGTGACGTTGGCCCCGACGTTCGGCGTGAGCGTCGAGGCCGACTTGGTGACGGAGAGGTCGGCCTGCTGCGCCGACACGGTCGCCGACGCCTGGTCGTCCTCGGCGGGGTTCGAGTTCCCGGCCGTCGAGTCCGGGTCGAGCTGGTCGGCCGCCTGCACCTGGGCGACGTTCGTGATCGGTCCGCCGGCAGTCACGGTGGCCACGATCGAGAGGGTCCGAGGCGTTCCCACGGCCACGCTGCCGACCGTCCAGATGCCGGCGCCGACGTCGTAGCTCCCGGACGACGCCGAGGCCGACACGAAGGCGAGGCCGAGGGGAAGGACGTCCCTTACCTGCACGTTCGTCGCCGTGACGAGGGGTCCGCTGTTCGTCGCGCTCACGGTGTAGGTGACCTGCTGGCCGACGTTCGGTGTGGCGTCGCTCACCGACTTGGTGAGGGAGAGGTCGGCCATCGGCGGCGTCAGCGTCACCGACGCCTGGTCGTCCTCGGTGGCGATGCCGTTGTCGGGCGACGAGTCCGGATCCAGGACGGAGCTGGCGACGACCTCGGCGGTGTTGACCATCGTGGCGCCGGAGACCGCCGTGGCCGTGATCGTCAGGTTCGTGGTCGATCCCACGGCCGCGCTCGCCAGGCTCCAGATCCCGGTGACGGGGTCGTAGGTGGTCCCCGATGCCGGCACCGAGCTCACATAGGACAGGCCGACCGGGAGGAGGTCCCGCACCTGAACGCCGGTGGCGGGCGTCGGGCCCCCGTTGGTCAGCCCGATGGTGAAGGTGACCGCCGAACCCACATCGGGGGACGTCGTCGACGCCGTCTTCGTGACCGAGAGGTCCGCGCTCGCAGGGAGGGCGGTGACCGTCATGGCCGTGAGCGCCCCGAAGTCCGAGTTGTAGTGGTAGCTGGCGCCACTGAGGTCATAGATCAGGGGCACCAGGGACGTCGTCCCGGCGGAGAGGACCTTGACGACGTAGGTGACCGTGATGTCGCCGCCGGCCTTGCCTCCCGGGTACTGGCTCGGGCCCACGCACGAGCGGTAGTCGGGAAGGGTCGGGTCGAGCTGCAGTCCGCAGGCGTCGGCGTAGAGCTTGTCGTTGGTCGCGCCCTCGGGCGCAGAGTAGGTGGAGGTCGTCGAGACGACCTGGAAGATCACGCCATCCAGGGTCAGGAACGTCTCGAGCTGCTCGTAGCCCTGCGTCGCCGTCCTGGCGACGAGCGTGTAGGTGTAGGTCTCACCCACGTAGACGGTGGTCGGCCCGGTGAGGTCGACGACCGAGTTTCGGTTCTGGCTGACCAGGTTCTCGATGTAGAGCTGTCGCGGCTGGGGCGTCCGGGCGGAGACCCCCTCGGCGGTGGTGACCTGGACGAAGTAGCGCTGGACGGTGTCGTAGGCGGCGGGGTCCCTTGCGATGACGACGTTGAAGTACACGTCGCGGCACTCACTGGGCGCGAGCGTTCCGATGGCGAGCGAGGACGGCCCCGAGACCGTGAGATAGGGGTTGATCGCCCCCTCGAACACGAGGCCCGCCGACACCGCCGTGAGGGCGACGTCGCCCGTGTTGCAGGTGCGGGCACCGACCGGAAAGAGGTCGGGACCCGTCGCGACGTTGTTCGAGTCGAGCCCGATCACATCGAAGGTGATCGGCGTGACGGTGAGCGCGGTGAGCGCCCCCGCCGGCGCGGCACCGAAGGGCACGAGACCCAGGACCAGCCCGAGCACGGCAACGACCGCGACCCAGCGCCAGTCCGGCCGGAACCTCGTCATCAAATGCTGCAAGGACGACACGCTCCTCGGCGAGGGCTCGACCACGCGAACCAGGTCAGGATGAACGGTGACAGGCGGTCTCCGTCGCTGCAAACGCCCTGGGAGGATCAGCCGGCGACCATGGCGACGACCGTCTGGCCGAGGCCCATGCCGCCAGCGGACCCGGCGAACCCGGCATCGCCGAAGTTGAAGATGCCACCGTCGGCGGCCACGAACCGGTAGCCCTTGCCGGAGGCGCTCGGCGCCAGGCCGACGATCGGCTGGTTGAGCCGGATGTCGCCGGTCGAGCCGAAGAAGTCGCTGTCCCCGAAGGCGAAGATCCCGCCGTCACGGGCGACGAGCCAGTAACCGTGGCCCGAGGGCGAAGCGGCCATCCCGACGATCGGCTGGTTGAGCCGGATGTCGCCGGTCGAGCCGAAGAAGTCGGCGTCGCCGAAGGCGAAGATGCCGCCGTCGGAGGCCACGAACCAGTACCCCTTGCCCGTCGGCGAGGCGGTGATCCCGACCACCGGCTTGTTCAGCCGCAGGTCGCCGGTCGAGCCGAAGAAGCCGGCGTCGCCGAAGGTGAACACGCCACCGTCACGACCGAGCAGCCAGTAGCCCTTGCCGGTGGGCGAAGCCGCCATGCCGACGATCGGCGCCGACAGGTGGGTCCCACCGAGTCCGCCGAAGGAACCGGCGTCGCCGCGGGCGTGGACGGTGCCATCCTCGGCCACGGCCCAGTAGCCGTTGTGGCTCGGGGTCGAGGCCCCACCGACGATGCGGCTGCCGGCGGGAACGCCGCCGAAGCTGCCGGCGGTGCCGAAGTCGTAGACCCCGCCGGTCGAGGCGAGGATGCGGTAGCCATCTGCGGTCGCCCCGGTGGCCGCGGCCGACCCCGAAGCAGAAGCCGTCTGGACCAGCACACCGCTCGGAGCCTGCATGAAGTTCTGCGTGACCCAGATCCGGTCGCCGGAGCGGACGACGCCGACGCCGACGTAGTTGAAGTACGGGTTGACGATGTTGGCGTAGTGCCCGGGGCTGGCGACGAGTGCCTTGTGGATGGAGTCGACGGAGCCGCCGAAACCGACGTTCTCGCCGAGGCGCTGCCAGTTCGACGGCGCCTGAGACGACATCGACGGGTTGTGGGACAAGACGTTGGCGGCCGCCATCTGGGCGCTCCAGCCGCGGGCAATATCGACGAGACGGACCTCCATGGCGAGCGGCGGAAGCCCTGCGCCGGCCCGCACCTCGTTGAGGGCGGCGGCGAACGCCTGCTCGTCGGTCAGGTTGTCGGCGCCCGCAGATTGCGCCGGGACCACGCTGACGAGGAGGGCGGCCATGAGGACGAGCCCGACCAGCCTGCACAGAAGGGTTCGCATGGCACTACCTCCAGGTGGAGGCGGCTCGCCCCCTGTTCGGTAGCCCGGCTGCCGTGGGGATGCTGCTCCCGTTAGGCCCTTGGCTTTGCGCAGCTCGGGTTTTCCCGGCGTTGCCTTTTCGTAGGTACCCGTCTGTCATCGGCCTGTTCGGCGCCGACCTTCAGTCCTTTTCGCGCGATAAGAACGGCGCATGACGGACGGGCGTCTCGACCTCGACCAGCTGCACGAACTCGTGCGAAACGGACAGATCGACACCGTCGTCTGCGGGTTCCCGGACGCGTACGGCCGCCTCCTGGGCAAGCGCCTCGACGCCTCCTTCTTCCTCGAGTCGGCCGGCGACGGCACCCACGTGTGCGACTACCTCCTGGCGGTGGACATGGAGATGGAGCCCGTGTCCGGCTACGACATCGCCAGCTGGGACCAGGGCTTCGGCGACCTCCACCTCGTCCCCGACCTCGCGACCTTGCGCAAAGCGGCGTGGCTCGACCGAACGGCCATCGTCGTGTGCGACGCCTCCTCCGCCGACGACGACCACCCTGTCGCCGTGGCCCCCCGCAACGTCCTGCGCCGCCAGGTCGAGCGGGCGTCAACCGCGGGTTTCGTCGTCATGGCGGCCTCGGAGCTCGAGTACTACCTCTACCGGACCTCGTATGCCGAGGCCGCTCGGACGGGGTATCGGGATCTGACGGCGGCCGGCTGGTACCTGGAGGACTACCACCTCCTCCAGGGCGCCCGAACCGAGGACCTCAACGGGACCTTCCGCCGCCACCTCACGGCATCGGGGATCCCGGTCGAGAGCACGAAGGGGGAATGGGGACGGGGTCAGCACGAGGTCAACGTCCGCTTCGCGGAGGTCCTCGAGATGGCGGACCGCCACGTCCTCCTGAAGCAGTGCCTCAAGGAGACTGCCGACGCGGCAGGCGCCAGCGTGACCTTCATGGCCAAGCCGGACGCCGCCGAGGCGGGATCGAGCTCGCACGTCCACGTGAGCCTCTGGCGAGACGGCGACAACGCCTTCGCCACCGACGACGACACCTTCCGCTGGTTCCTCGGGGGCTGGATGGCCGGCGCCCGTGAGCTCGCCGCGTTCTACGCCCCGACGGTCAACTCCTACAAGCGCTACCAGCCACAGAGCTGGGCACCGACGGCGATCGCCTGGTCGACGGACAACCGCACGGCGGGGTTCCGGATCGTCGGCGCCGGTCCGGCGCGGCGCATCGAGTGCCGGCTGCCTGGCGCCGACGTGAACCCCTATCTCGCCTACGCCGCCGTCCTGGCGTCGGGGCTCGACGGCATCGAGCGGCGGATCGAGCCGCCGGCGGCCTTCGTCGGTGACGTGTACGCCGCTGGCGACCTCCCCCAGGTGCCGGCGTCACTGGAGGAGGCGGTCGATGCCCTCGCCGGCGGCACCCTCGGCAGAGTCGCCCTCGGGGACGAGGTCGTCGATCACTACCTGCACTTCTTCCGGACGGAGGCCGACGCCTACCGGCGGGCGGTCACGGACTGGGAGCGCACCCGGTACTTCGAGCGCATCTGATGCGGCTCGACGGGAAGTCGGCGCTCATCACCGGCGCGGCCAGCGGGATCGGTCGCGAGATGGGCCTGCGGTTCGCCGCCGAGGGCGCGTCGGTCACGCTCGTGGACGTCGACCTCGCCGGGGCGTCGCAGGTCGCCGGGGCGGTCGAGGCCGCCGGCGGCCGCGCGATTGCCGTGCGGGCCGACGTCTCCTCCGAGGAGGAGTGCGAGGCGATGGTGGCGGCCGCCGAGTCCGCCTTCGGGGGCCTCCACGTGCTGTGCAACAACGCCGGGATCATGCACGCGGACGACGGGGACGCGCTGTCGACGCCGCCGGCCGTGTGGGACGTGACGATGGACGTGAACGTGAAAGGCGTCTGGCTGGGGTGCCGCGCCGGGATCCCGGCGATGCGGCGCTCCGGGGGTGGATCGATCATCAACACCGCCAGCTTCGTGGCCTTCCTCGGCGCGGCGACGCCCCAGCTCGCCTACACGGCGTCCAAAGGGGCGGTGCTCTCGATGACGCGGGAGCTGGCGGTGATCCACGCCCGCGAGGGGATCCGGGTCAACGCGCTGTGCCCCGGGCCGCTGCGCACCGAGTTGCTCATGAGCGTGCTCGACACCGAGGAGAAGCGTCGGCGACGGCTCGTCCACGTCCCCATGGGTCGCTTCGGCGAGGCGGCGGAGATCGCCGCCGCAGCGCTGTTCCTGGCCTCGGAGGACTCGTCGTTCATGACCGGCGGCTCGCTGCTCGTGGACGGCGGGCTGACCGCTGCGTACGTCACCCCGCTTGACATGTGACTATTTAGTCACCTATTATCCGCCGCGTGGACGGGGTCTTCCGAGCGCTGGCCGACCCGACCCGGCGGGCGCTCCTGGACGAGCTGTTCCGGGAGGACGGCCAGACGTTGGGCGCCCTCGAAGCCCGCTTCGCCATGACCCGCTTCGGGGTCATGAAGCACCTGAAGCTGCTCGAGGACGCCGGCCTCGTGGTCGTCCGCCGCCGCGGCCGGGAGAAGTTGCACCACCTCAACCCGGTCCCCATCCGGTTGGTCCACGACCGCTGGGTGAGCAAGTTCGCCGAACCGTGGGTCGCTGGTCTCAGCGACCTCAAGACCGCATTGGAGACGACCATGGAAAAGATCTTCGAGATCTACATCCGCACGACGCCCGAGCAGCTGTGGGAGGCGATCACGGACCCGGCGCTGCGGGCCAAGTACCACTTCGGGATCGAGATGGAGTGCGAGTGGAAGGCCGGGAGCCGTCTCGAGATGACGCACCGCAACGCCCCGGGGCTCCTCGGCGAGGGCGAGATCCTCGAGATCGATCCGCCGCGCCGGCTCGTGCAGACGATGCGGGCGCTGTGGGGCGACGACGTCAAGGCCGAGGGGTTCTCCCGGATCACCTGGGAGATCGAGCAGGTCGAGGACTCCTGCCGGCTCACGCTCGTCCACGACCAGTTGCGCGAGGGCGCGAACGACCAGCTCTACGGAGGTTGGCCGATGATCCTCTCCGGGCTCAAGACGTTGCTCGAGACCGGCGAGCTCCTCACCACACCGGGCTCCCTCCGGTACCAGTCGACCTGACAGCCGGCGTTCTTGCAGGGATCGTGCGACAGGTATCGAATAGGCAGCCATGAGCGTGATCGACAAGGACGCCCTCCGGGAGAAGTACCGCCAGGAACGGGACAAGCGGCTCCGGCCCGATGGGAACGCCCAGTACCTGCGGCTCTCGGGGACGCACTACGAGCACTACCTCGAGGACCCGTACACGCCCCGGACCGAGCGCGACGCCGTCACGGACCACGTGACCGTCGCCTTCATCGGCGGCGGCTTCGCCGGGCTCGTCACCGGAGCCCGCCTCAAGGAGCAGGGGGTCGACGACGTCCGCATCATCGAGAAGGGCGGCGACTTCGGCGGCACCTGGTACTGGAACCGGTACCCCGGCGCCCAGTGCGACACCGCCAGCTTCGTCTACATGCCGCTCCTCGAGGAGACCGGTCACATGCCGACCGAGAAGTACGCGCACGCGCCCGAGATCCTCGGGCACTGCCAGCGCATCGGGAAGCACTACGGCCTCTACGACAACGCCCTCTTCCACACGGAGGTCGTCGACCTCACCTGGCTCGACGACCGCAAGGCCTGGCGCATCCGCACGAATCGCGGCGACGAGTTCACCGCGCAGTTCCTGGGGATGGGCACCGGCCCCCTCCACGTGCCGAAGCTCCCCGGCATCCCCGGCATCGACGACTTCAAGGGCCACTCCTTCCACACGAGCCGCTGGGACTACGACTACACCGGCGGCGATCCCTCGGGCGCGCCGCTCGAAGAGCTCGCCGACAAGCGGGTCGCCATCATCGGCACCGGCGCCACGTCCGTGCAATGCGTGCCCCACCTGGCCAAGGCGTGCAAGGAGCTCTACGTCTTCCAGCGCACGCCGTCCTCGGTCGACGTGCGGGCCAACCACGCCATCGATCCGGAGTGGTTCGCCAGCGTCAACACGCCCGGATGGCAGCAGCGGTGGCTGGAGAACTTCACCGCCAACCAGTCGGGCGCCATGGCGGACGAGGACCTGGTCATGGACGGGTGGACCGAACTGGCCCGCCGCGTGCGCTCCAGGATCATGACCCTCCCTCCGGAGGACTTCACGCCCGAGAAGATGATGGAGGCGTTCGAGGACTCCGACTTCGAGAAGATGGAGGAGATCCGCGCTCGCATCGACTCGATCGTCGCCGATCCGGGCACGGCACAGGACCTCAAGGCGTGGTATCGCCAGCTGTGCAAGCGGCCGTGCTTCCACGACGAGTACCTCGACGCCTTCAACGAGCCGGGCACGACGCTCGTCCACACCGATGGCAAAGGCGTCGACCGCATCACCGAGACCGGCGTCGTGGCCCTCGGAAGGGAGTACGAGGTCGACTGCATCATCTACGCGTCCGGCTTCGAGGTCGGCACCGAGTACACGCGCCGGACCGGCTACGACCTCACCGGTCGCGACGGCGTGAAGCTGTCCGAGTACTGGGTCGACGGGATGCGGACCAAGCACGGCATCCACGTCCACGGCTTCCCCAACGCCTTCATCGTGCAGCCGACGCAGGGCGCCAACCTGATCTCGAACGTCCCCCACAACCTGACCGAGTCAGGCAGGACGATCGCGATGACGATCAAGCACGCCATCGACAACGGCTTCGACGAGATCGAGGTCACGAAGGAGGCGGAGGACGCCTGGATCGAGCTCCTCCTCACCGGCACGCCGATGGGAATGATCGGCTCACCTGACTGCACTCCGGGCTACTACAACAACGAAGGCCAGGACCCCGGCCCGGCAGCCAAGCTCAACGTCGGCTATCCGGGCGGGGCCACCGCCTACTTCCAGTACATCGATCGCTGGCGGAGCTCGGGCGACTTCGACGGGCTGGCCTTCCGTTAATCAGCCGGCGGCGTCTTCCGACGCGGTCGGGCTCATCGTTCAACCGCTTGGTCGAGGAAGTCGGACCGGTTCGCGCTCCAGGATCGCCGCGGTGTGACGGGCGACGACGGCGAGCGAGTCGTCGTCCCCGATCCATGCGTTCCAGCCGAGGTGGGTCGCCCCGACGTGCAACTCGTAGCAGTGGTGACGGACGGCGGCATCGTCGAGGTGGGCGGCGGCCCACGGTGCGCGCACGACGCGTCCGAAAACGTCGGCGACGGCGATGCCCGGGTGGAACGACCCGCCCCAGAACGTGCACCACGCGACGTCGTAGAGGAAGTCGCCCCGCCCCGCGCACTTCCACGAGAACACGGCGTTGACGCGGGACGCATCCTCAGCGATCAGGACGTTGCGGTGGACGAGGTCGTTGTGGATGAGGTCGCGGCGTTCCGGACACGCGTCGAGGAGGGCGCCGATCCGCGATTCGCACGCCAGGAAGACGCGCTCGGCCTCGGGATGGGCGCGGAGCGCCTCGCGCCAGCCGCCGTTCACCGTCGCCTCGTCGTCGACGAGCCCGTTGCGGAGCCGCTGGTGCCACGATTCAGCCGGCGCCGGCGGCACCCCCTTCAACGCGCCGAGCAGACGCACGATCGCCGGCCCGGCGGTGTCTGCCTCGTCCTCACGGACGTCCTCGAGGAACCGCCCGTGGTGGCGGACGGAGATGGCGTAGCTGGCGCCGAAGGCATCTCCGACCTCGAGCACCTCGGGCACGGGAAGGTCGGGTCCGCCGTACGCCATCGCCGCAAGGTCTGCGTCGTAGCCGGAGCGGATGCTGCCGAAGCGGGCCACGAGCTGGCGGTCGGCGAAGCGGTAGGCGAAGGCCGAGGACCAGAACCCCCCTTCGAGGGCCTCGACGTCGGACACGGTGCCGCCGTGACGTTCCGCCAGGAAGGCCTCGACGTCGGGGACTGCGAGGGTGGGCTTCTCGACGCGGGTCATCGGCTGGAGAGCTCGTCCTTGATCCCCACGGCCGCACCGTAGCGACCGGGCTTCGTGCTACGCCGTCCATTGGAGCCAGGTGCCGTGGGCGTGGCACAGACCGAGCACGTGGGTCGACGGGACGGACGCGTCGAAGACGGTGACCGCCAGCACGCTCGGATCGATGCCGCCGGCGAACCGGGGATCGAGGTCCGGAAGAGGCGGTAGTCCTTCGATGACCCCCGGGCCCTCGGCGTTGACCCATGCAACCGGTCGGTCCGCCGCGAGGTCGGCCAGGCGGTTGACGAACGCGGCGCGGCGGCGAGGCGACAGGTAGGCCAGGACCCATGAGGTCGTCACGCACAACGGGACGCCGCTCGGGAGCTTAGCGGCGACGGTCGCGAGATCGTCCGCCAGGTCACCCGCGACCACCTCGATCGAGTTGGCGGAGGCGAGCTCGAGGGCGGCGCGCGTGCGCTCCAGCCGGCCGGTGTCCGGCCAGACGCAGGCGAGCAGCCAACGAGCCCCGTCCGGATTCGACAGGTCGACCGGTGCGCGGTCGAGGCCGATGCGGGCCGCGATCGGAGGTGGCTGCAGACGCACCGGTGCCTCGCCGACGAGCTCGCAGTCGATGCGGACGGGCGAGTCGGCCGGACCGGTCGCGCCGTGGTCGCCGTAGTCGATGCGGTATCGGTCCAGGAGCAGGTTCAGGCCCGCACTGGCACCGCCGTCGAGCAGCGCCAGGGGCGATCCGATGTGGTCGGAGACCCACCAGAGTGCAGGCAGGAGGACGGCGCTGCGGCCGCACTCGTTGGTGTTCGTGCGCCTCGTCGAGAGGAGGTCGGCGATCTCCGGCTGGTGGGCGCGGACGAAGGCGCAGAATGCCTCGCCGACCGGTGCGACCGACGTTCCGTCGTAGATGGCGGCGAGCGGATCGTCGATGCCACGCAGGAGGAGGTCGTGGACGGCGGCGAGGAGCACGTTCGGCTGGCGGCCGGAAAGCGGCGCGTCCAGGGTCAGGTCGACGATGTCTGGCGCGGCCGCGACAGCCAAGGCGATGGCCTCGTACAGCGGCGAGTACCCCCGGCACTGCTGGACGGCGAACATCCGCCACGCCTCGGCGAGCTCGGTGCGATTGGCGTACATGCCGCAAGGTTCGCCCTTTGCGTCCCATCAGTCAACGTTGATCAAATCAACCTATCGTGGGAGCGATGGGCTCCGAATGGCTGACGGCGCGGGAGGCGTGCGAACGGCTGCACGTGCGGCCGCAGACGCTGTACGCCTACGTGAGTCGCGGCGTGCTCGATCGCCGGCGGGAGGGCCGTCAGAGCCGGTTCGCGGCAGCAGACATCGACGCGTTGGCGGTGCGAACCTCCCGTGGCCGGCGTTCGGGACGCACCGAGATCCTCATCGACACCGCCATCACCGATCTCGATCCGGCGGGCCGGTTGACCTATCGCGGCGTGGGCGTCGACGAGATCGTCGGGCAGTGGCCCTTCGAGCGGACGGCGGCCTGGTTGTGGTCCGGCGAGGACGACCCGACGGGCGGACCGTGGGCGGCGCCGTCCGAGGTCGCGTCCGTCGCGCATGCGGTGCAAGACGCGATCCCCCGGTCGGCCACGGCGGCCCAGCGGGTGCGGGCGACCGTCGCCTCCGCCGGCACCCTGCTGGTGCAAGAGGGCCGGGACGCCGAGGCGGTCGCGGCCTGCGCGCGCCAGCTGGTCGCCACCATCGTCGACGGACTGCCCTCCGTCGGGAAGGGACGGCGAGATCCCGAAGGATCGATCGCCTCGCGGCTGTGGCCGGCCTTGAGCGCGCAGCCGGCGACGCCGGCGCGCGTCGCGGCTCTCGATGCGGCTCTGGTCCTGCTCGCCGACCACGAGCTGGCGGCCTCGACGTTGGCAGCGCGGGTGGCGGCGTCGACATGGGCGGCGCTGCCTCAGGTGGTGCTCGCCGGGCTCGGCGCGTTGTCGGGGCCGCTCCACGGCGCCAACGCCGACGCCGTCTCCCAGCTCCTCGCCGGCGCCGAGCGGCTCGGGGCGCGTGTGGTGCTCCGCCAGCATCGGTTCGTCCCCGGCTTCGGCCACGCCGTCTACCGCACCGTCGATCCGCGCTTCGTGGCCCTGATGCCGTTCGTCGAGGGAATGGCATCGGCCGCGCTGGTCGACGCCATCGACGGTATGCGTCGGGTGAGCGCGGCTGCGGGCGTGCCACCGGCCAACGTGGACTTGGCCTTCGGTGCGCTCGCCCGTGCCGGTCGCTGGAAGCCGGGCGCCGCCGAAGCGGTGTTCGCGGTCGCCCGCATCGCCGGCTGGGCGGCCCACGCCATCGAGGAGTACCAGCACCGGCTGCGGCTGCGACCCCGGGCCGTCTACGTCGGGAACAGGTGGACGAGCCCGGCGTCGGTCGGCCGGAACCCGCAGGCGTCGAAGTAGAAGTCGGCGAGGTCGGGACCGAAGTCGACGTGCAACCACTCACACCCCGCAGCTCGGGCCTCGTCGGTGGCGATGCGAACGAGCTCGGTCCCGACGCCTTGACGCTGGTGGCTGGCCCGGGTCTTGGGGTCGAGCAGGAAGGCGTGGTCGCCGCCGTCCCATGCGACGTTCGCGAAGCCGACGACGGTGGCGTCTTCATCGTCCGTCCGAGCCACGACCCATCCCAGGCTGTGCGGCCGGATCCGTTCCCACCAGCCTTTGGCCGGAGTGCCCCCGTGCGACTCGACGAGTTCGACCATCTCGGCATCGGAGAGGTCGCCACGCCAGGTGAACCGGAGACCTTCCACGACGTCGACATTACGGAGTCGGCGCGCCAAATCTCCCTGCAATTGCTGGGTTTCTGGTGACTGTGGTGTGATAGAGGGGAACACATGTGCCCCTCCTCAGGGTCGTGTGGGTAGTTCGATGGTGATTCCGCCCAGGCAGAGGTAGATCACTGCGGCGAGGGCTTGGACGGAGTGGTAGCCGTGGCCCCGTCGTTGGATGAGGCGGATCTTGGAGTTGAT
>DATLED010000021.1:0-11766 GCA_035525495.1 Acidimicrobiales bacterium | reverse complement strand
ATCAACTCCAAGATCCGCCTCATCCAACGACGGGGCCACGGCTACCACTCCGTCCAAGCCCTCGCCGCAGTGATCTACCTCTGCCTGGGCGGAATCACCATCGAACTACCCACACGACCCTGAGGAGGGGCACATGTGTTCGTGCCAAGGATGGCCGCGCGAGGCGAGGCATCGATCCTCCATGCGGACCTCGACTCCTTCTTCGCGTCGGTCGAGCAGCGCGACGACCCCCGACTCCGCGGGCGGCCCGTGGCCGTGGGCGGTGGCGTGGTCCTCGCTGCGAGCTACGAAGCCAAGGCGTTCGGCGTGCGCTCCGCCATGGGTGGCCGGGAGGCAAAGGCGCTGTGCCGCGATCTGGTGTTCGTCCCACCGCGGATGGACGCCTACAGCGAGGCCAGCAGACAGGTCTTCGAGGTCTTCGACGGCACGTCGCCGCTCGTCGAAGGGCTCTCCATCGACGAAGCCTTCCTCGACGTCGGCGGGTTGCGGCGGGTGGCGGGAACACCGCGCGAGATCGCCGTCGAGCTCCGCCGACAGGTGCTCGAGCGCGTGGGTCTCCCGATCACAGTCGGTATCGCCCGCACCAAGTTCCTCGCCAAGGTCGCGAGTGCGTCGGCCAAGCCGGATGGCCTCCTCGTGGTCGAGCCCGACGGCGAGATCGACTTCCTCCATCCCCTTCCCGTCGAGCGCCTGTGGGGTGTCGGTCCGAAGACGTCGACGAAGCTCCACGCCGTCGGGCTGTTCACCGTCCGCGAGGTCGCGGCGCTCGACGAAGCGACGCTGGTGTCGCTCCTCGGGGCCGCGTCCGGCCGCCATCTCCACGCCCTGGCCCACAACCGCGACCCGCGTCCCGTCGTCGTCGGCCGGCGACGGCGCTCGATCGGATCACAGCACGCCATCGGAGGCTTCGGCGTTCGCAAGTCGCCGGCGGAGCTCGACGCGGTGCTCGTGACGCTCGTCGAGCGGGTGACGCGCCGGATGCGCAAGGCCGAGCGCGTCGGACGAACCGTCGTCCTGCGGCTGCGCTTCGACGACTTCGGCCGGCTGACCCGCTCGCGCACGCTCTCGCATGCGACCTCCCACACCGAGACCGTGCTCGGCGCCGCCCGTGACCTGCTCGTCGGCGTGCTGCCGATCGTGTCGGAACAGGGATGCACGCTCGTGGGCGTCGCCGTCGCCAACCTCGATGACGCCGACGCCATCCAGCTGCCGCTGCCCTTCGAGCGCGAGTCGGGCACTGCGCTCGACGCGGCCGTCGACGGTGTGCGCGAGCGGTTCGGCTCCACGTCCGTCACCCGCGCCGTGTTGCTCGGCCGCCGAGAGGGCGTGACGATGCCGATGCTGCCGGACTGAATCCGCCTAGGAAGCCGGCTCGAGGAGCACGAGTGGGATCTCCCGCTTCGCCCGTTTCTGGTAGTCGGCGTAGCCCTTGTACTTGGCGGTGACGAGCGGCCACAGGCGCGCCCGTTCGTCGGTGTCGGCCACGCGCGCCCGCATCGGCTTCGGCGCGGCCGCTCCCATCGCCACCTCCACGCGGGGGTCGTCGCGCAGGTTGAGGAACCACGCCGGGTGCTGCGGGTCGCCTCCGCGGGAGGCGACGACGACGATCGTGTCGGCTTCCTGCACCGGCGTCGTGAGCATGACCGTCCGCTTCCTCCCGGACTTGCGTCCGGTCGTCGTGAGCTGGAGAACGGGCATGTTCATCGTCGATCCACCGACCCGTCCGCCGCTCAGGTTCAGGACGGTCCGGTGGAGGTTGTTCGCCGCCTTGAAGAAGAAGTCCGCAGGCATGACGATCAGCCTTTCACTCGCTTGACGTCGACGCCGAACATCCGTTGTGCGACCCGGCGGATCTGGATCTCCTCCGAGCCCTCGGTGATGCGGTAGCGCCGGTGATGACGATAGATGTGCTCGAACGGCTTGTGTCGCGTGTAGCCGATGCCGCCGTGCACCTGGATGGCGAGGTCGGCTGCCTCGCACACGAGCCGGTTCGCCTGGTAGTTGGCCATCGACACCTTGTCCGACACCGCCATGTGGTCGTTGCGGTCGAGGTGCCACGCCGTCTTGTGGACGAGGTTGCGCACCATCTCGATGCGGGTCTGCATCTCCGCCAACGGGAACTGGATCGCCTGGTTCCGCCACAGCGGCTTGCCGAAGACGATGCGGTCCTTGGCGTACTTCACGGACTCGTCGACGCAGAACTGGGCGGCGCCGACACCCGACGCCGCTTGGCGGATGCGGTTCTCGTGCGTGAAGAGGTTCGCCATCTCGAGCCCGCGGCCGAGCCCGCCGAGAATGGCGTCGTGCGGCACCCGCACCTCGCTGAGGGTGAGCTCGGCGTGCTCGGAGGGCATGTTGAACGTCCACCACATGAACTCGACGTTGAAGCCCGGCGTGTCGGTCGGGACGACGAAGCAAGTGATGCCGTCGGCTTCGCCGGCAGCGCCGGACGTGCGGGCGAAGATCATGTCGTGAGTCGCGGTGTCGAGGCCCGTGTTGAACCGCTTCGTGCCGTTGATGACCCACTCGTCGCCGTCGCGCACGGCTGTCGTCTCGAGCCACGTCGCATCGGAGCCGTGGTCGGGTTCGGTGAGGCCGAAAGCGACTCGCATCTCGCCGCTCAGCATCCGCTCGCACCACTCCTGCTGCTCCGGCGTGCCCGCCTGCTTGACCATGAGGACGGTCGGGAAGTTACCGACGATCGAAGCCTCGTTCTGCAGGTCGTTGTGGAGTCCGAGCCCCTTGGCCGCGAGGTGCTCACGGATGATGGCCATGCCGAGGTTCGATCCGTCGCTACCGCCCAGGTCGCTCGGCAGCGCCCATCGCAGGAGACCCGCGACGTCCGCCCGCTTCCGCATCTCGCCGAGCAGCGCGTACCAGTCCCTGCGGGGAATGCCGCCGTTCTCGAAGTCCGTGCGGGCGTACTCCCGACGGTGGTCGAAGAACCGGATGTTGTCGTCCTGTTGCTCGAGCGGCTTGATCTCCCGTTCGATGAAGTCGTCGATCCGGACGAGGAGCGCCCGGATGTCGGATGGGATGTCGAAGTCCATGCGACGGGAGGGTAGGGCGCCGACGCGACGCACTGTCGGCCCCCATCCGTCTCGACACCAGACGCGTCACGGCCTCACGGCCACACGAGGGGCAGTCGGTGCCCGGCCGCGAGCTCGCCCGGTTCGCAGCCCTTCAGCCAGATCGAGAGGTCGAGCTGCTGCCCCTCGGTCGGTTCCGGCGACACGCGGGTGCCGTCCGCGAAGTAGATGACCGTCATCACGGCGCGGAGGTTGCCGGTCGGATTCGGCGCCGCGCTGTGGAGCATCCAGCCCGCATGCCAGGTCGTGTCGCCGGCGGCCATCGCCCCGTACGTCTCCAGCGCCAGACCGCGCTCGTCGATCATCGTCCGGAACGCCGCCTCCGACTCGTCGGAGATCGGGTAGTTGCCGAGGTAGCCAAGTCGGTGGCTCCCGGACGCGAAGGTCATCGAGCCGACTTCCGGGGGGACGTCGACCAACGGCATCCACATCGTGATCGTCGACTCCGTGTCGAGGGGCCAGTAGTGCTGGTCCTGGTGCCACGGCGTGGCGCCACCGCCCGCCTCCTTGAACAGCGCCTGATCGTGGTAGATCCGCACGCCCTCGACGCCCAGCAGATCCGCCGCCACCTTGCCGAACCGCTTGGCGAGGCTGAAGCCGGCGATGCGGGGCGCGCGACGCCACAGGTTCGTCGCTTGGAGGAAGGCCTTGCCATAGGTGTCCCGCTCCTCGAGTGGACGCTGGTCCCACGCGTGCTCGAGCGTCGCCTCGTGGATCACCGGCCGGTAGGCGTCGACCTCGTCGGGACGGCAGAGACTCCGGACGCAGGCGTGACCCTTCGTTCGGAACTCCTCGATCGTGGCGGCCTCGACCCAGATGGGGTCGTCCATCGCCGGGAGGTCGTCCACCGTCGTCGCCTCGGTCATGTGACACATCGAACACCCGTCCGATGCTGGGTGGCGAGTCCGGGACTGTCATCGTGGAGAGGTGAACCCGGACGGCATGGCGACGGCCATCGCCAAACCCCTCCTGCGCGGCTGGCTGCACCTCCTGTGCTTCTTCCTCGCGGTCCCCACCGGGATCTGGCTGGTGGCCGGCGCGCCGACGAGCCGTGCCCGGGTCGGAGCGGCGGTGTACGCCGTCGGCCTGTCGGCGCTGTTCGGCGTCAGTGGCTTCTACCACCGAGGCCGTTGGGGGCCGTCGTGGCGGGCGCGGATGCAGCGGCTCGACCACTCGACGATCTTCGTGATGATCGCCGGCAGCTACACGCCCTTGTGCCTCGTCGTCCTCCGGGGGTGGGCGGCCGCCGGATTGCTGATCGCGGTGTGGACCGGAGCCGCGGTCGGCGCCGCGTTGTCGTGGTACCCGAGTCGACGGAGCGCGCTCGCGTGCAACGTTCTCTACATCGCCCTCGGCTGGCTGGTCGTCGCCGCCGGACCACAGCTGCTGACCCGGATCGAGCGAACGGACTTCGTCCTCCTCGCCATCGGGGGTCTGTTGTTCACGGTCGGGGCGGTCACGCTGGCGACGCATTGGCCCGACCCGTCGCCGCGGTTCTTCGGATATCACGAGGTGTGGCACGTCCTCGTCGTGGCCGCCGTGGTGTGCCAGCTCGTGGCCATCGCTTCGGTGGTCCGCAGCAAGGTACCGCTCTAATCCGTTCGTCGTCCGGCGGCACTCGTGGTCGAATGCCGGACATGCCGCCGTTGCCGTCGCTGCGGAAAGAGGACGTCGAGACCGTCGAGGCCTACTTCGCCGAGTGGTGGCGCATCCTGCGTCGCTCTCGGCAAGACGGGCTCCGGCCGGACCAGTGGAAGCGCCTGTTGCCGGTTGCCCCGATCGCCGCCGTCCAGGCAGTTGCCCTGGGCCATCCGACACCCGGCTGCGGCGCGAGTGCCTGACGGTGCTCGACCACGAGGCCAACGACGAGTCGGTCGATGTCTTCCGCGCCGCGCTACGACGACCCCGTTCCGCGCGTCCGGGAGATCGCTCTGCACGGCTGGCGTGCGAGCGGTGCCGGACCCAGGAGCTCTGCACCGCGATGCGTCGGCGCTCCCGCCGCTCCTCTGCCGTGGACGTCTGAGCACGCCATACGTGCCAGAGTGGAGCCGAAGGAGCGAGCACACATGCGCAACCGAGATCTGGCCACCGGGGCGGGAGCGCTCTAGTGCTCGCCACCGGGTGGCACAACGGCGGCGCCGGTGACGACCCCGCCGCGTACGGGTTGAAGTTCTTCCCGCACGACCGCGACAAGTACTTCGACCCGTCATGGGAGTCGATCACGCTCAGCCTCGACGGGGGTGAGGCCTCGACCGAGTTGGTCGACGTCGACGTTCCGCTCAGCACGTCCTTCTGGCGGAGCGGTCGTGAGTTGCGGTCCGCGGAGGTCGGCCAGTGGCTCCTGCGCCAGGAGGCGGCGCCGTGGCTCAAGGGGAGCCCGCCGAGCATCGTCGTCACGCAGGAGGACGGCAACCGGTTCTCGGCCCGCATCCTCCGCCGCCGCGCCCTCGGCTGAGGATGCGGTTGGGGTTGCGGCTGCGACTCGACCGGCGGACTCGGGGCGCTCGGATCGCCGCCGCCGGGTCGGACCTGCGAAGGCAACGCCCGGCATGAGCATGTTGGCGACGCTGCGATCGGTCGTGCGCTTCGGACACGTCGAGACGGACCCGACGGCCCGCCGCCTCGCCAAGGCGGCGTCGGTCGCCGACCTCCGGCGCATCGCCGAACGGCGGCTTCCCGGCGGCGTGTTCGACTACATCGACGGGGCGGCGGAGGACGAGCGGACGTCGCGCGCCAACGAGACGGCCTTCGCGGCCACCCGCTTCCGACCACGCGTCCTGCGAGGGATCGACGCCGTCTCGATCTCGTCGGACATCCTCGGCCAGGCCGCCGCCTACCCACTCGTCCTGGCGCCGACCGGCTTCACCCGCATCGCCGACCCGCAGGGCGAGCTGGCCGTCGCTCGCGCGGCTGCGCGAGCCGGGCTGCCCTACACCCTGTCGACGCTCAGCACCCGTTCCATCGAGGAGGTACGGGAAGTGAGCGACGGACGGCTCTGGTTCCAGGTCTATGCCTGGCGCGATCGCGGGCTGGTCAAGGACATGATCGATCGGGCGGCCAGGGCCCGCTACGAGGCCCTGGTCCTGACCGTCGACACCGCAGTCCTCGGGCGACGCGAGCGCGACGTGCGCCGCGGCTTCTCGCTTCCACCGAAGATCGGACCTGGGACGATCCTCGATGGCGCGCGGCACCCGTCGTGGACATGGCGCTTCGTCCGGGCCGAACCGATCCGGTTCGCCAACGTCGTCGGCCGCGACGTCGGTGACGGCGCATCGCCGGTGACGCTGTCGGATTACATCAACACCCAGTTCG
This sequence comes from Acidimicrobiales bacterium, assembly GCA_035525495.1. Taxonomy (GTDB): domain Bacteria; phylum Actinomycetota; class Acidimicrobiia; order Acidimicrobiales; family CADCTF01; genus DATLED01. The sequence continues at coordinate 5,365 of DATLED010000021.1, read as the reverse complement.
ATCCCGGACTGTCGTGGGACGACGTCGATTGGCTGCGGTCGGTGTGGGACGGACCCGTGCTCGTCAAGGGAATCCAGACCGTCGCCGATGCGCGGATCGCAGTGGATGCGGGGGTCGACGGGATCATCCTTTCCAACCACGGCGGCCGTCAGCTCGACGGTGCGCCGGCGACGTTCCCGCTCGTAGCGCCCGTGGCCGACGCCGTGGGCGGGCGGAGCGAGATCATCTGTGACGGCGGGGTCCGCCGCGGCAGCGACATCGTCAAGGCCGTTGCGGCGGGGGCGACGGCCTGCATGGCGGGTCGGGCATACCTCTACGCGCTCGGCGCCGCCGGCGAGATGGGAGTCGACCGCCTGCTCGGCTGGTGGGCCGACGACGTCCGCCGCACGATGAGCCTCCTGGGCGCCGGACGCATCGCCGACCTCGACACCTCGCTGATCGAGTAGAGGGCGGGAACGGCGGCACCTCGCGGAACCGCACCCGAACGCTACGGTCGCCCCGCCGAGTGGAGAGGGGATGCGGATGAAGCTGGTGACCGGCGTCGGGGGTTGGCCGAAGGGCGTGCCCGAGGCGGCGCAGCGGGCCGAGGAAGGCGGCTTCGACGTCGTGACGTGCGGCGAGCTCGCGCACGACTCGATGCTGACGATGGCGCTGGCGGCGACGACCACCGAGCGGGTCGAGCTGCAGACGTCGGTGACGATCGCCTTCCCCCGTAGCCCGATGGTCCTCGCCATGGAGGCGTGGGACATCCAACACCTGTCCGGCGGCCGGTTCAGCCTCGGCCTCGGCAGTCAGGTCAAGGGACACAACGAGCGTCGGTTCGGCGGCACGTGGTCGGCGCCGGCGCCTCGCATGGCCGAGTACATCGACATGTTGCGTGCCATCTGGGACTCGTGGCAGCACCGGACGCCGCCGAAGTTCGTCGGTCAGCAATACCAGTACACCTTGATGAGCCCGAACTTCGATCCCGGCCCGCTCGACGTCCCGGTGCCGAAGGTCGGCCTCGCCATGGTCGGACCGGGGATGGCGCGCGTCGGTGGCGCGAAGGCCGACGTGATCATGCCCCACGGCGGGATCATGTCCGACCGCTACATGCGAGAGGTCCTGTTGCCGGCGGTCGGGGAGGGCCTCGCCCGTTCCGGACGCACGTGGAGCGACATCGAGGTCGCGGCGAGCGGTTACCTCGTCCTCTATGACGACGAGCGGGAGATCGAGGAGAAGCTCCTCGGGATGCGACGGACGTTGTCGTTCTACGGTTCGACCCGCACCTACCACAAGGTCCTCGAGCTGCACGGGCTCGAAGAGCTCGGTCAGAAGCTGCACGCGCTGTCGGTGCAGGGACGGTGGGCGGACATGGAGGAGGCCGTCCCCATCGAGGCCATCGCCGAGCTCGCGCAGACGTGCCGCTACGACGACCTGCCGGACTTCCTCGCCACCCACCGCGAGTACGCGTCGCGGCTCTCCATCGCCATCCCGGCGACGACCCCCGTCGAGAAGGAACGGGCCGCGGAGCTCCGGCGGCAGGTGCGGGCCCTCGAGACGCCGGGCGTCCCACGCGGCATGGACGGCGATGCGGCACATCCGCCCGGGTCCTGAGACACTGGTCCATGCCCGTCAGCAGCCGTACCGCCTCGAAGGGCTCGGGCGCACCCGACTTCTCGCTCGTCGATCAGCACGGGGCGACGTTCCACCTCGCCGAAGCCGTCGCCGACGGCCCGGTCGTCGTCGTGTTCCTGCGCGGCTTCACCTGACCCTTCTGCCGCCGGCACCTCTCGCAGTTGCGAGACGACATCGCGAAGTTCGAGGTGGCGGGTGCGCAGGTGGTCGCCATCGCTCCCGACACTCGCGACGGCGTGGCCCGCTTCACCCGGGACTCGAGCTACCCGTTCGCGCTCTTGGCCGATGAGGACCATGCGGTGTTCGATGCCTACGACGTGGTGTCGAAGCTCATGAGCCTCGGCCAGCGCCCTGCATTGTTCGTCGTCGACACCGCAAGAATCGTCCGATTCGACTCGATCGGCACCCAGCAGTGGGAGATCCCGACGAACGACAACGTGCTCGACGTCCTGGCGAAGTTGTAGCGGCACCCACTGGTCGATGGGCCCGACGCCCGGGGCGTCGGCGGCCTACGTTGGACGGGCCAGAGTCTCCGTCCCGAAAGGACCCTCCATGGGTGAAGCCTTCATCATCGACGCCTGTCGCACGCCCCGCGGCATCGGGAAGCAGGGCAAGGGCGCCCTGGCGCACCTGCATCCGCAGCACGTCGCCGCCACCGTGCTCAAGGCGATCGCCGAACGCAATGGGCTCGACACCTCCGAGATCGACGACGTCATCTGGGGGACGAGCGCGCAGGTGTCCGAACAGGGAGGCGACTTGGGTCGGATGGCCGCCCTCGACGCGGGCTACGACATCCGGGCGAGCGGCGTCACCCTCGACCGCTTCTGCGGCTCCGGCATCACCGCCAACAACTTCGCCGCCGCCATGGTGATGGCCGGCCAGGAGGACCTGGTGATCGGCGGCGGGACCGAGATGATGTCGCTCCCGAAGAAGGGGGCGCTTCCGATCGGTGCGCTGAACGAGCACCTCCAGTCGATCCACCCGCAGGCGCACCAGGGCGTGTGCGCCGACGCCATCGCTTCCATGGAGGGCATCGACCGGCGCGCCCTCGACGAGCACGCCGCCGAGTCGCAGCGCCGCGCCGCCGTCGCCATCAAGGAGGGGCGCTTCGACAAGAGCCTGGTGCCGGTGCACAACGTCGACGGTTCCCTCGCGCTGGACCGCGAGGAGTTCCCGAGGCCGGGAACGACCGCCGAGTCGCTGGCCGCACTTCCTGCGAGCTTCGCCGCCGTCGCCGACTATCGGCGCTCCGAGGAGCTCCCGACGTTCCGAGAGCTCATCAACCAGAAGTACCCGGACCTGAAGATCGAGCACGTCCACCATGCCGGGAACTCCTCCGGCGTCGTCGACGGTGCCGGCGCCGTGCTCTACGCCAGCGAGGAGTACGTCCGGGCGCACGGATTGAAGCCGCGGGCCCGCGTCGTCGCGTCGGCGAACATGGGCGACGACCCGACGCTCATGTTGAACGCGCCGGTGCCCGCCGCCCGAAAGGTCCTGAAGCGGGCAGGCATGACGACCGCCGACATCGACCTGTTCGAGATCAACGAGGCGTTCGCCGTCGTGTCCGAGAAGTTCATGCGCGACCTCGAGCTCGACCGCGACAAGGTGAACGTCAACGGTGGTGCGATGGCTCTCGGCCACCCGATCGGAGCCACGGGCGCCATCCTCATCGGCACGATCCTCGACGAGCTCGAGCGCCAGGACAAGCAGGTCGGCCTGGTCACGATGTGCGCCGCCGGCGGCATGGCGCCGGCGATCATCATCGAGCGCGTCTAGCCGGGCTCCTGGCGCCGAGGTGGGGGGCGCACCAGCCGCCTCAGTCCGGTGGGACGGTGCCAGGCGTCGGGCCCGCGTCGAGTCTCGGGTCGCGGTAGCCGTCGGTCGACGCACGATCGGCGAGGTCGAGGAGCACGACCATCCTGTGCATCGAGCGGAGGTCATCGTCCGGGCCCGGCATGTCTGCGAGCTCCGCGCGCATCGTCGTCATGATCTCGTCGAGGAGGAGCGCAGCGTCGCCGCCGGCTGACTGCACCCACTGGTGGACGACGTCGAGGACCTCACCGGCGGCGAGCGCCTTGCCGGCACGCTCGAGGACGGCGTGCGCCCCCACCATCTCCTCGCGCGCCAGCTCACGTAGCCGCGCCTCGGCCCGACCTCCCGCCGTCGAGAGCGGGAGCTCCGTCGTGGGAAGCCCGTGCAGCAGGCCGTCGACGACCCAGTCCGGGATGTCGGCGAGGATGCGACGTTGCTTCGCCCGCAGCGCGACGAGCTCGTCGTCCACGAACGGCGCGAGTGGGTTCAGCGGCATGTCGACTCCTTGTAGGCGGTGCGGCCGGCACGCGGGAGGGCGTGCCGGAGGCCGGGAAGCGGTCTCGAGAACCTGACGAGGAGGAGGCCGAGGACGACGACGAACGCGCCGGCGAACGTCAGCGCGTGGGTCGTCGAGCCGGTCGTCGCCAGCCCTGGGCGGCGGACTCCCGTCGCCGTGCCATCACTGGTCGGAGCCCGGGGCGTCGTCACCGTGGTCGTGGGCGCCGGCCGCGTGGTCACCGGGGTGGCCGGCGCTGCCGATGTGACCGGGACCGACACCGCCGCGGCATCGGCCGCCGAACCGTCGGCGGCGGGCGTCAGGGTCGTCAGGGTCGAGCCGCCAGCCGTGGACGCCGGGGCTGCAGCCGCGCACGTCGTCGCCGTGATCGTGTTGTGCTGCAACGTCACCGCACCGCCACGGGCGAGCAGGCGTCCCTGGAACGTGGCGCCGTCACCGACCGAGATCGATGTGTCTGCGAGCACGTTCCCGACGAGCTCGGAGTCGGCGCCGAACGTGGCCGAGCTGCCGACCTGCCAGAAGACGTTGCAGGCGCTCGTTCCGCCGAGAACCACGACGGAGCTGGCCGACGCAGTGATCAGCGTGCTGTTCGCCTGGAACACGAACACCGCGTTCGGGTCGCCTTGGAGGTCGAGGGTGAGCATTCCGGTGATCCCGAGGGTGTCGCTGTGGTACACGCCCGGCGTCAGCGTTCGGCCGCCGAGCTCGGTCGCCACGCTGGTCGCGGGACTGCTCGAGAACGCCTGGTTGTACGCCGTCGTCAGCGCGTTCTTCGCGTCCTGGGTCACGGCATCGCCGCCGTGGTTCACGCCGATCAGGGTCACCGTGTCGAAGCCGGTCATCGATTCCGTCGGGAAGGACCCGACGTCCCCGGTGATCCGGGTGTCGCCGGTGTTGGTGATCCCACTTCCGGCGAGGACGGCGAACGAGCGCGCCGTCCCGAGATCGATGGCGGTGGCCGCCCCAGCGGAACCGGGGAGGAGCACGAACAGGACGCCGGCGAGGGCAGCGGCAGAGGCCGCGAGACGAGAGGACGACATGGCTTCACTTCCAAGACGGAGAGGAAGCGTCGTGCCTCGATGACGGGGGCTGCGTGTCCCCTGCGTCAAAACCAGGCGTCCCCTCTCAGGGGCACATCCCAGGGTACCGCGTATCGGAAGTTGCAATCGCGAAACCCATTTTCGGGTTTTGACTCGGTTTCGTCATCCGTGTGTGGTGTCGGTGTCGTTAGTAGGGCGAGCCCGGGGATCCGGGGGCGGACTCTTCCAACAAAGGATCTCACCTTGCGGATCGATGACCGATCGCTGGCCGGGCTGCTGACGGAGTCCCAGGACTTGCAGTCCGACGCTCTCCGCGGCGCCAAGGCCACCCTGCCCGACCTCGCGGACCTTCGCGCCGAGCGGGGCGACGCCCGTCCCG
>DATLED010000006.1:0-20194 GCA_035525495.1 Acidimicrobiales bacterium | reverse complement strand
GAACCATCGAAGGCTGAGCCGGCAGATTTACAGTCTGCTCCCTTTGGCCACTCGGGCACCGACCCTGGGAAGCGCCGAGGATAGCCTCAGACCATGCCGAGCTTCGACGTCGTCTCCGAGGTGGACATGCAGGAGGTCCGCAACGCCGTGGACCAGGCCCAGCGTGAGGTCGCGACCCGATTCGACTTCAAGGACACCGGGTCTTCGGTGGAGCTGAACGGCCAGGAGATCAAGCTGGCGTCGTCCAGCGAGGACCGGATGAAGGCGCTCGTGCAGGTCATCGAGGAGAAGATGGTCCGGCGCCAGGTCAGCCTGAAGTCGCTCGACCACGGCAAGGTCGAGGACGCCGCCAAGGGGACCGTCCGTCAGGTCCTCACCCTCAAGGCGGGCATCTCGTCGGACAACGCCAAGGCGATCAACAAGAAGATCAAAGAGCTCAACCTCAAGGGCATCCAGTCCCAGACGCAGGGCGAGCAGGTCCGGGTCACCGGAAAGAAGCGCGACGACCTCCAGGGCGTGATCTCGGCGCTGAAGGAAGCTGACTTCGGCATCCCCCTGCAGTTCCAGAACTTCCGGGACTAGGAAGCGACCCGCCGGGTGACCGGCAACGTGCCGATGACGGCGGTGCCGTCGCCGGGCGTGGAGTGGATCTCGAGGCAGCCGTCGAGGGCCTCGAGGCGATCGGACATGTTGTGGCACCCGGCTCCCGTCGGCGTCGTGGCGAGGTCGAAGCCCCTGCCGTCGTCGCGCACCTCGAAGCGCAGGACGTCGTCCTCCTCATGGAGCCGGATCAACACGGCATGGGCCTCGGCGTACTTCGAGATGTTCTGCAGCGCCTCGAGCACGCAGAAGTAGACGGCAGCCTCGGCGTCCTGGTCGTAGCGGCCGATGTCCCGAGCCTGCACGTCGACGGGTACGGCGGCCTTACGGGCCTGCGAGGCCAGCGCCGCGGGAAGGCCCTCGGCCGCCAGTAGCGGAGGGTAGATGCCGCGCGCCAGGTCCCGCAGGTTCTCGAGCGCCTCCCCCATCTGGGCCTTGAGGCTGCCGAGCATGTCCAAGAGCCCTTGGCCCTCCTCGCCGAGGTCCTCGGCCATGCCTTCCGCCAGCGACAGCCCGACCTTCAACGCGACGAGCTGTTGCTGCGCACCGTCGTGAAGGTTGCGCTCGAGCCGGCGACGGGTCTCGTCCTGCGCGGCGATGAGCCGCTGACGCGACGCCCGTAGCTCGGTGAGACGGGCCAGCAGGTCGGCCGTCAGCTGCACGTTTCGGAGGACGAGACCGGCCTGACGACCGAGGTCGGCCAGGAGCTTCTCCTCTGTCGGCGTGAGGGATTCGTTCGCGGGCTTCGTGACCGAGAGCGCGCCGAACAGCTCGCCCTGGTGGCGCACGGCGACGGCCGCCGTGACGTTGTCGATCCAGGGGATCTCGGGGCCTTCGATGTGCAGTGCGTCGGGAGCAGCGAGGTCCGACGGCCACGACGACGCCGGTCGCAGCTCGTTGCCGACCCTGAGCCAGACGTCGGCTCGACGAGCCGCCGTCCCCTCGGCGAGGATGCGGGCCATGCGAGCGACGAGCACGTCCGTCGCCGGGGTCTCCGCCATCCGTTCGGAGAACTCCGACAGCACCTCGTACGGCGTCGCCCGCTTGCCGTAGACGAGACGGTTGGCGAAGCGCTGGACGCGCTCCTTCACCGGCTGGAAGGCAACGGCGATGATCCCGGTGGCGAGGATGGACAGCCCGAGGTTCTCGGTCTGGGCCTCACCGAAGAGGGCACCGATCCCGACGACGACGCCGACGTAGACAGCGGACACGAACCCTGCGAGTACGGAGTACACGAGCGTCCGGCTGATGATCTTGTCGATGTCCCAGAGCCGGTAGCGCAGGATGCCGATGAAGAGCGCGATCGGGATGATGCTGAACACGGGCTGGAACACCCGGAAGATGGACACGGGAAGGACGACGAGCGAACGGCCCTCGAAGTCGGCCTCGCCGGTGTGGCTGAGGGCGACGACGACGGCGAACAGGCCGACGAGCAGCGCGGGCGACAGCGCCCAGAACAGGACGCGGGCCTGCTGCCGCTCGGTGGCGTCCGGCGACCGGCGGTAGCGATAGAGCTGGCTGCCCACCCCGACCATCGGAGTGAGGACGCCGAAGGTGACGATCAGGCTGACGGAGCGGCTGCCTCCAGGCGCCAGGAAGGCGATGGGCACCGCCGCGCCGATGGCGCCGGCGTAGAGCGCGACTGTCTTCGGGATCGACCACCGCGGCACCATTCGCCCGTCGGGGAACAGCAGCAACGCGAGCAGGTAGGCGACGGCGGCGAGGAGGTGGAACCCGTCGTGGGTCACGGATTCGAACGTCGTCGCCGGGAGGATCTCGTAGACCCCGTGGGCCTGGAGGTTGAACACGCCAGCGGTGCCGACCATGGCGAGGCAGAGAAGGCGCGCGGTGCGCTCGTTGCGACGCAGATAGATCAGGAAGGCGGCGAGCGCCAGGTTGAAGACGCTGAACACGTAGTCGAGGACGAAGGACGGGAGCGATTCGACGCGATGGCTGGTATCGGCGACACGGAGGGCGAGGCGGCCGGTCGTCGTCTCGTCGAGGCTCCAGATGTGGAGCTGGTCGTGGAAGCCCGGCGACCGGGATGCGAGGAAGGCGGCAGCCCCGAGGCTGAGGACACCGACGGAGAACGCGAAGTACACCGCGAAGAACGTCAGAAAGGAGAAGTTGGCGATCGGTCGGCCCCACCGGAAGGGCCGCGGGGCGCGGTCCCCGTGCGACGACGGACGCGGCGGGACCGACGATCCCTCAGGAACGCCAGCAGGGCTGCGGGGGTCGGCGACCGTCGTTATTTGACGACCACCTTTCCGACCATCGCCGGATGGATGACGCACGCGAAGAGGTAGGTGCCGGGCTTGGTGAACGTCAGCGAGAACGTGTCGCCGTCGTTGTAGTCGATGCCCGTGGAGTGGAACCCGCCACCGCCGTCGAACTCCCCGCCGTCGACCGTGACCGGCGCTGGCCGAGGGCCGTCGTCGCCTTCGTCCTCCGCCTCGGGACGATCAGGCTTCGGGAACTTCACCGCCTCGAAGGCACGACGGTCGACGGTCACGGTGCCGTCCTTCTTGACCTCGAAGACAGGAAAGTACCTGGGCACGTTGAACGAGATGGTGTGGCCGCCGACGAGGGACCATGTGACCTTCTTGCCGACCGTTGCCTGCACCGTCGAGGGGATGAACTCGTCCACGCCGGCATGAAAGAGGGGGAGCTGCTCCTGTTGCGCCTCGGTGAGAGGTACCCCGACCATCGGTCCGGACGCATGCCGTCCGGCACCCACTGCATCGATCGCCTTCTGCAACACCTCGACGTCAGCCTCGACCTCTTCTCGCGCCTTGCGGTTGACGTTCGCCTGTGTGGGGAGTGCCGTGGAAGCGGGCACGACCTCGACGACCCCACTCATCGCCACGAAGTGCCAGTTGCAGTAGTAGTGGTACGTGCCTGGCGCGATGTCGTCGGAGAGCGGCAGTTCGAAGGTGTTGCCCTTCGCTCCCTGGAAGGGGATGAAGCCGGAGTTGTAGTAGCGCTGGCGGCCGTTGAACGCCGGCTGCTCACGCTTCGGACAGGGTTTCGACGAGTCGGAGAGATCCGGGGTCGTGTCGTCGAGGTAACAGGGCTGGGCCGCCGACTGGATGGGTTGCAACGTCTCCTCTTCGGCGAGGAACGGGAGCTTCTCGAAGAACTCGTCGGCCTCGGGTTCCTCCTCGGGCACATCGACCTTCTTGCCCGCGAACAGGGGGTCGATGATGTCCCAGAAGGGCTTGCCGAACTCGTCGACCGCGGTCCCCATCGTCACGGTGTGCGGCTCACCGGACCAGAACTGGCGGAACTCCACGGTGTCCCCGGCATGCACCTTGACACGCTTCGGGAAGAAGGAGAGGAAGGACGCCGGAAACCGATCGTTCTTGTAGTCGACGAGGACTCGTCGGTGCTGACCGCTTCCGACACCCGCGGAGGACTGGCTGGGTCCTCCGCACGCGCCGAGGACGAGCGCCGTCACCACGAGCGCTCCTGCCAGCGTCACTCGACGTGCCCGCACCGCACCCACTTCCTGCCTGCCACCGGCCCGCTCCAGGTTGCCCGACGATCGTACGACCTTCTGATCGGCGCAGCGTGACGCGCTCTGAGCGGTGAGCAGCGTTTCACCTTCCCGGAGGGCGAACACCAGGATGCCGGCACGGCTCCCCCTACCGGTCGAAGTAGCCACTGTGGATGTAGACGCACGGGATCCCCTCGTGGCGGAACATGTCGCGGTTGCGGGGGTCGTCCTCGAAGGCGAGACGGAGGTCGAACCCGTAGCGGCGAAAGTCCGCGATCGTCCATCGCTTGAACTCGCGCGCCGCCATGTAGTCGCCGTAGTCGCGCATGACGAGGACGTCCCATCGGAGGTCGTAGTGCGCGAGCCATGCCAGCGTCTGCGCCTGCACCCAGATCGGCCGACCCGTGAGCAACAGGATCTGGAGGCCGTCGTCGAGAAGACCGAGCAAGCGGCCGACCTCTTCGATCAGGGGGTCGTTTCCGCACGCCTCGAAGAACGCGTCCCAGTCCTTGCGCCGCCCGCCGCCGCCCTCGATGAAGTGCTGGCGGCCGGCGGCGTCGGACAGTACGCCGTCGATGTCGAACACGACCGCCTGGCCCGCCTCGACGGGACCCGCTCGCCAGCGCCAGTTGTCAGGGATCGAGAGGCTCACTCCTCCGTCGGCGTCTCCGCCGCCCGGCGCTTGATCTCCTCGACGACGGAAGCGTCGGCCAGCGTCGTCGTGTCGCCGAGCGCGCGTCCCTCGGCGACGTCACGCAGGAGGCGACGCATGATCTTGCCGCTGCGGGTCTTCGGCAGGTCGTCGGTGAACACGATCGTCTTCGGCCGCGCGATGGCACCGATCTTGGTGGCGACGTGCCGGCGCAACAGCTGGCCGTGCTCGTCGCTCGGCTCGTGGCCGCCCTTCAGCGTGACGTAGGCGATGATCGCTTGGCCGGTGGTGTCATCCTTGGCACCGACGACGGCCGCCTCGGCGACCGTCGGGTGGTCGACGAGCGCAGACTCGACCTCCGTGGTGGACACGCGGTGACCCGACACGTTCATGACGTCGTCGACGCGACCGAGCAGCCAGAGGTAGCCGTCGTCGTCGAGCTTGGCGCCGTCTCCCGCGAAGTAGCGGTCGCCGAAGCGACTCCAGTACGTCTCCCGGTAACGGTCGGGATCGCCGTAGATGCCGCGCAGCATCGACGGCCAGGGCTGGGTCAGTGTCAAGTAGCCGCCGCCAACCACCACCTTCGTGCCGGTCTCGTCGACCAGCTCCGCGCCGATGCCCGGAAGGGGGTGGGTCGCGCTGCCTGGCTTCGTCGTGGTGACGCCCGGCAGCGGTGCGATGAGAATGGCGCCGGTCTCGGTCTGCCACCACGTGTCGACGATCGGGCAACGGCCGCCGCCGATGTGCTCCTGGTACCACATCCACGCTTCGGGGTTGATGGGCTCGCCGACGCTGCCGAGGAGGCGGAGCCTGGAGAGGTCGTGCTTGGCGGGGAAATCGGTGCCCCACTTCATGAACGTCCGGATGGCGGTGGGCGCCGTGTAGAAGAGGGTCACTCCGTAGCGCTCGGCGATGTCCCAGAAGCGATCCTTGTCCGGCGTGTCGGGCGTGCCCTCGTAGATCACGCTGGTGGCGCCGTTCGCGAGTGGCCCGTAGACGATGTAGCTGTGACCGGTCACCCAGCCGATGTCCGCGGTGCACCAGTAGACGTCCGTCTCGGGGTGGAGGTCGAACACGTACTTGTGGGTGAACGCGACCTGTGTGAGGTAGCCGCCGGTCGTGTGCATGATGCCCTTCGGCTTGCCGGTGGTTCCCGAGGTGTACAACAGGTAGAGGAGGTCCTCGGCCTGCATGCGCTCGGGCTCGCACGACCTGTCGGCGGCGGCCAGCAGCTCGTGGTACCAGTGATCGCGGCCGTCGGTCATGTCCACGTCGTTGTTCGTCCGCTGAACGACGACCACGTGCTCGATCGACGGGGCCTCGGCGACGGCCGCGTCGGCGTTCGGCTTCAGCGGGCTGACGGCACCGCGGCGATAGCCGCCGTCGGCCGTGATGAGGACCTTGGCCTCGGCGTCGATGATGCGGTCTCTCAGCGCCTCGGCACTGAACCCGCCGAAGACGACGCTGTGGGGCGCGCCGATGCGGGTGCACGCCAGCATGGCCACGATCGCCTCCGGGATCATCGGGAGGTAGATGTTGACCCGATCGCCGCGCTCGACGCCGAGGGACTTCAGCACGTTGGCGAACCGCTGCGTCTCGTCGAGGAGTTCGGCGTAGGTGATCGTGCGCGTGTCGCCGGGCTCGCCCTCCCAGTGGAAGGCGACTCGCTCGCCGTTGCCAGCGGCGACGTGGCGGTCCAGACAGTTGACGCTGACGTTGAGCGTGCCGCCGACGAACCACTCGGCGAACGGGAGCTTCCACTCGCACACCGACGACCATGGTGTGAACCACTCCAGCGCGGCCGCCTGTTCGGCCCAGAACGCCTTCGGATCTGCCTCCGCCTGCTCATAGAGCGAGCGGTCGTTGACGAGGGCGTCGGCCGCGAACTGCGGCGGCGGGGGGAACGTCCGGTCCTCCAGGTAGTACGCCTCGATCGTGGGCTCAGCCATAGCCGGCGATGCTAGCGATGGTGCCTCACCACGGTCTCGCCCGAGACCTGCTGGACCTTCGTGCCGGTGATGACCCCCAGGACCTCGGTCATGCGTACACGTGAACCGGCGTGCCGATCGGCAACGAGCCGCTGTCCCAGAGGAAGTTGATGGCGCCGTTCGAGACGCGGATGCAGCCGTGCGAGGCCGGGTACGGAGGGATGCTCGGCGATCCATGGATGGCGTAGCCCCCGGTGAAGTACTTCGGCCGATAGAGCTCGCCGAGCTCCGAGATGCGGGTCCCGTTGATCTGTCGCTGCACCGAGAAGACACCCTCGGGCGTGCTGGCGATCGCGTACCCGCTGCCGGAGCGGTAACGGGCGCCGTTGCCGGTCGACACGTTGAAGACCCGCACGACGCGACCATTGCTCACGAGCATGAGGATCTGCCTCGACTTGTCGACTTCGGCGATGTAGCCGGTGGTGCTTCGCGGCCGTGGCAGGACGCCGTCGTCGACCGCTCGCTGCGTCGCCGTGTCGAAGGTCCCGGTGCGAGGGATGCCGGCCGACTTCTGCAGCGCGTAGAGCGCCTGGGTCGTCAGCGTCCCCGGCCCACTTGCATTCGTCGGCACCCAGTACCCGAGGGAATCCAGGCGACGTTGGAGGGTTCCGCTCTGCCCCTGCGCCTCACCGGTGGCGATCCAGTAGCCGCGCCCCGTCGGTGTCCCCACGATCCCCAACGCCACCAAGCTGTCGGGAAAGGCTCCCGAGCCCGACCCTTCGAAGGAGGCGTCGCCGAGCGTGTAGACGCCGCCGTCGCGCCCGACCATCCGGTAGCCCCTACCGGTGGGCGTCGTGATCAGACCGCTGATCGTCTCGTTGCCCGGGGCATTTCCGAACCATGCGGCGCTGCCATACGCGTAGACCACGCCGTCTCCCGCAGCGAGCCAGTACCCGGTGCCGTCGGGCGTGGCGGCCATCCCGGCGATGGGCTGGCCGAGGTGCTCGTTCGCGGCGCTCCCGAAGAAGGCGGCGTCGCCGAAGGTGAACACGCCGCCGTCTGCAGCGACGACCCAGTAGCCGTTGCCGCTGGGGGTTGTGGCCATCCCGACCACGGGACGGGTGAGCTTGGTTCCGCCCAAGCTGCCGAGGAATGCCGCGTCGCCGAAGGCGAAGATCCCGCCGTCGGCCGCGACCATCCAGTAGCCGCTGCCCGAGCGCGTGGCGGCGATCCCGACGATCGGCTGATTCAGCTTCAGGTCGCCGGTCGAGCCGTGGAACGCCGCCGCGCCATAGGAGAAGATGCCGCCGTCGCGTGCGACGAGCCAGTAGCCGCTGCCGGCGCGGTTCGCGGCGATGCCCACGATCGGCTGAGACAGCGCGGTGCCGCTCGTCGAACCGGAGAAGGACGCATCTCCAAACGCGAGCACCGTGTCGTCGCCGGCGGCGGTCGCCGGCGCGGCGGTCACGACGACGAGGGCCGCGGCGACGAGGACCAACAGGGCGACCAGGGTGGAGATCCGGCGAAGCACGGCCGTGAGGCTACCGGCCTCCCGAACCGGTTCTGGGCGGGCAGGACAACCGCACCGGTCGTCGAGCCCGCCCAGAAGCGGTCAACGAACCTGCCACTCCAGAACACGGAAGCCGCCCAGCCCGGAAGGGTCGACGAGGGAGGCGGCCTCGGCGACGCGGCTCCTCGCCTCGAGAGCCCCGAGGTCCGGTCGTGCGGCCGCCGCCTGCCACGCGGCGGCAGCTTGGTCCCGCAGGACGTCGATGCCGTGGGCCGCCAGGAACTCCGCCTGTCGACGATCCAATGCGGGCGGCTGGATTCGTGCCAACTGGTCGACGCACACCTCGACGGTGATGTCCTGGCTCCCGGGGCGGGCGAGAGGGTCGTCGCCGCGGCCCCCGCCGCGATAGGTGCGGAGCCACTCCCCCTGGGGTCGGGTGGCCAGCTCGGGTGTGGTCGATGCGTAGTCGATCACCACGACGCGGCCATGGTGCAGGCTGCGGAACGCCGTCCGTAGCCAGTCGACGGCGACCGACTGGAGCGGGACGCGCGAGCTGACGGCCGCGTCTGGGACGAGCCGCGCAGCGAGCTCGGCGTCGGCGGCCTTGGCGGGCGTCAGCACCTCGACGAACCCATCGTCGTCGGCCTCACCGATGTGGACCTCGCACCATCCCTCGGTCGTCCGCTCGAGGAGCGCGAACGGGAGGTTGTCCAGCAGCTCGTTGGCGAGGACGACGCCCGTGAACGGCCCGACGGGGAGGGCATCGAGGGAGGCCACGCGGGGACCGCCGCCCGGCAGCGCCTGCGGGCCGTCGAACTCGTCCTCGTCGGACGGCGCCATCGGTCCGAGCACGGTCGCCGCGGGCTCCATGGCCAGCATCGTCGGTTGCCGCGCCCGCAACCGCTCCGACCGTTCGACGAGCAGGTACCGCAGGGCCGGCGCGCACTCGGGTGACGACGCCAACACCGCCTTGGCCAACGTCCCGACTCCCGCAGCGGCCTCGACGACGACGAACGGGTCGGGCGCGCCGAGCTCCTCCCACCACGCGTCGAGCGCCCGCGCCAGCACGGCGCCGAAGAGCGGACCGAGTTCGGGGCTCGTGAGGAAGTCACCGCGATCATCCGCGCCTGCGGCGCCGACGGCTGTGTAGAACCCTCCGTCGTCGTCGTAGAGCGCCAGCTCCAGGAACTGGTCGAACGGGATCGGCCCGAGGCGGCGGATGCGTTCCCGCACCGCTGGCCCTGCCGGAGCGGCTACCGGACCCCGCGCACCCGGATCTACCGGACCCCGCGCACCCGGATCTACCGGACCAGGGATGCGCTGTCCCCGAGCTGCGCGAAGACGTTGGGGAACACGCCGACGACGAGCACGACGACGACGGTGATGGCCAGTGCGGTGCCGAGCGCCGCGGGGACGCGGATCGGGGCGCGGTCCTCGTCCGGCGGCGGTGAGATCCACATCTCCCGGGCGACGTTGAAGTAGTAGAACGCGGCGATCACCGAGTTCACGGCGGCGATGATGCCCAGGGCGATGGCCCACGGGGTGCCGGCATCCAGCACGGCGCGGAAGATGGCGAACTTGGCGAACCACCCGCCCGCGGGCGGCACACCGGCGAGCGATGCGAGGAAGATCGTCATCAGAACCGTGAGCCCGGGGGCGTACTGGAACAACCCGCCGAAGCTCGAGATCTCGCCCGACCGCGTCTTGCGGGCGACGGCCAGGACGATGGCGAATGCGCCGAGGTTCATGGCGGCGTAGATGAGGAGGTAGACGATCGTCGCCGTCTGCGCGGACTGCGCAGCCCGGAACTCGTCTCCGGCGACGGCGAACGGGATGAGGATGTACCCCGCTTGGGCCACCGACGAGTAAGCGAGCATCCGGACGATGTTGGTCTGGCGCAGGGCGATCAGGTTGCCGACGGTCATGGACAGCGCAGCGAGCACCCAGAAGATCGGAGCCCAGGTGTCGGCGTGCCCGCGGAATCCGACGTAGATCAGCTCCATGAGGGCGACGAAGCCGGCAGCCTTGGAGGCGACCGACAGGAACGCGGTCACCGGGGTCGGCGCGCCTTCGTAGGTGTCGGGCGCCCAGAAGTGGAACGGCACCGCGGAGACCTTGAAGGCGAAGCCCACGATGATGAACAGGATGCCGAGGGTGACGATCCCGTCGAACTGCTCGGCCCCGACGAGCTCCTGGCGGATGTCGTCGAGGATCGTCGTGCCGGTCGCGCCGAAGACGAGCGACATGCCGTAGAGCATCACGCCCGTCGACAGCACGCCGAGGAGGTAGTACTTCAGCGCCGCCTCGTTCGACTTCAGGTCGCGCTTGCGCCAACCGGCGAGCAGGTATGCCGGGATCGAGAGGAGCTCCAGGGCGACGAAGATCGAGATGAGGTCGCGCGAGGACGCCATGACCACCATCCCGAGGAGCGACGACAAGAGCATGAAGTAGAACTCGCTCGAGTAGTAGTCGCCTTCCTCGATGTAGCGGTTCGACATCAACAGCACGACGTAGCCCGACGCCAGGAACAGCGCTTTGAGCACGAGTGCGAAGTTGTCGGACACGTAAGCCCCGCTGAACATCGACCGGACGTCGTCGCCTTCCAGAGCGAGATAGATGAGTGGGAACATCGACGCCAGCACGCCGAAGCCGGCGATGCTGGGGACCAGGTACTTCTGCGTCTCGTCGACGAACAGATCGACGAGGAGCACGATCACCAGGACGACCGTGAGGATCAACTCCGGCGCCAGCGCGGCGTAGTCGAGGTAGGGGGCGGTGAACTCCACGAGAGGCCCTCAGCTCCCGGTCACGTCGGCGAAGGCGGCGGTCACGGACTGGACGGCGCCGTCGGTCACCTGGAAGAGCAGGCCCGGGAAGATCCCGAACACGAGGATGAGGACGAGCAACGGCGTCCACGCCAGCCACTCCGGTCCGTGCACATCGTGGATGTGGGCGTCTTCGAACTCCGCCTTCGGCAACCCGAAGGCTGTCCGCTGGAACATCCAGAGCAGGTAGCCGGCTGCGAGGACGGTTCCGATCGAGGCGACGACCATGTAGAAGCGAAAGAGGCCCACGGGAAGACCCTCGGCCGGCTGGTACGCCGAGAGGATCGCGGGGAACTCGCCCCAGAAGCCGGCGAGACCAGGGAGGCCGAGGGAGGCGAAGGCGCAGAAGCCGAGGATCCACCCGAGGTGAGGCGCCTGCTTGAGCAGCCCGCCGAGGCGGGCGATCTCCCTCGTGTGGAAGCGCTCGCCGATCGAGCCCGCGAGGAAGAAGAGCATGCCGGTGATCAGGCCGTGGGCGACCATCCCGAACACGGCGGCGTTGATGCCGTAGTCGGTGAGGGTGGCGATTCCCAGCATGACGAAGCCCATGTGCGCGACCGACGAGAAGGCGATCAACCGCTTGAGGTCCTTCTGGGCGAGGCAGCCGAGCGCGCCGTAGATGATGCCGATGACGGCCAGCCCGCCGATGATCGGCGCCCACGAGCGCGCCCCGTCGGGGAGCACGGGAAGGGCGATGCGGATGAAGCCGTACGTGCCGAGCTTCAGCAGGACTGCGGCCAGGATCACCGAGCCGACGGTGGGCGCCTCGGTGTGGGCGTCAGGGAGCCACGTGTGGAACGGGAACATCGGCACCTTGATGGCGAAGCCCATGAACAGGCCTGCGAAGATCAGCACCTGGGTGCCGTGCTCCAGCGCGGACCCGTTGGCGATGAGCTTCGGGATGTCGAAGGTGTTGCCGGCGAGGAAGTAGAGCGCCAGGAAGCTCAGGATCATCAGGGCCGATCCGAAGAGCGTGTAGAGGAAGAACTTGATCGACGCGTACTGACGGTTGGCGCCGCCCCAGACGCCGATCATGAAGTACATCGGGAGCAGGACGAGCTCGAAGAACACGAAGAAGAGGATGAGGTCCTCGGCCACGAAGGTCCCGTTCATGCCGGTCTCGAGGACGAGCATGAGGATGAGGAACGCCTTGGGGTTGTGGGGCTCGGGGAAGTGGTCCCACGAGTAGATGATGCAGAGCACCGTGATGAACATCGAGAGGATCAGCAACGGCAGCGAGATCCCGTCGATGAAGATGTGGTAGCGGCTGTTGATCACGTCGATCCAGCCGCGGTTCACGGCGAACTGCGCCGCCTTCGTGTGGTCGAAGTCGAAGCGGGTGAGGATGCCGACGCCGACGCCGAGGGTCACGAGGCTCGTCGCAAGGGCGACAAGCTTGTGCATCTCCTCGTTCGCCCTCGGGATGAGAGCGATGACGGCGACGCCCACCATCGGCAGGAACACCGCCAGCGTGAGGGCCCAATCGTCGAACCAGTTCATGTGAGGTCGATTCCTTTTAGCGTTCGAGAAAATGCGACGTGAGGAGGAAGTCGAGCCCGTTCATGCCTCGGGGCGCGACCGCATCACGTGCGATGGCGGTGTATGTCGACTGCTGACTAGCGGCGAGTACTCGCATGAACGGGCTCGACTTCCTTCGAACAGGTCGCATTTTCTCGATCGCTAGAGAAGTACCAGGGCGACAGCAAACACGCCGACGGCACCGAGCATGAGGGCTGCGTACTGCTGCACGCGGCCGGTCTGGATGTGGCGGAGGAGGTTGCCGGACCCCTCGGCGGAGAGGCCGGCGCCGTTGACGAGGCCGTCGACGCCCTTCTGGTCGATGATCTCGTAGACGAACCGGGCGAGGCCTCGGGCGGCGACGCCGACGCCGTTGACGACGCCGTCGATCACATGCTGGTTGATCCAGTACGCGCCGTTCGAGATCGGCTCGCGGATCCCCCTGACGACGACGCCTTCGTAGAGGTCGTCGAGGTAGTACTTGTTCGAGAGCAACTTGTAGACGGGCTTGCCGGCGCCCTCGGCCGTGATCGGGAACCGCACGCCACGGAACCAGTACACGGAGGCCAGGGAGAAGCCACCGCCTGCGATGAGCGTCGAGACCACCGCGAGGACGAGGTCGAACTCGTGATGAGCGATGCCCGCAGTGAGCACGGTGGCGTTGGTCGTCCACTCCGTGAACAGATCGAGACCCGGGAAGTTCAGAAACCCGACGACGACCGACATGAACGCCAGGATCTGCAGCGGCACCACGATCAGCGGTGGGGACTCGTGCGGGTGGTGATGGGCCGCAGCGCCTCGGGGTTCACCGAAGAAGGTGAGGTAGACGCAGCGGGTCATGTACGCCGCGGTCATCGCCGCGCCGAGCATGCCGATGAGCTGGAAGTAGCGGTAGCCGTTCTCTCCCGCGCCGAGGAGGATCTCGTCCTTGGACCAGAAGCCGGCGAGCAACGGGAACCCGGACAACGCCGCCGTGGCGACGAGGAACGTCCGGAACGTCCAGGGCATCTTGTCCTTGAGTCCACCCATGTCGTCGATCATGTCGAACGAGTGGTGTGAGCCGGAGTGGCTCACACTGCCTGCGCCCAAGAAGAGGCAGGCCTTGAAGAAGGCGTGCGTGAAGAGATGGAAGATGCCGGCCGTCCAGGCTCCGACCCCGAGGGCCATCACCATGTAGCCGAGCTGGCTCACGGTCGAATAGGCGAGGACCTTCTTGATGTCGCGCTGCACGAAGGCGAGCGCGGCGGCGATCAGGATCGTGGTACCGCCGACGACAGCAACGGGGTTGATCCCTCCGCCGCCGATGTCGAACGCCTCCCAGAAGACGCCGTAGAGCCTCGCCAGGAGGTAGACGCCGGCAACGACCATCGTGGCCGCGTGGATCAGCGCGCTGACGGGGGTTGGGCCGGCCATGGCGTCAGGAAGCCAGGTGTGGAGCGGGAACTGCGCGCTCTTGCCGATGACGGCGACGAGGAGGGCGGCGGCCGCGGCCAACAAGACGCCGTGGGGGAGGTGTCCGCCCAGTGCGGCGTCGTTGATCCTCTGGATGTCGAACGTCTCGCCGGCGGCGAAGAACAGGATCGAGATGCCGACGAGCAGGCCGACGTCACCGGTGCGGGTCGTGAAGAAGGCCTTCAGCGCGGCGTTGGAGTTCTTGTTGCCATCGCGATCCCACCAGTGGCCGATGAGCATGAACGAGCAGAGCCCCATCAGCTCCCAGCCGAAAAGCGCCTGCAGCGTGTTGCTCGAGGTGACGAGCACGAACATGCCCGTGGTGAACAGGCTGAGTGCGGCGTAGTAGTGGGTGAAGCGCGAGTCGCCGTGCACGTAGCTGAAGGAGAAGATGTGCACGAGCAGGGAGATCAGGCTGACGACGAAGCAGAGGGCGACTGCCAGGCCATCTGCGGTGGTACCGGCCGACACCTTGATCTGGCCGTTGTTGAACCACTCCCACCGGCGCTCGACCGGCCGGCGGATCGGCTCCGCATGGTGCTCCTCGCCGCCCTCGGACTCGGCCGTGGCGTGCTCCTCGTCGGCGGCGTCCGTGGCGGAGCCCGCACCCTCGTCGGACTCAGCGGTCGCGACGCGGTGCGCCGGGCTCACCTCCATGTCGGCGGGCCGGCTGATCCATTGGAAGGCGGCGATCGACGAGAAGGCGAAGGCCAGCCCGAGGGCGAGCACCCCGATGGTGGCGCCCTTGTTCGGCTCCTTCTTTCCGAAGAACAGGATGAGGAAGAACGAGGCGGCCGTTACCGCGGGGATGAGCCAGATGTTCTCGAGCATCGCGACCGCCCTCAGCCCTTCATCAGGTCGACCTGGGTGAGGTCGATGTCGGCGCGGTTGCGGTAGATGAGCAGGACGATGGCCAGGCCGATGCCGACCTCGGCGGCGGCGACGGCGATGACGAAAAGCGCGAAGACCTGCCCGATGACCGCTTGGTCGGCGCCGCGGTAGACGCCGAGGGCGATCAGGTTGATGTTGACCGAGTTGAGGATCAGCTCGACGGACATGAGTACCAGGACGGCGTTCTTCCGGGCGAGGACGCCGTAGACGCCGACGCAGAACAGGAACGCGGCAAGCAGGAGGAACTGCATCAGATACATCCCCTTTACTCCCTTCTCGCGATGACGACGGCGCCGACCAAGGCTGCGAGGAGCAGGACGGAGATGACCTCGAACGGGATGACGTAGTTCTGGAAGATCGCCAGCCCGATGTCGCCCGTGCGGCCGACCTGTGCGGGCTCGATCTTCGTGTCGGTGAAGGCGTCGCGGAGGATGGCGGCAAGCAGTCCGAACAGGCCGACGCCGACGAGCGCCCCGGCCCACCGCTGGTCGTTGTCGAGCTCGTTCGATCGCCCGATGGGCGCCCTCGTCAACATGATGCCGAAGAGGAACAGCACGACGATGGCGCCGATGTAGACGAGCACCTGGACGATGGCGAGGAACTCCGCCGCCAGCAGGATGAAGATCCCGGCGACGCCCGAGAGGACGAGCACGAGGTAGAGCGCGGCGTGGACGACGTTCTTCGTCGTGACCACTCGGATGGCCGACACGGCGATGACGGCGGCGAGGATCCCGAAGGTGATGTTCTGAGCCAGCATCCGTCTACTTGTTCTTGTCCCGGGCGGCGACAGGGCTGGCGTACTTCTTGGTCTTGACCTCGGCGCCGGCCTCGAAGGCGGGCGGCTCGGGGACGGTCTCGAACCACTCGCCCAGCCGGCGCTTGTCGTGCAAGAGGTCGGCGATCTTCAGCTCCGAGTACTCGTACTCGGGGCTCCAGAAGAGGGCGTCGAACGGGCACACCTCGACGCAGATCCCGCAGTACATGCAAAGGCTGTAGTCGATGTCGAAGCGGTCGAGGATGTTGACCGTGCGGGGCTTGCCGCCCTCGCGCCGCGGCGGCGCCTTGTCGTTGTGGCCCTCGATGTAGATGCACCAGTCGGGGCACTCCCGGGCGCACAGCATGCATACGGTGCAGTTGTCCTCGAGGAGGGCGATGACGCCGCGGGCCCGCGTCGGCGGGGCCTCCTTGACGTGCGGGTACTGCACGGTCACCGCCGGGCGGAGCATCGTGCCGAGGGTGACACCGAGGCCCTTGATCAGGCCGGGCAGCTGCGGCTTCGGCATCAGAAAACCACCTTGAGGACGGCGGTCGCGGTGATGTTCACCAGCGAGAGGGGGATGAGGTACTTCCAGGCGAACGTCTGCAGCTGGTCCTCGCGGAGACGGGGGTACGTGAACCGGAACCAGAAGATGAAGAAGGCGACGAGCATGATCTTGGCGCCGAGGACGAGCGGCCCGAGCACGTTGGCCGTCATGTCGTCGCCGAGGCCCGGGGCCGACCAGCCGCCGAGAAACAGCGTCGCCGCGATGGCCGAGAGCCCGAAGGCCGTCGCCGGCTCGGCGATGCCGAAGAACAGCAGGAAGCGGAAGCCGCTGTACTCGGTCATGTAGCCGGCGACGAGCTCGGACTCGGCGACGGGCATGTCGAAGGGCGCCTGCGTGAGCTCCGCCTGGGCGGCCACGAGGAAGATCAGGAAACCGAAGAACTGCGTGAGGATGAACGGGTTGCCCAGGCCACCGAAGCCGAAGATCTCGCCCGTCCGTTGCGCATCGACGATCCCGCCGAGGTTCATCGTCCCCGCCTGGATGACGACGCCGACGACGGCGAGCACGAGCGGAAGCTCGTAGGCGATGAGCTGCCCGGCGGCGCGCAGGGCGCCGAGGAGCGAGTACTTGTTCGCACTCGCCCATCCGGCCATGAGGACACCGAGGACCGAGAGCGATCCGACGGCGAGGGCGTAGAAGATTCCCACATCGAGGTTCGAGATCACGAGGTCGGGTCCGACCGGGATGACCGCGTAGATCAGGAACGTCGACATGATGGCGATCATCGGGGCCATCTTGAACACCGGCGAGTCCGCGTTGGCCGGCATGAGGTCCTCCTTCTGGAGGAACTTCACGCCTTCCATGATCACTTGCAGCGAACCGTGCGGTCCGGCCTCCATGGGGCCGAGACGGCTCTGCATGTGGGCCATCATCTTGAAGAGGAAGACGTACCCGAAGATCATCGCCCCGACGGGGATGACGCCGAGGACGACACCCATCTTGATGCCGGTCTCGACGGGGTAGCTGAGGGCGAGCAACGAGTTCATCTAACGATCGATGTCCCCGAGGATGAAGTAGAGGCTCGCGAGGATCGTGATGACGTCGGGGACGTACACGCCACGGAGCAACCACGGCACGATCGAGATGTTGTTGAAGCTCGGCGTCCGGATCTTGCAGCGGAACGGACCGCTGGGGCCGCCGTCGCTGACGACGTAGTAGCCCATCTCGCCGAGCGGGTTCTCGGTCGCCACCCAGGCCTCGCCCTTCGGCACGCGGAGGCGGGCCGGCATCTTGGCCATGACCGGTCCGGACGGCAGGCCGTCGCAGAGCTGGCGGACGATCTTCGCCGCCTCCCGCGTCTCCTGGAGACGCACCCAGTACCGGGCGTAGGAATCCCCGTCGGGATGGGTCCAGACCTTCCAGTCCAGCTCCTTCCACGCCAGGGGGCTCGGCGCGTCGCGACGGAGATCCCAGTCGATGCCGCTGGCGCGGGCGTTGGCTCCCGAGAGCCCGTAGTCGAGGGCGATGTGGCGGGGGATGACGCCGATGCCACGGCAGCGCTCGGCGAAGATCTCGTTGCCCATGAGCAACGTCTCCATCTCGTCGCAGAACGTCTCGATCCCGTCCATCGCGGAGCGGCACTCGTCGACCCAGCCCTTCGGCAGATCCTCCTTGAGGCCACCGACGCGGTCGTAGTTCGGGTGGAAACGTCCGCCCGTGGCCGCCTCGATGAGGTTGAGGACGTGCTCGCGGTCGCGGAAGGCGAAGAACACCGGCGTGATGGCGCCGAGCTGCACGCCCATGTCGCCGAGGAACAGGCTGACGTTGGCGATGCGGCCGAGCTCGAAGAGGATCGTGCGGATCCACTGGGCCCGCGGCGGCGCCTCGACGTCGTAGAGCGACTCGGCGGCGAGGATGAACGGCACCTCGTTGCAGAAGCTGCCGAGCCAGTCGATGCGGTTGACGAGCGTCGTGACCTGTTGGTACTTGCGGACCTCGCAGAGCTTCTCGTAGCCGCGGTGCATGTAGCCGGGGACCGGATCGGCCCACACGACCTGTTCGCCGTCGAGGCGCACGATGATCCGGAGCGTCCCGTGGGTCGCGGGGTGCTGCGGCCCGATGTTGAGGGTCATGCCCTCGGTCTCGAGCTCGAAGCGGAGTCGCGCGTCGGCCGCCTGTCCGGCGATGTAGGCCTGCTGCTGGTGCTCGGTGATGGCGGTCATGTGGCTGCGGTCGCCTCCTCTTCTTCGTCCTCGCCGGGCACGGGCTCCTTGTCCACGAGTCCGGGCCACGGCTTCACGGCCCGGGCCAGCAGCGGGAAGTCCTTGCGCAACGGGAAGCCCTCGAACTCACCAGGCAGGTACAGGTGACGCAGGCCGGGATGGCCGGGGAAGTCGAAGCCGAACATCTCCCACGCCTCCCGCTCGTGCCAGTCGGCGCCCCGGAAGACCTGGGTGATCGACTCGACGGACGGGTTGGCGTCGTCGAGGTCGGCCTTGAGGGTGATGCCGAACTTGCGGTCGACGTCGTAGAGCCGAAGCAGCACCTGGAACCGGGTGTCGCCGCCGGCGTAGCCGGTGGTGATCTCCGCGGCGGCTGCCGCGTCGTCGCTGTCGGGCGCGTACGTGTTCTCGTAGCGGCTGGCGGCGTCGGGGCTCGGGAGCCAGTCGATGCCGGAGAGGAAGCAGAAGTAGGTGAAGCCCTTGGACTTGCACCACTCGGCGGCGCGACGCCATGCGACGTTGGCGACCCGGACGGTGAGGTCACCCTTGAGGACGTCGCGGCCCAGGACATCGTCGCCGAGGGCGGCGGCGATCTCCTCGGCGACCGGGTCACGCAGCGGATCGGGCTCCCGGGGCGCCGGCTCGGGCTCTGCCGCCGGCTCCGCGGCAGTGGGCTCTTCGGCAGCGGGCTCGGCGCCGGCCTGCGTCGGGGCACCGGCCCCGGCGGCCGCGGCTGAGGCCTCGTCGGCAGCCGCCCCCTCGGGGGCGGTGGCGGGCGCGGCGTCCGGGACGTCGTCCCCGGTCGCGCCGGCAGGCTCGGACGCCAGGTCTTCGGTGGGCCGCTCGTCGGCGGGCGTGGAGGTCTCCTCCGGCGCCGGGTTCTCCGGCGCGCCCGGGTCGGTCATGAGATCGGTCCACCGCCGACGACGAGGGGCTCGCTGCGACCGCCGCCCACGCCCGGCTCCCCACCGAGCCAGCGGTCCGTCATGTTCTCCTGCTGGATCATCTGCTGCAGCAGGACGATCCCCTCGAGCAGGGCCTCGGGGCGGGGCGGGCAGCCGGGCACATAGACGTCGACCGGGATGATCTGGTCGACGCCCTTGGTCACGGAGTAGCTGTCCCAGTACGGGCCGCCGCAGTTCGCGCACGAACCCATCGAGATCACGTACTTGGGGTCCGGCATCTGCTCCCAGAGGCGACGGATCGGCGGCGCCATCTTGTCCGTGACCGTCCCGGAGATGACGACGAGGTCGGCCTGGCGGGCGCTCGCGGGGAGCGGGATGACCCCGAGGCGCATCACGTCGTAGCGCGGGGACCCGAAGGCGGCGCCCATCTCGATGGCGCAACAGGCCAGGCCCCACTGGTACACCCACAGGGAGTACTTGCGGCCGTAGTTCAACAGCCAGGTCAGAGGCTTGGGGACCTTGCCGCTCTCGACTAGACCCACCGGAGGACTCCCTTTCGCCAGGCGTAGACGAGCCCGAGAGCGAGGATGACGATGAACACGATCATCTCGACGAGTCCGAAGACCGCCAGCTGCTCGAGCTGGACGGCCCACGGGAAGATGAAGACGGCTTCCACGTCGAACAGCACGAAGAGCAGGGCGAAGACGTAGTACCGGATCTGGCTCTGCGACCAGCCCGTTCCGACGGGATCGACACCGCTTTCGTACGCTATGTACTTCTGAGGCTGCGGTCGGCGGGGCCGGATCAGGCTGCCAGCGCCCAACATCACGCTGACGAGCACCAAGCTGGCACCCCCGAGGATCGCCACCGTCAGGTAGCTCCGGAGGAAGTCCGACATCGGGGCGGGAGCCTAGTGAGCGGCTTCACACG
>DATLED010000034.1:0-23592 GCA_035525495.1 Acidimicrobiales bacterium | reverse complement strand
CCCGGCACCCGCGTGACGTCGTGCGGGTTCCTCGTCGGACCGAAGGCGCTGTTCTCGGTGGACGAGCCCATGGCGAACTCGTCGAGGTTCGTCTTGCCGATGGGGATGGCGCCGGCGGCGCGAAGCCGCTCGACGACGGTGGCGGAGTACGGAGGACGCCATCCCTCCAGGATCCGGGACGAACACGTCGTCGGGATGCCGCGGGTGCACAAGTTGTCCTTGAGGGCGACGGCCACGCCCGCCAACGGGCCCGGGTCCTCGCCCGCGGCGATGCGCCGGTCGAGCTCCTCCGCTTCGGCGCGCGCCTCGTCGGCCAGCACGAGGTTGAAGGCGTGGATCTCGCCCTCGCGCGCCTCGATCGCCGCGAGGTGCTCGTCCACGACCGACCGAGCCGTCCGGTCTCCCCGACGCACCGCCGCCGCGATCTCGAGCGCGCTCAACGAACCACTCGGACGGTCGAGAGGCCGGCGTCGGGAGCGCCGGCGAGCAGCCCGGCACGTGAGCGGAGCGGCATCTCTGCGGAGCGAACCATCATCAGGGCGCAGAGCGAGACCGACATCACAGGATCCGGGGGACGCGGAAGCGGTTGCCCTCGGAAGCCGGGGCCATGGCCAGGACCTCGTCGCGGTCGACGCCGTCGCGGGGAACGTCGTCGCGCAACACGTTGACGAGCGGGAGCGGATGGGCCGTCGGGGGGACACCGGCGGTGTCGAGCGCCTCCACGTCTTCGGCGTGCTCCAGCACGGCCGCCAGCTGTCCCGCGAACAGCGCGACCTCCTCGTCGGTCACGTCCAAGCGGGCGAGCTTGGCGACGTGGCGGACGTCGTCGGGGGTGATCTTCTCGGTGGCCATGAGGCCCCGAAGCCTAAGCGGTCACCTTGTTCGCGAACTCGACCGACCGCGAGGCGATGTCGTCACGGTCGTAGTCGATGGTGGCGACGTGGAAGGACCGCTCGAGGAAGACCCGCTCGACCGGGCCGTTCACGTGCGCGGCCAGGTGGTCGCTGTTCGACGGCGGCACCACGTGGTCGTTGCGGCTCGTGAAGATCAGCGTCGGGCAGCGGATGTCGCCGATGCGGGCGTCGAGGTCGGCCTGCGCCTCCATCATCGTGAGCAGAGGCGCCACCGGCATCCCCTCGTAAGCGAGCTCCTTCTGCGACGGGTCGGCGACGTCGTTCCCGATCGCCGGCATCACGGTCGTGCCCTGCTCGAGCGCCTGGCGGAGGAGATCGAAGAACGCCTCACCGGGCGGCTCGACGGCGGCGTTGATGGCGATGAGTCCGGCGATCTCCGGGTGGCGCGACGCCAGCCACGTGGCGATCGTCCCGCCCATGGACAGGCCGGCGACGACGACCTTGTCGCAGCGGCTCTCGAGCTCGGAGTAGGCGATCTCTGCGGCGCCCGACCAGTCCGCCCATCCCGTCTCGAGCATGTCCTCGATCGTGGTGCCGTGGCCCGGCCACAGCGGCAGCTCGACCGAGTACCCGGCCGCAGCAAGGGCCGAGGCCAGCGGCCGCATCGACTGCGGGTTGCCCGTGAAGCCGTGGCACACCAGCACGCCCTGGCCGTTCGAACCGGCGGCCGAGAACGGCTCCGCCCCTTCCATCACGGCAGCGGGCACCGTCACTGCCTCTGGGCCGGCGGGCCGATTCGCAGGCTCATCACGTGTACGGGTCCTCGTTCTCGAGCGGCTCGGACCACCAGTCCTCGCTTGCCGGCTTCCAGTCGGGGTCCTCGTAGATGCAGTCGACCGGGCACACAGGAGGCAGGCACTTCTTGCAGCCCGAGCAGAGCTCCGGGATGATGATCACGTCGATGCCGTGGTTGAAGATGGCGCCGAACTGCGGCGGGCAGTGACGGAGGCAGGTGTCGCAGTTGATGCACTCCGACATCTCGATGCGGAAGGGGGCGTGCTTCCACTTCGGGTTCCGCTCGCGGTGCTCGAGCCGCTGGGGACGGGTTGCGGCGCCCTGCATCGACGACTCGCTCGCGAGGTCGCTCATGGCGCGGAGCGTAGCCGTCTCGTGATCGCTCTTGACCCTCTGGTCAAGACGTGGTCGGATCTCGACTCGGCGAACCTGGGGGGACGCGTGGTGGTGAAGGAAGACGACGGCGATCGCCATCTGACCCGGCAGGGCCAGGAGCGCAAGCAGCAGCTGCTCGACCACGCGGCCGAACTGTTCGCGGAGCGGGGCTACGCGGAGACGCGAGTCATCGACATCGTGCGATCGGCGGGCGTGGCCAAGGGGCTCTTCTACTGGTACTTCGAGAACAAGGAAGCGGTCTTCAAGGAGCTCATCGAGCGGACTCGCCTCACGATGCGAAAGCAGCAACAGTCGGCCATCGACGCGACGGCCAACCCGCTGGTCCGCCTGCGCCAGGGCACCGAGGCGTCGATCCGGTTCATGGGTGAGCATCGGCGCCTCTACTCCCTGACCGACTTCGAGACCCTCGGCCCGCAGCTCACCAAGCTCCTGCGGGCAGGCGGCGACGTCCATGCCGGCGACACGGCGCGCCACATCGAGGCCGGCATCGCCGACGGGCTCATCCGCGAGGACGACCCGTTGATGCTGGCCTGGGGCGTCGTGGGCACGGTGTCGTCGTTCAGCCAGCTTCACCGGACCGGCCGGATCGACCGTCCGCTCGAGGAGCTGGCGAGCTTCGCCGGACGCTTCGTCGTCCGCTCGTTGGCGGCGTCCGACGAGATCGCCGCCGGGTCCGAGGGGGGACCGGCGCAGGGTCTGGTCGGCCTCTCGGCCGCCTTGTCCGGTTCGGGCGCGACTACTAGCGTCCTCCGTGCAGAAACTCTCTGACCCCTCTGACCCAAGGAGACCGCCTTGCCGAAGTACCCGTTCCTCAGCCCGGAGTGGATGGAGGAAGCCCGCAAGATCCGCGAGGAGTTCCGCGGCAAGGGTGGCGCCGCCCCCGCCCCGATGAAGATGAACCAGGTCATCACCGACGTGCCGTTCGGTGATGGCACCCTCAACACCCACATCGACACCACCTCGGGCGAGATGGAGATGGAGGAGGGCCACATCGACGGCGCCGAGGTGAAGCTGACGGTCCCCTACTCGGTCGCCAAGGCGATCTTCGTCGACAACAACCCACAGGCCGGGATGCAGGCCTTCATGTCCGGTCAGATCAAGGTCGAGGGCGACATGACCAAGCTGATGGCCATGCAGGGTGGGGCTCCGGATGCGACGGCGACCGAGATGGCCGCCAAGATCTCCGAGATCACGGAGTAGGAGTTCGCTTCAGCTGTTTCGTCGGCCTCGCTCTGCGTCGCTGATCAGACCGACATCGGGGCGCCCTCCGGGGCGCCCCGTTGCGCGCTCCGGAGGAACATGGCGCAGATGACCCCGAGCCCGCAGACGCCGGCGCCCACGAGGTAGGCCGCCCGGAACGATCCCGCGAGCCCATCGCTCGCCTCCCGTGAGGCCTGGATCGTGCTCATGAGCTGGATTCCGGCCACGACGCCGACCTGGGTCACGAGCTGTTGGGCGGCACTGGCGATGCCGAGGGACTCCTCGTCGACCGAGTTGGCGACGCTGGAGCTGATCGACGGGCTCGCCATCCCGAGCCCGACGCCGCTCAGGGCGAGCGCACCGATGATGAACACGTCGCCGGCCGACGGCGTGATCGTGGCGAAGGCGAGCATCGAGCCGACGACGGTGAGGGTGCCGGCGACGGCGGCCGTGCGTTCGCCGATCTTGACGGCGAGGTAACCGGCAACAGGGGCCGCGATGGAGAACGTCAGCGGACGCGCGAGGACGAAGAACCCGATCTTCGACTCGCCGTAGCCGAACATCCGGGCGAGCAGCGTCGGGGCGAGGATGAACCCGCCCATGTAGGCGAAGTTCGAGAACATCTGCGCGCCGATGGGCAGGCTGAAGTTCCGACGGCGGATGATGTCGAGCGGCAGGAGCGGCTCGTCGGCGCGACGCTCCGCGACGACGAAGGCGGCGAGGGCGACCGGCGCGAACACGAACGCGCCGATGACCAGCGGATGCGACCAGCCCCACTCGGGACCGCGGTTGAGGGCGAACAGGAAGCTCGTGATCCCGAATGCCAGCGTCACCGCGCCCGCCCAGTCGAGGCGATGCTGATCACCTCGGGGCGTCTCGCGGAGCACGGCGAAGGCCAGGCCGAGCGCGGCGATCGTGAGGGGGATCTGGCCGACGAAGATCCATCGCCAGCCGACGGCTTCGATGAGCGGACCGCCGATGGCGACGCCGATGACCGGCCCGCCGGCGCCGACGAGCGACCACCAGCCCATGGCCTTGACGCGGTCGTCGCGGTCGAACTCGCTGAAGATGAGCGCCATCGAGCTGGCGCCGGTCGCCGCGCCCTCGACGGCGCTGAGGGTGCGGATGACGATGAGGGCGGTGGCGCTCCAGGCGATGGCGCTGAGGGCGGCGAAGATGCTGGCACCGGCCAGTCCGAGGAGATAGAGGCGGCGGTGGCCCTTGAGGTCGCCGACCTTGCCGAGGACGGGGGCGACGATGCCGAACGCCAGCAGCGGCCCGGTGATGACCCAGGTGAGGGTGTTGGTGGAGGTGCCGAAGTCCCGGGCGATTCGGGGCAGGGCGACGGCGAAGATCGTGAAGGTCACGTTGACGCTGAAGAGGCCGGCGAGGACCGTCCAGAGCACCCACCAGCGGAAGCGGTCGCTGCCGTGCGCCTTCTCCGTGAGCCGGTTGCGCAGCAGGATCGGCCACGGTACCGAGATCGCCTCCGACTCGCCGGCATACCCCAGGCTCAACGTCTCGTTCGACGTGCGCGGATGCTGGTCTCGAGCAGAAGTCATCGTGGGTGGTGGGGTGAACCTACCCGCCGGCGTCGGGAGCGCCAGCGAGCAGCCGGCAGTCGAGCGGCAAGGCCCCCCGCCCGAAGGGCCCCCGCCGCAGAGCGAGACCGACAAGCCGAGCCAGACAGACGACACAGGGCCAGAGGGGGCGGCGGCACCGGCAGCGGCTGGGGAACGCTGCCTCAGCAACGCCACCCCTTCTGGCCCTGCGGCGTCTTCGCCTGGACGCTACCCAGACCGCCGCAGTTCTCGTAGAACCAAATGACAAATGGCCCGAACGGACTAGTCACCCGATCCGTGCGGGTGGCCGGCGGGGGCTTCAGCTGACGAGCTTCTTCATCTCCGACTCGAGCTCGGCGACGGTCCAGCGGTCGTTCCTCTCGATGCCCTCGGTCATCGTCCAGCCCTGGAAGAGCTTGATCGCGCCGCCCTGGACGAAGAAGACCTTGCCCTGCGCCCCGCAGCCCTCGGTCGCCAGGTACGCCACCAGCGGGGAGATGTTGGCGGGGTTCCAGACGTCGAACTTGCCCGGGTCCTCCGGGGCCTTGACGATCTCGCCGAGCCCTGGTGTCGCTTCGGTCATGCGGGTGCGGGCGGCCGGGGCGATGGCGTTGGCCCGCACGCCGTAGCGGGCGAGCTCCTGGGCGCAGATCACCGTGAAGGCGCCGATGCCGGCCTTGGCGGCGCCGTAGTTCGTCTGCCCGGGATTGCCCAACAGGCCCGAGGTCGACGAGGTGTTGATGATGTTGGCCTTGACCTCCTTGCCCGCCTTGGACTGCTCACGCCAGTAGGCGGCGGCCCAGCGGGTCGGGACGAAGTGGCCCTTGAGGTGGACGTTGATGACGCTGTCCCACTCCTCCTCGGTCATGTTCACCAGCACCCGGTCGCGCAGGATGCCGGCGTTGTTCACCAGCACGTGGAGGTCGCCGAAGGCTTCGACGGCGGTGTTGACGAGCCGCTGGCCGCCCTCCCAGTCGGTGATGTCGTCGCCATTGGCGACGGCCTCGCCGCCCATCTCCTCGATCTCGTCGACCACCTGCTGCGCCGGCGAGCGATCGTCGCCGGAGCCGTCGATGGCACCCCCGAGGTCGTTCACGACGACCTTGGCGCCCTCGCTTGCGAAGAGCAGCGCGTGCTCGCGGCCGATGCCGCGACCGGCGCCGGTGATGATGGCGACCCGACCGTCGAGAGCACCCATGGAACGACCTCCGAAGAACGTTGAAGACGAGGCAGCGAGGCTTGCAAACCCCGCCGCGGAGGTCAATTTGGCGTTCTGGGTGGGCTGATCGACCGGAGCGGTCGATCAGCCCACCCAGAACGTTTCAGCCCAGGTAGATGTCGACGGACGAGCCCTTGTCCACCTTGGCGCCGGCGCGGGGCAGTGAGGCGAACACCCGACGTTTGGGCGGACCGAAGCGATCACCGAGTCGCAGCCCGACCGACTCGAGCCGGGACTGGGCCTCGTCCTCGGACAGCCCGTTCAGCTGCGGCACCTCGACCTGCTCCGGCCCCTTCGACACGACGAGCACGACCTGTGAACCCGGCTCCGTCGGAGATCCCGGCTCGGGCTTGGTCGTGATGACCGAACCCGCTTTCACCTTGTCGCTGAACGCCTCCTCCTTGCCTGCGCCGAAGCCCAGCCCCTGGAGGATCTTCACCGCCTCGTCGTAGAGCTTGTCGACGAGCGACGGCACCGGCTTCGGCTCCTTCCCGCCCGAGAACGTGACCGTCACCGTGCCCTCGCGCGGGATGCGCGCGTTCCGCGGCGTCCAGTCGACGACCACATCCTTGGGAACGGCGTCGCTGAACTCGCTGCGGGGGGCGAGCACCAGCCGCAGGCCGTCGAGGATCGTCTGCACCTCGCCGCGGGTCTTGCCGGACAGGTCGGGCAGCTGCCGTGGCTCGGGCCCGGCGGACACCCGCACACGGATCGTCCCGCCCTCCTTGAGCTCGTCCTTGGGCAGCGGCGACTGGTCGAGGATGAGGCCCCGGTCGACGGTCTCGGAGAACGCCGACGACCCCTTCACGACCTCGAAGTCCTGCTTCCCGGAGACGAGCCGGCGGGCGTCAGGCAGCGTCTTGCCGGAGAGCTCCGGCACGACGTAGGTCGGCTTGGTCGCCGCGGCCAGCGCCAGCCCGCCCCCGATCAGCGCGGCCACCACCACGAGTGCCGCCAGGACCTTCGGCCACCAACGGCGGCGACGAACGGCCGGGTCGTCCACTACCGGTGGCGCTTGGTCCTCGACGTCATGGACCCGACCGATCACCGTGACGTCGTCGGGCACCCGGAGGGCAATCGGCGTCGGCGGGACGGCCTCGGTCAGGGGGAGCGGCGCCGGCCGAGGCAGTTCGGTGGCGGCCGCCTCGAGCCGCCGGGCGAGCTCGCCGGCATCGATGCGCGCTCCCGGATCGGTGGCGCCCGCGGCCGTCAACGCCTCCACCAACGGACCCAGCGCGGACGACACCTCGAGGGGACGGTCGATGCGGCCCATCAAGGTGGCGATCGTGGTGTCGGCGGCGAACGGCACCCGCCCTGTCACCGACTCGATGAGCGTCAGCGCCAGTGCGTACACGTCGGACTTGCCGTCGACCGAGGAGCCTCGTGCCTGCTCTGGCGACGCGTAACGGGCCGTCCCGAGGACCGCGCCCGCGGGCTCGGTCCACGCCGCCTCTGCCAGCGCCCGGGCCAGGCCGAAGTCGGCGATCGACAGGCGGCCCTCGTCGTCGAACAGCAGGTTCGCCGGCTTGATGTCCCGATGGACGAGGCCCCGTCGGTGCGCGTAGTCGAGGCCACGCGCCGCCTCCAGCCCGACGGCCAAGGCCTGCGACGGGCTCAACAGGTGGCCGCGGTCGAGCACGTCTCGCAGCGATCCACCGCTGAGATGCTCGAGCACGAGGAACGGCCCGTCGGCGTCCTGGCCCCAGTCGAAGACCTGCATCACGTGGGGATGACGGAGGTTGGCGACGGCCCGCGCTTCGGCCCGGAAGCGGCGCAGGAACGCCTCGTCCTCGGCCAGCGCCGGATGGAGCACCTTCACGGCGACGCGACGGTGCAACTCGACGTCGTCGGCCACGTAGACGTGGGCCGACGCGCCGGTGCCGATGGGAGCGAGGAGTCGGTACCGCCCCCCGAGCACGCGGCCGATCTGGTCGGCGATGCGCGTCGTTCCAGACGGAGCCACGGCACGAGGGTAGTTGCCGACTACGGCTTCCTCGGGCATGGCGAGCAGAATGTGGGCGTGAAGAGAGCCTGGTTCCGGCCGATGCTCACGACTGCCCTTCTCGGTGTCGCGGCCTTCCTGCTCTACGTCGGCGTGCAGTCCCAGTCGGAGGAGGAGCCGCCCGTTCGGCCCACGGGCGTTCGGCTCGAGTTCCCCAAGCGGGGCGCGATCGCGCTCCGCCAGGACGCCATCGGAGCGGAGCTGGACTTCGGTTACGAGGGCAGGCTCAGCATCGACCAACGCGTGATCCCGGACGACCAACTCGACGTCATCTCCGGGATCAACCGCGTGTCGTTCACGCCCGGGACGGACAAGGAGATCGTGTCCCTGGACGAGGGCCGCCACTGCGTGTCCCTCACGTACTGGCGCTCGGTCACCGGCGAGGACACGGCGGGCCGCCCGTACATCTGGTGCTTCACCGCGGCCTGACCACCAAACCGTCAGGAGGGGAGTTCGCCGGTCTCCAGCAACTGGGCGAAGCCGGCCTCGTCGAGGATGGGGACGCCGAGCTCCTCGGCCTTGGTGAGCTTGGCGGCCCCCGGTGACTCGCCGACGACGACGGCCGTCGTCTTCTTCGACACGCTGCCCGGAGACTTGCCGCCGCGACTCTTGACGGCCTCCTCCGCCTCCTCGCGCGACCAGCCCTCGAGCGAGCCGGTGACGACGACGGTCTTCCCCGCGAGTGTCTGCGGCACGTCGGGCGCGGTCGGACCGACGAAGTTCACACCCGCCGCCCGCAGCTTCTCGATGACCTCGCGGTTGGACTCGGACGCGAAGAACTCGTGCACGCTGGCGGCGATCTTCGGGCCGATCCCCTCGACCTCGGCGATGTCCTCGACCGAGGCCGCCATGATCCGGTCGAGGTCGCCGAAGGCACGCGCCAGCACCTGCGCGCCCGCGCCCCCGAGGTGGCGGATGTTGAGGCCGATCAGCAGGTTGGGCAGCGGCCGCGCCTTCGACGCCTCGATGGCGGACAGCAGGTTGTTGATCGAGATCTCGCCGAAGCCCTCCATGCCGGCGAGCTGCTCGGCCGTCAGGGCGTAGATGTCACCGACGTCCGACAGCAACCCCGTCTGCGTGAACAGACCGGCGCGCTGCTCGCCGAAGCCCTCGATGTCCATGGCGCCGCGCGAGGTGAAGTGGCCGATGCGACCCACCCGCTGGCCCGGGCAGTCGGCGTTCGTGCAGAACGTGTCGCTCTCCCCTTCCAGCCGAACGAGCGGTCCGTCACACACCGGACACGTCGTCGGGAACTGCCACGCCGACAAGCCTTCGGGACGGAGTGCCAGAACGGGGCCGACCACCTCGGGGATCACATCGCCGGCCTTGCGCACGATGACCGTGTCGCCGGGGCGCACGTCCTTCTTCGCCACCATGTCCTGGTTGTGGAGCGTCGCCAGTCCGACCGTCGAGCCCCCGACGAACACCGGCTCCAGCTGCGCGAACGGTGTCGCCTTCCCCGTGCGTCCGATCGACACCATGATGTCGCGCAGGAGCGTCGTGCGCTCCTCCGGCGGGAACTTGTAGGCGATCGCCCACCGCGGCGCCTTCGACGTCGAGCCGAGCTCGCGGCGTTGTGCGAGGTCGTCGACCTTGATGACCACGCCGTCGATCTCGTAGTCGAGGTCGTGGCGGTGCTCGAGCCAGTTGCGGCAGTAGTCGTACACCTCGTCGAGCGAACCGAGCATCCGGATGTTCGGGTTGATCGGGACTCCCCAGGTCTTGATGGCGTCGAGCGTCTGGGAGTGTCCGGTGAAGGTCGGCCCGCCCTCGACCGCCCCGAGCTGGTACGCCCAGAAGGCGAGGTTGCGGCTGGCGGTGATCGACGCGTCCTTCTGGCGAAGCGAGCCGGCGCCGGCGTTGCGGGGGTTGGCGAAGAGGCGACCGGCCTCGGCCTCCTGCCGCTCGTTCAACGCCACGAACGCCGCGGTCGGCATGTACACCTCGCCCCGCACCTCGACCACCGACGGCACGTTCTCGCCCTTCAGCTTCTTCGGGATGGCTTCGACCGTCTTGACGTTGGCGGTGACGTCCTCACCCACTCGACCGTCGCCTCGCGTCGCGCCCCGCACGAGCGTGCCCTCCTCGTAGAGCAACGACATGGCGACGCCGTCGATCTTGAGCTCGCAGACGTACGCGACGTCCCCGGAGATGTAGCGCTCCATCCGCTTGCCCCACGCCGCCAGCTCCTCGAAGGAGAAGG
The DNA here is from genome assembly GCA_035525495.1 of Acidimicrobiales bacterium. GTDB lineage: Bacteria > Actinomycetota > Acidimicrobiia > Acidimicrobiales > CADCTF01 > DATLED01. The sequence continues at coordinate 13,361 of DATLED010000034.1, read as the reverse complement.
CGTTGTCGAGCGACATCATCGGGACCTTGTGCTCGACCGGCGAGAACTGCGCGCTCGGCGCGCTGCCCACGTGCTGCGTCGGCGAGTTCGGCGTCCGGAGCTCGGGGTGCTGCTCCTCGATCGAGCGGAGCTCGACGATCAGCGCGTCGTACTCGGCGTCCGGGATCTCCGGCGCGTCGAGCTCGTGGTACATCCGGTTGTGGTGCCCGATGGTCGTCCGCAACTCATCGGCGCGCGCGGCCGGGTCCCGCTCCGCGTCGCTCATCGGACGTCGATCATGCGTCCGCGGCGCCGGCGGCCAGCTCAGGCTCCGGCAGACATCCGAGCGGCGATCGCCTGGTCCTGCACCCGCTCGGCCAACCGCCGCACCAACCCGTAGATCGACGCCACCTGCTGCGGCCGGTGGTTGGCCAGGCCGCACGCGGGCGTCACCAACGACTGCATCCGCAAGCGGGTCGGGTCGCAGCCGTTGCGCGACAGGTCGGCCCACAGCCCGTTGAGCCGTCGCCAGTGCAGGTCCTCGCGCTCGCCGATGGGACGGTCGGTCGGGACGGCGCCCCACGCCACCCAGCCACCGCGGTCGAGGAAGGCGGCGAGGCCCGAGGCGTCCTTGCCGACGGTCGCGTCGACGGGCATGGAGACGAGGTCGGGTCCGGCGTGCAGGACGAGGCGCCAGTCCGTCGGTCCGCAGCAGTGCACGCCGGCCATCACGTGGTCGTGGCCGGCGGCGGCCAGCGCGCTCGAGAGGAGGTCGATCGTGTCCTCGGCGCCGAGGGGGAACCCCGGAGCCGGAAAGGCCGTGAGCCCCGGCTCGTCGAGGACGACGACGACGGGCGCGCCGGGCAGTGCGGCGTGGGACGCGCGGACGAGGGCCTTGACCCGCCCGCGGACGACGGCGCCGGCGAGCGCGAACGCCTTGGTCGGACGGGCGCCGGCGGCGAGGAGCGCGAGCCCGAGGGTCACCGGGCCGGCGACCTGGACCTTGACGGCTCCGCTCCCGAAACGAGCGCCGGCGCCGTCGGCGGCGGCGCGCAGGAAGCGCAACGTGGACCCGAAGGCGTCCTCGTCGAGGTCGGTGTCGACGTCACCCGTACCGAGCCGGCGACGATCGACATCGAGGGACCAGCCGTCGTCGGCGACGGTCACGCCGGACATGCCGGCGGCGACCTGGGCCAGCATCCCCTCGCGGTGGCGCAGCCGCGGCAGCTGCGGCGCCGCCGGCAGCTCGGGGTGGAGGCGCAGTGTCTCGGTGATGGCCGTTTCGACGTCGTCGTAGGGGAGGCTGCCGACGGCCGTCGGGGTGCCCGGTTCGAGGAACCGCTTCACTTCGCCGCCTTCTTGCGGGGCTTGCGGGCGGGCTTGGCGGGCGGGCCCATCGTCGCGAGGACGGCTTCGCGGCTGGCGTCGAGGGCGGCGAGGAGATCCTCGGCCGGGGCGGACTCCTGGCGCACGGCCAGGCTGTACCGCTTGATCACCTCGAGGTCGACGAGTCGCACCTCGTCCTTCATCCGCCACACCCCCTCTTCGACTGCTGCCCTCACGCTACCGACCCGCCGGGGGAACCCAAAATCCAACGTTCTGGTTGGTTGCTGCAGAATCGCCTCTGCGAGCATGCTGCACGATGGATCGCGCGCGCCTGCACCCGTGGGTCGTCCGCGCCGCGTGGGCGGTCCTCCCGTTCGCTGCGGGTCCGGCGTTCGCCGACGCCCTCGACGCCCGGTCGGTCCCGGTCCGGACGGTCGCCTCGGTCGGCCTGTGGCTGGTGTGGGGCGTCGCCCTGTGCGGTTCGCTCGTCCTGCACCCGATCGCGCTGACGTTGTTGCGGGTCGTCGCTCCTGCGGCCGTCGCGAGTGCAGGGTGGGCGGCCGCGCAACGGGACGTCGGCGCATCGGGAGCCTTCGCGGTGGCCATCACACTCGTCGCCTTGTCGCTCGTGTTCCTCCCCGAGACCGGCGTCGCTTTCGTCAACGGACCGGCGTACCCGAACGAGCGACGGTTCCCGTTGCGCGTGCCGGGGCCTCTGCTGTTCGGCCCGTTGGTGGTGGCGTGGGTGCTGACCGCGGGGATTCCGATCGCCGCCTTGCTCCTGTTGAGCGCGCGTCAGTGGATCGCCGGGGGCATCGCCGGCACCGTCGGCGCTGCGGCCGTGTTCTTCCTCGGTCGGGCGCTGCACGGACTGTCGCGAAGGTGGGTCGTGTTCGTGCCAGCGGGGCTCGTGCTCCACGACCCGATGACGTTGGTCGACCCCGTCCTGTTCCCAAAGTTGAAGATCGCGGGCGTCGAGATCGCGGCGGCCGGCACCGACGCCCTCGACCTGACCCAGCGTTCTCCGGGGATCGCCCTCGAGCTGGCGTTGCGGGAGGAGGCGACGCTCGTGCTCACGAAACCGGGCGAGCGGATCGGTCCCACCGTCGCGGTCGACCGGCTGTTGTTCACGCCGACCCGGCCGGGACGGGTGCTCGGGGAGCTGCGGGTCCGCATGGGCGCGCCGCCGAGTGACGGGTGACGCCTCCTCTCGTCCGCACACGTTTGGGCGCGCTCAGTTCGTCATGACGAACTGAGCGCGCCCAAACGACGCGTCATCGGTCAGGTCGCCACCCCGGAACCGACGACGGAGGCGTCGTCCTCGTCGTAGAACGCTACCGTCTGGCCGGGCGCGACCCGACGTTGCGGTGCGTCGAGCGCGACTCGACCGTCGCCCTCGTAGGTCGCGGCGACGGCCACCGCGTGGGCGCTCGTCTGCACCATGACCCTCGTGCCGGCAGCGAGCGGCATCCTGTCGGTCCACGTCTCGTCGACCAACGAGAGCTCCGTCACGGCCAGCTCTCCCTCCGTCCCGACGACGACGGTCGCCGAGGCGGTGTCGACGGACAGGGCGAAGCGACGTTCGCCTCCGCCCGCGGAGAGCCCGCGGCGCTGGCCGACGGTGACGAGCTCGACGGCATCGACGGCTCCGATGTCCCGTCCGGAGGTGTCGACGACCCGGCCGGGGTGCAGCGCGATGCGGTCTCCGAGGAACGTCGCCCTCCCGCCGTCGGTCGCGAGGATGAAGCACACGTCCTGGCTGTCGGGCTTGCCGGCGGTGCGCAGCCCGGTTGCCGCCGCCCGCGCCCGCACCTCGGTCTTCGTCAGCTCGCCGACCGGCAATCGAACGCGTGACAGCTCGTCCTGCCCGAGCATCGACAGGACGTACGACTGGTCCTTGCCGACGTCCGCGCCGCGCCGCAACCCCCATCGACCGTCGTCCTCACGCACGATGCGCGCGTGGTGTCCGGTGGCGACGGCATCGAAGCCGAGCTGGCGGGCACGCGCCAGGAACCGGTCGAACTTCAGGTGGCGATTGCACTCGACGCATGGGTTCGGCGTCTTGCCCGCGGCGTGCGCGGCGACGTACGGCGCCACCACATGGGCGTCGAAGTCGTCGGTGAAGTTGAACACGTGGTGGTCGATGCCGAGCTGGTGGGCGACCCGCCGCGCGTCCTCGACATCGGCGACCGAACAGCAGCCCGAGTCGCTGCGTCCGCCCCACAGCTTCATGGTCGCGCCGACGACGTCATGTCCTTCTTCGAGCAGCAGCGCGGCGGCCACGGACGAGTCGACGCCGCCGGACATGGCGACGATGATGCGAGCCATCAGCCCGCCCGCAGTCGGGCGACGGCTTCGGGCAGGAGTTTGACGACGAGATCGACGTCGTCGTCGGTCGTCGTCGTCCCAAGGGAGAGGCGCACGCTGCCCGCGGCGTCGTCGGCGTCGATGCCCATGCCGGTCAGCACGTGCGACGGCTCGATGGCGCCGCTGGCGCACGCCGATCCCGCGGATGCGCAGATACCGGCCTCGTCGAGGAGGAAGAGAAGCGACTCGCTCTCGACGCCCGCGAAGCGGAGGTGCGCATTCCCGGCGATCTTGGTCGAGCGGTCGCCCGTCTCGACCGCGTCGGGCACCTTGGCCAGCAAGCCGTCGAGGAGTCGGTCGCGGAGGCGGGCAACCCGTTCGACGGTTGTCGCTCTGCCAGTCACCGTCGCGGTCATCGCCGCCGCCATGCCGGCGATCCCGGCGAGGTTGTGCGTTCCGCTGCGCCGGTCCTGCTCCTGACCTCCACCGTGGAGGATCGGCGCCAAGTCCGTTCCCTCGCGCACCACCAGCGCGCCGACACCCTGCGGCCCACCGAACTTGTGAGCGCTCACGGCGACGAGCTCCGCGCCGGCGGCCAGCTCGGCGACGTCGAGCCACGGGAACGCCTGCACGGCGTCGGTGTGCACGACCGCCTGCGACGCGGCGGCCCGCACCGTGGCGACGACGGCGTCGAGCGGCTGGATGGTGCCGACCTCGTTGTTGGCGAGCATCACGGCCACGACGGTGACGTCGGTCGTCCCGGCGAGAACGCGGCGGAGGTCCTCGAGGTCGATGACCCCGTTGGTGTCGACCCGCACGACGCGCCCACCAAGGGCCGCGGTGGCGTGGAGGACGGCGTGGTGCTCCGTCGCCGCGCACACGGGGCGTCCGCCGCGCCGCGTCACGATCCCGCCGAGCGCGAGGTTGTCCGCCTCGGTGCCACCACCGGTGAACACGACCTCGCGCGGCGCGCACCCGAGCGCCGCTGCGACCTCGTCGCGCGCGTCCTCGAGCGCCACCTTCGCCCGGCGCGAGACGGCGTGGGACCCCGAGGGGTTGCCGAAGTGCTCGGTGAGGAAGGGCAGCATCGCCGCCACGGCCTCGGGGCGCATGGGGGTGGTGGCCGCGTGATCGAGGTACGCCACCGGTCCAGGCTACCGGCCCCCCTCTAGGACGGCGCCGTGAACCCCGTGTGGCTCCTCGCCGGAGGAGCCGCCGACGGAGGGCGGGCGAACCCTTTCGACGACGGCGCCGCCCAGACGCTCTCGAATGGCGCCGGCATCGCCGCCGGCGCGTTTCGGTGCTGGTGGGCCGCGGCCACGCACACCAAGAAGACCTCGGGTGGCAGTCCGGGCGGCGGCACGGCGTGGAGCCGCGTCACGGTCGACGCCGCCAGCTGGCCGGCGACGTGCTGTCGCGCCGCCGGCGACAACGAGGGCGCCCGCAGCAGGAACGAACGGATCGTCCCGTAGTCCTCGTGTCCGAGGCGACCGACGTCGAGCGATGCGACGTAGCCCTCGAGGCCGTGCGGCGCGGCGAAGCGGACCGCCGAGGGAGCCTTCGCGCCCGACCGCTCCCGCAAGACGATCGTCCCGCCGACGAGGTCGCCGAGGCGTTGGTTGCGGCGCGTCGCCAGCACCGACAGCACGCCCACCATCCCGGTGAAGAGGTACTTGTCGAAGATCCCGAGCATGGCTCGGATGGCGGCGTGACGGAAGCGGATCGGGCCGCCTTCGACGGTCACGACCCGCAGCCCGAGGGCCGCCTTCCCTGGCGTGCGTCCACGCCACAGCGTCTCGAAGGCGGCGGGGTACCCGAAGAGCAGCAGGAACACCAGGACGTAGAGGAACGCCGTCCCGAGCCCGCCGAGATCGAGGCCGAGCTCGCTCAGCCCGTAGACCCCGAGGAGCACGCCGAGGAGCACGAGCAGTTGGATGGCGGCGTCGAGGAAGGCGGCCAGCAAGCGCGACGCCAGTCCGGCGGTGTCGAACTCGAGCAGCACGGCCTCGGGCGTGACGATGCCGTCGCGTGCCGACGTCCCGAACCGCGCCACCATCGCAAGTACCGTACGCCGGGTGGATCTGGACCGGTTCCTCGCCACGAACCAACCGGTCTGGGACCGTCTCGGCGTCCTCGTGCGCCAGGCCCGCGGAGGCGCCAACCGACTGCGGGCGGACGAGATCGACGAGCTCGTCCGGCTGTACCAACGGACGTCGAGCCACCTGTCGTATGTCCGCACCTACTACCGCGATCCCGCGCTCATCACGCAGCTCACCGGACTGGTCGCGGCCGCCGGCGCGATCGTCTACGGGACCCGCCCGAAGTCGCTGCGGGCGATCGGGCGATTCTTCACGGCGACGTTCCCGGGCGCGCTGTGGCACAACCGCAGCTTCATCGGGGTCGCGGCCGCGCTCTTCTTCGTCCCGGCGATCGCCGTCGGGGTGTGGCTGTCGAGCTCGGACCGGGCGATCGATGCCGTCGGCCCGCGGGCGCTGCGGGAGGCGTACCTCAACGAGGACTTCGAGTCGTACTACTCGTCGGCGCCGGCATCGGAGTTCGCCGCCAAGGTCACCACGAACAACATCCAGGTCGGGTTCATGGCCTTCGCCGGCGGCGTGTTCCTCTGCGTCCCGACGGCGCTCGTGCTCGTCTACAACGGCGCCAACCTCGGGGTGCCGGCCGGACTGTTCGCCGCCGCCGGCGAGAACGCCAAGTTCTACGGGCTGATCCTCCCCCATGGTCTGCTCGAGCTCTCCGCGGTCGTCATCGCGGGGAGCGCCGGGCTTCGCCTCGGGTGGTCGCTCGTCGACCCCGGCGACCGGCTGCGGGCGACCGCACTGACGGAGGAGGGGCGCCGCTCGGTCGTCATCGTGCTCGGGCTGGCGGTGACCTTCGTCGTCGCTGGACTCATCGAGGGTTTCGTCACGGGGTCGGGCCTGCCCACCCCTGTCCGCGTCGGCATCGGCCTCCTCGTCGAGGCCTTGTTCGTCCTCTACGTCGCCGTCCTTGGACGTGACGCCGCCGCCCGTGGCATCACCGGCCTCCTCGGCGAGGTGCCGTCGGCCTAGAGGCGGCCGGTGGCCTTCACGCGGAGATAGGCATCGGCGAGGTCGGGCGCCAGCTTCCCCGGCGGCGCGTCGACCACGGTGACGCCCATGCCCCGGATGCGGGCGGTCAGACGGCGCCGCTCCTCGAGGGCGGCGATGCCCGCGGCCTTCGCGTAGGCGCCGCCTGCGTCATCGGGCGAGGATCGCGCCAGCGCCAGCACGGCCGGATCCTGGACGCTGGCGACGACGACGACGTGATCGCGCACGATCAAAGGCAGCGCGGGTAGCAGCGTGTCGGACACCGCCTGGGTGGCCAGCTCGGTGAACGCCACGAGCAGGGCGCGCCGCCGGAACCGCGCCAGCGCCTCGACGAACGCTCCGGCGTAGTCGCTCTCGACGAGCTGCGGTTCGAGCTCGTACATCGCCTCGGTGACGCGCCCGAGCTGCGCACGCGAGTGGCTCGGTGCCACGACCGCCCGCACCTCGCGGTCGAAGGCGATCAATCCCGCTCGGTCGCCGAGGCGCGTCGCGACCGCCGTCAACATCATCACCGCGTCCATGGCGTGCTCCACGCGGGGCACGTCGGCGACGCGTCCCGCCATCACGCGGCCGTTGTCGAGCAGGAGCAGGACGGACTGGTTGCGCTCGGCTCGATAGGTCCGCACGATCGGCTTGCCGGCGCGGGCCGTCGCCGACCAGTCGATGCGCCGGAACTCGTCGTCGGGCCCGTACTCCCGCATGGAGTCGAACTCGGTTCCCCCGCCGCGCCCCTTCGCCGACCGCAACCCCACCTCGAGGATGCGGGCCTTGTTGATGCGGAGCTCCGCCTCGTCCCGCGAGGCGAACGGGGGGTACACCCGCATCGTCGCCGGCAGGACGACGCGGTCCTGGCGGGCCGCCAGCCCGAGCCTCCCCTCGACGCGCAGCGCCAGTTCGCTCACGTCGAACCGGCCGCGGCGCGACGGACGGAGCGCCGTCGTCGCCGTGGCCCGCCCCCTGCCCCGCACGCGCACGCTGACGCGGCGACGGTCGGCTCGCAGTGATGGCGCCAACTGGTCGGCGAACGACAGCTGGAGCCGCCGGTCGGAGTGGTTGGTGACGGTCCACGACACCGACGCCGGCTGGTGCAACGCCACGATGCCGGGAAGCGTTCGTTCGATGGCGACGGAGGACGGCCGCGTCGCCGTCGCCCAGTCGGCGAGGGCGAGGGTGAGGAGCACGCCGTTGACGACCACGAGGCCGGCGGTCGAGTCGCCAGGGAACAGGGCGACGAGCAACGAGGCGACGGCCGCAATCAGCGCCAACCGCGCCGTCGGAACCGGCACCAGACGGGATCTCAACGGGGAACGGGCACGGTGGCGAGCACGCCGTCGAGGACGCTGTCGGCGGTGGCTCCTTCGAGCTCGACCTCGGGTCGCAGCTGCAGGCGGTGACGCAGCGCCGCCTTGGCCACGGCCTTCACCTCGTCCGGCGTCACGAACGACTTCCCGGCGAGCCACGCCCACGCCTTGGCGGCGTGCAACAACGACACCGCTCCGCGCGGCGACACACCGAGCGAGACGGATGGCGACGAGCGGGTCGCACGAGCGATCGAGACGATGTACGACTGCACCGCTGTCTCGCAGCGCACGGCCGCGACCTCGGCACGCGCGGCGGCGAGGTCGGCGACGCCGGCGACGGGACGCACGCCGGCACCAACCACGTCGTGGGGGTCGAGGCCCTCATCGTGGCGGGCCAGCACGGCCTGCTCCTGCTCGGCCGAGGGGTACGGGACGATGAGCTTGAACAGGAAGCGGTCGAGCTGTGCCTCCGGGAGCGGGTAGGTGCCCTCGTACTCCACGGGGTTCTGCGTGGCGACGACGAGGAACGGGTCGGGCAGGGGCCGCCGCTCACCTTCGACCGTCACCTGACGCTCCTCCATGGCCTCGAGGAGCGCCGCCTGCGTCTTCGGCGGCGTGCGGTTGATCTCGTCCGCCAGGAGGAGGTTGCAGAACAACGGCCCTTCGCGGAAGCGGAAACCACTGCCCCGTTGCTCGAAGATCGTCTGCCCGATGACGTCGGACGGCATCAGGTCGGGCGTGAACTGCACTCGCTTGAAGTCGAGGTCGAGGGCGGCGGCGACGGCCTTGACGAGCAGCGTCTTGGCCACACCGGGAACGCCTTCGAGGAGGACGTGGCCGCGCACGAGCAGCGCGGCGACGAGCCCCGACATCGCGCCTTCCTGTCCGACCACCACCTTGGCGACCTCGTCGCGCAGCGCCAACACCGCACCTCGCGGCTCACGAGCCTTCGGCGCCGACCGCCGTCTCGTCGACGACGACGCAGCGGTCGTCAGGTCGTCAGCGGGCATGGATGACCTCGTTTCTCAGCGATTCGACGGACTGCGCGAGTCGCACCAGCGCGGCGTCGTCCAGGGGAGGGCGCTCGTCGAGCGCGGCCTCGACGGTTGCAGGGTCGACGCCCGCACGCGCCGACGCGGCCGCCGCGAGCACGTCGGACGGCGCGTCGGCGGGCACGCCCAGCCCCTCGCTCAACGTGCGGCGCAACGACGACCGGAGCATCGCCGCTGCCGGTTCACGTCGGCGCCCGTGGTGCAGCAGGTTTCCCACGGCGACGACGAGCTCGCTCCCCGCGATCTGGACGGGCTGGGGCTCGAGCACGGGCTTGCCGAGGCGGCGCGCTCGCCAGAGGGCGAAGAGGCCGAAGGCGATCAACAGCTCCCACAAGCCGTCCTTGACCCGGCGGGGCACGAGCTGGCGCAGGCTCTTGCGCCCACCCCCGACCACCGACGGCTGCACGATGTCCACAACCGTGCCGGGCGTCGGCGCCATGAGGCTGACGGCGAGGACGGCGTTGTCCTCCTCGTCGAGCTGCTCGTTGACGAACGGGCCCGCGCCCCCGAGAGCGACGACCGTTCCCTCGCCTTCGGCGCGGGCGAGGAGGTACGAACCGCCCTGCAGGGGGAAGCAGCCGATCTGTCCGGCGCGCGGGCGGAACGGCGCGGCGCCACTGACCCGGATGCGTCCGACGCGGGACACGGCCTCGAGCGCGCACCGCGGCCGCAGCAGGTCGCGGTCCTCCGTTGCCGGGTCGAACAGGTCGACGCTCGACCCGCCGACCGTTGGCGCGAAGCTGGAGAGGGGGTCGGTGACGACGAGCGTCCCGCCGTCCCGCACCCACCCCTCGAGGGCGACGGTCTCGTTCTCGTTCAGCTGGTCCTGCAGCAGCACCGCAACAGCGCCCTTCGGCGGCACTCCGCCGATGAGAAGGACGTCGGCATCGAATCGGCCGAGCAGCAGCACGAGCGCCCGCGCCCCGAGCGGACCGGTCGAACGCGGGTCGAGCGGCTTCCCTTCGCTGCGGCCGCTTCGGGTGACCACGCCGATGAGGAGCACCGCCACGGCCAACAGGACGAACGGCAGCGCCCGGCGTGCCGGCGTCACGACGACGTCCCGATCCGGACCTGCTCGGAGAGGCCTCGGAACGCCGACGCCTCGTCCGGCCCGGTCGCCTCGTTGCCGTACCACGCGTGCTCGAACAGCTCCGTGGCGCCGGCGAACGGCTCACCCACCGCGGGTCGTGCCGCGCCGACGAGCGCGCGGTACTCCCCCGCCGTCCGGCCCGGCACTTCGTCGACGACACCGGCACCGGCCAGGGCGACGACGAGTGCTCGGTAGCGGCACCGAATGGCGTCCCGCCAGTTCCCGGAGGCCTCGAGGCGAATCGCTTCCGCGTCCCACTCCGCGAACGTCCGGCCGAGCTCCTCATCGGCGTGGTAGGCCACGACCGCACCATCACCCGGGACGCGGCGACGGCGGTCGGCCTGGACGCCCCGGCTGACGAGGTACCCGAGGACGCCGACGACGACGGCGAGCAACACCCAGGCGGCGACGGCGCCCGACGTCCCGTCGACGATGGCGCTGATCACGTCGCCGAGGAGCTCACCGAGCTTGTCGAGCGCCCGCTGGTACAACGAGCGCGCCGGCTCCTGGAACTCGGGACGGCGGAGGATCTCCTCGGCCCCTCTCCGGATCTCTTCACCGGTCGGCGTCGGCGGCGGGAGCGTCTCCGGACTAGCGAACAGCACTGCGTTCGAGATCCTGCGCCATCACCTCGAGGTCGAAGCCCTCGTTGCGGATGCGGCCGTCGAAGTACAGCAGCGTGTCGACGATGGCCGTGATCGGTGCGCTGACGAGCGACGCGAGAACGGACCCGACGGCGATCCAGAGCCACGCGAACGAGCCACCGAAGATCGTCCCGATGGCGCTCGGCGCGCCGCCGAGGAGGTTGCCCACGAACGAGGAAATGACGAACGCGAGGATCACGATCCCCAGGACGCCCCAGAAGCGCGGACGGATCAGCCGCCACGACCGCCGCATCGCCTGGATCGGCCCGATCTCCTCGATCATCAGTGCCGGGGTCACGACGGTGTAGAGGACGCTGAGGGCGATCCCCGGAAGGATGCAGAGGACGAACCCGAGAACCTGTAGCAAGAGCACGAGGAACGAGGCCGCGAGCAGTGCCGGCAGCCGGTGCAGCGTCGACTTCAGCGCTTCGCCGGGACCGATCTGCTGGCCGAGGTACGACGCCGCGCAGACGCGGCTGACGGCGCCGGCGATCAGGGGTGCGGTGAGGAGACCGAGCAGGACGGTGAGCATGCTCGAGCCGAGGTCCCCGAGGTTGAAGGCGGCCTGGTTCTGGGCGATCGTCGGGTCGCGGAAGATGTTGAGCAGGCCTGGCGATACCTGGTCGCGGACGAGGAACGCGGATGCGAGCTGCAGCGGCACGACCACGGCGGCGACGACGAGGAGGATCGTTCGGAGGTTGGCCTTCAGCAGCTTGAAGGCCCCGTCGAGGACGTCGCCGACGGACATCGGGTGCAGCGGTAGCGGCCCGGTGCGGGCGTCGCCGCCCTTGTGCTGTGGCCGTGGACCGTAGCCCGCGGCGGTGGCGCCGTAGCCACCCGACGGAGGTGGCGCCCAACCCGCGGGACCGGCGGGCGGGCCCCATCCCGGCGGCGTCGTGGGCGGCCCCCACGACCCCGCCACCTCCCCCGGCGCCGGTGGCGGCGTTGCCTGAGGTCGATCGGGCAACGGCTCCAGTGGCGCCCATCCGTTCGGGTCGTTCGGGCCGGCCACGTTCGCCATTGTCCTCTATGCCCGATGGTCGACGACGCGCTTGTCCCCGGACGCCTGCAGCCTGGCGCTCATGGCCCGCCGGTCGAGCACGACGAACTGGGTCACCGAGAGCTGACGATCGAGCTCCCGCAGGAGCCGGCCGGGGTGCCCACTGACGGCGGGCGCGAGGATGACGATGAGCTCCTCGGCGCCGTCGTGGATGCGCAGCTCGGCCTGCCAGAGGGCCACACCGGGGTGGTCGTCGAGGATGCGGGCGAACGGCGGCATCGGGTCGACGACACGCAGCCGCGGCGAGGTCCGTCCGCACGACACGCAGGCCGTGTCGTCGATGCAGCCGAAGACGCCTGTCCTCAGACGGACGACGACGGACCCCATCCAACCGACCGGAGTCCACACGAGCTCGCCGTCCGCGCCAGGCGGCACCGGCTGCCCCGAGAGCGGATCCACCAACTCGACGACCTCGGCGGTCGGCCAGGTGTGGACGTCGATCCCGTCGCGACACTCGGTCCAGAGCGCGCGGACGCCGGGCGGCGCCCACGTGGCGACGACGGCGACCGGTCCGCTCGGGCTGCCACCGACCTCGGCCAGCCGAGCGCGGCGCGCGGGGTCGAGCGGCTCCCCGATCACGAGGAGGGTGGAGAGCCCCGCGAACGAGAAGCCGGCGTCTCGTCCGGATTCGAGGAGGCGGATGAGGTCACCGCTGCGTCCGGCGAGGACGGACGGTCGCAACCGCGCCACCTCATCCGGCGCGACGGAGGGATCGAGGAACAGCGATGGGACCCCGGCGCGTCGTGCCCCGAGGTGCACCTGCCAGAAGTCGAGGGTCGAACCGGGCGGGAACACGCTGACGAGCACGTCCTCCGGGGTGAGCCCCGCCATCTCGAGACCGGCGCGACCGACCTCGGCCAACCGTTCGAGGTCTGCAGCGGTGTACCCGATCGGCACCGAGCCCGACTCCGAGGTCGCAGCGTGCCAGTGGATCGGCTTGTACCGCGGCTCGAGCACCTCGCGGTTGAAGGCGTCGGTGCGACGGCGGATCCTCGCCCACCACCACTGCATGCGCAGCTCGCGGTCAGGCGCCACTGCCAGTTGGTCGCTCGTCGGACGCAGGACGATGTCCGCCGGGTCGGTGACATCGGCGAGTTCGACGAGCGGCAGCGACGTGAGCGCGTTTCGCCCGTCGACCGGCCGGCTCCCGAGGGCGTCCTGATGGAACCGCGAGTACGGCGCGACCTGGTTGCGCAGGTAGCGGACGAGCGCCCGGTCCTGGCCGAGGCGCAGTCGCGCCGGTCGCTCGAACTCTCCGATCACGGCCGGAACGGTACTCCGGTGTTGCAGTGGCTCCGGGGTACGGTGGGGCCAGTGGCATCCGCACCGTCGCGTCCTCGATGAGCCAGCTCCGCCTCGACCCCTTGACGGGGCGTTGGGTCGTCATCAGCGCCGACCGGGCCGATCGTCCGCAGCCGTTCGCCACGCGCGGACGGCCCGCGCAGGACGACCCGGAAGCGCCATGCCCGTTCTGCCCGGGAAACGAGGAGGCGACGCCGCCGGCGCTCGAGACCTA
>DATLED010000003.1:0-21346 GCA_035525495.1 Acidimicrobiales bacterium | reverse complement strand
GGCGCCGGTGCGGACCCCGTCCCAGAGCGCCGTCTCGCCTGCGGGCTGCAACCCCTCGATGGCCGCGACCAGCGGGGCGGGGTCGGCGGTGAAGTTGACGGCGACCCGGGGCTCGTTGCTGAACGTGACCAGCGCGATCTGGTCGTTGACGAGCTTGCGGTCGACGAACGCCTTGGCCGCCATCTTGGCCTGATCGAGGCGGCCGCCCGTCTTCATCGAGCCGGACGTGTCGACGACGAGCACGATCCCGACCGGCGTCGTCGATTGCGACAACGGCACGACCTCGAGGTCGGCGACGAGCTTCCCGTTCTCCCGCACCGACACGTCGGTCAGGTCGGGACGTGCGCCGGTGAAGAGCGCGGACACCTTCACCGCAGGAAACGCGGAGGTGTCGATCTTCCGAATCGTCAACTGATCCGAAGCCGCACCCACCGTTTGCGCGGAGCCAGCGACGCTCACAACGGTGAACAACACTCCGACGAGGGCCGCGCCGCGGCGCCAGGAGCTCCAGCGACCAGCCGCCTGCGGAGCGGCAAGCCCACGAGCCCGAAGGGCCCCACGGCGCAGAGCGACGCCAAGAACAACGCGCAGAGCGCAGCTCACGGGACCGCGCGGCGGACGAACTCCTCGGCATCGAAGAGCGAAGGATCGAGGGTGATCCCGAGGTCGGCCAGCCGGTCGGCGAACTGCGGTCGCAGCCCCGTCGCCTTGAGGTGCCCACGGAACTTCCCGTCGTCGTCGACGCCCATGCCGTAGTCGAAGAGGAACAGGTCGGCGGTCTCGAGCTGGTCGTCGTGCATCCCGAGCACCTCGGTGACGTGGGTGACGCGACGGGTGCCGTCGCGAAGCCGCGACAGGTGGACGATGACGTCGAGGGCCGACGCCATCTGCTCGCGAATGGCCCTCACCGGGAGGTCGAACCCCGACATCAAGGTCATCGTCTCGATGCGGGCGAGCACGTCACGCGGCGCGTTGGCGTGGATCGTCGTCAGTGAGCCGTCATGGCCCGTGTTCATGGCCTGCAGCATGTCGAGGGCCTCGCCGGATCGGCACTCGCCGACGACGATGCGGTCGGGCCGCATGCGCAGCGCGTTGCGGACGAGGTCGCGGATCGTGACCTCGCCGCGTCCTTCGATGTTGGGCGGTCGTCCCTCGAGGGCGAGGACGTGGACCTGGTGGAGCTGCAGCTCCTTCGCATCCTCGACCGTCACGATGCGCTCGTTCGACGGGATGAACGACGACAGCACGTTGAGGGTGGTCGTCTTCCCGGTGCCGGTGCCGCCGGAAACGACGACGTTCATGCGCCCGCGGACACACGCCTCGAGGAATCGCGCGACGGGCTCCGTGAAGGTCCCGAAGCCGATGAGGTCCAGCACGCTGAACGGGTCGGTTGCGAACTTGCGGATCGTCAGGAACGGCCCCCCGATGGCAAGGGGATGGACCACGGCATTGACGCGGGATCCGTCCGGCAAGCGGGCGTCGACCATCGGCGTGGCCTCGTCGATGCGCCGTCCGACCTGCCCGACGATCTTGTCGATGATCCGACGGAGGTGGTGCTCGTCGATGAACGTCGTGGTCGTCGACTGGATCTTTCCGTCCCGCTCGACGAAGACCCGCTGCGGTCCGTTGACCATGACCTCGGTGACCGAGTCCTCGTGGAGGTGCTTGTCGATCGGTCCGTAGCCGAGGATGTCGTCGGAGACGTCGGCTTGGAGCTGCGCGCGATCGGCCGAGGAGATCGGCGCCGTCTCGCGGGCCAACGCCGCCTGGAGCGACTCGGCGACCTTGTTGCGGAGGTCGTCCTCCGAGAGCCGCTTGTCGTAGAGGACGGCGCCGAGCTCGTCGATCAGCTGATGGTGGATCTTCTGGCGCAGCTCGTCGAGGAGCGGGTTGCGTCCCGACGTGGAAGGCGTGCCCTGCGCGTCCTGCAATCGGCGGTACAGGGACATGGCGACTGGTTAGCGTCCGCCCGCCTGGTCCGCGGCGAGCGCCGGGAACAGGTCGGCCAACCGCTCGAGGTTGCGGGACACGCCCGACTTGGGATTGTCGACGACGATCGGCACACCCTTGTTGATCGATTGCGGGACGGCGATGTCGCTCGGCAGCAGCGAATCCGCCTTCATCTGCAGCGTCCGCTCGACGTCGGCGATGTCCAGTCGGACCTTGGAGTTGGCCCGGTTGAGCGTGAGCTTCACCTTGGCGGCAGGGATGTGCAGCAGCCGCAGCGTCTGCAGCCCGATCTTGGTGTTCTTGATGTGGGGGATGTCCATCCCCGCCATCATTACGATGTCGTCCGCCTGTTCCAGGATCCCGAGGACGATGTCGTTGAACGACGCCGGCGTGTCCACGATCACGTGGGAGCAGAACGAGGCCAGGACCTCGAGGATCTTGGTCATGTGCGGCAGGCTGACCGAGTCCGCGAAGGCGGGCTCGACCGGCGCCGCCAGCACGAGGAGGCCCGTGGGATCGTGCTTGATCAACAGGCTCTTGACGAGGCTCTCGTCGAGCCGATCGATCTGGTTGACGGCGTCGATGATCGTGTGCGAGGGCGCCATGCCGAGCATGACGGCGACGTCACCGAACTGCAGGTCGGCGTCGATGAGCACGACGGGCTTGTCACTGCGCTTGGCGAGGATGGCGCCGAGGTTCGTGGCGACGAACGACTTCCCGGCCCCGCCCTTCGTCGAGAACACGGTCACGATGCGACCGCGCGGTGCTCCGGTGGACGCGTGGACGGTGGCGAGGGGCGGCGGCGGCGCGGCGACGTGCAGTCGGTCGGCGGCCCGCTCCATCGCCTCGCGGAGCTGTCCGGCCTCGGCGATCGGGACGACGTCGGTGATCCCGGCGCGCATCGCTTGTTGCAGCAGGGCCGTGGTCAGGTCCTCGACGACGAGGACGACCGCAGTATGCGGGCGGCTCCGTCCGAGGCGGGTCACCTCGCCCATCGCGGAGTCGACGGCGAACGACGGACCCACCACCAGGATGAGCGGCGTCCCGGGCGCCACCTTCTCCTCGACGGCCCGCAGGGACGCGAACGCCGTGGGACGCGCCGAATCCCCGAGCTGCATGGCCAAGCGGGTCCGCAGCTTGGGATCGTCGTCGACGACGGCGAGGGTCAGAGGAGGAGGGGAAGTATCGACAGCAGCAAGGGTAGCCATCGCCGCTAGCGCTCCGGGGTGAGGCCCCCGCTGAACAGGTTGGCGCCGTTCACGGGGGGGACGTTGACAGGGGCGTTGTCGGTCGGGACGAGCGTGAGGTACAGCCCCCCGCCTTGGGTGGAGGCATAGGCGATGCGGCTGGCGGCTTCGGGTGGCACGGCGAAGGTGATCAGCCCGCTGCCCGGATTCGTGACCTCGGCTGTCTCGCCCGCCTGCGGTGCGGCCGTGCTCCCGATCGCGATGATGTCCACGTTCTGGAACAGGAGCCGCTCCGAGGCGCCGTCGGCCACCAGGATGTTGACCTTGTCCCCGGGCACGAGCAGCCCGGCGACGCCGCGGACCTGGTCGACGGACACGGTGATGGCGACCTTGCCGGCGGGAATCTTCTGGCTGAACGTGACCTGCGCGGTGCGGGGGTCGACGAACTGGCCGGTCACGAGGATCGTGTTGGCGGCGAGCGGCGCCACCGCCACCTTGCCGGCGAGCTCGTCGAGGGCGGTGACCGCGGAGCTGGGCAGCAGCTTTCGGGGCACCTTGTCGACCTTGATGAAGTCGTTGGCTGCCTGCTCACCCGGGAGGCCCTTGGGGATGTCCTGGGTCACGACGAACACCTGCACGAGCTGGGCGCCCTGGTAGGCCCGATCCTCGATGCCGCGGACGTAGACGAACGTCGTCACCGCGGCCAAGGCGGCGAGGACGACGGCAGCGACGACGATGAGCGTGCGACGAGAGCCCAAGGGATGCGTTCCTGACTACGACGGATGTGGGCCCATGACGCGACGCGGCCCTCCAGTGCGAGTAAGCATCGGCGTACGCATGGGGCAAGGCAAGCATCTCCTGCGAAAAATTCAGATGCGACGGCAACCGGCCGATAGAGGCACCGTGAGGCGGCTTGGTCTCCTTCGCGCGTCCTCGCGCGAATCCGGCGCAGCGCTCGTCGAGTTCGCCATCGTCCTGCCGGTCTTCATGATGCTGCTGCTCGGGATGATGACGGGCGGCCTCGCATACAGCCGGAAGCTCTCCGTCGCGCAGGCGGCGCGGGAGGGCGCGAGGTTCGGGGCGACCCTCCCGATCACGGCGTCCCTGCCCCGCGACGCCTGGCTTCCCAGGGTCGGCAACCTCACGATCGCCAGCAGCGACGGAGAGCTCGCCCCGGACAAAGCGGGGCGATCGGTGTGCATCGCCCACGTCCCCGCTTCCGGCACGGCCCGGAAGTGGGAGGTCGTCGGGACGGCCGCGCCGGTGCTCGCCGACGGCACCTGCATCGGCGCCGACGGGCGCAACGGGGAGACGCGGGTCCAGGTGGTCGTGGGTCGGACGTCCACGCTCGAGGCCCTCGTCTTCAGTCGCGACCTGGCGCTCGAGTCGCACGCCGTGGCCCGATTCGAATCCCCCTGATGTCGGTCTCGCTCCGCGGCGCGCACGGTGGGTCCCTCGTCGTGACCGAGTCGCCCCCACCGTCGAATGGGCGCGGAGAACAGGGGGCCTATCTCGTGCTGTACGCCCTCTTGGCGGTGGGGTTCTTCACGATGGCGGCGATCGTCGTCGACATCGCCGCGCTGCGACAGGGCCGGCGGGCGGACCGGACGGCGGCCGACCTCGCGGTCACCGCCGGCGTGACCGAGCTCGACTCCGGCGATCCGTCATCGTTCGCCGGCGCGTGCGATGCGGCCTGGGGCTACGTCCTCGCCAACCGCACCGAGGCGGCGGGGCCGTCGAGTGCGCCGGATTGCGTGGGGGCGTTCCCGGCGGTGGCCTGCAACCCCACTTCGCCGGTCACGGCGACGGGCACCGTCGGGCCGATCACCGTCGAGATCACCTACCCGGTGCCGGACGCGTCACCGCTCATGCTGGCTGAGACGCAGGGCGGCGACTCCGTCCAACCCGTCGACGCGCCCACCGACGGCACGGCTTGCGAACGCCTCGCCGTGCGGATCGTCCGCTCCCGGATGTTCCTGTTCGGACAGGTCGCGGGGATCGTCGCCGGCAGCACCGACGTCCACAGCGTGGCGCGGGCGCTCACGGCGACGTCGACGACCGAGGTGCCGGCGGTCGTCGCGTTGGAGCGGACGGGCTGCAACGGCGTCTTCGCCGCGGCCGACGGGACGCTAACCGTCCAGGGGGTGGGACAGGGCGGGGTCGTCGTCGTGGACAGCGATGCGTCGGGGTGCGCGGGCGGCTTCGCCCTAGACGTGTTCGACGGCGGCGGCGCGCGGGTCGACGTCCGACCATCCGGACCGGCGCCGGGGCTGATCCGCTCGTTCGCCCTCGCCGGGTCGAACTTCGCCCGTGCCTTCGACGTCGCCGACACGGGCGCCGGTCGGCTGACACCGACACCGACCCCATCGCTGACGCGAACCGGACGAGCGCTTCTCGACAACCGGTACAACTGCACGTCGACGTGCGCCGCCGGCGCCGACTTCGTCGACCAGCTCGAGGCGGCGGACGGCGCCGGCGTCCCTGCGGGCCACGCCCTCTACCCGGACCCGACGTGCATCGTGTTGCCGGCGACGACGGTGACGATCGTCGGCGACACGTTCGTCGACTGCGCGGTCCTCGATGTCCAGGGCGACCTCACGTTCGACGCGGCCAGCGTGGTGTTCGCCGGGGAGGTGATCGTCCGCGCGAGCGGATGCCTGGCGATGAACGACACGAGCTGCGGCGCCGCCGGCGTGCCCGCTCGTGACGGGGTCGCCTTCGTCCGGGGTGGGCTCACGAAGGAGCCGGACGCCCGGCTCCACCTCGTTCAGGCCTTCGTGTGGCTCGGCGGCGCGCTCGTTTTGCCCCTGGATCCGAACCCCGCCGGCACGAGCAGCCTGCAGTGGACCGCACCGCTCGCAGGACGGTTCGAGGACCTGCTGCTCTGGGGCGAATCCCCGTTGCCGATGCAGCTCGGCGGTCAGGAGTCGCTGGCGTTGCAGGGCACGCTGTTCACGCCCAACACGACGGCCCTGACCCTCGAGGCGCGCAACGCCTCCTCGTGGAGCCAGCCCGCACAGGTGGTCACGTCCCGGCTGCTCGTCGCCGGCAGCGGCGACGTGACGCTGCGGCCGGTCGCCGGCCGATCGACGGGTTCCCTGACGCGGCAGGTCCGCCTGATCCGGTAGCGGACCAGGCGGACCGGTGCGGAACTACTCGGCGTCGGTTGGTGCGGACTCGCTGGCCCCGCCGCCATCGGCACCCTCGGCGCCCTCGCCTGCTTCGCCGTCCTCGGTGCCGGTGACGTACTCACCCGCGAGATCGGCCCACGCCGCCTGGCTCTCGGTCTCGGGCTCGAACTCGCCGTAGTCGATGTTGCCGATGTACTTGCCCTCCTCGTCGAAGGCGTGCTCGCCGAAGTGCTCGCGGAACTCCGCCGCCACCTCGCCGCCCTCGGCCGCCTGCTTGATCGAGAGGCTGATGCGGCGGCGCTGGAGGTCGAGATCGATGATCTTGACCCACAGCTCCTCGCCGGGCGTGACGACCTGCTCGGGGAGGTCGACGTGGTGCGACGCCATCTCGGAGATGTGCACGAGGCCTTCGATGCCCTCGCCGACCTGTACGAAGGCGCCGAACGGCACGAGCTTGGTGACCCGGCCGTAGGTGAGCTCGCCGACGCGGTGGGTGGACGCGAACTCGTTCCACGGGTCCTGCTGGGTCGCCTTGAGCGACAAGGCGATGCGCTCGCGGTCCATGTCGACGTCGATGACCTTGACCTCGACCTCGTCGCCGACGGTGACGACGCTGCTGGGGTGGTCGACGTGCTTCCAGCTGAGCTCGGACACGTGGATGAGTCCGTCCATGCCGCCGATGTCGACGAACGCACCGAAGTTGACGATGCTGCTGACGACGCCACGGCGGGTCTCGCCGACCTTGAGGTTGGTGAGGAACTCGTCCCGCTGCTCCTTCTGCGTCTCCTCGAGCCACGCACGTCGGCTGAGCACGACGTTGTTGCGGTTCTTGTCGAGCTCGATGATCTTGGCCTCGAGCTCGCGCCCCACATAGGGCTGGAGGTCGCGGACGCGGCGGAGCTCGACGAGGGAGGCGGGCAGGAAGCCGCGCAGGCCGATGTCGAGGATCAGGCCGCCCTTGACGACTTCGATGACGGGACCGCGCACGGTGCCGTCCTCCTCCTTGACCTTCTCGATCGTGCCCCACGCCCGCTCGTACTGGGCGCGCTTCTTGGACAGGACGAGGCGACCTTCCTTGTCCTCCTTCTGGAGCACGAGTGCCTCGATGACGTCGCCGAGGCTGACGATCTCGGACGGGTCGACGTCGTTGCGGATGCTGAGCTCGCGGGAGGGAATGACGCCCTCGGACTTGAAGCCGATGTCGAGGAGGACCTCGTCCTTGTCGACCTTGACGACCGTCCCGTTGACGATGTCGCCATCGTCGAACTCGACGATCGTGCCGGAGATCGCGTCCTCGAGGCTCATGCCGCCGAGGTCGTTCTCCGTGATCGTGTTGTAGACGTACTCCTCTTCGGCCGGCTGGACGTAGTCGACGTCGGCCGGCGGTGCTGCAGTGATGTCTGACATGTGTTGGTAGGTAGCCTTTGCTTTCCGGACATGGCGCTCACAGGGCTGCCAGCGCCAACCGACCAGGCTACCGGCTCAGGCCCTCCTCCTGCCCAGGACGAGGAACTCGGGGTGGTCGAGGTCCGGAGGGTTGCGGGCGTACCGGCCGGGGCTCGTCGACCAGACGTGGTCGACGTCGACGCCGGCGGCGGCGCACAGGAGGCGCAGCTCGCGTGGGGTGAAGCAGGTGGTGTCGAGCTCGAACGGGATCTCGTTTCCGGTCTCATCCTTCAGCGTCGTCTGCTCGACGTTGACACCGGTCGCGGCGTCGAAGGCGTCGGTGTCCTCGAGGAAGCGCACGCAGAAGTAGGCGCTGAAGGCGGTGAGGGCGAGGCGGCCGGTGCCGGGCCGGACCGCCCGGACCATCCCGTCGAGGACGCTGGAATCGTCGCCCCGCACGAGCCCGAACCCGCCTTGGCACAGGCTGATGACGGCGTCGAACTCGGCGTCGTACGTGAGGCGGCGGGCGTCGCCGACGACGAACGTCGCGCCCGAGGGCGCACCCTCGGCCGCGACGTCGACGAAGCGGGGCGAGATGTCGACGCCGACGACCTCGATCCCCCGGGTGGCGAGCGCCCTGGCGTGGCGGCCGGGGCCGCACCCGACGTCGAGCACCCGCATGCCGGGCTCCAATCCAAGGGCGTCGACGAGGAACCCGACCTCCTGCTCGGTCCCCTTGGTGAACGAGTACCGGAGGTAGGCGCGGCCGAGGAACTCCCCGGCGGCCGGCCATGCCGAGTTCATGCGTTCTGGGCGGGTTGGACGACCGATACGGTCGATGAGCCCGCCCAGAACGAGCAGGTGGCGTTCAGCCTTTGGCCTCCGCCCAGTTGGCGCCCCACGCGAGGTTGACCTCGAGGGGCACGTGGAGCTCGGCCGCGCCCTGCATGGCTTCGAGGGTGAGCTCCTTGGCGCGGTCTCGCTCGTCGGCCGGGACCTCGAGGATGACCTCATCGTGCACCTGGAGGATCAGGCGACTGCGAAGGTCCTCGTTCTCGAGCGTCTGATCGAGGCGGACGATGGCCACCTTGAAGATGTCTGCGGCCAGCCCCTGGATGCCGGCGTTCATGGCCTGGCGCTCCCCCGCCTGGCGGATGCGGTAGTTCGACGACGACAACTCGGGGATCTGGCGGCGACGACCGAAGAGGGTCTCGGTGTACCCCCGATCGCGCGCCTCGGCGACGGTCCGGGTCATGTAGGCCCGGACCCGCGGGAAGGCGACGAAGTAGGCGTCGAGGATCTCGGTCGCCTCGTCGACGGGGATGTTCAGCCGCTGCGCCAGCCCGTAGGACTCCATGCCGTAGGCCAACCCGTAGGACACCATCTTCGCCTTCGACCGCTGCCCGAGCGTGACCTCGCCGGCTTCGACGCCGAACACCCGTGCCGCGGTGGTCGTATGGATGTCCTGCCCGGTCGTGAACGCCTCGACCAGGCCGGGGTCCTCGGCGAGGTGGGCGATCACCCGTAGCTCGATCTGGTTGTAGTCGGCGACGAGGAGCTCCATGCCCTCGGCGGGGATGAACGCCCGCCGGAACCGTCGGCCCTCCTCGGTGCGGATGGGGATGTTGTGGAGGTTCGGCTGGTCACTCGACAGCCGGCCCGTCCGCGCCACCGTCTGGCTGAAGGTGGCGTGGATGCGCCCGTCGTCGGCCACCTCACCGAGCAGTGACTCGCCGTAGGTCGACCGAAGCTTCTCGACCTCCCGGTAGCGCAGCAGCTTCTCGATGATCGGGTGCTGGCCGAGCAGCTTCTCCAGCGAGGCCGCGTCGGTCGAGAAGCCCGTCTTCGTCTTCTTCTGCGGGGACAGGCCGAGCTCGTCGAACAGCACGGTCCGCAGCTGCTTGGTGGAGTTCACGGTGAACGGGTGCCCCGCCAGCTCCTGGATCTCGGCGTCGAGCGCCCGCACCTCGCCCGTCAGCTCGTCGACGAGGGACCGCAGGAAGTCGACGTCGACGCGCACGCCGGCCAGCTCCATCCGCACCAGCGCCCGGACGAGCGGCCGCTCGACCTCGTCATAGAGCCGGCTCAGTCCCCGCGCCTCGAGGATCTCGGAGACGATCGGCGCCAGGCGCGCCACGGCGGCCGCCTGTCGCGCCGGCCGCTCGGCCGGGTCTTCCGCCTCAACGCTGAGGTCGAGCTGGCCCTCCCGCGGCGCATCGGGCGATCGGATCTCGACGCCGGCGTACTTCAGGGCCAGGTCCTCCAACAGGTACGTCTCCTGCGACGGCTCGATCAGGTAGGCCGCGAGCTGGGTGTCGAGCCCGAGGCTCTTGGCGTCGATGCCGAGCGGCACCAGTCCCCGCTCGAGGGCCTTGGCGTGATGGACGTGGAACAGGCGCGACGACAACAGCCGCTCGAGGGCTTCGCCGACCGCCGGCTCCCGCAGCAGCTCGCCGTCGAGCCAGAGGGCGACGTCGTCCTCCAACGCGATCGCCAGCCCCGTCAACGCGGATCGGCCCTCGACGCCCATCCACGTCGGCGCCAGCGCGACCCATGACCCCTCGTCGGCGCCGGCCTCGCACCGTTCGCGGATCAGCTCCACCGCCTCGGGAACATCGCGGGCCCGGCGGACCTCGACCTCGAGCGGGGGCGCGTCCGGCATCTGCGAGACGGGCGCCGTCGCGCTCCCGCCGCCACCCGGGCCGCCGACAGCCTCGAACAGCCGGTCGAGGATGCCGCCGCGGAACTCGAGGAAGACGAACAGATCGCGGACCTCGTCGGCGTCCCACCCACCCATCTTCAGCTCGTCGAGGTCGCACTCGATCGGCACGTCGCGGATGAGCGGCGTCGCCAGGTAGTTCTCGCGGGCGCGGGCCTCGTGGGCGGTGAGGTTCTCCCGCAGCTTCGGGGTGTTCTTGTCGACGTTGGCGAAGACGCCGTCGAGGTCGCCCCAGGTGTTGATGAGCTTGGCCGCCGTCTTCTCGCCGACGCCGGGAACGCCCGGCAGGTTGTCGCTCGTGTCGCCCCGAAGCGCCGCGTACATCGGGTACTTGTCGGGCGTCACCCCCGTGCGTTCCTCGATGCCGGCCTCGTCGTAGAGGACGTAGTCGGTGACGCCACGCTTGTTGTAGAGGACCTTGATGTGCGGGTCCTCCACCAGCTGGTAGGCATCTCGGTCGCCGGTGACGATGATGACGTCGTCGCCCCGGTCGCGGGCCTGGGTCGCCAGCGTGGCCAGGATGTCGTCGGCCTCGTAGGTGGCGAGTTCGAGGATCGGGATCTTCAGCGTCTCGACGACCTGGCGGACCAGTCCCATCTGTTGCTTGAGGATGTCGGGAGCCGCTTCCCGTCCCCCCTTGTAGTCGGTGACGAGCGAGTGGCGGAACGTCGGCTCGGGCCGGTCGAAGGCCACGGCGATGCCGTCGGGCTGGTGCTCGCGCAGCAGGAACACGAGCATGTTCGTGAACCCGTAGACGGCGTTGGTGACCTGCCCGCTGGCGGTCGCCATGTCGGTGGGCAAGGCGAAGAACGCCCGGTACGCCAGCGAGTTGCCGTCGAGGAGGAGGTACTTCGGCATTTGCCCTGACTCTACGTCGGGGGTGCGACGTACGATCTGGGCATGTCCGACGGCTTCCATCCCCCTCTGGAGGAGTACCTCGAAGCCATCCACGAGCTCGAGGAGGAGGGCACCGACGCCATCCAGGCCCGCCTCGCCGAGCGGCTCGGGCACTCGGCGCCGTCGGTCAGCGAGATGATCCGCCGGCTCCGCAACGAGGGGTACCTCGAGCCTGCGGGCGCCATCGGCACGACCAAGGCCGTGCAGCTCACGGTCAAGGGACGCCAGCTGGCGGAGAGCGTCGTCCGCAAGCACCGACTGGCAGAGCGGTTGCTCACCGACGTCATCGGCCTGCCCTGGAACAAGGCGCACGTCGAAGCTTGCCGGTGGGAGCACGTGATCTCCGACGAGGTCGAGGAACGGCTCGTCGAGCTGCTCGAGCACCCGACGACGTGCCCGCACGGCAACCCGATCCCCGGTGCCGGCGTCGCCCGCTCGGACCTGTTCGCGCTGAGCGAGTCGGCGCCCGGCGACACCGTCCGCCTGGAGCGGGTCACCGAGATGGTGGAGATCGACATGGAGTCGCTCACCTATCTCAACGACCACCACTTCACGCCGGGCGCCGGCGCGACGGTCCGGTCCAAGGCACCCGACGGCACCCTCACGCTCGAGCTCGACGAAGGCACCATCGCCCTCGGCCCCGCCCTGGCCGCGCAGCTCTACTGCGCGGCGGGCTGAGTCTTCGGTTCGCTCCGCAGAGAAGCCGCTCCGCTCACGTGCCGGCTGCTCGCTGGCGCTCCCGACGCCGGCCTTTGCGCACGTCGACGCTCCGGTGCGGCTGCAGCGAACCTAAGACGCCGTCACCGTGATGGTGCGGCGCATGCCGAGGTCGGCGTGGGTGCGGGCGCCTTCCTTGATCGTGCACTGGACGGTGTAGGTGCCCGGCACGAGCACGAACGTGCCGGTGGCCGTGCCTGCCTCGAAGGGCGGGATCTCCCCGATCGTCTTGCCGTTGGCATCGACGAGCTCGAGCTCGTGGGTGTTCGAGCCTTTGATCGAAGCCTTGATCAACACGTTCGGCCCGACGAGCGAGTCGGGCACGCCGACGAAGGCGTAGTCCTGCAGGGTGACGTCGAGGGTCGTCGTCGCGTCGGCGGTGGCGAACGCCGGCTGCGTCGTGGTCGTCAACGACATCTCGTCCTCGTGGGCGTGTTCGTGAGAGGACCCGCCGTCTCCGCCTCCGCCGCCGCCTCCGCACGCCCCGAGCACGACGAAGGCGACGGTCGACATCGCCGTCGTCGCCGCCCGACGGTTCATGGACGCAGGTCGCCGGCGATGACCTGCTCGGCGATGGCCTTCATCCGGACCCGCTTCTCCATGGCGGTCTTCTGGATGAACGAGAAGGCGTCGGCCTCCTTCATCCCGCACTCGTCCATGAGAATGCCCTTCGCCCGGTCGAGCGCGCGACGGGTCTCGAGCTGCTCCTCGAGGTTGTCGACCTCGGCCCGCAGCGCCCGCATCTCGTTGAAGCGACCCAGCGCCACCTCGATCGCCGGGATCAGCTCGCTGCGCTGGAACGGCTTGATCAGGTAGGCGAGCACGCCGGCGTCGCGCGCCTCCTCGATGAGGTTCCGCTGGCTGAAGGCGGTGAGTATGAGCACGGCGGCGCTCTGCTGCGACGTGATCTCACGGGCCGCGGTGAGCCCGTCCTGGCCCGGCATCTTGATGTCGAGGATCGCGAGGTCGGGCGCCAGCTCCTGCACGAGCTTCACGGCCTCGTCGCCGCGGCCCGTCTCGCCGACGACGTCGTAGCCCTCCTCCTCGAGGATCTCCTTGAGGTCGAGGCGGACGATGGCCTCGTCCTCCGCGATCACCACCCGCACGCCCAAGCTCGTTCGCTCCATTTCGCTCTACCTGCTTTCGAGAACGAGCCGGTCTAACAGGTCGTCACGGGAACGCTCCAACTCCATGATCGAGCCGGCGAGGCGATCGCGGGTCCGGCCGTGCGCCTCGACGTGGCGCTGCGCTTCGGCCGCATCGGCCGCCGAGAGACGGGAGTCGTCGACGAGCGCCTGGACGCGCGCCTCGTCGGCGGACTCGCGGAAGTGGAGCAGCTGCTCCTCCACGACGGCGAGCTCCTCGCGGACGCGCTTCAGCTGCTCGGACACCTCGCGCAACTTCGCCTCGATGCCGGCTCGGGACATCGTTCGAGTCTACGTATGCGGATGCGCCGCGTACGCTCGATTCGCATGCGACCGCTCGTCGACGCCGGGTGGTTGGCGGCCCACCTGGACGATCCTGCGGTGGTCGTCGCCGACGTCCGCTGGTATCCCGACGGCCGCTCCGGACGCGACGCCTACGAGTCCGGGCACGTCCCAGGGGCGGTCTACGTCGACCTCGACGGCGTGCTCGCCGCCGACCCGTCCACCGGTGCTGGACGGCACCCCCTCCCCGATCCGGGCGTGTTCGCCGGGGCCATGGGACGCCTCGGGATCGGAGAGCACGCGACGGTCGTGGCCGTCGACGACGCCGGCGGCGCCATCGCGTCGCGGCTGTGGTGGATGCTCCGGGCGGTCGGCCAGGACGCAGCCGTGCTCGACGGCGGCATGGCCTCGTGGACCGGGACGGTGGAGACCGGCGTCGGTCGCCAACTTCCGACGGTGGCCCGCACGCCGGTGCCCTGGCCCGTCGATCGGCTGGCCACCGCGGAGGAGGTGGCGGCGGTGGCGGAGGGACGGGTCGACCGTGTCCGCCTCCTCGACGCGCGCGCGCCGGAGCGCTACCGCGGCGACATCGAGCCACTCGACCTGCGCGCCGGCCACATCCCGGGTGCGGTCAACGCGCCGTTCGCCGCCAACCTCGACGCGGAGACGCGCCGGTTCCGACCGGCCGAGGAGCTGCGGGTCCGCTACACCGGCATCCTCGGCGAGCCGCCGCAAGGCGCGATTGCGTACTGCGGCTCGGGCGTCACCGCGTGCCACACCCTCCTCGCCCTCGAGGTTGCGGGCCTGCAACCGGGTCGGCTGTTCGTCGGGTCGTGGTCGGAGTGGAGCGGACGCGCCGACCGTCCCATCGGGACCGGAGACGACGAGGTCGGGTGAGGCGCCTCGCCCTCATCGCCCTCATCTGGGGCTGGTCGTTCCTCTTCATCAAGGTGGCCGTCCAGGGGATGACGCCGACCGCCGTGGCCGGCGCGCGGATCGCGCTCGGCGCCATCGCGATGCTGACCGTGGTGCGGGCGCAGCGGATCGTCCTGCCGCGCGACCCCAAGACGTGGTGGCACTTCCTCGTGATGGGCGTGGTGTTCAACGCCATCCCGTTCACGTTGCTGGCGTGGGGCGAGCAGCGGATCACATCGGCGCTCACCGCGGTGCTGAACGCGACGACCCCGTTGTTCGCGGCGTTGTTGACCGCAGTCCTCCTCGGGGAGCGCCTGCGGCGTCCGCAGCTCCTCGGCGTGGTCCTCGGCTTCGCCGGGGTGGCGGTCGCCGCGGGCGCCGGCGCGTCGGACCTCGCGGGGTCGTCGCTGACCGGCTCGCTGGCGGTGGTGATCGCCGCCCTCTGCTACGGGTTCGGGTTCGTCTACGCGCGGCGAAACCTCTCCGCCACGCCACCACTCGTCGCCGCCACCGGGCAGCTGGTGACCGGGACGGTCGTCATCGCGCCGCTCGCCATCGGCACGTCGATCACGAACGGGATCGAGCTCACGCCCCACCGCCTGCTGGCCGTCGGGTTGCTGGGCGTGCTGGGGACGGGACTCGCCCACCTCCTGAACTACCGGTCGATCGCCGAGGTCGGTCCGACTCGGGCATCCGTCGTGACCCAGCTCGTCCCGGTCGTCGCCGTCGCCGTCGGCGTTGCCTTCCTCGACGAGCCGTTCCATGTCCGCCTCGTCGTCGGCGCCGCGCTCACACTGTTCGGGATCGGCCTCCTCCACGAACGGTTCCGGCGGTTCCGGGCGGTGCCGGTCGCCATCTGAGCTCCATCCAGGCAGTCAACGGCGCTCCGGGCTCGACGATCCTGGCGAGGCCGAGGTTCGGCGCGTCGGGTGGCCCCGTCTGCGGCTCGACGCACACCGCCGAAGCGGGCGTCGTGTAGACGACGAGGTACGACGTGTCCGAGGCGACCTCGACCGTGCCGACGCCAGGCCATGTGATCGACGGTGTCGATCGCAGGCCCGTGAAGCAGTCGTCCAGCGGCTCGTCGCCGACCGGCGCACTGGTGGTGCCGTCGGGGATGCCGTCATCGTCCTTGCGGTACTGCTGCGCGGCATCGAAGGCGACGATCGCGGACGCGCCGCCGACGTGGCGCCGGAACCACGGATGCCAGCCGATCGTCGCCGGCATCGGTTGGTCCGTCGCGTGGACCTCGAGCTCGAACCGGAGCATGTCGTCGGTGAGGATTACTCGCTGCAGGGCGTACCCGGCGAAGGGCCAGCGGTCCGGCGCACCGAGGTCACAACGCCACTCGTGCTCGCTCCCCGCCGGCGCCCATCGGCGATCGCAGACCGTCCCGTGGATGGCGTGGTCCTCGAAGTTGATCGGGAGCTGGTGGGTCCGGCCGGCGAAGCTGAAGCGGCCGTGGCGGATGCGCCCGGCGAACGGCGCCATCGGGAAGGCCCCGTGGTGGAACGGGCTCGTGGGTGCGGCGTCGCCGTCGCGCCCGATGAGCTCGAGTCCGTCCGCGAAGGAGAGCGACACGACGCGGCAGCCGTCTTCGACGTCGATCTCGGCGCGAGCGGGCCCGGAGGAGAGCGTGGGCACGAGGCCGATAGTGTCGCCGCGATGCCCCTGATGATCGAGGGACTCCCCCTCTGGCTGGCCGAGACGAACGCGTGGATCGTCGCTCCGGACGGGCCGGGCGGCGAGTGCGTCCTCATCGACTGCCCGCCGGACCCCACGTCGATCCTCGAGCGCGTCAAGCACCACGAGCTGCGGCTGGTGGCCTTGCTGTCGACGCACGGTCACGTCGATCACGTCGGTGGCGTCGCCGAAGTCGTGAAGGCGCAGCCCGAGCCCGTGCCGGTGCACATCCATGACGCCGATCGCCACATGCTCCTCGATCCCGTCGGGTCGAGCGGTGGGTTCGGCCGGTACCTCGAACAGGCGGGGCTCGACGTCCGACCACCCGAGCTCATCGAGTCCATCGACGACGGCCAGGTCATCAAGGGCGCAGGGATGACGTTCACGGCGCTGCACACGCCTGGCCACACCAAGGGCTCTGTCTGCTTCACGTTGGGCGTCGATGGGGAGCCGCCGATCCTGTTCAGCGGCGACCACCTGTTCAGGGGATCGATCGGACGGTTCGACCTGCCTGGCGGTTCGTACGACGAGCTGATGTCGTCGATGGCCGAGAAGATCCTTCCGCTCGATGACGCCATGCCCGTGCTGCCCGGCCACGGCCAGGTCACGACGATCGGGCACGAACGACGCACCAACCCGTTCCTCCTCGAACTGGTGAGCGATCAGCAGCGTTTGACCTGACCCGCGTCCGGGGAACGGGAGCGAGGTGAGCGCCGCCGCCGCCGCGTCGAAGTCCCGAGACCGAGCCGAACAGACCGCCAAGGACTCGCCGTGGGTGCCGCGCCTGGCGCGCGCCGGACTGGTGACGCGGGGGCTGCTCCACGTCGTCGTCGGATGGTTGGCCATCCGCGTCGCCTCGGGTGACCAGGGGCGGCGGGCCGACCAGCAGGGCGCGCTGGCGACGTTGGTCCGCCAGCCGATGGGGCGGGTGCTCGTGCTCGCGCTGGCCCTCGGATTCCTTTCGTATGCGGCGTGGCGCTTCGTCGAAGCGGCGCTCGATCCGGAGGACAAGGGCACGCTCAAGCGCATCGGCTGCGGACTGCGGGGCCTGCTGTACGTCGGGTTGTTCGCATCGGCGATGCGGCTCGTCGTGGGCGGCGCATCGAAGGGCGGTGGTGGTTCCTCGAAGCAGCAGGACGAGACAGCGAGGGTGTTGGAGTGGCCGTTCGGCCGTTGGTTGGTCATGGCTGTCGGCCTCGCCGTGATCGGCATCGGGATGTGGAACGGGTGGCGCGCCGTGACCCGGAAGTTCGAGAAGGACCTCAAGCGCTACGAGATGTCCGGGGTCGAACGGACGTGGACGACTCGATTGGGGATGTTCGGCCACATCGCCCGCATGGTGGCCTACGGCGTGGCCGGATTCTTCCTCGTGCGCGCCGGGGTCCGCTTCGAGCCCCACAAGGGCGTGGGCCTCGACGCCTCGCTGCACGAGCTCGCCGGTCGGTCCTACGGCCCGTGGATGCTTGGCGCCGTCGGCGTGGGTCTGATCGCCTTCGGGGTGTACCAGTTCGCCCTGGCCCGCTACCGGCAGATCCTCGGCGACTAGCTCTGGCGCTCGACGGCGCGCAAGATCTGGTCGGCGTGGTCCTCGCCGTGGGCGGCGTAGATCCGCAGCCAGTCGTCCACGGAGTAGCGGCCGCTCTCGGAGTGGGTGCCGGCTCGTTCCCACTCCTGCTCGTCGAGGTGGGCGACGAGGTCGGCCGACGCCGCCCGTGCCGCCTGCATGGCATCGAGGCTCGTGGCATCTGGCGGGCCGTCCACCCGTTCGTCGGATCGTCGGCGGCCGGCTGGTCGAGCTCGGCGTCGGTGAGGTCTTCGACGGCCCTGCGGACGGCGTCGGCGCCGTCGAGGTACCGCTGGAGGAGGTCGGCTCGGTCCTGGCGGAGCGGGGGCATGCGTGCAGCGTCCGAGTACGGGCGTCGCCGGGCAAGGCCGGCGGCAGCCAGTCGCCGCCGGATCCCGGCCACTCGTTGCTGACGTCTACGAGAGCGCCTGGCGCACCGGGTGCTCGTCGTCGAACTCGAGCTCCTTCTCGAGGTGGACGATGACGCCCGCCTCCGGCTTGGAGATGAACTTCACGTGGTCGACGAGAGCCCGGATGAGCTCCAGACCCCGCCCTGACTCGGCCGTGACCTCGGCTCGGGGTCGCTTTGCCGCGGCGTCGATGTCGAAGCCGATGCCGGCGTCCGTGACCCGGATCGTGCAGCGCTCGTCGTCGATGGAGATGTGGACCTCGTAGTCCTCGCCGTCCTGGGTGGCGTGGTCGAGGACGTTCGTGCACGCCTCGGTGAGAGCGATGCCGATGTCGCTCTGGCAGGTGGCGCTGACGCCCACCTCGTCGAGGGCGTACGTGCAGATGTGGCGCACCACGGGCACCGAGAGCTCGTCGGTCGGGAGGCACAGCGAGAGGTTGAGCTCCATCGGCATGACGGGTTGTTTCCCCGCGTCGGGGGATCGAATCTCGGGGTTGAGGGCGAACGTGTGTTCGTGCCAGCTGGTTTCGTGGCGGCCGCGCAACTCGCTACGCTCGGGACGATTCGCGGCGGTGGTGTAACGGCAGCCACGGAGGCCTCAAACGCCTCTGTCCGAAAGGACGTGTGGGTTCGACTCCCACCCGCCGCACCAAGACACTCGTCGCCGTGACGCGATCGGCGGCTGAAGTTGCAACGGCGCTCGCCCTCGCCGAGCAAGGCCGGTCGGCAACGGAGATCGCGCTGCTGACCGGCGTGCCGCGCTCGACGTTGCGCCACTGGCTGCCGTCGGCGCGCAGACCGCCGACACCACCTTGGGTCTTCTGCCCGAGGTGCAACGAGGAGGCCGAGCTCGACGAGGCGGCGTACGTCTACCTCCTCGGCCTCTACCTCGGTGACGGGTGTATCTCGAAGCAGCCAAAGGGGGCGTGGAGGCTTCGCATCTCCCAGACGGCCCGTTACCTCGACCACATCGAGGAGTGCGCCATCGCCATGCGGGCGATCCTCCCGAACAACGTGTTCATCCAGCCGAGGACGGGGTGCGTCGAGATCGGGTCGTCGTCGAAGCACTGGCCGTGCCTCTTCCCACAGTACGGCCCAGGCCGGAAGCACGAGCGGCCGATCGTCCTCGCGCCGTGGCAGCAGGATCTGGTCGAGCAGTATCCGCGCCTGTTGCTCCGCGGGCTCATCCAGTCCGACGGGTGCCGGGATCACAACTTCGCCATCACCCGAGGCAGGCGCTACGAGTACCCGAGGTACTCCTTCTCGAACGCATCAGACGACATCCGTCGGATCTTCACGGACGCCTGCGATCGGCTCGACGTCCACTGGACGGCGCCATCAGCACGGGTCGTTGCCGTCGCTCGGCGGGCCGACGTGGCGTTCCTCGATACGTTCATCGGGCCGACGTCGTAGGTAGGTAGGTAGCATGCGGGCCGTGGCCGCACGCTCCCGAGGACGCCGATTCGTGCGACGGGTCTCGGTGCTGTCGGCCATCATCGGCGGCCTGCTCGCCCTGCGGGAGCGCAAGCTGACCGAGAACCAGCAGCGCTTCAACCTCCCTTGAGCCTTCGCTGAGCCCGCGGCTGCCGCCCCTCCATGTCGCTCGCTTCGGTGGGCCGACCGATGATGGCCGTACGCCGCTCGTCCTGCTCCACGGGTTCGGGTCCGGATGCTTCACGTGGGGGCCGGCGCTCGACGCCGGGCTCGCCGCTGGTCGCGAGGCCGTCGCCTTCGACCGCTACGGGTTCGGCCGTACTCCCCGGCCGCCCGAGGGGTCCTGGGACGTCAACCCGTACTCGCTCGCCGGCGCCGTTGCGTCCACGTCGAGCGTGGTGGACGCGACCGGATGGTCTGACGTGGTCGTCATCGGGCACTCGGCCGGCGCGGTCGTCGCGCTGGCATTCGCGCTCGAGCACCCCGAGCGCGTCCGAGGGCTCGTTCTCCTGGCACCGGCCCCCATCGACTCGGGGCCCCCCGCGCGCGTCGCCGCCGCCTTCCGGCTGCCGTTCGCCCGCCGGTGGGCGCCGATGCTGCTGCGCGCCGGACGTCCGTTCGTCGGGCGCAGCGTCGCGGCGACGTGGCACGATCGCCCCACGTTCCTCCGTTCCCCGATGGCCCAGGCGTACGCCGAGTCGACAAAGGAGGACGGATGGGCGGAGGGGCTCGTCGAACTCACGCTGGCGTCCTCGTCGGACGACGCGCACGCCGTCGTGACCGGCCGCCTCGGTGACCTGCGGATCCCGATACTGGTCATCGCGGGCTCCGACGATCGCATCGTCCGCCCGACCGCCATCCGCAAGCTCGTCGACCGCCTCCCTGACATCCACCTCGTCGAGATCCCCGCGTGCGGCCACGTCCCTCACGAGGAACGGCCGATCGACGTCGTCGCCGAGGTCACCACCTTCCTGGCGTCGCTCGACGGCCACGGGTGAACCTCGGCGTTCTGGGCGGGTTGGACGACCTGTGAGGTCGTCGAGCCCACCCAGAACGAGCGGCGCACCGATTGCGGTCAGGGACGCTCCATCGGACCTACAGCGAGGCCAACAGGTTCGTCGCTGTGTCCTTGGGCGACACCTTGTACCAGGCCTCGGCGATCCTGCCCTTCGTGTCGACCAGGAACGCCGACCGAAGGATTCCCATGTACTTCTTGCCGTACATGGACTTCTCCGTCCAGACCTCGAACGCCTCGGCGACGGCGTGGTCCTCGTCGGCGAGCAGGGGGAAGCCGACGCCGAACTTGGTGTCGAACTTCGCCTGCTTGGCGGGCTTGTCGGGGCTGATGCCGACGATGGCGGCGTCGCCGACCTCGCCGGCGACGTCCCGCAGCCCGCACGCCTGGGCCGTGCAGCCGGGCGTGTCGGCCTTCGGGTAGAAGAAGATCAGATGCGGTGCCTTCCGCTCCTTCAGCGACGTGCTCAGCGAGAAGGGCTCGCCGTGCTGATCGAGCAGGGTGAAGTCGGGGGCCTTGTCACCTGGCTTGAGCGGCATGGGCTTCACGATAGGTCGCCAAGTTGACCTCGGTCGCTACGGTTGACGGTCGTGGAGGGCGTGAGACTTCCGACGCGCGTGCGCTGCCACGTGCACGACGACAGCCGTCGGTGGGAGCGGTTCGTTCCGCGCGACGACGACATCTTCATCTCGACTCCCCCGAAGTCGGGGACCACCTGGACGCAGGGGATCGTGTCCGCGCTCCTCTGGCCGGACGACAACGCGCCTGCGCCAGCATTCGATGTCAGTCCGTGGGTTGATGCGAGGATCGTGCCGGTCCACGAGATGATGGCGAGACTCGACGCGATTCCGCACCGGCGGTTCCTCAAGACGCACAGCCCCGCCGACACCACGCCGATCTTCACCTGGTGCC
>DATLED010000026.1:0-13058 GCA_035525495.1 Acidimicrobiales bacterium | reverse complement strand
ATTTGAGAATCGCCACAATTCGCCATGCTTGGGGCAAGTTCCTTCTCGTGTGGCGCGAAAATCTTCGGAACTAGCCCTCGTGACCATTGACACCAGGCCAGGCCCATGGTTACAAAGGACTAGTCATTCCCCCGGTGACCGCTTCGAAACCACCGAATCGGACACTTCGTCACACTACCCGCAGGAGCTCGCATGGCTGTTCTGGCCCAGTACATCCCGCTCACCGAGTTGTCGGACATCGACTTGGTTGCTCGCTTCCATGAGGGCGACCACGACGCTCTGGCGACCCTGCTGGAGCGCTACCGGCGCTTCGCCCGGGCCAAGGCGCGCGGCTACTTCCTCGTTGGCGCCGACAGCGACGACATCGAGCAGGAGGGGATGATCGGGCTGTTCAAGGCGGCGCGGGACTTCCGCCCCGACCGCCAGGCCAGCTTCCGGGCCTTCGCCGAGCTCTGCATCACCCGGCAGGTGATCACGGCCATCAAGACCGCCACCCGCCAGAAGCACCAGCCCCTGAACCAGTACGTCTCGATCAGCGGCGTGCGGGGCAGCGACGACGCCAGCGAGCGCAACGTCGAGGACCTCCTCGAGGACCACTACATCGCCGACCCGGCCGACACCGTCGTGTCCAACGAGCGCATGGACTCGATGCGCCAGTCGATGGCCGAGATGCTGTCGGGCCTCGAGGTCGACGTGCTGCGCCTCTACGTCGAGGGCAAGAGCTACCACGAGATCGGCGAGCACCTCGGCCGCCACGTGAAGTCGATCGACAACGCCCTGCAGCGCATCAAGCGCAAGCTCGAGGGGCACCTCGCCGAACGCGACGCCTCCGACGCCGAGGCCGAGCTGGCCGAGACGGCCGACGACGCCGTCCTCGTACTCATCTAGAACACCAGCGGCGACACGCCCGTCGGCATCGCCTTCTACGCTCTGGCGAACGGCCGGGTTAGCTCAGTTGGCAGAGCACCTCTCTTGTAAAGAGGATGTCGTCGGTTCGATCCCGACACCCGGCTCGACACCGTGCCCGACACCGTGCCCGACACCGTGACGACCTCGACGCCGGTGGGCGGGGGATGCGCCCGGACGCGTACGAGGACTGGCAGGATGGAGGCAATGGCACTCTCCGATCGCGACCGGGCCATCCTCGACTTCGAGCAGGGCTGGTGGCTCGATTCCGGGACCAAGGGAGCAGCGATCCGCGCCCGCCTCGATCTCTCGGCGTCGCGCTATCGCGAACTCCTCTACGCGCTCGCCGACGAGCCCGAGGCGATGGCCATCGATCCGCTCGTCGTTCGCCGGGTCCGTCGCATCCGCGACCGCAACCGCAAGGCCCGCTTCGAGGGTCGTTCGGCCAGCGAACCGCCCCGTCGATGAAGCCCGGCCGGTACGCCGCTGCCGACGGCAGCTTCGCCCGCTCCGCCGGCGGTGCAGGCGCTCGGGGCCTCGTCCTCCTCGCACTCGCGCTGTTCATCGGCGTCGTGCTGCTCAACGCGACCGACGCCGACCCGCCCGGTACGTCGATCTCGGCCAAGGGTGACAACGACTCCGGCGACAGCGGCCCCGGCAAGGCGGACGGCGACAAGCGCGGTGCAGGTGCAGCCGCAACGACGACGGTGCCGACGACGACCACGCTGCCGGCTCGCTTGCCGGCCGACGTCAAGGTCATCGTGGCGAACGCCTCGGGCGTGAAGGGCGCGGCCACCGGTGGACGGACGGCCCTCGTGAACGCCAAGTACAACGTCCTCGCGCCGGCAAACGCGGCGGCGGTGGCGACATCGAGCGTGTACTTCCTTCCCGGCTACGACCGGGATGCGGCCTCGGTCGCCGTCGTCCTGCAGCTGCCGCCGAACCTCGTGAAACCGATGCCGGCGCCCCTCCCCTTCGACACGAAGGGGGCGGCCGTCGCCGTCGTGCTGGGCGCCGACCATGCACCCCGCTTCGGCGCCGGCGGAGCAACGGCCACGACCTCCACGACCGCTGCCGCCGCGGGTGCGACCACGACGACGACCGCCGCCGCCACCACCACCACGACGAAGAAGCCCTAGCCCCCGCCGCTCTCGGAGTCGTCGCCGACGGCCGCTCGATCCGGGTCGGCGGCGTAGGGGGACGGCATGCGCGTGGGCGGGTGCAGCTCACCAGCGGCCGTGCCGTCTCCTGAGGTCGTGTGCTCCTTGCGCTGCTGCGCGAGCTCGGCCGCCCGCTTCGGGTCGGAGCCGGGCGCGGCGTCCGTGGGTGCGGCCTCCGACGGCGACGGCCACTCGCCACCCCCCTTGGTCCCGACGGCCGCCGGATCGCCGGACCCGGGGACGGGGTCCTCCGGTGATCCGGGCTCGGAGCCCGCGGCGGTGTCGCTCACCGCGCTTCGGAGGCCAGCACGCGCAGCTTCGTGAGGCTCGTCGACAGCAGGCGGGAGACGTGCATCTGGCTCACGCCCACGCGGTCGGCGATCTCGGCCTGCGTCAGCTCTTCGTTGAAGCGCAGGTGGATGATCTCGCGCTCGCGCTCGGGCAACTTGTTGATCAATCCGCGCAGCACCGAGCGCTGCTCGACGACGCCGTAGCCCGGATCGTGGTCACCGAGCTGCATGCCGTTGCCGGACCCGCTGTCGTCACCGTCGTTGCCGACGGGCGAGTCGATCGACGCCAGCCGGTAGGCCGACCGGGCCTCGAGGGCCTCGACGACCTCTTCGTCCGACGCGCCGATGCGGTCGGCGACCTCGGCGATCGTCGGCGAACGCCCCAACGTGTTCGTCAGCGCGTCCATCGCCTCGGCCGTCGTCAGGTACAGCTCCTGGACCCGGCGGGGCACCCGCACGCCCCAGGTGCGGTCGCGGAAGTGACGCTTCAGCTCCCCGCTGATCGTGGCCCACGCGAACGTCGTGAACTGCACGCCCCGCGTCGGGTCGAATCGGTCGACGGCGTGCAGCAGGCCGAGCAGCGCGGCCTGGTGCAGGTCGTCGTGGTTCTCCTGGCGGGAGGCGAAGCGGGAGGCGAGCGAGGCCGCCAGGCCGATGTGGGCGTTGACGAGGCGCTCCCGCAGGATGGGATCACGCGTTCCGAAGAATTCCCGGAAGAGGCGGTCCGCCTCGGCGCTGGGGAGTCTCGCCTGCAACGGCGCGGCCCCCGTGTGGCGGACCCTCCGGGTCGTCGAGCGGAAAGCGGGTTCTTGGAGCAATGTCACTGGTCGACTCTCCTGATGCGAGCGAGCGTTGTTGCTGCGTCGCCTGGATCGCTGTCTGACCAGACCTCCGGTACGTTCCCCGGTGACGGCGTCAGCAAACACCCGCCGCTACCGTCGCCGGCGTGCGCGCCGCCGACCACGCCCTGTTGGCGCCGTTGCGCGCGGCTCCGCGGGACGCCGCCGTCGTCACCGACTTCGACGGAACGCTGTCACCGATCGTCGACGACCCGGCACGGGCGCTTCCGCTGCCGGGTGTCGTCGACACGCTCCACGCGCTGGCCGCTCGCTACGGACGGGTCGCCGTCGTGTCCGGTCGACCGGTCCGGTACCTGCGTCACCGCCTCGAGGTGGATCACCGCCCGCCCACACCGCTGTTCCTGTCGGGGCTCTACGGGATCGAGTCGTTCGAGCACGGCGTCGAGCACGTCCACCCCATCGCCCTTCCCTTCCGGGACGCCGTCGACGATGTCGCGGCGCGCGCCGAGGCGGCGGCGCCGACGGGCGTCGGGGTGGAGCGGAAGGGGTTCTCGGTCACGTTGCACGTGCGGACCGGACCCGAGCACCTCGAGTGGGCGCGCGAGTGGTCGAGGACGGCTGCCGGCGCCGCCGGGCTCGCCGTCCACCACGGGCGGATGTCGGTCGAGCTCCGCCCGCCCGTCGACGTCGACAAGGGCTCCGTCGTCGGCGATCTCGTCGCCGGCACGCGAGCCGCCTGCTTCCTCGGCGACGACCTCGGCGACCTCCCCGCCTTCGACGCCCTCGACCGTCTCGTGCTCGCCGACGCCGACGCCCACGCGCTGCGGATCGCGGTGCGCAGTGACGAGGCTCCCCCTGAGCTCCTCGAACGGGCGGACCTGCTCGTCGACGGACCAGCCGGATCGCTCGAGCTCCTCCGAGCCCTGCTGGACGAGCGTTCCTAGGCGGATGCCGCGTCCAACTGGTCGCGCAGCCAGTCGTGGGGGTCGCGGCCCCGCGCGGCCGCCCGGAGGCCCGACGCGCGCTCCGCCCGCTCCGACGCCGACATGGAGAGCCCTCGGTGCAGCGCGTCGGCGGTGGCACTGATGTCGAACGGGTTGAGCCCGATCGCCCACTCGCCGAGCTCGTCGGAGACGCCGCTCTCGCGCGACAACGCCAGCACGCCGTCATGCTCGTTGACGGTCACGCCCTCCTTGGCGACGAGGTTCAAGCCGTCGCGCACCGGGTTGACGAGCAGCACGTCGTAGCGCCTGAGCATGGCGACCGACGCCGGGAAGTTGTCGTCGGCGTCGACGAGGATGGGCGTCCAGTCGGCGGTCGCCCAGCGGCGGTTCACGCGATCGATGACGGCGTGGACCTCGTTCGTGTAGCCGAGGTAGTCGGGGAGGGTCTGGCGTGACGGGTACACCGACGCGCCGAAGACCACGCGGCCGCGCCACTCCGGCCGCGTCTCGAGGAGCTCGTCGTAGGCGAGGAAGCCGCGCACGAGGTTCTTCGACAGCTCGATGCGATCGACGCGGGCGACCAGCAAGCGGTCGCCGATGGCGCCGTCGAGCTTGGTGAGGTGGGCCGCGCATTCCGCACCCGCGGCGACGTCGACGACGTCGTCGAGGTCAGGTGCGGCGGGCGCGATGAACGTCGCCGGAACTTCGCCGAGGACGTTCTCGCAACACGCCGTGAAGTTCCGCACCCACCGCGCCGTGTGGAACCCGCACGCGCGATGCCCGGCGAGCCCGGCCAGCAGCTCGGCCGCCACGTCGTCGGGCAGCACTCGGAGCTCCTCGGGAGTACAGAACGGCGTGTGGTTGAAGTGGACGAGCGAGAGGTCGGGTCGCTCCTTGGCCACCACCGGTCCGAGCAGCGAGAGGTGATAGTCGTGCACGAGCACGGTGGCCTCCGGGGGCGCGACATCGATCACCGCCTCCGCGAAGTGGGAGTTGACCTCGCGGTACCGGTCCCATGCCTCGCGCCACCGTCGATCGAACTGGGGGCGCCGTGGTCGGTCGAAGAGCCCGTGGTACAGGTACCAGAGGGTCGAGTTCGCGATCACGTCGTAGTAGGCCCGGTA
Source organism: Acidimicrobiales bacterium (assembly GCA_035525495.1). GTDB lineage: Bacteria > Actinomycetota > Acidimicrobiia > Acidimicrobiales > CADCTF01 > DATLED01. The sequence continues at coordinate 7,834 of DATLED010000026.1, read as the reverse complement.
GTCGCGCTCGTCGATGTCGAGGAGGCGGACGTCGATCCCGTCCTGGGCGATGTGACCCTCGGCCGCGGCACGTCGGTCGGCTTCGGTGATCGCGCCCGAGATCCAGATCGCCTCGCGGCCTTCGAGGGCGGGGACCAGCGCGCTGACGAGCCCCCCCGCCGCCTTCCTCGCCTCCACCACGTCGTCCGCCAGGGCGAAGCTCAGCGGGCCGCGGTTCGACACGACGACGAGCGCGGCAGGCACGGACACCGTGGGGCACCATACCCGGCGTGCCCACCGTCCTCGCCTGCCCGGACAAGTTCCGCGGCACGGCGTCCGCCCGCGAGTTGGCGGCGGCCGTTCGCCAGGCGGCGCGGGCGTCGGGATGGCGTTGCGACGAGGCTCCGGTGGCCGACGGTGGGGAGGGGATCCTCGACGTCCTGGGCGGCAAGCGGCACTCGACGCGCGTGCAGGGCCCGCTCGGGGAGGTGGTCGACGCCGAGTGGCGGATGCAGGGCGACGGCCGCAACACCCGGGCCGTCATCGAGATGGCGCGTGCCGCCGGGCTCGACCTCGTCGGCGGTGCCGAGTGGAACGACCCGCTGCGCGCCACGACCGCCGGTGTCGGCCAGCTGATCATGGCGGCCGTGTCCGCCGGTGCCCGACGCATCATCGTCGGCGTTGGTGGTTCGGCCTCGACCGATGGCGGGCAGGCGTGCCTCGAGGCGCTCGAGCCGCGCGCCCGGCTCACCGGCGTCGATCTCGTCGTCGCCTGCGACGTGACGACCACGTTCGTCGACGCCGCCCGCGTGTTCGCGGGGCAGAAGGGTGCGACGGACAAGCAGATCGAGCTGTTGGCGCGTCGGCTCGAGGCCCTGGCCTCGCAGTACGAGGACGTCTACGGCGTCGACGTGCGTGACCTCCCCGGCTCGGGCGCGGCGGGTGGCCTTGCCGGTGGCCTTGCCGCGATCGGGGCGGACCTCGTCCCCGGCTTCGAGCTCGTCGCCGACACGATCGACCTCGCGTCACGCGTCGAGGGCGCGGATCTCGTCGTGACCGGGGAAGGTTTCCTCGACGACCAGAGCTTCGCGGGCAAGGCCGTCGGCGGCGTCCTCGAGCTCGCCGCCGAGTTCGACGTCCCCGCGCTCGTCGTCGCCGGTCAGATCGTCGACGGCCTCCCGCCGTTCGACAGCGACGTCACCGTCGTGTCCCTCGTCGAGGAGTTCGGAGACGAGCGGTCCAGGACCGACACGGCGGCGTGCGTGCACGACGTCGTCCGACGCCATCTCGAAGCCCTCGCCCGGTAGCTTCTCGGGTGGTGGGACCAGCCGAGAACAGGGCGTCGGGGCCGTCCAACATCCGCCGCGCCGGGCAGGTCGCGTGGGCCCTCGTCGGCATGGCCGCCCTCCTCACCGTCCTCGGGGTCGTCGCCCTGCAGGTCCGCGTCATCTTCCCGCCGTTGGTGCTCGCCGGCGCGATCGTCTTCCTCCTCAACCCGATCGTCACCGCGCTACAGCAGCGGGGCCTCCCGCGTGCCGCTGGCGCGGGCATCGCCTACGTCGGCGTCGTCGCCATCATCGTGGCCGCCGGCGTCGGGCTCTTCCCGATCGCGTCCCACCAGGTGGACGAGCTCGAGTCCGATGCGCCGCAGATCCAGGCGCGCGTCGAGCGGTGGATCGACGACCGGGCCGCCGAGTCGGTCGGCACCTTCTACGAGTTCTCGCGCAAGGACCTCGAGGACGCCATCTCCAATGACGGCGCCACCTTCGACGAACAGCTGAAGTCGCTCCGACGCATCGGCGGCCAGGTGATCCACGTGCTGTTGATCCTGGTGCTCGCGCCGATCATCGCCTTCTACCTCCTCGTGGACGTGCCGCACCTGAAGCGCGTCGCCGACTCGCTCGTTCCGGAGTCGGCTCGGGCTGAGGTCGAGGTCGTCGCCCACCGCCTGAACCGGGCCATCGGCGGCTTCTTCCGCGGGCAGCTCGTCGTCGCCACCATCGTCGGCGTGCTGTGCTCGGTCGGGCTCGGGGTCATCGGCCTCAAGTTCTGGTTCCTCATCGGGATGATCGCCGGGCTCTTCAACGTGATCCCCTTGGTCGGTCCATGGGTCGGTGGCGTCCCCGGCGTGACGATCGCGCTCACCACGGGGAGCCCGCTCCAGGCGCTGCTGGTCGTCGTCGTGATGGTCGGCGTGCAGCAGATCGACAACCACTTCATCACGCCCCAGGTGATGCAGCGAACCGTCCACCTGCACCCGGCTGTGGTGATCCTCGCCCTCGTCGCCGGTGGCAGCCTCGGCGGGTTCTCGGGGCTCTTGTTGGCGGTGCCCACGGCGGCCGCGCTCAAGATCCTGCTCGGCCACGCGTGGCGCACGTACGTCCTGGGGGAGCCCGTCGACCCGGGTCAGGCCGTCCTGCGCTCGTAGCCCGCGACGCTGCGCAGCGGCGGGCACTCCGGCAGCGCCGACGCCAGCATCCCTGCCCGCTGGAGTGCGACCTCGAGGACGACGCGTGCCTGGGGCCGCAGCTCGTCGAGCGAGCGGTTGCGGTGGGTGCGGATGCCGAGGTCCGCCTCGACGATGGCCCCAGCGCCGAACCGTTCGGCGATGTCGAGGACGAGACCGAGGTCGACTCCGTACCCGTGCACGAACGGCACTTGCTCGGCGACGTCGCGCCACATGGCGTACTCCCCCCCGAGGGGCTGGGCGAGGCCGGCGAGGAGCGGGTGCAGGAGCTCGAGGGCGGGACGGGCGACGAGCTCGTTGACCCGTCCTCCCGATCCCGCACGCGCCGAGTAGCGACCCTTGGCGATCGCCGCGCCGGGGTGTGCGACGAGCGCGTCGGCGAGGCGCGTCACGAAGGACGGATCGAAGTGGCGGAGGTCGGCGTCGCAGAACACCACCACGTCGCCCCCGGACTCGGCGAGGCCCTTCCACATCGCCTGGCCCTTGCCCGGTCCGGTGCCGAAGCGCGGCAGGACGGCCGCGGCCTCGACGACGCTGGCGCCGGCGCATGCCGCGACCGCCGCGGTGTCGTCCGTCGACCCGTCGTCGACGATGAGCACCTCGCCGACGGCCCCGCCGAGCCCCCGCACGGCACGGACGATGGCGCCGACGGTCGCCGCTTCGTTCCTGGCGGGGATGACGACGCTGACAACCGGCTGGAGCATTGCCGCCATTCTCCCTTACGATGTGGGGCAGTTCATCCAGAGCAGTCGAGGGACCGGGCCCGATGACGCTGCGACAACCAGTCGAACTCTTCGGATCCGACCAGGTGCCAAAGCCCGGAACGATGAGGAGAGAAATGCCGTTCGTCGATTCCCTGCGCTGTCGGGAGTGCTCCCGGACCTATCCCGTGGAAGCGCTGCACGTCTGCGAGTTCTGCTTCGGCCCCCTCGAGGTCGCCTACGACTACGAGCGCATCGCCGCTTCCGTCAGTCGCGAGAGGATCGCGGCCGGGCCGACCACGATCTGGCGCTACGCCGACCTGCTCCCGGCGTCGGCGGAGAACCCGGTGAACCTCGGCGCCGGCTTCACGCCACTCGTCCGGGCCGACCGCCTCGCCGCCGAGCTCGGCCTCGGCGAGCTCTGGATCAAGAACGACACGCTCAACCCGACGGGTTCGTTCAAGGACCGCGTGGTGTCGGTGGCACTGACCAAGGCCCGCGAGCTCGGGTTCAAGGTGGCCGCCTGCGCTTCCACCGGCAACCTGGCCAACTCCGTCGCCGCCCACGCGGCTCGCGCCGGGATGGAGTCGATCGTCTTCATCCCGTCGGACCTCGAACAGGCCAAGGTCATCACGACCGCGGTGTACGGCGGGACGCTGGTCGCCGTCGACGGGTCCTACGACGACGTCAACCGGCTGTGCGCCGAGCTCACGAGCGAGCACCCGTCGTGGGCGTTCGTGAACGTCAACGTGCGGACGTACTACGCCGAGGGTTCCAAGACCCTGGCTTTCGAGGTGGCCGAGCAGCTCGGATGGCAGGCGCCGGACCACGTCGTCGTGCCCATCGCTTCGGGTTCGCAGCTCACGAAGATCCACAAGGGTTTCGGCGAGCTGCACCGCGTCGGCCTGCTCGACGGCGACGAGGCGCCCCACGTCCGGGTCTCCGGGGCGCAGGCCGAGGGATGCTCGCCGGTGGCGACCGCCTTCGCCGAGGGCACCGACGTGATCCGCCCGCAGCGCCCGAAGACGATCGCCAAGTCGCTCGCCATCGGCAACCCGGCCGACGGCTTCTACGCCCTCGACATCGTCCGTAAGACCGGCGGGGCCATCGGCTCGGTGACCGACGCCGAGATCGTCGACGCCATCCGCCTGCTGGCCCGCACCGAGGGGATCTTCGCCGAGACGGCCGGGGGCGTCACCATCGCCACGCTGGCGAAGCTGGCGGCGTCCGGCGTCGTCCGCAAGGACGAGCGGGTCGTCGCCTACGTGACCGGCAACGGGCTCAAGACCATCGACGCCGTGTCCCCCCATGTCGGACCCACCGCCACCATCGCCCCCACGCTCGACGCGTTCAATGAGTCGGTCGCCGGCAATGCCGCCGTGACCTTCGAGGACTAGGACCACTCTCCCGTCATGCCCACGCTCCGCATCCCCACTCAGCTCCGCACCCTCACCGGCGGTGCCGGCGAAGTCAGCGTCGACGGCTCGACCGTCGGCGAGGCGCTCAAGGCCCTCGACGCCGCTCATCCCGGGTTCGGCGAGCGGCTGTTCGACGACGAGGGAAAGCTCCGCCGGTTCGTCAACGTGTTCGTGGCCGACGAGGACATCCGCTTCCTCGACGGGCTCGAGACGCGCGTCGAGGACGGGACCACCGTCTCGATCATCCCGGCGGTGGCCGGAGGGCTGTGAGCCTCGCGCGGACTAGTCACATCGAACCGTTGCGCGAATGGGCCTCATTGATGTTCCGTTGATGGCCGAGAATCAGCGCATGGCCGAAGTGCTCGTCGTTGACGATGATCCCGACATCCGCATGCTCGTGGCCTTTGCCCTGGAGGATTCGGGCTACTCCGTGCGCCAAGCCAGCGACGGCGAGGCCGCACTGCAGGCGCTCGAGGCCAGCGCACCCGACCTGATGGTGTGCGACGTGATGATGCCGGGCACCGACGGGTTCGGCGTCCTCCGGGGGATGAAGGCTCGCCGGCTGGCCCCGACCACGAGGGTCATCATGTTGACGTGCAAGACCGAGGAGCGCGACCACCTCCGGGGCTGGGAGCTCGGCGCCGACGAGTACCTCACCAAGCCGTTCGATCCCGAAGAGCTCGTCGCCCGGGTGAAGTGGCTGCTCCAGTGCACGAAGGAGACCCTGGCCGAGCGTCGCGAGGCCGAGCTGCAGAAGGCCGAGCTCCTCGACCGCCTCGAGGCCGCCTTCAAGCGCAGCCAGAAGGGCACCTCGAGCAGCAGCACCGCCCTCGCCCGATAGCTCCTCAGGTGCTCCGCACCTCATAGAGCGTCCAGGAGCCGGGGATGCCCTTGAGCTCGTGCGTGCCGCGGTCGGCGAGCTCGATGCCGGAACCGACGACCAGATCGCGGACCGTCTGGCTCACGAAGACCGCCCCCGTGACCGCAGCTGCCTCGACGCGCTTCGCCAGGTGCACGGCGATGCCGGCGATGTCGTCACCCACCAGTTCGACCTCGCCCGTGTGCAGTCCCGCTCGGATCGGCAAGCGGTCCCGGGTCGCCTGGTCGGTCAACGCCGAGGCGCAGCGGATGGCACGCGCCGGACCGTCGAAGGTTGCGAGGACGCCGTCGCCGGTCGTCTTGACCAGCCGCCCGCCGAACTGGCGCACGAGCCGACCTGTGCGCTGTTGGTTCGCCTCGAGGCGCGACGTCCAGGCCCGATCGCCGAGGCCCGCGGCGTGCTCGGTCGAGTCGACGATGTCGGTGAAGAGGACCGTGGCCAGCACCCGATCGGGTTCCGTCGTGCGGTGGGCGCCGGTGAGGAACTCCTCGATGAGGTCGACCTCCTCTTGCCACTCCCGCGCGTTCGCGGGCGAGTGGGTCTCGCCGGCGAGCTCGACGAACTGCGCACCGGCGATGCCCTCCGCCAGCTCGCGACCGGCGGAGATCGGGACGATCGGGTCGCCCGTGCGGTGCAGCACGAGTGTCGGCGCGCTCACTGCCGGCAGCGCAGCACTCACGTCGATGAGCGCATTGAGCCGGAGGATCTCGACGGCGCCCCGGGGCGTGGCCGCGCTCCGCTCGTACCTCGCCGCCCACTCGAGATCGCTCGCGGGGAGGAAGAACTGCAGCGGCACCCCCGTGCCCCAGGCCTGCTCGAGCGCTCCCAGCCGCTCCTCCATGTCGGGGAACGGGGGCAGGCGCGCGTAGGTGCCGCCAAGAACGAGGGCCTCGACCCGCTCCGGATAGGTCGCGGCGAACAGCAACGACATCGGCCCACCCTCGGAGTGGCCGACGATGGCGGCCGCCTCCATGCCGGCGGCATCCATGACGGCGCGGATGTCATCGATCCGTTCCTCCATGGTCGGCGCCGCCGACGTCCGGTCGGACAACCCCGTGTTGCGCTTGTCGAAGGTGGCGGTCCGGGCGAACGTGGCGAACCGTCGGTTGGCCTCGGAGAAGTGTGGATTCTCCCACTGGAGGTCGAGATGGGTCACGAACCCGGGCACGTGGACGAGGTTCCGGGGACCGTCGCCGAACACCTGGTAGGCAATGTTCAGGCCGCCGCTCTTGGCATAGCTCGTCCTCGGAAGGGGCGCCATGTCCGAAGTGTACGGCTCCAGTTTTCTGGCACTCACTTGCGGAGACTGCTAACGGGTGCAATCCTGTTAGCAGTCACCACCCCTGAGTGCTAACCGCAACAGACAGAGGAGTCACCCCCCTATGGCCAAGCTGATCGCGTTCGATGAGACCGCACGGCGCTCGCTCGAAGCTGGGATGAACCAGCTCGCAGACGCCGTACGAGTCACCCTGGGCCCGAAGGGCCGCAACGTCGTTCTGGAGAAGAAGTGGGGCGCGCCCACGATCACCAAGGACGGCGTCTCCGTCGCCAAGGACATCGAGCTGGAGGACCCCTACGAGCGCATTGGCGCCGAGCTCGTCAAGGAGGTCGCCAAGAAGACCGACGACGTCGCCGGCGACGGTACGACGACCGCCACGGTTCTCGCCTGGGCGATGGTCCGCGAGGGCCTGAAGAACGTGGCTGCGGGCGCCAACCCCATGTCGCTCAAGAAGGGCATCGAGGCAGCCGTCGAGGCGGCCGTCGAGTCGCTGCGCCAGCTGTCCAAGGACGTCGACTCCAAGGAGCAGATCGCCTCGGTCGCCTCCATCTCCGCCAACAACGACACCGAGATCGGCGACCTGATCGCCGAGGCCATGGACAAGGTCGGCAAGGACGGCGTCATCACCGTCGAGGAGTCCAACACCTTCGGCATGGAGATCGAGCTCGTCGAGGGCATGCGCTTCGACAAGGGCTACATCTCCCCATACTTCGTCACCGACCCCGAGCGCATGGAGGCCGTGATCGAGGATCCGTACCTCCTGCTCGTCGGCTCGAAGATCAGTGCCGTGCGCGACCTGCTCCCGCTGCTCGAGAAGGTCATGCAGGGAGGGCGTCCGCTCGTCATCATCGCCGAGGACGTCGAGGGCGAGGCCCTGGCCACGCTCGTGGTGAACAAGATCCGCGGCACGTTCAAGTCCGTCGCCATCAAGGCGCCCGGCTTCGGTGAGCGTCGCAAGGCGATGCTGCAGGACATGGCCATCCTCACCGGCGGCCAGGTCGTCACCGAGGAGGTCGGCCTCAAGCTCGAGAACGTCACCCTCGACCTGCTCGGCTCGGCCCGCAAGATCGTCGTCACCAAGGACGAGACCACCATCGTCGAGGGCGGCGG
>DATLED010000046.1:0-8323 GCA_035525495.1 Acidimicrobiales bacterium | reverse complement strand
ATCAAGACCGTCGGCGGCGGTCGCAAGCTCCGCTACAAGGGCCGAGAACGGAACCGGGCCTGGTTCAAGATCACCGCCGCCACCTACAACCTCATCCGCATCGCAGCCCTCGACACCCAGACCGCATAGCCCCAACAACCGGCCGGGCCGCGGTTCAGCCATCGAGAAGCCGCCCGGATCAGCTGATCGGGCAATCGAAGAAGCGCTGAGGACAAAGCACAACGACGTCCCGATCCGTCGAGAGCGCCCGATCAGCCCTTCTTCCGCACCCTGCTAGCGCCGCCGGCCCTGCCGGTCGCGACGAGCGCCGCCGGCGATCGTCCACAGCAGCGCGGCGCCGCCGAGTGACGCCGCGAGGAAGCAGACGATGGCGACTGCGGGGTAGCCGAACAGCTCCACGTCGGTCTGCACGCGCGTCAGCATCGCCGCGCCGATGATCAACGCCGCCAGGACGAGACCCGTCGTGACGCGGTTGGCGAGCTGCTGCAGGCCACGGAGGAGCTCCTTCTCGTCGAAGGCGTCGACCTTCAGCGTCAGCTCACCGTTGGCGGTCGAGTCGAGCAGCTTGTTGACCCGCCCGGGAAGCTCCTCGATGAACTCCCGCGCCTCGAGTGCCGCCGAGAACAATCGCTCGCGCGACGGCCGCATCCGCGACTGCAGGATCGTGGTGGCGTGTCGCTGGATGGCATCGCTCGGCGAGAACTCGGGATCGAGCGACCGCGCGACCTGGTCGAGGTTGAGGAGTGCCTTGCCGAGCAAAGCCAGCTCGGGCGGCAGCCGCAGCCCCGACTCCCCGGACAGTCGCTGCAGCTGCATGACGAGGCCGCCGGCGTCGAGCTCGCCCACGCCGAGGTCATGGTTGCGGGTCACCAGGTCCGACGCGCCGCGCACGAACCGCGACTCGTCGAAGTCGTCGAGCGGTCTCCCCATCTGCATCGTCAGGTGCGCCGCCTCCTCGCCCCGCCCGCCGCTGACTGCGACCAGGAGCTTCACGAGGAGGTCTTGGAGGCGGTTCGGGACGCGCGCCACCATGCCGAGGTCCAGCATTGCGATCCGACCGTCCGTCGTCAGGCAGATGTTTCCCGGGTGCGGGTCGGCGTGGAAGAAGCCCTCGACGAGGATCTGGTCGAGGTAGGCACGGAACAGCTGGTCGGCGAGGTCGCTCGCCGACGTGTCCATCTCGAGACGGGCGAGCGGCGTGAGCGAGGTGATCTTCCGGCCCTCGAGATAGTCCATGGTCAGCACTCGCCCCGACGTGAAGTCGTCGACGGGTTGCGGCACGACGAGGAGCTCGTAAGGCTCGACGATCGTGGCCAACCGCCGGAGGTTGCTCGCCTCCCGCTTGTAGTCGAGCTCGTCGCGGAGGCTGTGGTCGAACTCGGACAGGAGCTCGGCGAACCCGAAGCGGCGGCCGACGTCGGTGTGGTCGTCCAACCACGTCGCCAGCTCGGAGAGAGCCTCCATGTCCTCCTTGATCCGATCGCGGATGCCAGGACGCTGGACCTTGACGACGACCGAGCGGCCGCTCCGGAGCTCGGCGCGGTGGACCTGGCCGAGCGAGGCGGACGCCAGCGGCTCACGGTCGAAGCTGGCGAAGGCCGTACGGGTGTCCACACCGAGTTCCTCCCAGAAGACCCGTTCCACCTCCTCGGAACTGATGGGCTCGACGTCGTCCTGCAGCCGCGAAAGCGCCTCGGTATAAGCCGTCGGCAGGAGGTCGACGCGCGTGGACAGGAGCTGACCGAGCTTGATGAACGTCGGGCCGAGGGCCTCGAGGTCGCCGGCGAGCTGCTCGGCCTCGGGAGGGACCTCGCCGTCCTCGATGTCGGGCGCCGCCAGCTCGGCCACGCCACCGTCGAACCCCGCGGCGCGCATGTCGCGTACGAGATCCGATCTCCCGTACTTGACGAGGAGTTTGGTCAGCTCCGCGTAGAGGCGGAGGTGCCGGCTCTTGGCCGCGATGCTCACCCCCCCGTTGTGCTCGGCGCCGGCTGAGGTGAAACCCCTTCGCCCTCAGACGTCGCTGAAGGGACGGCGCTCCGAGATGGCGTCGAGCGCCTCGATGACCTCGCACGGAAGGCCGCGCGCCATGTCCTTGAGCACCTCCGAGAGGTACTCCGCCTGGGTGAGCGCCATGTGCAGGAGCGCGGTTCGCTTCGCGGAGCCGAGGTCGTCGCCGTAGGCGATGAGGCTCTGGATGGCGCTGTTGACGACGGCGACCGACGAGATCAGCGAGTGCGCGATCACCGCGACGGTCGGGTCGGCCCCTTCTTCGTCGACGTCACCGTTGAACATGCCCCCGTCAGCGTACGCCTCTTGTTCGCAACGAGCCCTGGGACGCGTCGACGCCGCACACAGCTCGCGCCCGTCGAACAGGTCTACCTCGGCCGCAGATGCGGCGTTCACCGGCCATTTCTGCTGCTTCTGCGGCGCGTTCTCGATAGTATCGCCGCATGCCAGCAACACGGACGTCGTACAGAGCCGGTGAGGTGGCCGAGCTGCTCGGCGTCAGCGTCGACACGGTCCGCCGGCTCGAGGACGCGGGTCGGTTGTCCTTCCGAACGACGGCCGGCGGCCAGCGACTCGTCGACGGGAGGCACCTCGCCGCCTTCGTCGAGGAGCAGGCGAAGGCGATCGAGCCGGAAGTCATCGTGGCCCGTTCGGCTCGCAACCACATGCCCGGCATCATCGTGCGGGTGCTGAAGGACAAGGTGACGGCGCAGGTCGAGATCCAGGCGGGGCCGCACCGGATCGTGTCGCTGATGACGCGGGAGGCCGCCGACGAGCTCGGGCTTTCGCCGGGGGTTCGGGCGGTCGCGTCGGTGAAGTCCACGAACGTCGTCGTCGAGTTGCCACAACGGTGAGGTCCGTTCCCTGTCGCTGGATCGTTGGACTCGTGGTCGTCGCATCGATCACTGCCGGCGCCTGCGGCGGTTCGTCGCCGAAGCCTCACGCGAAGCCGACGACCGTCCTCGTGTCCGCGGCGTCGTCGTTGCGGGAGGCGTTCTCCGAGCTCGAGTCGACCTTCGAGCTGGAGCACGACCGCGTCGACGTGGTGGCGACGTTCGGCGCGTCGTCGGCGTTGGCGACGCAGCTGGCGCAAGGGGCGCCCGCGGACGTGTTCGTTTCCGCCGACGATGTCACGATGCAGAAGGTGCGCGATGCCGGTCGAGTCGCGGGAACGACCACCGTGATCGCCCGGAACCGGATCGCCATGGTGGTCGAGCGCGACAACCCGAAGGGCGTGGCGTCGCTGCAGGATCTGCGTCGGAGCGATCTCGTGGTCGTGCTGTGCGCAGCCCCGGTTCCATGTGGAAGGTTGGCCGCGGCCGCGTTGCGAAGGGCCGGCGTGGACGTCATCGCCGCGTCCTACGAGGAGAACGTCAAGGGCGTGCTGTCGAAGGTCACGCTCGGGGAGGCCGACGTCGGGGTCGTCTACGAGAGCGACGTCCGCGCCGCGGGTGACGACGTGGGGTCCGTCGCCATCGACATCGCGGCGGAACCGGAGTTCCAAGCGGTGTACCCGGCAGCGGTTCTCGAGGGCGCGCCGCAGCCTGCGCGGGCATGGCTGGCGTTCCTCCGTTCGCGCGATGCCCAAGCCGTCCTGGCGAAGCACGGATTCCTCTCGCCGTGACGCGTCGGTTCCCGCCCATCGTCGTCATCGCCGTCGCCGCGCTCGGTGCCGTCGTGTTCACGCTCCCGCTCATCGGTCTGGCGTGGCGGGCGCCCTGGTCGTCGGTGACGACGATCCTCGGCGACGCCGCCGTTCGTTCGGCGTTGCGGCTCTCCCTGGTGTGTTCACTCGGCGCGACGGTGGTCTCGGCCGCGTTGGGTCTGCCGCTTGCGTGGGTGCTCGCCCGCGCCGAGTTCCCGGGCCGGCGCGTGGTGCGGGCGGTGACCATCGTCCCGCTCGTGCTCCCGCCGGTGGTGGGGGGCGTGGCGCTGCTCTTGGCCTTCGGGCGACGGGGTTTGGTCGGGCAGTGGCTCGACTCGTGGTTCGGGGTCACGCTGCCGTTCACGACCGCGGGGGCCGTCCTGGCCGAGGCGTTCGTCGCCATGCCGTTCCTGGTCGTCACGGCGGAGTCGGCGTTCCGGAACGCCGACCGTCGGCTGGAGGACGCGGCCCGGACCCTCGGCGCCAGCCGGGCGACGGTCTTCCGCCGCGTGACGTTGCCCTTGGCGGCGCCGGCACTCGGGGCAGGCGCCGTCCTCGCGTGGGCGCGGGCGATCGGCGAGTTCGGGGCGACGATCACGTTCGCCGGCAACTCCCCGGGCCGCACGACGACGATCCCGCTCGAGGTCTACCTGCTCCTCGAGTCCGGCGGTCTCGATGGGGCCATCGTGCTGTCGCTCGTCCTGCTCGTCGTGTGCGTCGCCGTCCTCGTCGGGCTGCGGGAGCGCTGGCTCGGGGCGCTGTGACCGACAGCGGGCTGTCGGCCGACGTCCACGTCGATGTCGGCTCGTTGTCTTTGCGGGTGGAGCTGTCGGTCGCCTCGGGGGAGACGGTGGCGGTGCTCGGGCCCAACGGCGCCGGGAAGACGACCTTGTTGCGGGCGCTCGCGGGGCTTCAACCGATGGTGGCCGGCGACGTGTCGCTCGACGGTGTGGTCCTCGACGGTGATCCTGCGACACGATCGGTTGGCTTCGTGTTCCAGGACTACGTCCTGTTCCCACATCTCTCGGTCCTGGAGAACGTCGCCTTCGGACTGCGGGCGCGTGGGGGGACACGTCATGCTTGCCGGCAGGAGGCGGCCCAGTGGCTGGCGCGGATCGGTTTGTCGGGGCGAGGGTCGGATCGTCCTGCGGCGCTGTCCGGTGGCGAAGCCCAACGCGTGGCGCTGGCGCGAGCGCTGGCGACGTCGCCGCGGCTGTTGCTCCTCGACGAACCGCTGTCGGCGTTGGACGCGACGACGCGGGCCGCAATGCGACGCGACCTCGCGGCGACGTTGGCCGCGCACGACGGCGTGAAGCTCGTCGTCACCCACGACCCCCTCGAGGCGATGGCCCTCGCCGACCGGCTGGTGATCCTCGAGGCGGGCCTCGTCGTGCAGGACGGGACCGCCGCGGAGATCACTGCGCGGCCGCGTTCGGCCTATGTCGCCGACCTCGTCGGCGTGAACCTGCTGTCGGGTGTGGCAGTGGGCGATGGTCTCGTCGCCGTTGCCGGCGCTTCCGGACTGCGACTGCAGGCAGCCGAAGGTTCCGTCGAGGGTGACGTGTTCGCGGTCGTCCATCCCCGCGCCGTCGCCTTGCATCGGGCGATCCCGGAGGGCAGCGCGCGCAACACCTGGCGAGGCGAGGTCACGTCGGTGGAGGCCGAGGGCGGCCGGGCGCGAGCCCGGCTCGTACTTGATGGCGGCGTCGTGCTCGTCGCCGAGATCACGCCGGCAGCCGTGTCGGATCTCGGCCTCACCGACGGCGGCTCCGTTTGGGCGAGCGTGAAGGCGACCGAGGTCAACGTCTACCCCCGCTGATCGGTTGCGGAGGACGTCGCTGCGGAAGATCGACGCAGCAGGTCCATCCTGCGATCATGTGACGTGACTTGGCGTCGAGCAGCGGGCTTCTCCCTGCTCGTCGCGCTCGCGGCTCTCGGATCAGATCTGAGCCGAGGTGCATTCGCGGCAGCACCCCCTCCCACACCGGCCATCGCGTTCGTGTCCGGTAGCGATCTCGTCGTTGCCCGCGTCGATGGCAGCGCCGGTCGAGTGGTCTTGCCCCAAGCTGGTCGGGACTTCCCCTCGTGGACCTGGAGCAGCGACCGAGTGGCGATGGGCTCGCAGGCTGGACTCTGGACCGTGCGCGCCGACGGGACCGACCGACGCCGGGTGACGACCTCGGGCGCAGCTTCGCCGACCTGGTCGCCGACGGGTGACCGGCTCACGTACGGTCGATGGGACGGCGACCAGCTCCAAGTGCATGTCGTCGCCGCCGACGGCTCCAACGACGGGACCATCACCGGCGGGCCGTGCCCGCAACACCCGTTTCCCCTCTGGTCTCCCACCGGCGACCAGATCGCCTACGCCGAAGTCTGCAACGGCACCGGCGACGGGATGGGCAGCGTTCGGTCCGACGGGACGGGGTACCGCAAGCTGACCGCCCGCTCGAACGGCCGATCGGCGTGGTCCCGGGACGGCAGACGACTGGCATTTCTCGCCCTTCCTGGAATCGGCATCGTCGACGCCGACGGCTCGGGGGAGCACACGATCCTCCCCGAGGTCACCGCTTGGAACCCCGAGTGGTCACCGGATGGGACCCGGTTCGTGTTCCCGAGGTGGGATGGCACCCAGACCGACCTCTACGTGGTCGACGCCGACGGAACCGACCTGCGCGCCCTCACATCGACCGCCGATGCCGACGAGTCGTGGGGAACGTGGTCGCCCGATGGGTCGACGATCGCCTACCAGCTCGACCGAGGCGCCCGCCACGAGGTCAGAGTGATCGCCGCCGGCGGCGGTGCAAGTCGCCGCTTGACCTCCGCTTCGGAGCCCGACGAGTGGTACCCCGTCTTCGCGCCGACGGAGATCTCTCTCGCCGACGTCGCGTCCGCGGCGACATCGACGACATCGACGACATCGACGACATCGACGAGTTCGACCACATCGACCACCTCCGGTCCGGTCTCGAGGACGACGACTGCGCCCGCATCGCCGTCCAACGCGCCGAGCGCACGCCCTACGGCGGCCCAGCCGGGGTCGGTGCCGACGACGGCGAGGACGACCGAGCAGCCGGGGTCGTCGGTGGCCGACGAGTCGGGCCCCCGGTCGATCGGATCGTTGCCGTCGGCTCTCGGATCTCGGGCGCAGCCCGAGCTCGGGTCGATCGCGGCCGCGAGCTTCGCCTCTGGGGAAGCTCCTGCGGGAGGGCCGGCCCGATTCATCGACGAGTCGACGGCTGGGTCCCCGCCGCGGCGGGGTCGGACGGCGGCGGGAGGTCCTCCAGGAGGAGCGTTCGGGCTCCGCGAAATCGCGGTCGCGGCGATGGCTCTCTCGGCGACTCTTGGCGCCGCGGCGATCGGTCGGAACGGGCGGCGAAGAAAGCCGGACCGTGTCGATGAGGTGTGACGGTCACCGGCGTCCCGTTGCGATCACCATCGGTTGATCGACCGGCGTGGCGCCGCCCACCACGTACGGCTGCCACGTCTCGACGACCTGCCGCTCCATGGCGGTCTTCGCCGCCTCGGTCGCCTTCGCCACGAACGGCGCCATCGGTGTGAGGTTGATGTATTGCCACACGAACTCGGCCGGTCCCGGGAGCTGCAACGTGGCAGTCCTCTGTTGGGCGTCGACGTCGCAGAAGCCGGCGTCGCGCAGGTGGTCGCCGACTGCGAACGGATCGTGCATCGAGAACACCGTGCGTACGAAGCCGCCGAGATCGGCGCTGATGTGGTCCACGATGGCCTGCTCCATGAGTGCGAACGGCGCCTGGATCGCGCCCGGGGTGTTGACGACGACCCGCCCACCAGCGACGAGCACGCGGCGCATCTCGACCAGGGCCGCCCTGCGGTCCTCCATGAACATCAGGCCCATCTGGCAGGTCACGACGTCGTACCGCTCGTCGTCGAGTGGGAGCGACATGGCGTTGCCGGTGCGCCACTCGATCACGGGTTTTGGCGGCGCGGGTGTGGCCTTGGCCACATCGATCATGTCCTCCGAGAGGTCGATGGCGGAGACGGTGCCGGTGGAGCCCACGCGCGCCGCAGCAAGGCGGGCGATCACGCCGGTGCCGCAGGCGACGTCGAGAACACGCTCGCCGGGCTGCAGGTCAGCCACGGCCAGGAGATCGGCCGACGCGGGGCCGGCTATGGCAGGCACGAAGTGCCGCTGGTAGTTCGCGGCGGGCGTGGCGGTCTGGTTGCGGAAGGAGACCGCGGTCATGGCCGCACCATCGGGGCCTCGACCGCGTGGCGGGCCCGCAGATCGGCGTCCCACCCGCCGTTGCAATAGGTGGTGACGGCGGCGATGCGGCCGTCGGCCACCTCGCACAGGTGGATGCGCCTGGCGGTGATGACGCCGTTCGGCGTGTGTTGCGTCTCGACGTGCTCGGTGACGAAGCCGGCGGCGGTGGGGATGGTGCGGACGATCTCGATCTCCACCGGCCCCTCCGCAATCGCCTGCAGCTGAGCCGCGAACGCCGCGCCTGGGCCCTCGAACTGGAACCGCCACATCGGCGGCAGGAGGTCGAAGGCCACTGCCGACTCGTCAACGGCTGCGACCGAGGCCCCGAGTGGTGCGACGCCCACCACGTCGCCCCCTGGGAAGATGGCGGCGAGACCTCACTCCACAACATGGTCCTCGCCTGCAGCCGCCACCACCACCTGTTGCAC
>DATLED010000020.1:0-32222 GCA_035525495.1 Acidimicrobiales bacterium | reverse complement strand
ACGGCGTCAGGAACTCAACCGACCAAGACCCGCCTGCTTCAACGCGACCCAACCTCGACGACCGAGAGCTGCGATCGGCGCGGAAGCCTCAACCCCAGGAAGCCCCGCAATCAGATCCACAACGGTGGATCGAGGCTTAGCCACCACCGGCGGCGAGGCATGATCGCGGGATGGGGCTTCGGCTGGGCATCACGCACCACCTCGGCTGGGCGGTGGCCGTCACCGCCTCTGCGCAGAGCGACGTCGTCGACCGCCGGCGGATCGAACTGATCGAGGCCGGGCTTCCAGCGGCGCCGATCCACCACGAGGGCGGCGCGCATCCCCTCCACCAACAGGGCCGGCCGATCCCCGACGACGACGCCTTGGCAGCGTTGGTCGCCGACGTGCGGGTCTCAGCAGAACGAAGCGCGGCGGCGGCCCTCGACCACCTCGCTGGGTCGGTGGGCGAGCCGATCGTTTCGATCTCGCTGCGGGCGTGGGCGCCCGACTTCCCCGAGGACATCGCCGTGCAACGACGGGTGCCCTACGAGAGCACGGCAGATTCCGTGATGTACCGCCAGGTGCTGGCCGAGCTCGCGGCGGTCAGGGGTTGGCAGGTCCACCTGTTCGATGCGAGGACGGTCGAGGACGAGGCCCGGCGGCTGCTCGGCGGACGCGCCGACGAGGTGCTGCTCGGACCCCGGGCGGCGTTGGGGCCGCCGTGGGCGAAGGACCACCGGCAGGCGCTTGCCGCGACCGTCGTCGCGGGCTGAACCGCGACCCCTGACCCGGACCGAAGGGGCCGGTGGGATCAGTCGTCGTACTTGACGAGCTGAACCTCGACGCCGCCCTGCAGCCCCGTCACCGGATCGCGGAGAACGGCGAACGTGCCGAAGCGGCTGTCGACGACCATCCCGAAGGCGTTCGTCAAGCGATCGAGCTGCGTCTCGAAGTCCGGGACGGCCAAGGCGATGTGATCGATGCCGGGCTGGATCATCGTGCACCGATCCCTGCGGGTTGGAACAGCTCGACGAGGTTCCCGGACGGATCGATGGCGAGCACCTGCGCACCACCCGGCCCGGTCACGATCTCGTTGCGGAAGCGCACGCCTTCGTCGGTGAGGCGGGCCAGCTCCGCGTCGACGTCTTCGACGATCAGGTGGATGCGGTTCCAGCCTCCTGGCGCGGGACGTTCACCGTCGGACATGGCGCGACCAGCGGAGCTCTGCGGGCCGGAGAGGAGGAGCCGCAGGTTTCCCCGGCTCACATCGGCGAACGCCGGGCTCGAGATGCCGACGGTGAAGCCGAAGTGACGCGTGTAGAACTCGACGCATGCGGCGACGTCGTCGACGAGGTAGCGCACGTTCGCGAGGTCCGTGTCAGCCATGGTGGGTCCTTTCGTCCTGTGGTGAGGCGCCGAGGTCGGCGAGGTCGGCGAGGAGGAGGGTGACGCGCCGTTCGATGTCGTCGGCGACGTCGGCGAAGGCGTCATAGGTCGCCTCCGCGGCGGGGTCGGGAATGCTCCAGTGCGCGGCTACCGGCCGGCCCGGGAAGTCGGGGCACACCTCTCGCACCTTGTCGCAGAGCGTGATCACGCGGTCGAACCGGTGGCGGGCGAAGCGCGCATAGGACTTCGTCGCGCGGCCGGCGATGTCGATGCCCCGGTCGGCCATCACCTGCACGGCGGTGGCGTGGAGAGGCTTCGGATGGCTGCCGGCGCTGCGGGCGACGACCCCTCCCGCCGATCGGTGCTCGACCAGCGCCTCCGCCATCTGCGAGCGCGAGCTGTTGCCCGTGCAGAGGAAGAGGACACGAGCGCCCCCCCGCAGCATCTTCGGGGGAGAGACCGCCGTCAGGCCGAGATGGATCGCCGAGACGGCACCGGCGAGGAGGTCGCGGCAGCCGTACAGATCGGCGCGGTAGTAGACGTCGCGTCCGTCCGCTGAGCTTCGCCGGGGAAGGACGATCCCCGCTCGACGAAGCTCGGCGAGGTGATACGAGACGAGGCTCTGCGGCTTCCCCACGAGCTCGACCAGCTCGGCGACCCGTCGGTCGCTCCGACCGAGCTCGGTGACCAGGCGCCAGCGGACGGGGTCGGCGAGCAGGCCCAGGACCGCCGGGGCCTCGACGTCGTCACCCGGGTTCGCCATGAGGCGGACCTTACATCAAGTCAGTTTGATGCATCAAATGAAATTGATCGGACCTCCTGTCCGGCGTGGAACCTCACGCTCTGGCGCGCACCCAAGCCTGGTACCCCCCGGCGAGGTCGGTGGCCCGGTGCAGACCGAGGTCGCGGAGCGTTGCCGCCGCCAGGCTCGAGGAGTACCCCTCGTTGCAGACGATGACGATCTCTCGGTCGTGGTCCTCGACCTCGTGGATCCGGTCGGGGCTCGACGGGTCGAGACGCCACTCGAGAACGTTGCGGTCGATGACGATGGCGCTTTCGAGGGCTCCGTCCCTCTGGCGCTGCTCCGCAGGACGGATGTCGACGACGAGCGCAGCCCTCTTGATGGCGCCGTCGAGCTCGTCGGGTTGGAGGCGGGGAGCGATCCGGGCGCGTGCCGACTCGAGGAGCTCGGCGATCGACGTTGGACGCATCCTGGATGGACCGTATCGCTGGCGCCGCGGCACCGGGCGGTGCCTGCGGGTGGCTGCGGTCCCGAGGCGACGGAGGGCGCAACGTTCGCGAACTGTTCAACTCGTGTTCAGGTCCCGGATGCCGGCGCGCTACCTCGACCTCCTACGTTCGACCGCGTGAACCCCGACACCACGTTCCGTCCCCGACTGGGCGCAATCGTCGCTCTGTGCCTCGTCATGCTCCTGGGTGCCTGCGGCTCCGACGACAACACCTCCGCCGGCGATGCGTCGTCGTCGACCACGAGCGCTCCGCAGGCATCGTCAACGACGAAGACCGAGTGCGCGTCCGGCACCATCTCCGGTGCCGGGTCGACGTTCGTGCAGACGATCGTCCAGCAGTGGATCAAGGACTACGCCGAGGAGTGCCCTGGCTCGACCGTCAACTACCAGGGCGTCGGGTCGGGCGCCGGCATCCAGCAGCTCACCGCCGGGACGGTCGACTTCGCCGGCTCGGACGTCGCCATGAAGCCCGAGGAGCAGACGGCTGCCGAATCCAAGGTGGGTCCGGTCCTCCACATCCCGTGGACCGCCGGCGGGATCGCCGTCGAGTACAACCTCGAAGGGGTCGAAGGCCTCAAGCTCACGCCGGAGACCCTCGCCCGGATCTTCGCCGGCAAGATCACCAAGTGGAACGATCCGGCTCTTGCCGCCGACAATAAGGGCGTCGATCTTCCCTCGACCGGTGTCCAGGTGATCCACCGCTCCGACGGATCCGGCACCACCGCCGCCTTCACCGCCTATCTCGCGGCCGCCGCCCCGTCGACGTGGACGTTCGGCGCCGGCAAGGAGATCCCGTGGCCGACGGGCCAGGGGGCCAAGGGCTCCGACGGTGTGAGCGCGGCCGTGAAGCAGGCTTCGGGCGCGATCGGATACGCCGAGGTCTCGTTCGCCAAGGGCTCGACCCTCGGCATCGCCAAGATCAGGAACGCCGGCGGCTCGTTCGTCGGCCCGGAGGGTGACGCCGTCGCCGACGCCCTCGAGTCCGCCAAGGTCCCCACGGACCTGAAGGTCGAGATCGACTACAGGCCCACCTCGGCCAAGGCGTATCCGATCTCGACGACGAGCTTCGTCCTCGTCCCGTCCAAGCCCACGGATGCGGCCAAGGCCAAGCTCCTCCGCAGCTTCGTCACGTACGCCCTCGGGGCCGGACAGGGCGCGGCCGAGGATCTCTCCTACGCCCCCCTTCCGACGTCGCTCGCCGACAAGGCGATGACGGCCGCCGCCTCGATCGGTGGCTGACCGGCGCCGATCCTCTCGGAACCTCGGCGATCGGATCTTCCGGCGGGTGACGGAAGCGGCCTCTCTCTCGATCGTGGCGCTGATCCTCGCCATCGCGTTGTTTCTCGTCGCCCGGGCGGTGCCCGCGTTTCGGGCGGCGGGGTTGGCGTTCTTCACGGAGCGGGTGTGGTTCCCGGACGCGCCGAAACCGCAGTTCGGCATCGCCGCGCTCGTCGTCGGCACGTTGATCTCGAGTGCACTCGCGCTCGTGATGGCCGTGCCCGTGGCCCTTGGCTCGGCGCTGTTCCTCACGCAGATCGCGACGCCGAGCGTCCGCCGCATCGTGGCGCCGCTGATGGACCTGCTGGCCGCCGTACCGAGCGTCGTCTACGGGCTGTGGGGCGTCTTCTTCCTCGTTCCGAAGCTCGTTCCGGTGAGCAAGGCGCTCGACCGCGTGCTTGGGTCCATCCCGGTCTTCGACAACCGCTCCGGGACGTATGGACGGTCGCTCTTCGCCGCGGGCGTCGTGCTGGCGATCATGGTGCTGCCGATCGTGTCGGCCCTGGCCCGTGAGATCTTCGTGCAGGTGCCAGAACCGAACCGCGAAGCCGCGTTGGCCCTCGGCGCGACGCGCTGGGAGATGATCCGCCTGGCGGTCCTGCCCTACAGCCGCGGCGGGATCGTGGGGGCAGTGATGCTCGGTCTCGGCCGGGCGCTCGGTGAGACGATCGCCGTCGCTCTCGTGCTGGCGTCGTCGTTCAAGGTCGACCTGCACATCCTCGAACCGGGTGGGAACAGCATCGCCGCCAACATCGCCACGAAGTTCGGGGAGTCGGGCGAGCTCGGGCGCAACGCGCTGATCGCTTCCGGGCTCGTGCTCTTCGCCATCACCCTCGTCGTGAACGTGTTCGCCCGTGGTGTCGTCCATCGCTCGGCACTCGCGGCCGAGGGGCGGCCGTGACCGCCGTCCCGTCGACGCAAGGCCGTCGCCGCCGCGCCACGACCGATCGGGTCGCCACCGTCGCCCTCGCCTCGACCGTTGCCGTGACCCTCGTCCCGCTGGTCGCCGTCCTCGCCTTCACGGTCGTGCGCGGCGCGGGCGCGCTGACCCTCGACTTCCTCACGCACTCGATGCGCGGCGTCGGCCCCCTCGACGCCACCGGCGGTGCCTACCACGCCATCCTCGGGACCCTGGAGCAGGTCGGCCTCGCCAGCCTCATCGCCGTCCCCGTCGGCCTCCTCGTCGCCGTCTACCTCGTCGAGTACGGGACGGGTTCGTTGCGCACGATCGTGCGGTTCCTCGTCGACGTCATGACCGGAATCCCATCGATCGTCGCCGGCCTGTTCGTGTTCGCCTTCTGGGTCGTGGGCCTCCGAAGAGGCTTCTCGGGGTTCGCCGCCTCCTTGGCGCTCGCCGTGCTGATGCTCCCGGTCGTCGTACGCTCCGCCGAGGAGATGCTCAAGCTCGTGCCCAACGACCTCCGGGAAGCCAGCTACGCCCTCGGCGTCCCCCGGTGGCGGACGATCCTCTCGGTCGTCCTCCCGACGGCATCTTCGGGGATCACCACCGGCGTGATGCTGGCCGTCGCGCGCGTCACCGGCGAAACGGCACCGCTGCTGCTGACGGCGTTCGGGTTCGATGCCATCCGTTCGTCGCCGTTCGGCGGGCCCCAGTCCGGGCTGCCCCTCTTCGTCTTCTCGCAGGCGGGTTCGGCCTTCGATGTCGCCGTCCGTCGAGCGTGGGCAGGCGCTCTGACCCTCATCCTCATCGTCCTCCTGCTCACCATCGGTGCCCGCGTCCTGAGCGCGCGCACCCGTCCGAAGGCGGCCTGACCCCCGCATGGCGAAACGCATCGAGACCAACGGGCTCAGCGCCTGGTTCGGGTCGCGGAAGGCGATCGAGGACATCACCCTCGGCATCGAACCGAAGCGGATCACCGCGCTCATCGGGCCGTCGGGCTCCGGCAAGTCGACGTTCATCCGCACGATCAACCGGATGCACGAAGTCGTCCCGGGGGCGCGGATGGAGGGCCAGATCCTCATCGACGGCGAGGACATCTACGCCGCCGACGTCGACGCCACCGACGTGCGTCGCACGGTCGGCATGGTCTTTCAGCGGCCGAACCCGTTCCCAACGATGTCCATCCGCGACAACGTCGTCGCCGGTCTCCGGCTCAACGGCATGCGGCGCAAAGGCGAACTCGATGACGCCGCCGAACGCTCGCTTCGTCTCGCTGGCCTGTGGGGCGAGGTCTCCGACCGGCTCGACCGTCCTGGCGCGGGCCTGTCCGGCGGGCAGCAACAGCGGCTCTGCATCGCGCGGGCGATCGCCGTCGAGCCCGAGATCCTGTTGATGGACGAACCGTGCTCCGCACTGGATCCGGTGTCGACCCTCACGATCGAAGACCTCATCACCGAACTGAAGGACGCCTACACGATCGTCATCGTCACCCACAACATGCAGCAGGCGGCGCGCGTCAGCGACACGACGGCTTTCTTCACGATCGGCGGCGCCGGTCAACCGGGGCGGCTCGTCGAGGTGGCGCCGACCGGCAAGATCTTCACGCGCCCCGACGACGAGCGGACCGAGGCCTACATCACCGGGCGCTTCGGGTGAGGTTCCGGAACCCGCCGAGGGGGGTCCCGGCGCTGCCGCCGCCGCCGACCTCGCTCGACGCCGGCGACCTGCAGCTGCTCCGGGAGGCACTCGAGCGTCTGCCCGTCGGTGTCATCGTCGCGGAGCTCGGGGGACGCGTCGTCTTGCGCAACCCCAAGGGCGATCGGCCCTTCGGCGACGTCCAAGCCGACGCCCTGGCCGGCGAGGCGGTGCGCCGGGTGCAGGCGGAGGCGCGGAGGGGCGTCTCGCAGCATGAGTCGCTCGAGCTCCGGGGGCCGGTGCTGCGATCACTCGAGGTGCAGGCGTTGCCGTTGCCGTCCGGCGGAACGGTCGTGATCCTCGTCGACGGCTCGGAGCGTCGCCGTCTCGATGCGGTGCGGCGCGACTTCGTCGCCAACGTGAACCACGAGCTGCGCACGCCCATCGGCGCGCTCGGCGTCCTCGCCGAGGCGCTGGCCGAGGAGACCGACGCGGAGGTCGTCCATCGCCTGGCGGCGCGGATCCGCGGCGAGGTACAGCGGGCGCACCAGGTGATCGAGGAGCTGCTCGACTTCAGTCGCGTCGAGTCGGACGAGCCCACCGAAGACGAGCTGGTCGACCTGCGGGACGTCGTCGCAGCGGCGGCCGAGCGGGTCGCCGCCCACGCCGAACGGCGCGACGTCTCGATCGCCATCCAGGGCGTCGCGGCAGTCGTTCGCGGATCGCGTGGCCAGCTGGTGGCGGCGGTGACGAACCTGCTCGACAACGCCATCACCTACAGCGACGCCGGCGGCGTCGTCGAAGTCGCCGTCGACGCGCCGGACGGCGACGATCACGAGCAGGTCGAGGTCCTCGTCACGGATCGCGGCATCGGCATCCCGGCGAAGGACCTCGACCGCATCTTCGAGCGCTTCTACCGCGTCGACAGTGCCCGCGACCGGCGCACTGGTGGCACCGGTCTCGGCCTCGCCATCGTCCGCCATGCCGCGGCCAACCACGGTGGGACCGTCGACGTCGAGTCCACCGAGGGCGCCGGTTCGACCTTCCGCGTGCGTTTGCCGCGCGCCGCGGGTGACGCACGATGACGGGCGAGCTGACCGTGCTCATCGTGGAGGACGAGGAGTCCTACGTCGACGCGCTGGAGCTGGCGCTGTCGCGCGAGGGGTTCCGCACGCGGGTCGCCCGCACCGGTCCCGAGGCCGTCCAGGTGTTCGACGAAGCCGCGCCCGACATCGTCCTGCTGGACCTGATGCTCCCCGGGATGTCCGGCATCGATGTGTGCCGGCACATCCGGGCGCGGTCGAACGTGCCGGTGATCATGGTGACGGCCAAGGATGCCGAGGTCGACGCCGTCGTCGGCCTCGAGGTGGGGGCTGACGACTACGTGACGAAGCCGTACGGGCTGCGCGAACTGGTCGCCCGCGTCCGCGCCGTCCTGCGCCGGACGGGCGGCGAGGCCGCGGACGCGACAGATCCACCGCCCGACGTCATCGCGCTGCACGACGTGCGCCTCGACATCTCCCGGCACGAGCTCATCGTGCGGGGCGAGACGGTGCCCGTCCCGCGCAAGGAGTTCGAGCTACTCGAGATCCTGATGACGAACCACGGCCGCGTCATGACGCGGGACCAGTTGATCAGCGAGGTATGGGGCGCCGACTACATCGGCGACACGAAGACCCTCGACGTCCACATCCGGCGGCTGCGGGCCAAGATCGAGACCGACCCGGCACATCCCACGAGGATCGCGACCGTGCGGGGCATCGGCTACCGCTTCGAGAGCGACGACTGACATGCGACAGGAGCGTCCATGACCGAGACCCGCAGGGCTTTCCACGAGGAGCTGGCCGAGATCGGCGACGACGTCGTCCGCCTGGGTGCCCTGGCTTCCGAGGCCATCCAAGCAGGCACCGACGCCTTCCTCGACGCCGACCTCGGCGGCGCCGAGGTCGTCATCGCCGCCGACCGCGTCCTCGATGACCTCATGCACTCCATCGAGTCGCGCACGTACCTCCTGCTGGCGCGCCAGCAGCCGATGGCGACGGACCTTCGCATGCTCGTGACCGTCCTTCGCGTGATCCACGAGCTCGAGCGGGCCGGCGACCTGATGGTCAACGTCGCCAAGGCGGCGCGGCGGCTGTACCCGTACCAGCTCGAACCGAAGATGCGAGGGCTCATCCACCGCATGCGAGAACAGGCCGTCGCGCAGCTGCGGGTGGCCGTCGAGGCATTCGCCGGCCGCGACCCGGCCCGAGCGGCCGCCCTCGGGGACATGGACGACGCCATGGACGACCTGCAGAAGGACCTCTTCCGCACGATCTTCGCCTCGGAGGTGCGGGATGAGTCAGCGCTGCAGCGGGCCGTCCAGATCGCATTGGTGGGCCGGTACTACGAGCGGATCGCCGACCATGCTGTGAACACCGGCGAGCGGGTCGCCTTCATGGTCACCGGCCAGTTCTTCGACGACCTCCACCCCGCTTCGTGAGGGTCGGGACGACGACGTCGTCGGCGACATCGGGGGCGTCCGGGTAGAGGACGGCGATCGCTCCGGCGGCGATCGCCAGCCCGACGAGCTGGCAGGTGATGAACGGCGCCGCTGACGAAGGGTCGATCCCGGCGAACGTGTCGCTGAACGATCGGGCGATCGTCACGGCGGGATTGGCGAAGCTCGTCGACGACGTGAAGAAGTAGGCGCTGCCGATGTAGGCGCCGACGGCGAACGGTGCCGCCGTCGACCGTCCCGATCGCACGACGCCGAAGATCACGAGGAGCAGGCCGGCGGTGGCGACCACCTCGGACGTCCACACGCCGCCTCCCGAGCGGACGCGGTCGGACAACTGGAACGCCGGCTCCGAGAACATCACGTTGGCGATCACCGCGCCGGCGGCACCGCCGAAGATCTGCGACGGGACGTAGGCGAGCACGTCTCGGTTGTCGATGCCGCCGAAGGCGCGGTCGGCCAGCGTGACCACCGGATTGAAGTGCGCGCCCGACACCGGTCCGAGGGCGAGGATCAGCGCGACAAGGCCAGCGGCTGTCGCGGCCGCGTTCTCGAACAGCTGCAGTCCGACGTCGCCCGGCGACAGGCGCTCGGCGGCGATGCCGGAGCCCACGACGACGGCGACGAGGAACGCCGTTCCGATCGCCTCGGCGATGCCCCGTCGCCACAGGTCGGTCCGGGCCATCCCCCGACGCTACGTGGACCGGCGCGCCTCGGCGGGCGACGTTCGCCGAACTGGCGCGGACGTCCCCCGCGTTGGCAAGCTGCCCGGCGACCGACAACTCGACGTGGGGGAACTGCAGATGGCCGATGCCGACGGAACGTGGAACATCACGATGGACTCGCCGATGGGTGCGCAGCAGGCGACGCTGACGCTCGTCACGGAGGGGAGCAGCCTCAGCGGCAAGCTCGCCGGACCGCAGGGCGAGATGGCGTTCGACGGTGGGACCATTGACGGCAACAACCTCACGTGGACGATCGCCCTCGAGCAGCCGATGCCGATGCAGATCGAGACCACCGCGACCGTCGACGGCGACAGCCTCACCGGCGAGGCCACGCTCGGCAGCTTCGGCACCGCCAAGCTCACGGGCACCCGCGCCTGACCTTCGCGGGCTCGTGATCGGCGAGGCCCACGTGAACGACGACGAAGACTCGGGCTCCGCGAAGGGTTGAGCCCGTCCGGAAGGGCGCAGGGCGCTCACTAGTCTCTGGCGAATGTCGGACTACGAGATCCCTGTCCCCGAGCCGAAGCCGATCGACGAGAAGAACTGGCTCGAGCTCCGGGACCTCATCGGCCGGGCCGTGCTGAAAGGGCATCCGTACGAGGGCAAGGAGAAGTGCGGGAACTGCCTGTACTACCTGAACACGGACGACGACATCTCCTACTGCTGGCACCCCACGTTGCGGATCCTCGTCGGGTTCGAGTGGTGGTGCCAGTGGTGGGAGCCGATCCCCGAAGGGGAATGAGTCACCGGCGAAGGACGACGGCTCGCCAACCGTCGAGCTCCGGCGCCCGGTCGACGACGAGGCTCGTTTCTCGATAGGCCGCGACGACGTCGTGCCAGCGTTGGCCGAGCAGCCCGCTGAGGACGAGGGCGTCGAGGCACCGGCGGCGAGCAACCCCGCGAGGTCGAAGGCGAGCGGTGCGCCGACGTTGGCGACGACGACGTCGAAGGTGGCAGTCACTTCGCCGATGGGCGTCGACACCACGTGGATCCGGTCGGCGACGGCGTTCCGATCGGCGTTCTCGCGGGTCGCGTCGAGCGCCGCCTGGTCCACGTCGAGGGCAACGACCGTCGACGCCCCGAGAAGCGCCGCGCCGATGGCGAGGGCGCCGCTGCCGCAGCCGACGTCGAGAACGGACGATCCACGACGTACCCGTTCCGCGATCGCCGCCAGCGCCAAGGTGGTCGACGGGTGCGAACCCGTCCCGAAGGCGCGTCCCGCGTCGAGCACCAGCTCGACCACAACCTAACGTGGCGAGATGATCACGCTGGCCGACGTCGAGGCCGCGGCCCGCCGGCTCGACGGCGTGGCCAACCGCACGCCGGTGCTCACATCCCGCACCCTCGATGAGCGCACCGGCGCCGCCGTGTTCCTCAAGGCGGAGCCGTTCCAGCGCAGCGGCGCCTTCAAGTTCCGCGGCGCCTACAACCGCCTCGCCCAGCTCGACGACGACGAGCGGCGCACCGGCGTCGTCGCGTTCTCTTCGGGCAACCACGCGCAGGCGGTGGCTCTCGCGTCCCGCCTCCTCGACATCCCGGCCACGATCCTCATGCCCCACGACGCGCCGCCTGCCAAGCTCGCGGCGACGCGCGGCTACGGCGCGGAGGTCGTCCTCTTCGACCGCTACACCGAGGACCGGGAAGCGCTGGGCCGCGCCCTCGAATCCGAACGGGGGCTCACGCTCGTGCCTCCCTACGACGACGAGCGGATCATGGCGGGACAGGGAACCGCCGCCCTCGAGCTCGTCGCCGACGTCCCTGGCCTCGACGTCCTCGTCGCCCCCGTCGGCGGCGGCGGCCTCCTGTCCGGATGTGCGGTCGTGGCCAAGGCCCAGCCGAAGCCGTTGCGGGTCGTCGGCGTCGAGCCCGCCGCAGGCGACGACGTCAAGCGATCGCTCGAAGCCGGCGAACGCGTCACCATCGGCGTCCCCAAGACGATCGCCGACGGTCAGCAGACGACGGCCCCCGGCGTGCTCACCTTCGAGGTCCTGCGTCGCAACGTGGACGACGTCGTCCTCGTCAGCGACGACGAGCTCGTCGAGGCGATGGCCTTGTGCTTCGACCGCCTGAAGCTCGTCACCGAACCCAGCGGCGTCTGCGGTCTCGCCGCCCTTCTCGCCGGCCACGTTCCCGAGATCGCCGGCCAACGCGTCGGCGTGATCATCTCCGGCGGAAACGTCGGCACGGCCCGCTTCGTCGAGCTGCTCAGCGAACGAGCGTGACCGACTGCGTCCGGGCGTGCAGCACCGAGGCGACCGGCGTGACCCCGAGTCCCGGGCCCGTCGGCACCCGCAACTGACCGCCGACGAGCTCGAAGGGTTCGGTCAGATCCTCCTCGAACCACCGACGGCTGGCAGAGAGGTCACCCGGCAACGTGAACCCGGGGAGCGACGCGAGCGCCACGTTCGCAGCTCGCCCGAGGCCGGTCTCGAGCATCCCGCCGCACCACACGGGGACGCCGCGCCGTGCGCACAGGTCGTGGATGCGGACGGCTTCGGCGAGGCCGCCGACGCGTCCGGACTTGATGTTGACGATGGAGCAGGCACCGGCGTCGAGGGCCTCGCCGGCGTCGTCCAACGACTCGATCGACTCGTCGAGGCAGATCGGCGTCCGCAGCCGGGCGGCGAGCGCCGCGTGCCCGCGCAGGTCGCGCGCCGGGAGCGGCTGCTCGATCAGCAGGAGACCGAGCTCGTCGAAGCACGCGAGGTGCTCGGCGTCGTCGATCGAGTAGGCGGCGTTGGCGTCGACTTGCAGCAACACGTCTGGACCGACGGCGGCGCGCACCGCGGCGAGGGGCTCGACGTCGCAGCCCGGCTCGACCTTGCACTTGATGCGGACGTAGCCCTCGGCCAGGTACGCCTCGACGGCGGCCACGAGCGCGGGGGTGGTGTCGGTCATCCCGACCGACACCCCGGCGTCGACCGCATCGCGCACGCCGCCGAGGTGCGTCGCCAGGGACACGCCGCCGGCCCGCAGCGCGGCGTCGAGCACCGCCATCTCGACCGCCGCCTTGGCCATTGCGTGCCCTTGGACGTCGTCGAGGCTTCGTCCGGCGAGCACCCGAGGCAGCAGGTGGTGCTCCAGCACGTGGTGGGCGCCGGCGGCGTATTCCGACGAGTACGTCGGTTCGGACAGCGCAACGCACTCGCCCCATCCCTCGGCACCGTCGGCGCGCCGGTACCGGAGGACGACGACGTCCTTGGCCGACTCCGTCCCGAACGACGTCCGGAACGGCGTCACCAGTGGCAGCAGCAGCCGCCGCAGCTCGAACGAATCAGCCGTTGTCGGGCTCCAGGTCGATCGACAGCGAGTTGATGCAGTAGCGCAGCCCGCCCTTGTCGCGAGGACCGTCGTCGAAGACGTGCCCGAGGTGCCCGTCGCACTTGGCGCAGCGGACCTCCGTGCGGACCATGCCGTGGCTGCGGTCCTCGATCAGCGTCACGTGCTCGGCGTTGGTGGGCTCGGTGAAGCTCGGCCACCCACTTCCCGACTCGAACTTCGTGTCCGAACGGAACAGCTCCGTGCCGCAGCCGGCGCAGTGGTACGAGCCGTCGTCGTGGCAGTCGACGTACTTGCCCGTGAACGCCCGCTCGGTGCCACCCTCGCGGAGCACGGCGAACTGCTCCGGCGTCAGCTCCTGGCGCCACTGCTCGTCGGTCTTCTGGATCTCGGGGCTCATGGCTCCAGCTTCCCAGAGATCTCCCGGCTATCCCGTGCGGCGGCGCCGTAGATGCCCTTCGACATCAGGGAGAGCTCGCCCTTCCTCACGGCCTCGTAGACGTCGGCTCGCACCTCGTGGATCGACGGGTCGTGGCCGGCGGCCTGCGCCGCCCACTCGACGAGCTGCGCGGCCAGCTGTGGCCGGTCGGCGACGAGCTCCCGGGCGCGCGCCGCGAGCGCGGTGGCACCACCGGCGAGTGACGCCAGCTCGGCGGCGAGGACGGCGTCGGGCGCCGGCTTCATGTGCGACGGGTTGCCGTCGTACCAACCGCCGTAGAGGCGCCAGATGTTGCGCACGACGAACTCGGGCTCGTCGTAGATCGGACGCAGGTACGGCTTGGCCAGTAGCTCCTCCGGGAGGCGCACCTCGTGCACGATGCGATCGAGACGCTCGCCAGCGTTCATGAGCTCGAGGGTGCGCGCCACCAACGACTCCAACGCGCCAGCCACGTCGTCGAGGACGCGCGCGATGCGGTCGGCCCCACCGATCGGCAAGCCGTGCGCCGGAAGGAGCAGCTCGGGCCGCTTCTCGGCCATCGCCCGCAGGGCCACCGCCCACTCCCGGGGGAAGCGCTGCACCTTCTGAGGGTTCCCGGCGTTCGGGAAGACCCACGTGAGGAAGTCGCCGGCGAGGATCGCCCGTTGCTCGGGCAACCACCCCCACAGGTGGTCGTCGGTCTCACCCTTGTCGTGGTGGAACTCGAAGTGGACGCCGCCGACGTCGAGGTCGAGCGTGTCGCGGAAGGTCTTGTCCGGTCTCACCCAATCCGAGAACCACTTCGGTTCGCCCATGCCGAGGCGGCCGCGGTTCCCGAACTGGCGCTGGTTGATGATCCCGTTGTAGCCGTTGGTGAGGTCGTAGCGATCGAAGCGTTCGAGGACCTTCTCGTGGCCGACGACCCGCGGCGCCGGATCGCCGCGGCCGGCGGCGTCGGCCACGAACGCCCCGGCACCACCCACGTGGTCGATGTGCCCGTGGGTGTAGAGGAGCGTGTGGACGGGTTCGTCCGTCCACGCCCGCAGCGACTTGACGACCGCTGCTCCGAACGCCTGCGAGCTGGTGTCGGCGATCACCGGTCCTTCGCCGGTGCGGACGACGACGACGTGGGAGAACGCCTCGATGACCGCGAAGTCCTCGGTCACCTCGGAGAGCTCGGTCGTCACCCGATTCGGAGGGGTCCCGTCGTCTCCCTCGTCGATGAGGCGGGCGGACAGCGCCAGGAGGTCGGCCATGACCTCACCGTAGGCTCGGTCCATGCACTCGGACCGCTACGAGGTCGTCGCCTTCAACACCGCCACCCAGTCGGCGAACAAGATCCATGACGACGCCGTCGCCTCGAGCCTCGGGTTCAAGGGTGGGCTCGTCCCCGGGGTCGACGTCCTCGCCTACCTCACCCACCTCCCGGCGGAGAACTGGGGTCGGTCGTGGCTCGACGACGGTGCCATCTCCGGTCGGTTCGAGCGGCCCGTCTACGACGGCGACCGCGTCGAGGTCATCGCCGAGCCCCTCGACGACGGCGCCGCCCTCGACCTCACGCTCTTCGACTCGGAGGGTCTCGGTTGCGCCATCGGCGTCGCCCTCGCCAGCGCCCCCGACGCCCCGCCGCCGATCGACGCCATCCCCATCGCGGCCGTCGCCGCCGAGCCGCAGCCGGCGTCGCCCGACGTCTTCGCCGCCTTCCCCGACGGCGTCCTCGGCACCCTCGAGTACGGCTTTCACGCCGAGTCCGCGGAGACCTACCTCGACGAGGTGCGGGAGACCCTGCCGCTCTATCGCCAACAACGCCTCGCCCACCCGGGATGGCTGCTCCGGATGGCGAACTGGGCCCTGTCGTACAACGTGCGCCTCGGCCCGTGGATCCACGTCGGCAGCTCGCTGCAGCTCCACGGCGCCATCGAGGAGGGGCAGCGCATCTCGGTTCGCAGCCGCGTGGTCGACGTCAGCGAGCGCAAGGGCCACGGGTTCGTCGAGCTCGACATCGTCTACGTCGTCGACGACGAGCGGGTGGCCGCCACGTGCCACCACACGTCGATCTACGAGCCCCGTGGCGTCAGGAAAGTGCTGGGAGCAGCTTCGTCCTGAACAGGTCGAGGACCTGATCGAGGGCTTGGCGGGTCGGCTGACCGGGCTCGTCGATGAGGTGGTGGGTGAGGACGGAGTGCGGCGCCATGGCCGCGTCCGGGTTGGCGGCGGCGTCCTCGAGCTCGACAGCTACGAAGGCGTCGCCGAGCTGCTCGCGCAGGAAGTCGAAGCGCTCGCCGGGGACGAACCGGTCGCTCTTGAAGCGCAGGCCTAACACCTCGAGTCCCTCGGCCGCGCAGCGCTGCTTCACGACGCGGAGATCGTCGGGCGAGATGTCGATGGACCGCTTGTGCTTCTTCGAGAGCGAAAAGGGGAGCGACGGCTGCGACAGGACCGGTGCGAGCAGGCGTTCGTCGGTCGCCATCGCCAGCGCGAAGCCGCCGGTGAAGCACATGCCGACGGCGCCGACGCCCGGTCCACCGCAGCGCTCGTGCTCGTCGGCCGCCAGCGCGCGCAACCACGCCACGACCGGCGATGTCTTGCCACTCGCGAACGTGGCGAACTCGCGGCTGATGCAGGCGGACGCGATCGTGCGGGCGGCATCGACGCCGCTCGGCTCGGCCCCTGGTTCGCCGAAGAGGTGGGGGACGACGGCGGTGCACCCGATGGTGGCCACGCGGTCGGCGAACCCGAGGACCTGGGGCGAGATGCCGGGCATCTCGGCGATGACGATCACCGCCGGACCGGTGCCCTTCCGGAAGACGGTGCGCGTCTTGCCCCCCGCGCCGGACGGGG
Organism: Acidimicrobiales bacterium; assembly: GCA_035525495.1. GTDB lineage: Bacteria > Actinomycetota > Acidimicrobiia > Acidimicrobiales > CADCTF01 > DATLED01. Next base: position 16,033 of record DATLED010000020.1, on the reverse strand, counting down.
TGAAGGTCGTCCGCTCGTAGTCGCTGAGCGAGCCGCGGGCGGCCTCAGGCATCGAAGCCCATGGGCGTGGAACCCGGCTCGTCGATGACGGGGTTCTGCAGCACACCGATCCCCTCGATCTCGATGCGGACGGCGTCGCCGTCGCGCAGCAGCAGCGGTGGCGTGCGGGCGATGCCGACGCCGGCGGGCGTTCCCGTCGAGATGACGTCACCCGGCTCCAACGTGAAGGCTGTCGAGAGGTGCTCGATCATCTGCCAGCAGTCGAAGATGAGGTGCTCCGTCGACGAGTCCTGGCGAAGATCGTCGTTGACCCACGTGCGGAGCCGCAGACCGTGGGGGTCGCCGAGCTCGTCGGGCGTCACGAGGACCGGGCCCATCGGTCCGTGGGTGTCGAAGGACTTGCCCATCGTCATCGTGGGGGTCCGCCGCTGCCAGTCGCGGACCGACACGTCGTTGACGATCGTGTACCCGGCGACGACTTCGCGGGCCCGCTCAGCGGGCACGTGGCGGCAACGGCGACCGATGACGAAGGCGAGCTCGCCCTCGTAGTCGACGACGCTCGACGCCTTCGGCACGTGGATCGGATCGCCTGGCCCGACGACGCAGGTCGATTGCTTGTTGAACCACAGCTGGTGCTCGGGCTTCGGGGTGTCGGACTCCGCGACGTGGTCGGCGTAGTTCAGTCCGATGGCCAGGAACTTCGGCGGGCGCGGCACGGGCGCCAGCACGCGCACCTCGGCGCGTGCGACCTCGCGCAGACCGCGGCCACCGTGGTCGATGGCGGCGCGCACCCGGTCGAGCGCATCCGGTCCCGACGCCAGCAACGTCGCCGTGTCCGCAGGAAGGCCGGCCCCGGTGACGTCGGTGATCGTCTCCTCGTCGCGCAGGACGCCGAGGCGGGGGCCCTCTGGGCCCAGGAACCGGATCAGTCGCACGAGTCGTCACACTGCCCGCCGTCGCGCAGCGACGCCAGCACCCGTTCGAACACCCGCCGCACCACGTCGGCCTCGTCGTCGGACATGTGGCGGCTGAAGTGCTCCTCGACGCCGCGAAGGTGCGTCGGCGCGGCCCGCCGAAGCGCCGCCTTCCCTTCGGGGGTGAGCACGGCGAGCAGCCCGCGGCGGTCGCAGTCGACGGGCTCGCGGGTCACGTAGCCGGCCGTCACCATGCGGTCGATCAAACGCGTGAGGCCGCTCTTCGAGAGGACGATCGACTTGGCCAACTCCTGCATGCGCAGCTGCCCGCCGGCCTCGTTGAGGTTCAGGAGGACGTCGTACCAGGTGAGAGGGAGGGCGGCCTCGGACTCGAGCTCCCGCTCCAGCACTCCGACGACCGCCATGTGGCCATGGAGCATCGCCCGCCAAGCCGCCAATCGCGCTTCGTCCGGTCCCACGCCGCCACGGTACCGCTGAACCTCCCCCGTTCCAGCCGACCCCGTACCGTTGTCGACCGTGAACCCGTGGCGGCGCGTCCGCTTGGCCGTCGCCGCCAACGTGCTCGTCCTCGTCGGCGGGACCGTCGGCTACCTCGTTCTCGGCTTCGACCTCCTCGACGCCAGCTACCAGACGGTCACGACGGTCACGACCGTCGGGTTCCGCGAAGTGCAGCCGCTCAGCACGGCGGGCCACATCTACACGATGGTGCTGATCCTCCTCGGGACCGGCACCGTCCTCACCACCTTCACCGTCGTCGTGGAGACCCTCATCGAGGGGCAGCTGCGCGACCTGTTCGGGAGGCGCCGCATGGAGCGCAAGATCGCCGGGATGTCCGGCCACGTCGTCATCTGCGGGTGGGGCCGCGTGGGACGGTCGATCGCCTCGTTCGTCTCGACCGCGGGTCGGCAGCTCGTCGTCATCGACCGCGACGCCGAGCGACTCGCGTCGGTGCCGTACCCGACGGTCGTCGGCAACGCCACCGACGACGACGTCCTGCGCGCCGCCGGGATCGACCGCGCGTCGTCGCTCGTCGCCGCCCTCGACACCGACGCCGACAACCTCTACGTCTCGTTGAGCGGCCGCAGCCTCCGCCCGGACCTGTTCATCGTCGCCCGCGCGCGGACGAACACCTCCGAGGAGAAGCTGCTGCGGGCCGGCGCCGACCGCGTCGTCAATCCGCAGGCGATCGGCGGCGAGCGCATGGGTGCGTTCGTCGTGCAGCCCCACGTCGCCGAGTTCGTCGACGTCGTCATGCACGACGGGAGCCTCGAGTTCCGGCTCGAGGAGGTCGCCGTCCCGGCGTCCTCGGCGCTCACCGGGCGGACGATCCGCGAGAACCACATCCGCGACTCGAGCGGCGCGCTCGTCCTGGCGCTCCGGCTCGCCGACGGGACCTTCCTGACGAACCCCGATCCGGCGACCGCGATCGAAGCCGGCCAGGTGTTGATCGTCGTTGGCACCTCCGAGCAGCTCGTGAAGCTCCGGACGCTCGTCGGGTGAACCTCGTCGCGCGACTCGGCGCGGCGGGGTGCATCGCGGCGGACGAGGAAGCCGGGATGTTGACCGAGGCAGCCGGCGGCGACCTGGACCGCTTGGAGTCGCTGGTGCGTCGGCGCGAGGCCGGCGAGCCGGTGGAGTGGATCGTCGGGTGGGCGCCGTTCTGCGGGCTGCGGGTGGTCGTGCAACGTGGCGTCTACGTGCCGAGGGCTCAGACCGAGGTGCTGGCGCGGCGGGCGCTGGAGGTGTTGCCCGCACGCGGCTTGGCCGTCGATCTGGCGACCGGGTCCGGAGCTGTCGCCGTCGTGCTCGCGGTGGCGGGCGCCGAGGTCGTGGCGACGGAGATCGACCCCGTGGCGGCGGCCTGCGCGCGCGCCAACGGCGTCACGGTGTTCGAAGGTGACCTCGACGGGCCTCTGCCAGCCACGCTCGAAGGTCGTGTCGACGTGCTCACCGCCAACGTCCCCTACGTCCCCACGCACGCGTTGTCGCTGTTGCCGCGTGACGTCCAGGACCACGAGCCCCGGCTCGCCCTCGACGGGGGGACCGGTGGTCTCGACCACGTCCGGCGGGTGCTGGCGCTCGCCTCTCGGTGGCTGCGCCCCGCAACCGGACGGGTGCTCGTCGAGATCGGTCCGGATCAGGCGGCCGCCTTCCCCGGCCTCGTCCACCACCGCGACGAGGACGGCGACGTCCGGGCCGTCGAGGCGGGCGCGGGGACGGCGGGCTAGAACTCGACCCGATAGAGGCGGATCGATTCCTGAAGCCCCTTGAGCTCGAACGCTCCGGCATCCCCGAACGTGAGGCTCTTGCCCGTCGCCAGCTCCCGCACCACGTTCGACACCAGGATCTCACCGGCGCGCGCCTGGTCGCAGATGCGCGACGCCGTCGACACGACGATGCCGTGGAGGTCGTCGTCCTCCGACACGGGCTCGCCGGCGTTGATGCCGATGCGGACGCGGATGGCGGCGTCGGGGTTGACGACGTTGTGCTCCTCGAGGGCCCGCTGGATGTCGATGGCGGCGAGGACGGCCGACGACACCGACGTGAACTCGGCCATCACGCCGTCACCGGTGCTCTTCACGACCCGGCCGCCGCGGCCGTCCAGGCCGACCCGCACGATCGCGTTGTGCGCGCGAACGATCTCCTGCGCTGAGTCGTCGCCGACGCGCGCCGTCGTCGCCGTCGATCCCTCCATGTCCGTGAACAGGACAACCGTCGGCCGGGCCGTCGTCCGGGGCCGGTAGGCGCGGTCGATGGGCGCGTCGAGGAAGCGGGACATCGCCGCCAGCGGCGGTCGGGCGTCGCCCTCCCATGGGTTGTGGGCCGCGCCTTCGACGCCGACGAAGGTGGCGTCGCGGACCAGCGCGGCGACGTGCTGTCCGTTGACGAACGGGATGGCCTGCGTGCGCGTCCGGTGGAGCACGAGGGTCGGCATCGCGACGCTGCGGAGATCGGAGGTGATGTCGACGGCGAAGCTGAGCTCGTACAGCCGGGCGGCCACGGCGCCGTCGACGGCCCGGCGGGTGCGGTCGAGGCGCTGGTCGCGGAGGTCGCCGCCGTCGGGGTTGGTGAAGAAGTCGAGCATGGCGTGGGCGGCGCGCGGTTGGTCGTCGAGCATGCGGATCATGGCCATCACCGACTCCCGCATCCGCGGCGTGCCGATGTCGTCGCCCTTGGCGTAGGTCCCGTCGAGGACGAGCTTCGACACCCTTTCGGGATGCTGCGACGCGAACCGGGCGGCGACGATCCCGCCGTAGCAGGTGCCGTACAGCACGAAAGGATCGTCGGGGCTCACCCGCTCGACGACGGCTTCGAGGTCGGACACGAGGTCGTCGAGGTCGAGCGCGGTCGGGTTGCGATCGGACAGCCCGCATCCACGGACGTCGTAGCGGGTCACGGTGAAGTGGGCGCCGAGGGCCTCCATGAACGGGCGGAACTCGGGGTCGTCCCACATGGCGTCGAGGTGGCTGATCCAGCCGCGCGCGAAGACGAGGGGCGGCCCCTCGCCATGGGACGCGTACGCCACTCTCGTCCCGTCACTCGCACTCGCGTATCGGATGGGGGGATGCATGACCGCCTCGTGATCGGCGGTCAGCGTATCGTTCGTCCGATTTCGACGACGAGGTAGGGAAGGCAGGCAAGCGATGCCGAGGATGCAGACGGCGGTCAGTGCGATGAACGTGGCGTTCGGCGCGGAGCAGGTCGGGGAGCTCTCGCCCGAGCCGTTCGGACCGGTCGACGGCGCGTCGACGCTGTCGAAGGCGTTCATCGCCTCGAACGTCGACCTCGACGAGGTGACGGCGGCGTTCGTGGACCAGTGGCCGTCGGCCCTGCAGGCGGCCGTCCGGGCGACCATCTTCGAGAACCTCTCCCGTGAGGGCCGGGTGCCCATCACGTTCGCCTGGGCACCCGGTTACGACTACGAGGTGACGGTGTGGGACGTGCGAGACACGTCCGAGACCGTCGGCGGCATCACCCTGCTCTTCAAGAGCCGCTACCCGGACGATCCCCACCCGCTGTCGCGCGAGGCGGCGTCGGCCTCCTAGACCTGCTGCGGCGCCCCGCCTGCGCGCGCCGAGGCGTACATCGCCTCGGTGACGACGTGGGCCCGCACCGCCGTGGCGAAGTCGGGCGTGCACGGACGCCCGTCCCGCACGGCGCGCAAGAAGGCGCCGTCGGGGTTGAGGTCGTCGCCGGCGAGCGCCCGCGCCGCCCCCACGAGCTCCTCGCCCTTCAGCACGCCGCTCGTGCCGTCGTGGCGCTGCCACGACAGCGGGCCCTCCCAGTCTCCTTCCAACGTGAACAACGCCCGCTCGCAGAACACCTCGAGGCGGCGCAGGCTGCCCCGCGCGTCGATGTCGTGCCACACCGAGGTGAGGCTGCCGATGGCGCCGCCCTCGAACCCGACGGTGGCGACGACGAGGTCCTCGATCCCGCGCAGGCCGTGGAACTCGGCGCTCCGGGCGGACACGTCGCGAATCGGGCCGACGACGGCCTCGAGGATGTCGACGTCGTGGATGGAGTGCTCGAGCAGCGCTCCCGCGCCGACCTTGTCGACCTCGCCGCGCCACGTCGACCCGTACGAGCCGCGGATGGGGATGAACTGGTCGTCGCGGAACACGACGCTCATGATCCGGCCGGCCTCGGGGGCGTGCGCGAGCTCCCGCAACATCGTGAACGCCGGCGAACGGCGGAGGATGAGCCCCACCTGGTTCGGCACCTGCGCGCCCTCGACGCGCTGCTTCATCGCCCGCGCACCATCGAGGGTCGTCGCCAGCGGCTTCTCGCAGAACACGGCCAGCCCGCGCTCCACGGCTGCGTCCACCAGTCGCGGGTGCTCGGACGTCCACGTGCAGACGTAGACGGCGTCGCAGGAGTCGAGCACGTCCTCCTCGGTGCGGCACACCGTCGAGCCGCTGGCGGTGGCGAACTGCTCGGCCCGAGCCGGGTCGGGATCGAACACGCCGGCCCGCTCGAAGGCCTCGCCCGAGCGCCGCAACATCTTTGAGTGGAACGTGGCGATCAGCCCCGCCCCGAGGAACCCGACCCGAATCGCCATCCGCCGGAGGCTACGTGGCGGGCGTTCCCTTGCGCCGCTGGACCTGCTTGTCGAGGCGGCGCAGCGTCTCCACGTTCCGGACCTTGATCAGCCCGTTCTGGATCGGGTTGTCGATCACCTTGGCGACACCCTTGATCGGGAACTCCTCGATGGACACGTCGGTGCCGCCGTCGACGGGCACGAGGCGGAAGATCACCTTGGCCACCCCCGCCGGTCGGGCGCGGGCCTCGAGCACGAGCTTGTGCGGCGCGTCGATCTCGAGGACCTTGGTGTTGTCGCTGGTCTTGATCGGCCCGACGCCCACCGTGTGGAAGAACTTCGACCCGACGGCGGGCCAGTCACCCTCGACGGCGCGGATGTCGTCGCACCCCACGACCCAGTGCTCGTAGGTGTTGGCGTCGGCGAGGACGGCGAAGACCTCTTCGGGAGACGCGTCGATGGTCAGGCGGTTCGTCGACATGCGTCGGCTCTACCCCGATTCGCCGTCAGCCCATCGAGAAGCCGGCGCGCCAGCGGTCGAGGACCGCCTCGTCGCCGAAGACCTCGAGCCCGGTCTCCGGGACGGGGCGTCCCCACAGCCAGAGCAGGAGGTCGCCGGCCGTGGCCCGCAGCGCCACGTCGCCCTTCTCGTGGCCGTGGCCGATGAGCAGTCCGCCGTCGGGGTCGTTCGTGACGATCCACTCGCCGTGCGGCGAGTCGGTGGCGTGGAAGTGCACGCTGCCGCCGAGGTCGACCTGGCGGGGAGCGAAGAACACGTCGAGGAGCTCATCGATGCCGGTCAGCGCGAGCTCGGTCTCGATCGGCTCGGGAACCCCGACGGCCAACTGCGCGTCCCAGCGGTGGACGGCCGTCTCCTCGGCCTGTCGACGGAACCAGAAGCGGGAGCGGCCCCCGCCGCCGGGGAAGGTCCACATCGGCGAGTCGGGACCGGCCTCCTCGAGGGCGGCCACGAGCTCGGTCACCCCTTCGTCGAACCACGGGCGGTCGACCCGCTCGGGCCGAGGGGAGAAGTCGAGGCGCTCGGTCGACCTGGTCCGCACCATCGCCGTCACCCAGCGGTGGACCCGCCCCAGGTGCCCGACGAGCTTCTCGACGTCCCACCCCGGGCACGACGGGACCTCGGCCGCCGGCGCGCCCTCTCGGCCCAGCACGTCGGAGATACGGCCGGCGTCGGTCCGGATGGCGTCGAGGAGCTCTTCGGTCTCCATTACCTTTGGTCCCGCTCTGCGGCGAGAGGCCCTTCGGGCGGGTGGCCTTGCCGCTCGACTGGCCACTGCTCGCTGGCGCTCCCGACGTCGCCCATCAGACGTCGCCCATCAGACGGGTTCGGTGTTGGCGTCCGCGTTGGCGCCGGCGAGGGCCTTGCGGACGGCGGTCACGATGCCGGCGGCGTCGAGGCCGAGCGACGAGAGGATCGTCGGCGCGTCGCCGTGCGACAGGAACTCCGCCGGCGTGCCCAGGATGACGACCGGCGGAGCGACCCGACCCTCGTCGAGCCCGGCGAGGGCATCGGCGAAGAACATCCCGACGCCTCCGACGCGGATGCCGTCCTCGACGGTGACGACGAGGCGATGGCGGGCGGCGTCGACGAGCATCGTCGTGTCGAGGGGCTTGACGATCCTCGGGTCCCAGACGGTGACCGAGATCCCGCGGCCGGCGAGGGCATCGGCGGCCTCCTCGGCTGCTTCGAGCCTCGTGCCGACGCCGATGATGCACACGTCGGCGCCCTCGGTGGCGCGCACCTTGCGGGCGGACAGCCCGGCGCCGACCTGGTCGACCGGCACCTGCCGAGCGGTGGTGCGGGAGTAGCGGACCGACGCCGGGCCCTCGAGGTCGACGGCGGTGCGGAGCTGCACCTTGAGCTCCTGCGCGGACGACGGCGCGAAGACCGTCATGCCCGGGATCTTGAGGCACAGCGCCAGGTCGAGGACGCCGTGGTGCGAAGGCCCATCGGGTCCGGTGACCCCGGCGCGGTCCATGGCGAAGACGACCGGCAGGTGGTGGAGGCCGACGTCGTACATCGCCTGGTCGAAGGCGCGGGTGAAGAACGTCGAGTAGACGGCGACGACGGGGCGCAGCCCAGACATCGCCATGCCCGCGGCGCTGGTGACGGCGTGCTGCTCGGCGATGCCGACGTCGAAGAAGCGATCGGGGAACCGGCTCTGGAAGGGGAGCAGGCCGGTCGGCCCCGGCATCGCCGCGGTGATGGCCACGACCTGTGGGTGCTCGTGGGCGATCTCGATGAGCTCCTCGGTGAACGCCTGCGTGTAGCCCTTCGGGGCGGACCATCCGACCGGCGGCCCGATCGCGGGATCGAAGACGGCGGGCGCGTCGTGGAGGTTCTTCTCGTCGTCGTCCTCGGCCGGCGGGTAGCCGCGACCCTTGTGGGTCAGCACGTGGACCACGATCGGTCCGTCGTACTCGGCGGCGTTGCGCAACGCCGTCTCCATCTTCGTGACGTCGTGGCCGTCGATCGGCCCCGAGTAGCGGACGCCGAGGCTCTCGAAGAACGCCGTCGGCTCGAGCATCTCGCGGAGTCCGGCCTTGAGCCCCTGGACGCTGGAGTAGGCGAGCTCGCCGACGCCGGGCAGGTCGCGCAGCAGGCGTTCGAGGCGGTTGTTGGCACTGACGTACTGCGGGTTGAGTCGGAGGCGGGAGATCGACTCGCTGAGCTTGGAGATGGTGGGGGCGTAGCTGCGGCCGTTGTCGTTGAGGATGATCACGACCCGCTTGCCGCTGTGGCCGAGGTTGTTGAGACCCTCGAACGCCATGCCGCCGGTCATCGAACCGTCACCGATGATGGCGACGACCCTGCGATCGGTCCCCGCGTGCTCGACGCCGGTGGCGATGCCGTGGGCGTAGCTGAGGATCGTGGAGGCGTGGCTGTTCTCGACCCAGTCGTGCTCGGACTCGGCCCGACTCGGGTAGCCGCTCAGTCCCCCGGCCTGCCGCAGCTGCCCGAAGCGGTCGGCGCGGCCCGTGACGATCTTGTGGACGTAGGCCTGGTGGCCGGTGTCCCACAGGATGATGTCCCGAGGGGAGTCGAAGACCCGGTGCACGGCGAGGGTGAGCTCGACGGCGCCGAGGTTGGAGCCGAGGTGCCCGCCTGTGACGGCCACCGACTGCACGATGAACGTCCGGATCTCGGCGGCGAGCTGCGTCAGCTGGGCGTCGTCGAGTCGGCGGAGGTCCGCCGGGCTGGAGATGTCCTCGAGCATGGTCGCCTCCGAGGGTAGTCCGAGGGGGCGCGGTTGCCGTAGTCGGTGGGTGCGGTGTCCGGGAGATCCGGTGCGGGCGCCGGCTCCGGATTGCGTTAGGCAGTGACGACGATGGACCGCTTCCAGTACCTCGTGTTGATGGGCGCCTGTGTGCTCGTGACGTTGCCGCTCGAGTTCGGGTTCCGGGCCCGGGTCTGGCGCCGTCCACGACGGCTGATGGCGGCGCTGTGGCTGCCGGTCGTGCTGTTCGCGGCGTGGGACGTCGGCGCCATCCAGCGGGATCACTGGAGCTACTCGCTCGGCTACACGACCGGGTGGCTGTTGCCTGGGTCGCTTCCGGTCGAGGAGCTCGTGTTCTTCGTGGTGATCCCGGTGTGCGGCTTGTTGACGCTGGAAGCCGTGCGGTCGCTCCTGGGACCGGGCCGTCGTGGCTGAGTACTCGATCGCGGCGGTGATCGCTGCCGCGGCAGTCGTGCTGGCCGAGGTGGTCTGGCTGCGGACGGGCCTGTTCCGGGACCGGACCTACTGGGTCTCGATGGCCATCGTCTTGTTCTTCCAGGTCCTCGTCGACGGATGGCTGACGAAGCTGTCGGCGCCGATCGTCGTCTACTCGCCCGAGGAGCTGTCGGGCGTGCGCTTCCCATGGGACGTGCCCGTCGAGGACTACCTGTTCGGCTTCGCCCTCGTCACGCTGGTCATGCTGCTGTGGGACCGGGCCCGTCCCCCTACGCTGGATGCAGGATGATCTGGACCGTGGCCGCGGCGTTGGTGTCGATGGAAGCCGTGTCCTACCTGGCCCATCGCTTCGTGATGCACGGACCCGGGATGGGGCTGCACCGGTCGCACCACGTCCGCACGGGAAGTCGCTTCGAGGCGAACGACCTGTTCCCGGTGACGTTCGCGGCGGTGACGATCCTCGCCATGACCGCAGGGACCACGCTGCCGTCGCTGCACGCGCTCTTCACGGTCGGGGTCGGGGTGACGCTCTACGGCGCGGCGTACGCGTTCGTCCACGACCTCTACATCCACCGGCGCCTCGGGTCGTGGCTCCCCGAGCTGGCGCCGCTCGAGCGGCTCAAGGTGGCGCACGAGATCCACCACCGCTTCGGTGGCGAGCCCTACGGGATGCTGTTCCCGGTCGTGCCCCGCAGGCTCAGGGAGCGGGCGGCGACGGTGAGCTTGCGCCACGTCGGCACCGAAGCCCGCTTCGAGAAGACGTCGTAGCCGGCGGCCTCGATGCGGTCGAGGATCTGGGAGTACAGCTCGCGGGCGCCGCCGATGCATCGAGCCGACGACGGCGGGAGCATCGACACCCCGAGGTCCGCCGAAGCGTAGAGCTCGCGGGCCCGCGCGATCTCGAACCGCAGCAGGTCGACGAACTCGGGCGTCGCCCGACGCTCGGCGAACGCCGACCGGGCGCCGAATCTCTCGATGTCCTCCTGGGGCACGTACACGCGTCCGAGGTCGAGGTCCTCGTCCACGTCGCGCAGGAAGTTCGTGAGCTGGAAGGCGTTGCCGAGATCACGGGCTCTCGGTAGTGCCGCCTCGACGTCGAAGGGCTCGAGCACCGGCAGCATCATCTCGCCGATCACCGCCGCCGACCCGTCCATGTAGACGAGGAGGTCCTCCCACCTCGCGTACTCGGTGACCGACAGGTCCATCGACATCGACCGCAGGAACCGGCGGAAGCAGCCGACGTCGATGTCGAAGGCCCGCACCGTGTGCACGACGGCCTTCAGCACTGGATCGTCCGATGAGCCGCGCGACACGTCGTGGAAGAAGCGGTCGCCGAAGGACTGCAGCGCGACGGCCCGTTCCCCGACGGCTGCAGGCCCGAGATCGTCGACGATGTCGTCGGCGTACCGGCAGAAGCCGTAGAGCGCGTGTACGTGGTGGCGCTTGACCTTCGGGAGCAGGTACGTCGACCAGTAGTAGGTCGTGCCGTAACGCTTGTTGAGCATGCGGCAGCGCTCGTACGACTCGTCCAGCGTGACCGTCATCGACGGCCCTCCACCCGGTTCGCCACCAAGCGGCCGCTCAGCAGCACCATGGGTACGCCGACGCCCGGCTGCGTGGACGACCCGACGAAGAAGAGGCCGGGCGCCCGCAGCTCGACGTTGGAGGGGCGGAAGGGTCCCGTCTGGAAGAACCGGTGGGAGAGGCCGAACGGCGTGCCCCGTTCCATCCCCATGCGCTCCCAGTCCGTCGGGTCGTAGAAGCGCTCGACCGCCACGTCGTCGACGGGATACCCGTGCGATCGGGCCCGGTCGATCATCGTCTCCCGCACCCACCCGCGGTCGGCCACCCAGTCGATGCGGCCGTCGAGGTTCGGCGTGGGCTCGAGGACGTAGAGGGTGTGGCCACCGGGGGGTGCCAGCGACGCGTCCGAGAACGAGTGGGACGTGACGAGGACGGAGGGATCGGGCATGCGGGTGCCGTCGCGCAGCAGCGCCTCGAAGGCCTCGCGCCACTGGTCGCCGAAGTGGACGTTGTGGTGCGCCGCGTCGGCCGGGAGGTCACCGCGCACGCCGGCGACCCACAGCGCACACGACGGCGAGTACTCACCACGGCGCGCGACCCGCGGCATGCGCAGCTCGGGCACCAGCGAGCGGTAGGCGACCGGGAGGTCGGGGTTGCACACGACGGCCTCAGCGCTGACGAACTCTCCGTCGGCCAGCCGCACGCCGCGCACCGGCCCGCCGGCGCCCGGCCGGCGCACGATGCGCTCGACCTCGGTCCCGTAGCGGAACGTCACCCCGGCGTGGGCGGCCGTCGCCGCCAGAGCCCGACCGACGGCGCCCATGCCGCCTTCGGGGAAGTAGACGCCCTCGACGGTGTCCATGTAGGTGATGACCCCGTACACCGCGAGCGCGTCGAACGGGGACAGCCCGGCGTACATCGCCTGGAACGAGAACAGCTTCCGCAGCCGCTCGTCGGCGAAGAACCTGTCCACCACCGATGACAGCTTGCGCAGTGCGCCGCTGCGAATCAGCGCGACGAGCGGACCGAGTGGCCAGGCGAGGTCGAGGGGCGAGTCGAAGTTGCGGTCGATGAAGTTCGGCATCTCGAGCTCGTACAGCTCGGTCAGCCAGCGCCAGAACCGCCCGAAGGCCTCGGCCTCGACGGCGCCGCACGTGGAGCGGATCTCCTCGGTCATCGCCTCCCGCCCGTGGCGCACCGACAGCGGTTCGAGGCCGGGGAACGTCGCCCGGTACATGGGGTCGACGGCCTTCAGGACGAGGTGGTCCTCGATGGACGAGCCGGCGGCCGTGAAGACGTCGGCAAGGATCCCCGTCATCGTCAGGACGGTTGCACCGACATCGAGCGTGTACCCCTCGTCGCGCACGACGGCGACCCTCCCACCCGGCTCGTCCGATCGCTCGACGACCACGACCTCGTGCCCCCGGCCGGCCAGGTGGCACGCCGCCGACAGCCCGCCGAGCCCGGCCCCGACGACGACGACCCTCACCTACGTGGCGGCGTCGGGAGCGCCAGTCCGCCCGCCGAGCGGCGAGCCCTCACGCCCGAAGGGCCCCCAGGCGCAGAGCGAGGCCATCTAATGGTCTCGTCCGGCGACGAACCAGGCGAGCTCGGAGAGGTGCTGGCGAGCTTCCTGGGTCACCGGGGCCGAGTCGAGGGACGCCAGCGACATGCCGACGAGCGCGTCGATCTCGGCCTCGATGTCGGCGACGGCGCCGGTGTCGATCAGTGCCGCCTGCAGCGCTGCGATCTCGTCGGACGTGATGTCGGCCCGACCGAACCGGTGGTCGAGGAGGTCGCCGACCTCCGCCGACGCCCGTTCCCGCGCGACGGCGATCAGCGCCGTCGGCTTCCCCTCGCGCAGGTCGTCGCCGACGGGCTTGCCGAGCAGGTCCTCGTCGCCGAACGCGCCGAGCAGGTCGTCGCGCAGCTGGAACGCCTCACCGAGCGGGAGCCCGTAGGCGGACAGCGCCGGCGCCGTCTCCTCGAACCGTCCCGCCATCGCCGCGCCCAGGTGCAGCGGACGCTCGACGGTGTACTTGCCGGACTTGTAGACGCAGATGCGGTGGGCCGCCTCCTTCGTGCCGCCCCCCCTGACCGTTCCCAAGAGGTCGAGGTACTGCCCGATGTTCACCTCGAGCCGCAGCTCGTTGAAGACGTCGATGGCCGCACGCGGCGCGTCGACCAGCAACAGGTCGGCGTAGACGAACGCCAGGTCGCCGACGAGGATGGCGACGCCTTCGCCGAACCGTCGACCCTCGCCCCGCCACGCGGACGCGGCGTGCCGCGCCTCGAAGTCGACGTGGACGGCGTCGAGCCCGCGCCGGGTGATCGAGCCGTCCATCACGTCGTCGTGGATCAACGCGAAGGTGTGTAGCAGCTCGAGGGCGCCGCCCGCGTCGACGACGCGCGGATCGGACGGATCACCGCCGGCGCCGACGAACGCCCAGTGGCAGAACGCCGGCCGCAGCCGCTTCCCGCCGGCGAGCACGAGGTCGCGCAGCGAGGACAGCGGCGGGACGAGATCCGGGTCGACCGCTTTCCACCGCTCGATCTCGTCGGAGAGGAGGGCCCCGATGCGGTCGGCGACTCGGGCGGCGATCGCCGTCAGGCTGTCGGGCGCCGCCGACGGAAGTGCGCGCACGCCCACGAATCCTCCTTCCACGAGCCCGAGCGTAGGCGTCTCCGGATCGAACGCCCTACCCGGATTAGCGTCGGCGACCGTGGCCGGCGAGGTGGAGGGCGCGACGGGGGCAGCGGGGCACAGCCCGTCGAAGCGCGTCGGTCGCCGCGCCGTCCGCGACGCCCGCAAGCGCCTCCTGCAGCGGGCCCTCGACTCGATGAACCCACGCGACCGCGAGGTCGTCGCCCGCCTCACCGAGCGCGGACCGGGAGGTCGGGCGGCGCAGGTCCAGGTCGTCGAGGAGCTCCTCGAACGGGCCGTCGAGCGGCACCCGTCCTTGCTCGGGACCGTCGGGCTCTCGGCCATCCAGGCCATCTCGGGCGCGATCGAGGAGGCATCCGAGGAGGCGTCGCTCGGGACGTCGCGCCCGTTGTCCGTCGTGTTCACCGACCTCGAGGGCTTCACCGAGTGGACGGCGCGAGAGGGCGACGAGGCGGCGAGTCGCCTGCTGTCGGCGCACCACGAGGTCGTCCGTCCGATCATCTCGGGGCGGGGCGGCCGCCTCGTGAAGCGGCTCGGCGACGGCCTCCTGCTCACGTTCTCGCAACCCGAGGCGGCGGTCCTCGCGTGTCTCGAGCTCGTCGACGCCCAGCCCGCGCCGCTGAGGCTGCGGGCCGGGGTCCACATGGGTCAGGTCGTCGTGATGCGCGACGACGTGATCGGCCACGTCGTGAACCTCACCGCACGCGTCGCCGAGGCGGCCGAGGGGAGCGAGGTGCTGGCGACCCACGACGTCACCCGTGCGGTGGCGCTCCCGAACGTGCGCTTCGGCGATACGCGTGACGAGCGCTTCAAGGGCATCGAGGAGCCGATCCGGATCTGCGCCGTCAACTGGGCCTGAGCCCGCCGGTCAGATCGTCGGTGCCGGTTCGAACTGCCGGTAGCGGGCGGGCCTCTCGTACCCCATGCGGGCGTACACGGGCTCGCCCATCTGTGAGGCCTGGAGGATGGAGCGGGTCATGCCCGCTTCGCGGCCGGCGAGCGCCGCCGCCCACGTGATGGCCGCACCGACACCCTTTCCGCGGGCCGAGGGTACCGTCGCGACGTTGTAGACGCCGGCGATGTCGCCGGAGACGTAGACGCCCGACGTCGCCGCGGGTTGCCCGTCGAGCAGACCGAGCAGCGCGGTGAAGGCGTCGTGGCCGAGCAGCGTCGGCCCGAGGATGAGCGAGACGAGCTCGCGCGGCATCCCGAACCCCTCGGCGAGGACGTCGCCGTAGGCCTCGATCGTGGACTCGTCCACCGTGATGATCTCGAGCCCGTCGGGGACGGGTCCTCCGCCGTCGGCCGGGATCGGATCCAGCACCATCAGCGGCATCTGCCAGTGCTCGACGAGACCGGCCGATGCGCAGGCGTCGGCCAGTCCGGGCGCGACGTCGTCGCGAAAGACGATCGAGAACGGCGCGCCGAGCTCGCCGTAGTGCGCGGTGACCGCGGCCACGGCGGCGCCAGGATCGTGGATCGTGCCGACGACGTGGGTCGGGTTGAACAGCGACACCGGCACGCCCGTCGACAACATGACGAGTCCGTCGACCTCGGTCCGGCCCGGTGCAGGACCGAGGTCCGTGAGCCACTCCCACGTCTCGAGCATGTTGCGATCGGCTTCGGCAAGGACGTCGTTCGTGGCAACCATGGCCGACATGGTGCCTCGGGCTAGCTTCGGCCGCCATGGCCTACGCACCACTCGACCTCACCGGGCACTGCGCCCTCGTCACCGGCGGCAACAGCGGGATCGGACTCGGCATGGCGTCCGCGCTCGCCCGAGCCGGCGCCGACGTGGCCATCTGGGGGACGAACGCGGACAAGAACAAGGCCGCCGGCGAGCAGCTGACGGCGCACGGGACGAAGGTGGTCACGCTGCAGTGCGACGTGGGCGACGAGGAGCAGGTGGACACCGCGTTCGCGGCGACGATCGAGGCGCTGGGGAAGGTCGACTCGTGCTTCGCCAACGCCGGCATCGGTGGTGGGGCGCCGTCCTTCGAGGAGTTCACGTTGGAGTCGTGGCGACGGGTCACCCGGGTGAACCTCGACGGCGTGTTCCTGACGTTCCGCGCGGCGGTGCGCCACATGAAGGAACGGGGGGAGGGCGGATCGTTGGCGGTGACGTCGTCGTTGTCCGCTGTCGAGGGCGCGGCCAAGAACCAGGCGTACGCGTCGT
>DATLED010000011.1:0-13235 GCA_035525495.1 Acidimicrobiales bacterium | reverse complement strand
ACATGCGAGGATGGGTAGCTGCGACATGTGACGGTCGTCGTGAATCGCCGAGAGGAATCCTCACCCCTTGCCTCAGAAGAAGATCCGCGTCTACGAGCTTGCTCGTGAACTCGGGCTGACGAACAAAGAAGCCCTCGACCTCTGCCTCGCGCTCGGGATCGGGGTGAAGAGCCACTCGTCCTCCATCGAGGATGCGCAGGCCGACCGTGCCCGTCGCAAGGCCGATGCCGAGGGCCTGCGCCGTGACGTGTCGCCGGAGGAACCGGAGACCCCGAAGAAGAAGGCCGCCTCCAAGAAGGCGGCCGCCGAGCCGAAGCCGGCCGAGCCCATCACGCCGGCCGCCGACGGCGGCACCGAGGCCCCGACATCCGCCGAGCCCGCCCGCCCTGCCGCGGTGGCGGCTGCGAGCACCGTGCCGCCGGCCACCGCCGACGCCCGCACGGCCCCAACCGAGTTGACCGAGCCCGGCGCCCGCGACGACCTCGACGGCGGCGACATCCCTGCGACCCGCCCCGCGGCGGCGTCGGCCACCATCGACGCGCCGTCGGACAAGGAGGCCCCGTCCGGCGGGCCCGGCCGGATCTCCAGCCGCCCGGCGACGCCGCCGAGTCGCCCCTCCACACCGCCCGCGCCCCCGACGGACCGACCTTCAGGCACGATCTCCTCCCGCCCCGTACCCGGCGCCCCGCCCCGCCCCGCCCCGCCGGTTCCCGGCCAGACGGGCACCGGCGAGGCCGCCCGTCCGGCGGCCAGCGCCACGCCCGCGCCCGCGCCGAACGTCGCCGACCCCGGCCAGCGCCCGGCGCCGGCAGGGCCAGGCGGTGGACCCGCCGGTGCGGCCGGAGGTGCCCCCGCCGGCCCCGCGGGCCGCACGCCCCCGCCCCGCCCGCCGCTCAGCCAGACGGGCAAGCCGATCCCGCCGCCCCCGGGCACCCCCCCGGTGAGCCGCACGGGCAAGCCGATCCCGCCCCCGCCCGGCATGGGCGGGCGCAGCATGCCGCCCGCTCGTCCCGGCGGTGGTCCCGGCGGTCCGGGCGGCCGCCCGGTCGGGGGCGGCTTCGCCCGCCCCGGCGGACCTCCCGGTGGTGCCGGTCGTCCGTCCTTCGGCGGCGGCGGCGGTGGCGCGGGCCGTCCGGGCGGTCCCGGCGGCCCCGGTGGTGGCGGCGGCTACGGGCAGCGCCCCGGCGGGCCCGGCGGCGGTCCCGGCGGTCCGGGCGGTCCGGGCGGCCGTCCCGGCGGTGGACGCTTCGCGGGCGGCGGACGACGTCGCCGCTCGGGGCGCCGGCGCCGCAACTACGAGGAGCTCGAGGCCCAGGAGCTCACCCGCTACACGCCGTCGAGCGCGCCCGTGCCCGAGGGCGAGGTCATCATCGAGCGGGGCAGCACCGCCCAGGACATCGCGCCGAAGTTCAACCGGAGCGCGGCCGACATCATCCGCTACCTCCTCCAGCAGGGCGAGATGGTCACCGCCACCATGTCCCTCACGGACGATCAGATCGAGCTGTTCGCCATCGAGCTCGGAGCGACGATCCGCCTCGTCGACCGCGGCGAGGAGAAGGAAGCCGAGCTCATCGCCAAGTTCTTCGCCGAGGAGGAGGAGGAGGACGAGGAGAGCCTCCGTCCCCGCCCGCCGGTCGTGACCGTCATGGGCCACGTCGACCACGGCAAGACCCTGTTGCTCGACCGCCTCCGCGAGGCCAACGTCGTCGCCGGCGAGGCCGGTGGCATCACTCAGCACATCGGCGCCTACCAGGTCGTCAAGGACGGCCGGGAGATCACGTTCATCGACACGCCCGGCCACGAGGCGTTCACCGCCATGCGACTTCGTGGCGCCGAGGCGACCGACATCGTGATCCTCGTGGTGGCCGCCGACGACGGCGTCATGCCGACGACCGTCGAGGCCATCAACCACGCCAAGGCGGCCGAGGTCCCGATCATCGTTGCCATCAACAAGATCGATCGCGAGAACGCCAACGTCGACCGGGTGAAGCAGCAGCTCAGCGACCAGGGTCTCGTCCCCGAGGACTGGGGCGGCGACACCATCACCGTCCAGATCAGCGCGCTGCAGAGCCTGGGCCTCGACGACCTGCTCGAGCAGATCCTCCTCGTCGCCGACATCGAGGAGCTCACGGCGAACCCCGAGGGACGCGCTCGCGGCGTCGTCCTCGAGTCGAACCTCAACGTCGGACAGGGCCCCGTCGCCACGATCCTCGTCGAGTCGGGCACCCTGCGGGTCGGTGACCTGATCGTCGCCGGGGCCGCCTGGGGAAAGGTCCGGGCGCTCATCGACGACAAGGGCAGCCGCGTCAAGGAGGCCATGCCCTCCACGCCCGTGCAGGTGCTCGGCCTGTCCGACGTCCCCCACGCGGGCGACGAGATCCGGGCCACGATCGACGACAAGACGGCCAAGACGGTGGCCGAGGCTCGCGCCCAACGGCGTCGCTTCGCCAACCAGGCGGGCACCGCCAGTGCCATGGGCACGGGCGCCAAGCTCGAGGACATCTTCGACCAGATCCAGCGCGGCGAGACAGCCACGCTGAGCCTGATCCTCAAGGCCGACGTCCATGGCTCGCTCGAAGCCGTCACCGCTTCGATCCAGAAGCTCGAGCGCGACGAGGTCAAGGTCGGCTTCGTCCGGCGCGGTGTGGGCGGCATCAGCGAGAGCGACATCACCCTCGCGGCCACCTCTGGCGCCACGATCATCGGCTTCAACGTCCGACCTGATCGCAAGGGTCGTGAGCTCGCCGACACCCACGACGTCGAGATCCGCACCTACGAGATCATCTACAAGCTCCTCGAGGACCTCGAGGCCGCCATGCTCGGAATGCTCAAGCCGGAGTACGAGGAGGTCGTCACCGGCGAGGCCGAGGTCCGGCAGATCTTCAAGGTCCCGACCGGTCTGGTGGCAGGCTCCTACGTGCAGAGCGGCGTCATCACCCGCAACTCCAAGGTCCGCTACCTCCGGGAGGGCACGATCATCTGGAAGGGCACCCTGCCGTCGCTGGCCCGTGGGTTCGGGCGCGAGCGGGAGCTCGTGCGTGAGGTCCGCTCGGGGTTCGAGTGCGGCATCATGCTCTCCGACTTCCAGGATCTCCGCGAGGGCGACATCATCGAGACCTACGAGGAGCGGGAGATCCCACGCACGTAGCCGCCGTGGCCGCCTGATGCCGAACCAGAATCGCCGCGGCCGATCCAGCCACACCCGCCGGTACCCCCGGACGGCACGGCTCAACGAGGTGCTGCGGGAGATCTTGGCCGAGGCCCTCGAGCACGTCAGCGGCAACGACGACCGCCTCGAGCTGGTGACGATCACGGGCATCGAGTGCGAGTCGGACCTTCGGCACGCGGTCGTGTTCTACAGCGCGCGCACCGAAGGTGCCGAAGAAGCGTTGCAGCAGCACCGCGTGAAGCTGCAGAGCTACATCGCCAAGGAGACGCGGCTCAAGCGGACGCCCCAACTTTCGTTCGTCGTCGACTCTGGGGTAACCAGTGGATGGCGCATCGAGGAGCTCCTGAAGGGACTGGACGAGGAGAAGGATGAACCCGGGGACGAGCGAGGATCTTGATCTAGCGGTCGCCGCCATCCGGTCGGCGCCGTCGCTGGCGCTCGCCTGTCACGTCGGTCCCGACGGTGACGCGTTGGGTTCGATGCTGGCGCTGCATCACCTCGCCCTCGCCCAAGGCGTCGCGTCGGTGGCGTCGTGGTCCGAGCCCTTCGTGGTGGCGCCGCACTACACGTTCCTCCCCGGACTCGATCTCGCAACGCCGCCTGCGCAGTTCCCCGAGGCGCCGGCCGTGATGGTCACGTTCGACTGCGGCTCGGTCTCGCGTCTCGGCGACCTGGCGGCACCGGCCAAGGCGGCGGGCCAGCTCGTGGTGCTCGATCACCACTTCTCCAACGACCGGTACGGGTCGATCAACGTCGTCGACGTCGACGCCGCCGCCACGGCTGTCGTCGTGCGAGAGCTGGCCCGGCGACTCGGTTGGGAGCTGAACCGTCACGCCGCCCTCTGCCTCTACACCGGGCTCGTCACCGACACCGGGCGATTCCAGTACGACAACACGACGCCCGAGGTGTTCGAGCTGGCGTGCGAGCTGGCGCAGTACGACTTGCCGATCTCCGAGATCACGCGCCAGCTCTTCGAGGAGCACTCGTTCCGCTACCTCAAGATGGTCGGGGCATGCCTCGCCCGGGCCGAGCTCGATCACGAGCTGAAGTTCGTGGCGACGTGGGTGACGAACTTCGACCTCGACGGCTTCGACGTGGGGATCGACGAGACCGAGGGGCTGATCGACCTCGTGCGCCGGACCTCGGAGGCGGAGGTGGCCTGCGTCTGCAAGGAGACGGACGAGGGCATCCGCGTGTCGTTGCGCTCGGTGGGCGATCTCGACGTCGGGTCGGTGGCGGCCCGCTTCGGCGGCGGCGGCCACAAGTACGCGGCGGGGTTCGTGGCCCCCTACCCCGTGACGGGCGTGCTCGACGGGATCAAGCAGGCGTTGCGCGAGCAGCGCCAAGCCCAGCGTTTTGGCAGCTGATTCCCGCCGGTCACGGCGGGATCCGGCTGACAAAAGGAGGGGGTTTTGATCGACGGGGTCGTGGTCGTCGACAAGGACGGTGGATGGACGTCCCACGACGTGGTGGCCAAGCTCCGCGGTCGGTTCAAGCAGAAGCGGATCGGCCACTCGGGCACGCTCGACCCGGACGCCACCGGCGTGCTGCTGATCGGGCTCGGGCGGGCCACTCGACTGTTGAAGTACCTGACGGACCTGCCCAAGACGTACACCGGCGAGGTGGTGTTCGGCGTGGCCACGTCGACCCTCGACGCCGGCGGCGACGTGACGGGGGAGTGGGACATGTCGCTGACCCTCGCGGATGTGGAGGCGGCGGCGGCGACGCTGACGGGCTCCATCCTCCAGGTGCCGCCGATGGTGTCGGCGCTGAAGGTGGGCGGCAAGCGCCTGCACGAGCTGGCCCGCGCCGGCATCGAGGTCGAGCGCGCGGCGCGGCCCGTCACGGTGCATCGGTTTGAGGTCGGCGCGACACCCGATCCGCAGGTGTACGCCGCCGAGGTCGAGTGCTCCTCCGGCACCTACATCCGGACGTTGGCCGCCGACCTCGGCGCGGCGCTCGGCGGTGGTGCCCACCTCCGCAACCTCCGGCGCACCGCCATCGGCTCCTTCACCCTTGCCGACGCCCGTGCCCTCGACGCCGTCGACGACTCGGCCGTGCTGACGCCCGCCGAGGCCCTGCGGGACTACCCGTCCGTCGAGGTCGACGCGGCCGCCCTCGTCCTCGTCGGCCACGGCCGTCCCGTGCCCGACTTGCCCGACGGCACCGTCGGCGTGCGCGACGCCGACGGACGCCTCGTCGCCGTCTACGAGGACGGCAAGCCCTCCGTCGTCCTCGCACCCGCGTAGTCCCGCAGCACACGTTTGGGCGCGCTCAGTTCGACATGCCGAACTCATCGCGCCCAAACAGTGGCTGAGTAGCCTCGCAGGCGTGGAGGTCATCACCGATCCGGCATCGTGCCCCCGCCCGCCGGGCGGCGCCGTGGTCACCATTGGCGTGTACGACGGCGTGCACCTCGGACACCGGGCACTGATCGGGCGCGTGCGGGCCATGGCCAACGAGCTCGGCGCGTCGAGCGCCGTCGTCACCTTCGACCGCCACCCGGCGACGGTCGTCCGCCCGGACTCGGCGCCCCTGCTCCTCACCGATCTCGCCCAGCGGATCGAGCTCCTCGCCGAGACCGGCGTCGACTACACCCTGGTCATCCGCTTCGACCGGGAGCGGGCGAACGAGTCCGCCGAGGAGTTCGTCCGCGAGATCCTCGTCGGCTGCCTCGGCGCCCGGGCCGTCGTCGTCGGCCACGACTTCCACTTCGGCCGCGACCGCGGCGGCAGCGTTCCGATGCTGCAGGAGATGGGCGCCGAACTCGGCTTCGACGTGCTCGGGATCAACCTGGTGGCAGACGACGCCGACCGCGAGGTCGTCAGCTCGACCCGCATCCGCGCGCTGCTCGCCGACGGCGACGTCGCCGGTGCCGCCGTCCTCCTCGGCCGGCCGCACGAGGTGCGGGGAACGGTCCACCACGGCGACGAGCGCGGCCGCGACCTCGGCTTCCCGACGGCGAACGTCGCGGTGCCCGCCGACGTCCTCCTCCCCGCTGATGGCATCTACGCCGGGTGGTTCGAACGGCGCGACGGCACGGTCCATCCCTCGGCCATGTCTCTCGGTCGACGCCCGACGTTCTACGAGGACGCCGAGCTCAGCCTCCTCGAGTGCTACCTCCTCGACTTCGAGGGCGACCTCTACGGCCAGCCGGCCAAGGTCCGCTTCGTCCAGCGCCTCCGCGGCGAGGTGAAGTTCGACTCCGTGGACGCCCTCGTCGCGCAGATGGCGAGGGACGTCGACGAGGCGCGGGGGCTGTTGCGGACCTGACCTCGGCCAGCCGGTCGTCGGCGTCGAACTAACCTCATCGCATGCGGCGATCGATGTGGGTCCTGGCCGCGGCGACCGCGGTGGTGCTGGTGGGAGCGGCGCTGACGTCCCCGACGGCGCCGGCGGTGGCGGCGACGCCCGCGAGCGGCTCGGTCGGGCCGGCCCTCGACTCCACCTCGTGGAGCGGCACGTCGAACGGTCCCACCGGACCCGCGCCCTTCGGCTCGCCCGTCGACGACGGCGAGCCGTGCCGGCAGCCGGGCCAGTGTGACGAGTTCCTGTTGACCGTGCGCTCGCTCCCGGAGGCGGCGCTGCTCGACGTGGTCGTGAGCACGGCCGTCGTTGCTGAGGACTTCGACCTGCAGGTGTTCCTCGGCTCGACGGAGGTCGCCCAGTCGGCCGAGGTCGGGACGCCGCCCGAACGGGTGACGATCCCCGTATCGGCGGACGCGGGCGACATCACCTATCGCGTCGTCGTCAACCCGTGGGCGGCCCCCAAAGGGACGGTGTACGCCGGGAAGGCGACGCTCTCGAAGCCGACGGACGTCGACCTGAACGCCGTCCGATCCACGGCGCCCCCGCCCGGCTACACCAACTATCCGGCGCCCGGCGACCTGTTCCGCAGCTACGCCGAACCCACCATCGGGGTGAACCACAAGACCAATGCCGCCTTCTTCCAGCAGGGCCTGACGACGGCCAAGGTCACCTTCGACGAGGCCACCGGCCCGCCCACGGCGTCGTGGAAGGACGTCACCGCGCTCGAGACGGGAGTCACCACCCTCGACCCGATCGTCGAAGTCGACCCGCAGACCGGACGGATCATCGTCTCGCAGCTCCTGGGCATCTGCAGCGCGTCGGCGGTGTCCGACGACGACGGCCAGACGTGGAGCCCCTCGAGTGGGTGCCCGGAACCCCACGGCGTCGACCACCAGACGCTCGGCGCCGGCCCGAGGAGCCCGGCGACGCCGGCTGCTGCCGGCGCGTACGCGAACGCCGTGTACTACTGCTCGCAGAGCGTGGCCTTCGCGTTCTGCGGTCGCAGCGACGACGGCGGCAAGACCTTCGGCGCCTCGGTGCCGATCTACAACGTCTCGCAGTGCGGCGGGCTCCACGGGCACGCGCAGGTGGCGCCCGACGGCACCGTGTACGTCCCGAACGGTCGCTGTGGTGGCCGCGCCGCCGTCGTGGTGTCGGAGGACGGCGGGAGGACGTGGTCCATCCGGCCCGTTCCCTTCTCCACCTCGCCCGCCCAGCCCACCCACCCCAGTGTGGGCATCGGGTCCGACGGAACCCTGTACCTCGGCTACCGCAGCGGGGAGGCCAACGCGATGATCGCGGTGTCGACCGACCGCGGGAAGACGTGGACGCGCCCGGTGAACGTGGCGTCCGACTTCGGCATTCGCAACGCCACCTTCCCCGTCGTCGTCGCCGGCGACGGCGATCGGGCCGCCTTCGCCTTTCTCGGCACGACGACCGCGGGTGATCCCGACCCGCCTTCGTTCGAGACCGACGGCGCGGCCACGAACCGGCAGTACACCGGGCCGGGGTGGCATCTCTATGTCGCCCACACCTATGACCGCGGCCTGACGTGGGTGACGAGCGACGTCACCCCGACCAATCCCGTGCAGCGGGGCTGCCTCTACCACGGCGGCGGCGACGATCCGTGTCGCGACCTCCTCGACTTCAACGGCATCGCCGTCGACCGCCAGGGACGGGTGCTCATCGCCTACACGGACGGGTGCCTCGGCAAGTGCGAGGGCTCGCTGGTGGTCTCCGACAACGACCGTACCGACGCCAAGGGGACCATCGCCCGCCTGACGATGGGTACCGGGCTGCTGCAGGCGTTCGACGGTCAGCTCGCCCCTGGTTCGGCCCCGATCGTGTGCGCGATCAAGGATCCCAAGGGCGACGCCGCCTTCGACGGGATCGGCCCGAGCCAGCCGACGCTCGACATCGTCGGCGCGACCACCGGGCTCACGGAGGACGGCAGTGTCCAGTTCACCGCCCAGGTCGCGGACCTCGGTCCTCCACCGCCCCCGTACACCGGGATGTTGTACCGCTGGAACTTCGTCGCCGAGGGCATCCCGTACCGCTTGGACGCCACGAGGCAGGGGACGGCGGCCGCGACGTTGGCGATGACGCGCGACGGCAAGGCCGTCGCGAACCCGGGCACCGCCGTCTTCGACGAGAAGGCCGACACGGTGACGATCACCGTTCGGCGCGACGCGTTCTCCCCAGGGGTCAAGGAGTCGACGGTCCTCAACGCCGTCGCCATCGAAGCTCGAGCGCTGACCCCGGCGCCGGTTCTCGCCCTCCTCTTCGATACGGCCGGAGCACCCTGCGCGTTCACGCTCGCGGGCTACTCGGCGGGGGCAGCCCCGGGCACGACGGGTGTCGCCTCCGGTTCGAGCAACTCGGATACGAGCGCCGGCCGCGGCCAGGTGGCGGCCCGCGCCGGGGGTCGCCTCCCTGCGACCGGCGGCCGTTTCCCGATGGGTCTCGCCGGAGCCTTCCTCGCTGCCGGATTGGCGGCGGTGTGGTTCAGGCGGCGAACCGGCGCGCTCGTCGACTGAGCCCCGGGTGCGGTTCCTCGTCGTGATCGCCGTGGGACTGGTGGCGTCGGGGGCCGTGGCCTGCAGCACGAGCGACGACGCAACTCCCGGAGACGGCGACTCCGCCGCCGGTCGGCCGCGAGCGGGCGAGGGCGAGAGCGTGCTCGAGGGGAGGACGCGAGCGTGCGAGCCGCCGCCGCCGATCCCCCCGGCCGAGGTTGCCCACCTCCTGCCCCAGCACCTGACCCTGCCCCCCGGCGCCGTCGTCATCGGCAAGGAGGACGAGCCGACGCACGTCACCGTCACCGGCCAGCTGGACGCGTCCTCCGGCGCCACGCCGGCCTCGTTGCGCGAGCGGTTCGCTTCCGAGCTGGAGGACGCGGGCTACGAGATCACCGGCGGCGAGGACGAGGGCCACGAGTCGGAGGTGTTCTTCGCCTTCGACGACGGCCGCAAGGGCACCGTGCAATCGGTCATCAGCACGTGCCCCCCGGACACCGTCCGGATCATCATCAGCTACCTGAAGCCCCCGAACTCGTCCTCCGAGCCGCGCTCCGGCGGGCGCCGCTGACGCTTCACGTCGGAGCGTCGCTTCTTGGATTCCAGGCGCCGCTGCGTCGATGCCCTCGTGGGCGCCGTCGGTCGCCTGGTGCGCTGGACCCGCAGCGCCTCCGCCAACCGCCCGCGCAACCGCTCGAGCGCCAGCTCCCGATTGCGCAGCTGTGACCGTTCGTCGTCGGCCACGACGCGGATGACGTCACCGATCCGCTCGAGCATCCGATCGCGATGGACGTCGAGAAGGGACGGCGAGCCGGCGATGTCGAACCGGACCTCAGCACGCGTGTTCGAACGGTTGGCGTGCTGCCCGCCGGGACCGCCGCTCGACGAGAAGCGCCACTCGAGCTCGGAGAGGGGAATGGCGCAAGAGCGCGTGATTCGCAGCACGCCACCTTCGATCGAGCCGTCGTCAGACACGCGACGAAGGTACCGTCGCCGCATGGACTGGCGGGCTCCCGAGATCGATGCCGACCCCGATCGGACGTGGATGGAGGGCTGGAAGGGTCCCTACCCGCGGCTCGAGCAGGACTGGTCACAGATCTGCGCGCGCAGCGGGATCGCCTGCTTCGAGGCCATCGCCGCCTTCACGACGAACTTCGACGCGGTCGTCTTCGTCAACGGCTACCCCTACCACCGGGTCCCCGTCGTCGCACCCGAGGAGTTGCAGCGACGCCGCGACTCGTACGCCGCCAAGGGAGAGGAGGCGATCGATGAGGGCACCGATCTCTGGGAGCGCGACATCCGCCCGGAGGTCGAGCGCCTCCACGCCGAGGTGCGCCGGCGACGACCGCGCAGCCAGGCGTTGCCGCGGCTCGTGGAACACGTCGAGCAGTGCATGGAGATGGCCGGCCACATCATGGGCGACCTCCACTGGAAGATGGCGTTCGGCATCCCGGGCGACTGGTCCACCGACCATCCCGCCCTCACCGGCGCGCCCGCCAACGACGCGGCCAGGTTCCTGCAGGGCATCGACCACGCAACGAGCCGCCTCCTGAGACGTCTACGCCACCTCGCCCGCCTGCGGCGCGACGGCGACCCCGCGTTCGAGGACGAGTTCGCCAAGCTCCTCGAGCGCTACGGCACCCGCACGGGCCGTGGCTACGGCTCCGCCTCGGGGTTCCGCGACGTCACCTGGTCGAACGACCCGTCGGCCGTGCGCGAGCTCATCGACATGTACGCCAAAGCCGACCTCGACCTCCTCGACGAACGCGAGGCCAAGGCGAAGGCCGCCCGCCAACGGGCCCACCGGCGGCTCCGACGCGACTTCGAAGGCACCGACGTGTGGCCGAAGCTCGAGCGCGCCCACCGCGCTGCCATCGCGCGCGTCAAGGCGATGGAGAACCACAACCACCTCATGGAGCAGGAGACCGAAGGCCTTCTCCGCCAAGCCATCCACCGCCTCGGCGCGGCCATGGTCGATGCCGGTCTCATCGATGGTCCGGATGACGTGTTCCACCTCCAGGTGCACGAGCTGCGCGACGCCGCCAAGCGCCGGAGCGACCTCCGCGCGCTGGTCGCCGAACGGGCGTCGGAGCTCGAGGCGCAGCGAGCGCTCGAGTCGCCGCCCTACCTCGGCGCGGCGCCCACGTCGCCGAGCGGCCTCCCTGGTGCGACGCCGCCCGTGGCCGAGCCGGTCGATGGCGAGATCCCCGGAGCTGCGGCGTCGCCCGGTCGCGCCACCGGTCGCGCCCGCGTCGTCGCCGACACCGCCGGGTTCCCCGAGGTCGAGCCCGGCGACATTCTCGTCGCGCGCGACGCCGGCCCGGCGTGGACGCCGGTGTTCGCCCTCCTCGGCGGGCTCGTCCTCGACGAGGGCTGGACGATCCAGCACGCGGCCATCGTGTGCCGCGAGCTCGGCATCCCGTGCGTCCTGGCGACCGGCATCGCGACGTCGACCGTCGTCGATGGGACCGAGATCACCGTCGATGGGGACGCCGGCATCGTCCGTCTTCCCCAACTCGTCCGTTGATGGACCC
Source organism: Acidimicrobiales bacterium (assembly GCA_035525495.1). Classification (GTDB taxonomy): domain Bacteria; phylum Actinomycetota; class Acidimicrobiia; order Acidimicrobiales; family CADCTF01; genus DATLED01. The sequence continues at coordinate 1,707 of DATLED010000011.1, read as the reverse complement.
GGCTGCTACCCTGGTGGGCAACGTTCCGGCACCGTGCCGAGCGTTCCTTCCAGCGAGTTTCTCCGAGGTACCACTGCATGCCCGACAAGTCAGCGACGATCACCGAGTACCGGACGCATGAGACCGATACCGGGTCGCCCGAGGTGCAGATCGCGCTCCTGACGGACCGCATCAACCGCCTCAACGAGCATCTCAAGGTGCACAAGCACGATTTCCACACCCAGCGGGGGCTGTTGAAGCTCGTGGGCCAGCGCAAGCGGCTCCAGGCCTATCTCCGCAAGACGGACATCGAGCGACTGCGGGAGATCAACGCCCGCCTCGGTCTTCGCCGGTAGGTTCCACCCTCGACCGCCCAGACGGGGCGGTCGTTGCTTTTCCGTACTGCGGCGATGCCGCGGTCAGCTGCCAGTGGCATTCTCCCCGACGGGTTCGGGTGGACTCCCACTGGGAACTGGCCGGGTCGCCGCTCCGAACACCACATAAGGAGTGAGCATGGCTGAAGCCATCTCCGTGTCGGGCCCGATCAGTGGCACCGACAAGACCCTGTCCTTCGAGACGGGTCTTCTGGCCCCGCAATCGCAGGGGTCCATCGTCGCCCGCATCGGCGACACCGTCATCCTCGTCACGGCAAACGCCGAGAAGAAGGTCCGCGAGGGCATCGACTTCTTCCCGTTGACCGTCGACGTGGAGGAGAAGAAGTACGCCGCCGGGTTCATCCCCGGCTCGGTCTTCCGTCGTGAGGGCCGTCCGACCGACGAGGCGATCCTCACCTGTCGTCTCATCGACCGGCCGCTGCGCCCGAGCTTCGCCGAGGGCTACCGCAACGAGACCCAGGTCATCGTCACGGTCATGGGCGTCGACTTCGAGAACCCCCACGACGTGCTGGCCATCAACGCCGCCAGTGCCGCACTGATGATCTCCGGCATCCCCTTCGAGGGTCCGATCGGCGCGGTCCGCGTCGCCTTCGGAACCGACGGCCGCTGGATCCCGCACCCCACGTACGAGGAGGGCGACGAGTCGACCTTCGAGCTCGTCGTCGCCGGCCGCCAGGTCGCCGATGACGTTGCCATCATGATGGTCGAGGCCGGTGGCACCGAGGACGCCTGGCGCTACTACGAGGAAGGCGCGCCGAAGGTGACCGAAGAGGTCATCGCCGCCGGTCTCGAAGAGGCCAAGAAGTGGATCCAGGAGTCGATCGACCTCCAGCTCGAGCTCGTCGGGAAGGCCGGCGTCGGCGAGCCCGTTCCGTACGTGCCGATGAACGACTACGGCGACGATGTCTTCGCCCGCGTCGAGGCCGTCGGCACCGACTCGCTGAACAAGGCCAGCCAGATCGCGCTGAAGGCCGAGCGCAACGAGGCGACCGACAACGCGACGGCCGAGATCATCGCCACCCTCGGCGACGAGTTCGAGGGACGGTCAGGCGAGATCAAGCAGGCCGTCCGCAGCCTCCAGAAGAAGCTGATCCGCAAGCGCATCGTCGACGACGGCGTCCGCATCGACGGCCGCAAGACCGACGAGCTCCGTCCGGTGTCGGCCCAGGTCGGCATCCTCCCGAGGGCGCACGGCTCCGGCCTGTTCCAGCGGGGCGAGACGCAGGTCCTCAACGTCGCCACCCTCGGCATGCCGAAGATGGACCTCATGATCCCGTTCCAGGACGGGCTCACGCCGACCGAGCGCAAGCGCTACATCCACCACTACTCGATG
>DATLED010000016.1:0-4686 GCA_035525495.1 Acidimicrobiales bacterium | reverse complement strand
GGACATGGCCATCCTCACCGGCGGCCAGGTCGTCACCGAGGAGGTCGGCCTCAAGCTCGAGAACGTCACCCTCGACCTGCTCGGCTCGGCCCGCAAGATCGTCGTCACCAAGGACGAGACCACCATCGTCGAGGGCGGCGGTGCCGAGGACGAGATCAAGGGCCGCGTCAACCAGATCAAGGCCGAGATCGACAACACCGACAGCGACTACGACCGGGAGAAGCTCCAGGAGCGCCTGGCCAAGCTGTCCGGCGGCGTCGCCGTGCTGAAGGTCGGTGCCGCCACCGAGGTCGAGCTCAAGGAGGTCAAGCACCGCATCGAGGATGCCGTGTCGACCGCCAAGGCCGCCGTCGAAGAGGGCGTCGTCCCCGGTGGAGGTGTGGCGCTGCTCCGTTCGCAGGCCGCCATCCTCGACCGCATCCAGAAGCTCGAGGGCGACGAGGCCACCGGTGCCCGCATCGTGGCCAAGGCCGTCGAGGAGCCCCTCCGCCAGATCGCCGTCAACGCCGGCCTCGAGGGTGGCGTCATCGTCGAGAAGGTCAAGGAGCTCTCGGGTGGGTTCGGCTACAACGCCGCCACCGGCGAGTACGAGGACCTGTCCTCCAAGGTGCCGGACGCGGCCAAGGTCACCCGCTCGGCGCTGCAGAACGCGGCGTCGATCGCGGCCCTGTTCCTCACCACCGAGGCCGTCATCGTCGACAAGCCCGAAGAGAACGCCGGCGCCGGCGGCATGGGCGGCATGGAGGACTACTAGGTCCACCCCGCTTCACCCGTTTCTCGTCGAGAGGCCCGTCCCGGAAGGGGCGGGCCTCTTCGCGAAAGCGGCGCCGGCGACGGCGGTCGCCAGCCAGCCGGCGACGACGAGGAGCTCCTGGCGGGTGCGGTCGTCGGGTCGACCGCCGGTCGACGGCCTCGTGCCCTCCGACGGCAGGGTCGTCGTCGCGCCGGCGGTCTCGGTCGCGGCGGCCGCCGCGGCTTGCTCCGGAGGGGCCTGGATGGCGGCAGCCTCGGCCGGCGGCGGGGGAGCCGGTGCGACCCCCTCGTCGACCCGCAGGGTGAACAGCGTCGAGCGCAGCCCGAGGGCGGCGTCGAAGGCGAGCCCGGTGACGGACTTCGGTCCGGCGGGCCCGTCGAGGACGACTTCGAGCGCCCGTCCCGATGGCCCGACGCGCGCGACCCGCACGCCGGTCAGCTCCCCGGCGAATCCGAGCCGGGCGGCGACGTCGGTCAGCGCCACCGTCACCGACCACGCGCCGGGATCCTTCGTCAGGTACGGCGCGGCGCGGAGGTACGGCACGGAGTTGTCGGCGACGCCGAAGCCTTCCTCGCGGCTCGCCGAGTGGCCACCGCCGTTGGCCGAGTACACCGCCGAGATCAGGGAACGGTTGAAGACGAGCACCTGCTCGCGGCTGTCGTCGACCGCCCTGTTCATCGCCTGGTACTCCGCCTGCGCGCCCAGGTACACCTGGCACCGCTGCGTGTCGCACACCTCGCCGCCGACCGCCATCGCCCGGAGCGCGTAGGTGCGGGCGGCGATCGCCTGGGCCCGGAGCGCCGCCGCCGGCCACGACGGATCACGCACCTCGCCCATGCCCTTGAGGTAGAGCTCGACGTCGACGGCATTGACGAGACGGAGCGTGCCCGTCGCTGCGGTCGCCTCGACGAACCCTCGATAGCGACGCTGGCGGTCGGGGACGGCGACCGTTCCGCCCTCGGACGGGATGGCGGCGAGCGTGCGAACCGATGACGGACCCGCGGGTGCGGCCGGCGCCGGCGCGGTTGTCGGCGCGGTCGTCGTCGTGGAGGTCGTCGTGGAGGACGTCGCGCGCGCCGTCGTGGTCGTGGTCGTGGTCGACGTCGTCGGCGCGGGCGCCTCGGTCGTGGTCGGCGGCGGTGGGGGAGGCGGTGCGCTCGACGTTGTGGTCGTCGGGGGCGGGGGGAGCGTGGGGACCTGCGGATGGACGTGCGCCGCCGGCACCGTCGCCGGCGTCCGCGTACGAGTCCGCTTCGGTGGCGGCGCCGCCGTGCCCCCGCCCGCGGCGACGCCCCCCTCGACGCGGTACCGGTCGCCGTCGAACCCGAAGCGGACCGAACCGCCGGGCGCCACCCGCACCGGGAACCCGGGGCTCGCCGGTCCCGTCCCGACCTCGCGCACCTCGCCGCCCTCAGGCAGGACGACGACAGCCGACGCCGGGGCCCTCCCGACGTCGAGGAGCGGCACCCGCACCGGGCCCCGAGCCCGACCGATGCCGGCGCCGGGATAGAACTGCCCGAGGATCTGCTCGGTCGACGCGCCGGCCGCCGCCATCCAGAACGCACCCTCCTGCGCCATCCCGACGCCGTGGCCGAACCCTCGACCGTCGATCACGACGACGGGAACCGCCTGGGTGGCGTGCGCCGGCACCCCGAGCATCGATGCGGCCACGAGCGCGAGTGCGCAGACGAGTGGCCGGCGCATGCCACGTAGTCTCCCCGCATGCCTCGGGGTCGCACGAATCCGGTGATGGTGACCCGGATCCGCGGCGGCGAGCGGTCGCGGATGCCGGACAAGGTCATCGTCGAGGAGCCGATGGAGATCCGCCTCGACGACCACCTCGTGGCCACCACCATGCGCACCCCGGGGCACGACTACGAGCTCGCGGTCGGCTTCCTCTTCGGCGAAGGGATGCTCGGCGGCTTCAACGTCCACGAGGTCCGCTACTGCGCCACCGGGCCGGCGGTCGACACCGGGTTCAACATCGTCAGCGTGTCGACGCACGGCAAGGCGCCGGTGCCCGAGCCTCGACTCGGGACGACGTCGTCGTCGTGCGGGCTGTGCGGCTCGACGACGATCGACGAGGTGGCGGCGCGCCTCGAGCCGTTCGCCGCGGCGACACCGTTGGACGCGGGCGTCGTGCTCGACGTCGCCGAGCGCGTGCGCAAGGCGCAGGAGCTCTTCGCCGCGACCGGGGGCGTGCATGCGGCGGCCGCCTTCTCGCTCGCCGACGGCGACGTCGAGCTCGTGCGGGAGGACGTCGGTCGGCACAACGCCGTCGACAAGGTCGTCGGCCACCTCCACCTCGCGCGGGAGCTGCCCGCGCGCCGGCTCGGTCTCTTCGTCAGCGGCCGCGTCTCCTTCGAGATCGTGCAGAAGGCCTGGGCGGCGGGGTTCTCCGTCGTCGTCGGTGTGAGCGCGCCGACGGCGCTCGCGATCGAGACGGCGCACCGCGCCAACCTGACCCTCGCCGGCTTCGTGCGCGACGACGGATTGAACCTCTATACATGAGACGCTGGCGGCCGAGCACCTGGGCGGGGCTCTCGCCCAACGGCCTCGGTCACCAGAAGCCCAACCACTACGGCGACATGGCCAAGGTGGCATGGAAGAACCGCCGCCACCCGCTCTACGCCTGGCGCATCCTGTCCAGGGGAACGTGCGATGGGTGCGCCCTCGGCGTGACGGGCTTCCACGACTGGACGATCGACGGCGTCCACCTCTGCACCACCCGCCTGAACCTCTTGTCGGTGAACACCGCCGACGCCCTCCCGGCGCACGCCCTCGACGACGTCGACGCACTGCGCGGCGAACGGAGCGGCGCGCAGGTGCGGGAGCTCGGCCGCCTCGCCCATCCGATGCGACGGCGGTCCGGCGAGCGCGGCTTCACCCGCATCCCGTGGGACGAGGCGATGTGGACGATCGCCGGCGCCATCACACGCGCCGGTGGCGAACGCACCGCCATCTACCTGACGAGCCGCGGCGTCACCAACGAGGTGTACTACGCCGCCGGCAAGGCGGCGCGCGCCATGGGCATCGCGTCCGTCGACAGCGCCGCCCGCGTCTGCCACGCGCCCTCGACCTACGCCCTCAAGGAGAGCATCGGCGCCGCCGCCACCACGTGTTCGTTCGTCGACGTCCTCGAGACCGACCTCGTCGTGCTCATCGGCTCGAACCCGGCGAACAACCAGCCGGTCTTCATGAAGTACCTCTACGAGGCCAAGCGCAACGGCACCAAGGTCGCCGTCGTCAACCCCTACCTCGAACCCGGGCTCGACAGGTACTGGGTCCCGTCGTCGCCCGAGTCGGCAATCTTCGGCACGAAGATCTGCGATCTCCACATCCCCGTGCGGCCCGGAGGCGACGCCGCCTTCTGCAACGCCGTGCTCAAGGTGCTCGTGGAGCGCGGCGCCGTGGACCACGACTTCATCAGCGAGCGGACCGAGGGATGGAGCGAGCTCGTCGCCTCCCTCGACGAACAGGCGATGGAGGACCTGCTGCTCACGAGCGGACTGACGCTCGGGCAGGTGCGGTCCTTCGCCGACCTCTACGCATCGAGCCCCACCGCCATCCTCGTCTGGTCGATGGGCATCACGCAGCATCGCGATTCCGTCGACGGCGTCCGCGCCATCGCGAACCTCGGCCTCGCCCGCGGCAACGTCGAGCGCGACGGCGCCGGGCTGATGCCGATCCGCGGCCACTCCGGCGTGCAGGGCGGCGCCGAGATGGGGGCGTACGCGACGGCGTTCCCGGGCGGCCTCACCGTCGACGAGGACAACGCCCGCCACTTCGCCGAGCTGTGGGGGTTCGACGTCCCGTCGTCACCGGGCCTCACCGCGCCGGAGATGATCGAGGCCGCGGCCCGTGGCGAGCTCGACGTCCTGTACGCGTCCGGCGGCAACTTCCTCGACGTGCTGCCCGACCCCAAGCTCGTC
>DATLED010000089.1:0-49548 GCA_035525495.1 Acidimicrobiales bacterium | reverse complement strand
CGAGCGAGGTGACGCCCCGGCTCCGGCTCCTCGAGTCCGTCGTCGACGCCGCTCGTTCGTCCCACCTGTCGGAGGCGCACGCGACGGCCGAACCCTGCGACCTCTGCGCGGCGCTCCGGTCGCTGGAGCAAGCCTCCTGAGGCAGGCGCGCTAGAACGGGGGATGGCCGATTTGCGGGTTCTGCTCGTCGACGACTCCCCCGACGTGCGTCGCCTGCTGGTGACACGCCTCGAGCTCGAAGGCGGCTACGTCGTCGTCGACGAGGCCGAGAACGGTGCCGAGGCCATCGTCAAGGCGACGAAGCACCAGCCCGACGTGATCGTCCTCGACGCCATGATGCCGGTGCTCACGGGCGTCGATGCGCTGCCGGCGATCGTGCTGGGCTCGCCGGGAGCGAAGATCGTCGTCTACTCCGCCTTCACCGACGACCCCGCCCTCGAGCGCATCTACGACGCGGGGGCCCACGCGGTCGTCAACAAGTCGGCGCCGCTCGATCAGCTGTTCCTCGCCATCCGCGGCGTCCTCTAGGGCGAGGTCGCCTTGGCCGGCGAGTCGTGGGCCCGGCTGGGATCGAACCAGCGACCCAAGGATTATGAGTCCCCTGCTCTGACCACTGAGCTACGGGCCCGTTGCTCCGGGGCTGGGACTCGAACCCAGAACCCTCTGATTAACAGTCAGATGCTCTGCCGATTGAGCTACCCCGGAATACGCCGAGGAACATAGCAGCGCCCTGCGCGGGCCCATGTCCCTTCGATGGGGGCGTGGCACCTCGCAACACGGGTCGCGGTAGCGCGGACGACGGTGAGGGGTAAGGATCCCACCATGAGATTTCGCGCAGGCCTCGTCGTCGGGTTCGCCGCCGGTTACTACCTCGGTACCGCTGCTGGTCGGGAACGGCACGAGCAGATCAAGGCGACCATCCGGAAGGCGAAGCGGTCCGACGCCTACGACACCGTCACCGACAAGGCGCAAGCCGTCGTCGACCTCGGCGTCGAGCGGGCCAAGGACCTCGTCGACTCGAAGACCGGCGGCAGCAACGGGAACGGGTCGGGCCCCAAGTTCGAGGTGCCGAAGACGGACCCCCCGGTTCGCCCGTAGCGGACTACCGGCGGGCGACAGCCATCGGCGTCAGAACCGGCTACTCCGCGTCGAGGTAGTCGCGCAGCCGCTGGCTGCGGATGGGATGCCGGAGCTTCGCCAGCGTCTTCGCCTCGATCTGGCGGATGCGCTCGCGCGTCACGCCGAACTCCTTGCCGACCTCTTCGAGCGTCCGCATCTGCCCGTCGTCCAACCCGAAGCGCAGCCGGATGACCTCCTGCTCGCGCTCGGACAGCTGCGACAGCACGTCCTTGACGGCTTCGTTGAGCATCGTGCGGGCGGCGGCGTCCGCCGGGACGATCGCCTCCTTGTCCTCGATCACATCCGACAGTGAGAAATCGTCCTCGTCACCGACGGGCTGCTCGAGCGAAACGACGTCCTCGGAGATCCGAAGGCACTCCCGCACCCGCTCCTCCGTCATCTCCAGACGCACTGCGAGCTCATCGAGGCCCGGGTCGCGACCGAGCTCCTGCACCATCTGGCGCTGCACCCGCCCGACCTTGTTGATCGTCTCCATCATGTGAACGGGGATGCGGATCGTGCGCGCCTGATCGGCGATGGCTCGGGTGATGGCCTGACGGATCCACCACGTCGCATAGGTCGAGAACTTGAACCCCTTCGTGTGGTCGAACTTCTCCACTGCTCGCATCAGCCCGAGGTTCCCCTCCTGGATCAGGTCGAGGAACTGCATCGGTCGCGACCGGTACCGCTTGGCGATCGAGACCACGAGCCGGAGGTTCGCCTTGATCAGCGACTGCGTGGCATCCATGCCGTCGCGCTTTGCGATCAGCAGCCCTGCGTGTTCGGCGTGCGCTCTGACCGCCGCCTTCGCGATCTCGTCCTTCTCCTCGCCGCCGGCCTCCTCGTAGAGCTCGGCCAGTCGCTCCTTGGCCCGCAGCCCGGACTGGATCCGCTCTGCCAGCGACACCTCCTGCTCGGCCGTCAGCAGCGCCACCTTGCCGATCTCGCGCATGTACATGCGGACGAAGTCGGTGCCGCCCCCACGATCGTCGTCGAACGTCGACGGCGCGGAGCGCGGCCGCACGACGGGACGCGATGGGCCCGACCCGCGAGCCGACCTCGTCGAGGTCAGCGCGGCCACAGGTCCCACGTCGTCGACCACGTCGACCTCGTCGACGAGACCGCCGTCCGCAGCCTCGACCGCCTCGACGACCTCGACCGCCTCGAGGACCGCCGCCTCGGCCTCGGCCAACGACGGCTCGTTCTCGACGTACTCGATGCCCTCGCGCTGGACCCTGGCCACGATCCCGGCGATGAGCTCGGGGGTCAGCTCGACGTCCTTGACGAGGACGATCAGGTCGTCTCCCGTGATCGTCCCGCGCTCCCGCCCGGCGGCCAGGAGCTGTTCCAGCTCCCCGACGGGCACGCCCGGCGGGACATCGGTCCCGTCCGTCGTCGTCACCCCACTGCCTCACCGAACTGCACGAGCCAGGCTACCAATTGCTCCGACGCGCCGACGCTGGTCGCGTCGTCCCACAGTTGCTCCGTCGTCACCTTGAGCCACGCGATCGTGGGCGAGTACTCCGTCGGGTCGTCGGCCGCCCGCGCCTCCGCCTGGAGCAAGGACAGCCTTCGCTGCGCAGCATTCGCCACGAGGAGACGAACGACGTCGTGGGCGTCCGCTTCGGCTTCCTCCACCGCGAGACGCTGGAGCAACGCGGCGGCCTCGGGCCGCGCCCGCTCGATCGCGTCGTCCAGCGTGGAAGCCGCGCACAGCGCGTCGAAGGCTGCGAGGTTGACCTCGTCGGCGAAGAGCACGCCTTCGAGCCGGTCGGCGACGACGTCGGGCTGGTGCACCGCGAGGCGCAACGCCTCGATCTCCGGGCCGACGAGGCTCGACCGGGGTGCCGAAGTCGTCCGCGCGATCAACGTGGCGCGGTGGTCTCCCTTGAGCAGGCGCGTGAGGTGTGCCCGCAGCTGCTCCTCCTTCTGTTTCGTCGGGCCGGCGACCTTCATCACGTACTGGTCGCGTACGAAGTCGTTCGGATGCTCGGCGATCACATCGAGAGCGGCCTCCGCCGCCTTCGCGCGACGCTCGACCGAGGAGAGGTCGGAACGCCCCAACACCCGTTCCAGCCGGAACTCGAGGAACGGCTTGGCCTCGCGCACGGCTCGGCGGAGCGCCTCCGGATCCTCTCGCCCGACGTCACCCGGATCCGCGCCCGCCGGAAGCGCCAGCACGGCCACCTCGACCTCGTACTTCTGCTCCCACTCGTAGAAACGCGACGCCGCGTTCTGCCCGGCGGCGTCGGCGTCGTAGGCGAGGACGATGCGGGTGGCGAAGTTCTTCAGCGTGCGGAAGTGCTCGTCGGCCAGCGCCGTTCCACACGTCGCCACCGCGCGGGGCATCCCGGCGTCGAAGAACGCGATCACGTCGGTGTAGCCCTCGCAGACGATGACCTCGTCGACGCGGCTGACCTCCTCCTTCGCCCAGTTCAGCGCGTACAACGTTCGGCTCTTCGAGTACAGCTTCGACTCCGACGAGTTCTTGTACTTGGGGCCCTCGCCACCGGGCAGGATGCGCCCGCCGAAGGCGACCGGCTTGCCGGCGGCGTCGAAGATCGGGAACAGCACCCGCGCTCGGAAGCTGTCCTGCAGTCGGCCCACGCGGTTCTTGAACCCCAGGCCCGTGTCCTCGAGGACGTCCGCGGACAGGGAGAGGGCCCGCGCCAGCGCGTCCCACTCGTCGGGCGCCCAACCGATTCGGAAGCGGTCGACCGTCTCGCGGCCATAACCCCGCGACCGTAGATAGCCGCGCGCCGCGCCCGCGTCCGGCGACGTCAGCAGCCGCTCGTGATACCACTCGACGGCCCGCTCCATCGCGTCGGTCAGGACCTGACGACGCGCTCGGTCCTGCCCGACGCGCTCGTTGTCGTAGCGCAACGTGATGCCGTACTTCCCTGCGACCCACTCGACGGCACTCGCGAAGTCCAGGTGCTGCGTCTCCTGCACGAAACGGAAGAGGTTGCCTCCGGCCTGGCACCCATAGCAGTAGTAGAGCTTCTGCTCCGCGTTGACGTTGAACGACGGGCTCTTCTCCGAGTGGAACGGGCAAAGGCCGACCCACGCCCTCCCGACCTTGCGAAGTTGGGCGACCTCACCGACGATCTGGACGAAGTCGGCCGCGTCCCGCACGCGCTCGATGTCCTCGTCGACGATCCCCACGAGTCGACGGTACTACCGGCACCAGCTGGCGCCTCCGGGCCGAAGATTGTGCAAATCGAACCAACTGTGGCTAACTCTCCGGGTGGATCTGCACACGGCGGCGGATCGCCTCGGAGTGCACTACCAGACGGCCTACCGGTGGGTGCGGGACGGCTCGCTGCGGGCGTTGAAGCGCGGCTCGGTCTACGAGATCGACGAGGGGGAGCTCGCCCGGTTCTCGGCCGCGCGGTCAGCGCCCGCGCCGCCGCCGAAGCAGGCAACGGTGCGCAGCTGGAGCCATCACGTCGACCGCCTCTTCGCCTTGCTGGCGGAGGGCGACGAGCTCGCCGCCCGCCATCTGGTCGACCGCCTCAACGACGGCGGCATCGAGCCTCTCGTCGTCTGTGAGGAGCTCCTCAGGCCGACGCTCGGTCGGGTGGGCGACGCATGGGCAGAGGGCGAAGTCTCGGTTGCCGTCGAGCACCGCGCCGCGCAGATCTGCGAACGGCTCGTCGCCCGCCTCGCGGTGCACCCCCGCGGCCGCCCGCGAGGTGTCGCGGTGATCGGCACCCACGTCGGAGAGGAGCACAGCCTGCCGGCGGCCATGGCGGCGCTCGTCCTCCGCGCCGACCGCTGGCAGGTCCACCACGTCGGGACCGAGGTGCCGACGCCGGATCTCATCGACCTCGTGCGCGCGCTCCGCGCCGACCTCGTCGTCCTGTCGCCGACCAATCCTGCCTTTCTCGAGGACGCCCAGACCGTCGCCGAGCGGGTCAGCCGCCAGACCGGCGCGCGCGTCCTCGTCGGGGCGCCCGGCGCTCGCCTCGGCGACCTCGTCGCCTGGGCCCGAAAGCTCGACTAGAGCTTCCGAGCGAACCAGTCGAGGATCAGCTCGAGTCGCTGGATCCGGTGGCGGGGGGCACCAGTTCGAGAGAGCTCGTGACTCTCGCCGGGGAAGCGGACGAACTCCACGTCGCGCCCGGTCATCTTCAGCCGCACGAAGAGGTCCTCCGCCTGCTCGATGGGACACCGGAGGTCGTTCTCCGAGTGGACGATGAGGAGCGGCGTCGCCATGTCCCGGTAGTACGTCACCGGCGACTGGCGGAGGAACTCCTCGGGGTCGTCGAGATGACTCGCGCCGATGTAGCCCGCGGGGAACGATGCGCCGATGTCCGACGTGTGGGCGAAGGTGAACAGGTTGTTGCAGGCTCGCTCGGAGCACGCCGCCTTGAACCGGTCGTCGTGCCCGATGATCCACGAGGTCATGTACCCGCCGTACGAGCCGCCGAGGACCCCGAGCCGTTCGGCGTCGATGCAGTCGAACCCCTCGACGGCCGCGTCCATCACCGCCATCAGGTCCTCGAAGTCTGCGCCGCCCCAGCCGGTTCCCGGATCCTCTGGCGCCTTCGGGCCGCGGATCCCGCGTGCGAACGTCTCGCTGTAGCCCGACGACCCGCGGGGGTTGCTGTAGACGACGACGTAGCCGGCGGCGGCGGCAACCTGGAACTCGTCGAAGAGTCGGTTGCCGTACTGGCTGAACGGGCCACCGTGGATGAACAGGAGCGTCGGGTGGAGCGCGCCGGGATCCGCGTCGACAGGGCGGATGAGCCACGCCTCCACTTCGCTTCCATCACGAGAGGTCGCCGTGAATCGCTCGGGCGCGCCGATCGCGTGGCGCTTCACGAACGGGTCGCCGAGCTTCGTGAGCTGGCGCTCGAGGCCGTCGACCAGGACGAAGAGCTCCGTCGGGTGCGTCGCCGTCGACGCCACGAAGGCAAGCGAGCCGCCGGCGACATCGAAGCCCACGATCTGCCGGTCGCCGCCGACGACGACGGACGGCGCGCCGTCGCGGGAGACGCGGTAGACGGGAACGTTGCCGGCCTCGTCGACCTGGAAGAGCAGCTCGTCATTCCCCACCCAGGCCGGCTCCCGGGCATGCGCGAGGTACGGCGCGCAGTGGAGATCGAGCGCCGTGGTCATGAGCTCCTCGTCGGGCGACGTCGACTCGAGCTCCACGACACCGATCTGGCTGTGGCGCATCATCGAGTGGCGGTCGCCCCAGACGAACGCGAGGGAGCGGCCGTCCGGGCTCCAGCTCGGTGCAGTGTGGGTGGTCAGTCCGATGGTCAGCGGCTCGGGCTCGTCGCTCGACCCGTCGAGCGCGACGCGGTAGAGGTGCGAGCTGAGGTCGGTGTCCCACGTCGACGTCCGGGCACTGGAGAAGGCGACCCAACGCCCATCCGGCGATACGGCGATGCCGCCGTCCTGAAACGGTCCGGACGTGAGCGCGATCGGCGTCCCCCCCGCAGCCCCGTCGGCGGCGATGACGAAGACGTGCTTCGGGCGGTCGACCGTCCAGCCGATGCTGTCGGTTCGGTACGAGAGCCGGTCGATCGTCCGGGCCGGACGGTGCTTGTCCTTCTCGGGTCCGTACGTCGCTTCGTCGCGCTCGCGTGTCGTGAACACCAACCGCGTCCCATCCGGCGTCCAGACGACCTCGTCGATGTCCTCGGGCCACTCGAGGAGCTCGTACGTGTCTCCACCGTCGACGTCCGCGACGCGGAGGCGACAGCCGGTTTCGTCCGGGTGCGCCACGTACGCCAGCCACTGACCGTCCGGCGACCACCGCGGAGTCCGCTCGCGCGCGTCGCCGTCCGTGAACGGGCACGCCGGGAACTCACCGTCGATCCCCGAGACCCACACCGCGCTGCGGTAGGCGTTCTGGTCGAGGTCCGGCGTCGTCGCCACGAAGGCGATCGTGCGGCCATCCGGGTGGACGCGCGGGTCGCTGAGCTCGACGACGTCGAGGATGCCGGCCGGCTGCATCAGCCCTTGGCTCCGCCCGTGAAGTTCCACGTGGCCAGGTGGACCGACGGCACGTGCATGCCGTTGACGATCTGTGCGTCGTTCGCGATGCCGCGCACCTTGCCCGGGCCGAGCGCGGCGACGAAGGATTGCGTGAATCGCAGGTTGCGCACCGCGGGGCCGACCTTCCCGCCCTCGATCAGGAACACGCCGTTGCGGGTGAGGCCGGTGACCACCTGAGTCTTCGGATCGAGGATGCGGGTGTACCAGAAGTCATAGACGGCGAGGCCCCGTTGCACGCCGCCGATGAGGTCATCGACGTTCGTGGTCCCCTCGCCGAAGAAGAGGTTCGACGGATAGGCGCCGGCCGCCTCCTGGCCGAGGCCGTGCCCCGTGCTCGCCGTCCCGGCGAGGCGCGCCGTGCGACGGTCGTGGACGAGGTTCGTCGTGATGCCCCCATCCACAAGATCGACGCGCCGCTTCGGCGTCCCCTCGTGGTCGAACGGCAACCCGAGCGTTCGCGGGTCCGTGGCGTCGTCCCAGATCGACACGGAGGCGTCGAACTGCGCTTCGCCGAGATGCGCGAACGACGTCCCGTCGAGGTGGGCCTTGGCGTTGAACCCGGCGTACGCGAGGAACTGGAGGATGTTGGCCAGACAGGAGGGCGACAGCACGACCTCGTATGCGCCGGGCTCCAGGTCGATTCCCTCGGCCGTGGCCCGCGCCCGTGTCGCCGCTTCCGCGCCGGTCGTGGCACCGTCGAGGTCCGCGAGCCGAGCGCTCGAGAACGTCGCCGAAGCGTCCGACGAGCCGGTGCGGTGGATGCCGTTGATCGTCGCCGTGGTGTGCCGGCCCCGAACGAGCTGGCCGGCGGAGTTGGCAAGGACGGTCGTGCGCCCCGACGTCGAGCAGTACCCGGCCGCTTCGAGGTCACGATCGGCGTCGACGAAGTCGCGCACGACCGCGGCGCGTGCGTCGGGGCTGGCTTCTCCGGTGTCGTCGTCCCAGTGCTGCACCCCGGGCGCGGCCGCCGGCGGCGCGAGGCCCGGCCAGTCCGGGTCGGGAGGTCGCAGTCGGGCTGCCTCGATCGTCCGGTCGACGAGGCGCCGCAACGACTCCGCGTCCGACTGCGTCGTCGAGGCCGATGCGTAGCGCCCGTCGACAACGACCTTGAGATAGACCGACGAGTCGTCCTCGCCGACATTCTGGTGGATCCTCGAGTTGGCGAACCGCGTGAGCGCGGACTCCCCCGCGGTGGCCGAGACGATGGCCTCGGCGCGGTCGCCGACGAGGTCGAGGACGTCGGCGCAGAGCTCGTCCGGCGCCCGGCGCGCGTCGTTCATCCCCGCACCCCGACGCGCACGCCGCGGAACCTCGCGGGAACCGAAGGGTGGCCGGTGTGGCCGATCTGGCCGGGCTGGCCCTTCCCGCAGTTGGGAGTTCCCCAGAAGACCCACTCATCGGCGTTGCCGATCATGTCCATCCCGCCCCAGAACGTTGGCGAGATTCCGGTGTAGGTCGGGTTGCGCAGCATTCGCGTGCGCTGCCCGTTCTTGATCTCCCACCCGATCTCGCACCCGAACTGGAAGTTGAGGCGCTTGTCGTCGATCGACCAGGAACGGTTGGTGTCCATGTAGATGCCGTCGTCGGTCGCGGCGATGATCTCTTCGAGCGAGGACTCGCCAGGCAGGAGCCCGACGTTCGTCATCCGGACCATCGGAAGGCGGTTGAACCCGTCGGCTCGCACCATGCCGCCGGACGTCGGGAGCCCGGCGAGCGCCGCGCTGTCGCGTCCGGAGAGGACGCCGACCCACCGGCCCTCCTCGACGATCGGGACGGACTGGGCGGGCGTTCCCTCGTCGTCATAACCGAAGGACCCCAGCGCGCCGGGCAGGGTCGCGTCGGCGGTGATGTTCATGAGCTCCGAACCGAAGCGCAGCGAGCCGAGCTTCGGCAGCTCGAGCCAGCTCGTCCCGGCGTACGCCGCTTCCCAGCCGAGGATGCGGTCGAGCTCGATGGCGTGGCCGACGGACTCGTGGATCTGGAGAGCCAGCTGCTCGCTCCCGAGGATCAGGTCTGTGGCGTCGAGGGACGGGCACTGCGGAGCCGACAGCAGGGCGAGCGCCTCTCCGGCGATGCGCTCGGCATTGCCGGGCAGGTCGATCCTCCGGACGAGCTCCCACCCGCTGGTGCCGTACTGACCGCGTATGCCGGGAAAGCTCCGGCGCTGCGTCTCGCCGTCGCCGATGGCGGTCGCGCTCATCGCCGCGCCGCACTCGACGAGGTGCTGGCTGATCCGATGACCTTCACTCGAGACGAGCCACTTCTCGGTGTCCCAGATGGCGTAGCCGGCCTCGGCGAGGGCCACGCCCGCTTCGTTGATCGTCTTCGTGACCCCGATGAGCAGATCGCCCTTCTCGCTTAGGCCCACGTCGTCGATCGGGTGCTCGATCCACGTGGAGTCCCAGTGCGTCGATGCCGGCTCACCCGGACTGCGGGCGAGCTCGGTGGCCGCGCCAGCGACGAGCATCGAAGCCCGCGCGATCGCCGCCGCCTGCTCTCCCGCGGCCCGGGCCGCTGCGGTCGCGAGGACCGGCGTGGCGTAGAAGCCCCACGAAGAGCCGATGAGCGCCCGCACGCCGACGCCGGCGGTCTCGTTCTGGCGGAGACCCTCGACGACGGCGTTGCGCACCGTCATCCCCTCGGTCCGCATGACCATCACGCGAGCATCCGCGTAGCGCGCCCCTGCAGCCAACGCCCCCTCGACCGCCGCCGCGGCCACATCGAACATGAAGCGACCCTACGCCAACGACCTTTTGTCAGCCGGATCCCGCCATGAATGGCGGGATCCGGCTGACAAAAGCGGAGGAGCGCTCAGCTGTTCCGGTCGCTGAGGATCGCCTGCGCCGCCGCCAGCCGGGCGAT
Source organism: Acidimicrobiales bacterium (assembly GCA_035525495.1). Classification (GTDB taxonomy): domain Bacteria; phylum Actinomycetota; class Acidimicrobiia; order Acidimicrobiales; family CADCTF01; genus DATLED01. The sequence continues at coordinate 39,555 of DATLED010000089.1, read as the reverse complement.
CGGGACGCGGAACGGTGAGCAGGACACGTAGTCGAGGCCCGCCCGGTAGAAGAAGTCGATCGACTCCGGGTCACCGCCGTGCTCGCCGCACACGCCGAGCTTGATGCCGGGTCGCGCGGCGCGGCCCTTGGCCACGGCCTCGAGGACGAGCGCGCCGACGCCCTCCTGGTCGAGCGTGTCGAACGGGTTGCGCTTCAACAAGCCCTGCTCGAGATAGGCGGTCATCATCCGACCCTCGACGTCGTCACGTGAGAACCCGAACGTCATCTGCGTGAGGTCGTTCGTCCCGAAGCTGAAGAACTCGGCGAACTCGGCGATCTCGTCGGCGCGCACCGCACCACGCGGGGTCTCGATCATCGTCCCGATGGTCACGTCGATCGGCTTCCTGACACCCTTGGTCGCCTCGGCGATCGCGTCCTCGACCCAGCCCCGCGCCGCCTCCATCTCGGGTCCGCTCACCGTCAGCGGGATCATGACCTCGACGACGGGGGTCTTCTCCCCCTTCTCGGCCGCCACCGCGGCGGCCGCCTCCATGAGCGCTCGGACCTGCATCCCGTAGAGGCCCGGCTTGATGACGCCGAGACGGACGCCCCGGGTCCCGAGCATGGGGTTGGCCTCCTCCCACGACTTCGCCGCCTCGAAGAGCTTGCGCTCCTCCGCGGTCAAACCGATCGTCGCCTCCTTCACCATGAGCTCGTCGGTGCGGGGGAGGAACTCGTGGAGCGGCGGGTCGAGCAGCCGCACGGTCACCGGCCGGCCCTTCATGGCCCGGAAGATGGCCTCGAAGTCCGTCTTCTGAACCTGGCGCAGCTCCTCGAGCGCGGCCGTCTCCTCTTCCGGCGTGTCCGAGAGGATCATGCGTCGAACCACTGGCAGCCGGTCCTCGCCGAGAAACATGTGCTCGGTGCGGCAGAGGCCGATCCCCTCGGCGCCGAACTCGACGGCGACCGCGGCGTCCGGGCCGGTGTCGGCGTTGGCACGCACGGCGAGCTTCCCCTTCCGGATGGTGTCCGCCCACTCCAGGATCGTCTCGAACTCGGCAGGCGGCTCCCCTTGCGAGAGCTCGACCGCGCCGAGGACCACCTCGCCCGTCGATCCATCGAGGGAGATCGTGTCGCCCTCGTGGACGGTGACTGCGCCGACCGTGAACGACTTGCCCGTGATCTTCATGGACTCGGCGCCGACGACCGCCGGCTTGCCCCAGCCGCGCGCGACCACGGCGGCATGGCTCACGAGGCCGCCGCGAGCCGTGAGGATCCCTTCGGCGACGATCATCCCGTGGACGTCCTCGGGCGACGTCTCGTTGCGCACGAGGATCACCTGCTCGCCGCGGTCGGCGGCATCGGCGGCTGCATCCGCCGTGAAGTACGCCTTGCCCACACCGGCGCCCGGTGACGCGCCGAGCCCCTTGGCGATGACCGTGAGGTCCGCGCCCGAGAACTGCGGGTGCAGCACCGAGTCGAGGTGGTCGCCCGTGACCCGTAGCAGCGCCTCGTCCTTGGAGATCCTCCACTTGCCACGACCCGTGCCCTGCGACTTCGTCATCTCGACGGCCATGCGCAGAGCCGCTGCGCCGGTGCGCTTCCCGACACGGGTCTGGAGCATGTAGAGCGTGCCCTGGTCGATCGTGAACTCGGTGTCGCACATGTCGCGGTAGTGCGCCTCCAGGCGGTCGAAGATCGCGAGCAGCTCGCCGTGGATCTTCGGGAACTTCTTCTTCAGCGCGTCAAGATCCTCGGTCTTGCGGATGCCGGCGACGACGTCCTCTCCCTGCGCGTTGACGAGGAAGTCGCCATACGCCTGGTTCTCGCCGGTCGACGGGTTGCGGGTGAAGCCGACCCCAGTCCCGCTGTTGTCGTCCCGGTTCCCGAACACCATCGTCTGGACGTTGACGGCGGTGCCGAGGTCGTGGCTGATCTTCTCCCGGTTCCGGTAGGCGATGGCGCGTGGCCCGTTCCAGCTGCGGAAGACGGCCTCGACGGCGCCTCGCAGCTGAGCCATCGGTTCCTGTGGGAACGGCGCGCCCGTGTGGCGCTCGACAAGGGTCTTGTAGCGCTCGCACAACCGGCGCAACGTGTCCGCGCTCACGTCGGAATCGGCGGTGACCCCATCCCACTCCTTGGCGCTGTCGAGAAGCCTGTCGAAGTGCTCGCCTTCCAGCCCGAGGACGATGCGCCCGTACATCGAGATGAAGCGCCGGTAGGAGTCGAAGGCGAAGCGGTCGTCGCTCGTCTGCTTGGCGAGCCCCTCGACCGACTCGTCGTTGAGCCCGAGGTTGAGGACCGTGTCCATCATCCCGGGCATCGAGAACTTCGCGCCCGAGCGCACGCTGACGAGGAGGGGGTCCGCGTGATCCCCGAGGGCCTTTCCCATCGCCTTCTCGAGCTTGGTGACGTGCTTCGCGATCTCCTTGTCCAAGCCGTCGGGCCATCCCAAGTTCATGGAGTCTCGGCAGGCGTCGGTGGAGATCGTGAAGCCTGGGGGCACCGGAAGCCCGAGCACCGAAGTCATCTCGGCGAGGTTGGCTCCCTTGCCGCCGAGGAGGTCCTTCAGGGACATCGGGGGCTTCTTGTGGTTGTGGTCGAAGGCGTAGACGTACGGCACGCGCGAGAGACTACGAGCTAGACACGCTCGTGCCCGCGGCTGACCTCCTCGTGCTTGCGAAGCACGCCCGCCCCGACGTGGACCCGACCCTGCCCGCCGCCGAGTGGACCATCGGGATCGACGGGATGGAGGGTTCGCATCGGCTGGCCCAACGCGTAGCGCCCATCGGCATCGACCTCGTCGTCTCGAGCGTCGAGCCAAAGGCCGTCGAGACCGCCCGCATCGTCGCCACCGACCTCGACCTGCCATACCAGACGGGCCACGACCTTCACGAGCACAGCCGCCGCTCGACCGGCTACCTCGATGCCGTTCGCTTCGAGGCGGCGATACGCCGACTCTTCGCCGAACCCTCATCTCTCGTGTTCGGCGACGAGACGGCGGACGCCGCCGCCGCTCGGTTCGGGGCCGGCGTCCGCGCCATCCACCGCGCTCAACCCGGCAAGCGCCTCTGCATCGTCGCTCACGGCACCGTCGTCGCCCTGCACCTCGAGCGGTCCTACGGCGTGGACGGCTGGTCCACGTGGAAGGCGCTGTCCGGGCTGCCCTCCTACGTCGTCGTCGACCGTCGGAGCCGCGCCGTCGTCGATGTCGTCAGGTCGGTCTGACCGGCTCGGCTAGAACCCGAGGCGGCCGCGGACCTCACCCACGAGCGAGTCGATCGGGACGCGGACCTGTTCGAGCGTGTCACGGTCGCGGATCGTCACCGCCCGATCCTCGAGCGTGTCGAAGTCGACCGTGACACACAACGGCGTGCCCACCTCGTCCTGTCGGCGATAGCGCTTGCCGATGTTCTGCGTCTGGTCGTAGTCGCACATCCAGTGAGGCTGCAGCTGTGCCAGCACCTCCCGAGCCGCCGGCACGAGCTGATCGTTCTTCGACAGCGGGAGCACTGCCACCTGATACGGAGCGAGCCGCGGGTGCAGGCGCAGCAGCGTCCGCTTCTCGCCATTGACCTCATCCTCGTCGTAGGCCGCGACGAGAAACGCCATCATCGACCGCGTCGCCCCTGCGGCCGGCTCGATCACGTACGGGACGTAGCGCTCCCCCGTCGACTGCTCGAAGTACTCGAGCGGCTGGCCCGATGCCTCGGCGTGCTTCTTGAGGTCGTAGTCGGTGCGCTGCGCGATGCCCTCGAGCTCGCCCCACCCGAAGGGGAACAGGAACTCGACGTCGGTGGTGCCCGCGGAGTAGTGGGAGAGCTCGTCCTTCTCGTGCGGTCGAAGCATCAGCTTGTCCTTGGCGATGCCGAGGTCGACGTACCACTGCAGCCGCTGCTCGACCCAGTACTGGAACCACTTCGGTCCCTCTTCAGGGGGCACGAAGAACTCGAGCTCCATCTGCTCGAACTCGCGCGTGCGGAAGACGAAGTTGCCCGGCGTGATCTCGTTGCGGAACGACTTGCCGATCTGCGCGATGCCGAACGGCGGCTTCTTTCGTGACGTCTCCATCACGTTCTTGAAGTTCACGAACATGCCCTGCGCCGTCTCGGGCCGCAGGTATGCGACCGACGCGCTGTCCTCGACGGGGCCGACGTTCGTCTTGAACATGAGGTTGAAGTTGCGGGCCTCGGTCAGCGTTCCCTTGTTTCCGCAGTTGGGACAGGTGTCGAGCGACTCGAGGTGGTCGGCTCGGAACCGCTCCTTGCACTTGCGGCAGTCGACGAGCGGATCCGTGAACGTGGCGAGGTGACCACTCGCCTCCCAGATCGCGCCGGGCGAGAGGACCGACGCATCGAGGCCGACGACGTCGTCGCGCAGCTGAACCATCGACCGCCACCACTCGCTCTTCACGTTGCGAAGCATCAGGGAGCCGAGAGGGCCGTAGTCGTAGGCCGAACGGAACCCGCCGTAGATCTCCGCCGACGGGAACACGAAGCCCCGCCGCTTGCAGAGGTTGACCACGGCATCCATGACGTCCGACATGTCGGTCAGCCTACGGGCAGGCGGCTCCAAACAGGTTCACGATTTCGCGCGGTGGGTACACCGTTGACAGCCCCTCGTGAACGGAGAAACCCCATGGGACTCGTCGCCGTACTGCTCATTCTCGCTCTCATCTTCGGCGGCCTCGGCCTCTTCATCGAGGGCCTCAAGTGGCTCCTCATCATCGCCCTCGTGCTGTTCGTCGTGAGCTTCTTCACGGGCGCAAGGGGCCGTCGGGCCGCGTTGTAAGGCTTCATCGCCGAAGCGAATCGAAGTCACTGAAGCGAATCGAAGTCACTGATGGGGGACCGGATGGTCCCCCATCAGTGCGTTCCCGGCCGTGCGCAGACGGCGCTCGAGGTGGTGCTCCATCGCTCTCGTGGCGAGCTGCTCGGCCTCGAACGTGAACGGTGACGGCGGCTCGGCGAGCGCGGAGGCGAGCGAGCCGCCGAGGATCCGACGAACGAGCGCCAGCGCCTCCTCGCTGATCGGCTGACCCCGCCGGCAGTCGCGGCAGAGCACACCGCCCTCGCCGAGGTCGAAGGCGAGGAACGGGCCGGCGCTGCCACAGCCCGCGCACTCCTCGAGCATCGGGTGAAAGCCCTCGAGCGAGAGCAGCTTCCAGTAGAAGCCGGTGACGAGCAGCGGGCTCGAGTTCGCGGCGAGGGCCCGGAGCGCGCCGACCAGCATCCGATAGAGGGCCGCGTTGGCCTCGCCCTCCTGGGCGACCTGATCAGCGACCTCGAGCAGCGCTGTCGCTCGACTGACCCGTTCGAGATCTTCGCGGATCGGACGGAAGTGATCGAGCGTCTCGGCCTGCGTGACCGTGTCGAGGTCGCGTCCCTCGTAGAGCTGCAGCGCCACGTGGCTGATCGGCTCGAGCCGACTACCGAAGCGGCTCTTCGTCTTGCGCACGCCCTTGGCCACGGCGCGCACCTTGCCCCGTCCCTCGGTGAGGAACGTGACGATCCGATCGGCCTCTCCGAGCCGGATCGTCCGCAACACGACCCCGGACTCCCGATAGAGGGGCACGAGCTAACGCCCCGACGTTCGCCGCGCCGGTAGCGTCGCGCGCGCTCGTCTGCCGCCCGTCGATGGGCAAGCCCTCACGCCGAAGACCCGATCGGCGCAGACCGAGCGCATCTAATCGTCGACGCCGCCGAAGCGGCGGGTGCGTCGTTGGTACTCGCGCACGGCTTCGAAGAGGTGCTCCCGGCGGAAGTCCGGCCACAGGACGTCGGTGAAGACGAGCTCGCTGTAGGCCAGCTCCCACAAGAGGAAGTTGGAGATCCGGAACTCACCTGACGTCCGCACCACGAGGTCCGGGTCGGGGATGTCGGGCTGATAGAGGTGCTCGCGGATCGCCTTCTCGTCGATCTTGTCCGCACGCACACCAGTCTCGACGAGGGAACGGACGGCATCGACGATCTCGGCACGACCGCCGTAGTTGAAGGCGATGCACAACGTCATCACCGTGTTCTTGGCCGTCAGCTCGATGGCCTCGTCCATGCGCCGCAGCAGACGCTTCGGCACCCGCCAGTCCCGCCGCCCTGCGAACACGATCTTCACCCCGCGGCCGTGGAGCTCGTCCCGGCGATCCGTGAGGATCCGCTCGTTGAAGCCCATGAGGTACCGGACCTCGTCGATCGGGCGGCGCCAGTTCTCCGTCGAGAAGGCGTACACCGTCAGCGCCCGGAGGCCGAGGTCGAGGGCCCCCTCGACGGCGTCGAAGAGGGCATCCTCCCCCGCCGCGTGACCGTCGGTCCGCGGTAGCCCCCGCCGCGTGGCCCAGCGACCGTTCCCGTCCATCACGCAGGCGACGTGCACCGGGACGTTCGTCGGATCGATGCCGGGCGGGAGCGAGGGTGACACCGCGGCGAACCGTACACTCCCGTTTGTGGCCATCCGACGTCGGTGACGGGGAGATTCCCTCCTCGCCGTTGCGGGTAGACGCCATTCATGCGCGGTGGCCACCGGACATGAAGGATCGCCTCCTCGCGCCCTTCATCGCCCGCTGGAAGTGGTTCGCGACGGTCGTCCGCGTCCAGGATCGCTTCAACGAGGTCCACGGTGGCTACCTCGCGGCGGCCGTCACCCTCGCCGCCTTCACCTCGATCTTCCCGTTGCTGCTCGTCACCGTCGCCGTCGTCGGGTTCCTCTCGCTCGACAGTGACCTGCCGACGCAGATCATCGGACGCCTCGGCCTCACGGGCGAGGCCGCCCAGGTCGTGCTCAAGGCGATCGCCACCGCCCAGAAGAGCCGGAGGGGGGCGCTGGGCTTCGGGTCGATCGGGCTCCTCTGGTCCGGGCTGGGCCTCGTCGCCTCCATCCAGTACGCCTTCGACAACGTGTGGCAGGTGAAGGGCCGAGGTCTCAGGGACAAGCTCGCAGGGCTCATCTGGCTCCTGGGGTCGGTCCTCATCCTGACGATCTCGTTCGGCCTCACAGCGGTGCTCAACGTGATGCCCTGGCTGGCGCCTGTCTCGATCCTCCTCGGCCTCGCGGTGAACCTCGCCCTGTGGCTCTGGACGTCGAAGGCACTGCTGAACCTCGTCGTGCCGTGGCGAAACCTCGTCCCCGGGGCCGTTCTCGGAGCCATCGGGCTCGAGGTCCTGAAGGTCGCCGGCTCGGTCTACGTGCCCCGCGCCGTGTCGGCGTCGTCCGCCCTGTACGGGTCGATCGGCGTGGTGTTCGCCATCCTCGCATGGCTGTTCTTCTTCGGCCGGCTCACCGTCTACGTCGCGGTCGTGAACGTCGTCCGGTGGGAGGAGGAGCACGGCACCGTGACCGCGGAGATCGAGCTTCCGAAGCACCCCGACACCGTCGCCGTGGAGGCGACGCGTGCCGGCGAGGCCAAGGACCCCGTCAAGATCAGCTGAGGAAGTCGCGCAGCGAGCGTTGCACCGCCCGCCCCCCCGAGGGCGGCAACGCGTAGATGTTGCCCTCGATGGCGTGGATCGGCACCCGCCCGAGGAGCGCCCGTACCTCGCTACTCAGCGCCTGCAGCGCCCGACGATGACCCGCGAGGACCGCGGCCCACTCGCCGTCCGCGCACTCGATCAGGTCCTGCAACGACGGCTCACCGTCGAGGCCGAGCTCGACGGCGGCCTCGCGAGCGGTGATCGCCCGGTGCAGCTCGAGCCCGCTGATCGAGTGGAGGAGACCGTCGGTTTCCTCGGCCTCGCCACCAACGCGGAGGAGCTCGAGGAGCTGGTCGAAGACCTCTCGCTCCCGCCAGAGCAGTCCCGACAGCTCCGCGAGGCTCGAGGAGGGCACGCATCCTTCGTTCGGCCACGTTTGCCCGAACGTGAAGGAATGGGCGACAACGCGGCCCGATGGGGGGAAGTCGCAGGTCACCGGCAGGTGACTAGTCATTTGTGACCACGCAGTACATGACCGACGTCTTGTCCGAAATGACGCGATCGGGCTCTACTGCCGGAGCGCGCAGTTGCGCAGGATGTCCCACTGTGACCAACACGCGTAATACCGAGATCACAGGTGATGCCTCGGCCAGCGAGGATGCGCTCGTCCGTGAGCACCTCCCGCTCGTCCGGCGGGCCGTCGCCGACCTGTCCGCCCGCATGCCGCGCCATGCGCCGCGCGACGATCTGATGTCGGCCGGGCTGGTCGGGCTGGCGCAGGCCGCCCGGAACTTCGACTCCACCCTCGGCGTGCCCTTCCACCGCTACGCCGCCACCCGCGTCAAGGGGGCGTTGCTCGACGAGCTCCGCGCAAACGACTGGGCGAGCCGACCCGTGCGGGCCAAGGCGCGCCACATGGAACTCGCCAGCGAGAAGCTGATGGCGAAGTTCGGCCGCATGCCCTCGCAAGCGGAGCTGGCGGAGGCGATGGGTGTCGACGCGTCGGCGGTCCACGGCCTGACCTCGGACCTGCACCGGGCGACGGTGTTGAACTACGACTCGATGCTCTCATCGGGCGACTCCGACGCGGTGCTGCTCGTCGACGACGACACCCCCGAGCTCGAGCTCCTCGAGCGCGAGCGCAACGCGTATCTCGTCGACGCCATCCGGTCGTTGCCCGAGCGCCTGCAGGTCGTCGTGCGCGGCTATTTCTTCGAGGACCGCTCGATGCAGCACATCGGCGCCGAGCTCGGCGTGTCCGAGTCCCGCGTGTCGCAGCTGCGGGCCGAGGCGCTCGACCTGCTGAAGGACGGGATCAACTCGCAGCTCGATCCGACCGCCATGGGCGAGACACCGAACCCGACGGGTCGGGTCGCGCGTCGCAAGGCCGCCTACTTCGCCGCCATCGCCGCGTCCTCGACGTCGGCGGCCCGGCTGGACTCCCAGCCCCGGCGCCTGGCCGTCTGACCCGCTGGCGCCTGTCCGGAGTCGAGGCGCCCGCCGCGTCAATGGGTTCGAACCGACCCGCCGGGCGTTCCCCCAGAGGTGTCCGACCAGGCCGGTACCGTCTCTGGCGTGGACGAGACGACGACGACCGATGGCCCGGGAGCCCCCGCGTCACGCGTCGTCGTCCCCGGTCCGGACGGGCGCTGTGCTCGGTGCGACCGCTGGTCGCCAGGAAGGTACCTCCCCGAGCGCCGAGCGTGCTGCGAGGTCCTGCTGTGCGCGGAGTGCCACAACGAGGCCGTGCGACGCGGCCGCTGCGCCCATGGTTCCGAGACGCACGTCGCGCCCCCGGCGGAGGGTGAGGAGGCGGCGCCCCCACACATCCGAATCGACACCGATCTCGTCGTCGGCCGCCTCGGCAAGGTCGTGGCCGCTCTCCCCGGCGGCGGCGAGGCCCGCCCCGGTCAGGTCGAGATGGCCCTCGCCGTCGCCGCCGCCATCGAGTCGAATCGCCACCTGATCGTCCAGGCGGGCACCGGCACCGGGAAGTCCGTCGGCTACCTCGTTCCCGCGCTGCTCAGCGGGCGCAAGGTGGTCGTCGCCACCGCGACCAAGGCGTTGCAGGATCAGCTCGCCGCCAAGGACCTTCCGTTCCTGCAGGCGCACCTCGACGCGCCGTTCGAGTTCGCCGTGGTGAAGGGTCGGTCCAACTACTTCTGCCGCCAGCGTGGCCGCGAGGTGGCCGGCGGCGGCGACCAGCTCGACCTCGACGGCGTCGACGCGGAAGACCTTGGCACCGGGTTCAGCGCGCAGGTCATGCGGTTGTTGCAGTGGGGTGCGGAATCCGAGACCGGCGAACGGAGCGAGCTCGACTTCGAGCCGACGCCGAAGGCGTGGGCGCAGGTCAGCGTGAACGCCATGGAGTGTCCGGGAGCGGCGCGGTGCCCGTCGGGCGACGCGTGCTTCGCCGAGTTCGCGCGGGAGCGGGCCGAGCAGGCCGATGTCGTGGTTGCGAACACCCACCTCTACGGGACGCACCTGGCGAGTGGCGGGCACGTGTTGCCGGACCACGACGTCGTCATCTTCGACGAGGCCCACGAGCTCGAGGACGTGGCGTCCTCCGCCCTGGGCCTCGAGCTCGGGGCGGGACGCTTCCGGTCCCTGGCGCGAAACGCGCGTGGCCTGCTGGCGCCCGATGAGGTCGTGCTCGCCGACGAGCTCGAGGCGATGGGCGACCGGTGGGAGGTGGCGCTCGATCCTTGGCGGAACAAGCGGCTGCCGACCGAGCTCGGCGAGGAGCTCGGGGCGGTGCTCGTCCTCGCCGCCGAGCGGGCGAATCGGCTCGTCGCGGCCATCCGAAAGTCCGAGAGGGACGAAGCCCGCAAGGGGCGGGCCCTCCAAGCCGGTGGGCATCTGGCCGGCGACCTCGCATTCGTGGCCGGCCTGCCGTCGTCGTACGTCTCGTGGGTCGAGGGTCCGCCGCACGCGCCCGTCTTCAAGTGCTCGCCGGTCGAGGTCGGGCCGTTGCTCTCCGAGAAGCTGTGGGGCGACGTCGTCGCCGTGTTGACGAGCGCCACGATCCCGCCACACCTCCCTGCCCGGATCGGCATCGAGACCGGAGCCGTCACCGAGCTCGACGTCGGGTCGCCGTTCGACTATCCGAACAACGCGCTGCTCTACTGCGCGCTGGCGCTCCCCGACCCGCGCACGCCGGCGTACGAGGCCGCGATGCACGACGAGCTCGAGCGGCTGATGCGCGCCGCCGGCGGGCGAACGTTGGCCCTCTTCACCAGCTGGCGCGCGATGACCGCAGCGGCCGAGGCGCTCTCGCCCCGGGTGCCCTGGCGGGTGCTGACGCAGTCTGATCTGCCCAAGCCCGCCCTCATCAAGGCGTTCACCGACGACCACACGTCTTGCCTGTTCGCCACCATGGGGTTCTGGCAGGGGGTTGACGTGCCCGGAGAGGCTCTGTCACTCGTGACCATCGACCGGATCCCGTTCCCGCGGCCGGACGAGCCGCTGCTGCAGGCGCGGCGCGAGCGGGCCGGGGCAGCGGCCTTCCGCGTGATCGACCTCCCCCGTGCGGCGACGTTGCTCGCACAGGGCACCGGCCGCCTCATCCGGTCCGCGACCGACCGCGGCGTCGTCGCCATCCTCGACCCGCGCCTCGGCAAGGCGGGCTACCGGTGGGACCTCGTGCGGGCGTTGCCGCCGATGAAGCGCACGCGCGATCGCGCCGACGTCGAGGCCTTTCTCGCACCGCTGCGTCCGTGAGGGCGGTCGGCCTCGTCGCCGGCCTCGCCGTGCTCGGGGCGTACCTGCTCGGCTCGGTGCCGTTCGGGTTCCTCTTCGGTCGACGTTCGATTCGGCGAGGATTGCGGCGGATCGAGTTGGCGGGACGACCGCTCGACGACCAGCTGCTGGCGATCCTCACCGGCGGCGGAGCTGCGGGCTCGCCGCTGGTCGCCGTGCTCGACACGGCCAAGGTGCTGCTGGCGGCGACGGCCGCATGGCACCTCGTGATCGCCGTGTCACCAGGCGGATCGGCGACGCGCCCGAACCAGAGTGCCGTCGCCTTCCTGTCCGATCAGGTCCTCGTGTCGTGGCAGTCGGCGGCGCTGTGGGCGGGAATGGCGGCGGTCGTCGGCCATCTGGCGCCGGTGTGGCTCGGGTTCCGCAGCGATCACGGCCAAGCGCCGGCATTGGGCCTCGCCGTCGTCTACGTGCCGGTCGGGTTCGTCCTCGGCGTCCTCGTGTTCTTCCTGGCGCGTGCCGTGCTCGGCCATGGACGGGTCGTTGCGGCCGTCGTCACCAGCCTCGGCGCGTTCGTGGGGTGGTGCTGGATGGCGTGGATCGCCGACGTGCAGGTGGCGTGGGGCGTCCCGGCTGGACCCGAGCTCAGCCTGTGGGCGGCGGTGCTGGCGGGCGTCCTCGCGGCGCGGACGATTCGTACCGGGGGTTAGCGGTCACTCCAGCGTCCGAGCGAGCCGGGAGCGACGAGTTGCGGTTCGTCGCGCGTCGGGGTCCGGTTCGACGTCGCGCTGGATCGGACGACCGCGACGAAGGCGCCCGCGAGGGGCGCCGTCAGCGACGTGGGAAGGCGCACGCCATCGCGCAAGGCCTCGTCGACGCGCCGTTCGGGGAGGAAGATCGGCGACGGCATCGCTCCGCTCGCGGGCCGTCCGCGGAGCAGTGAGCCGACCGCTGACGTGATCTCCGCACGGGCTCGTCCGGCCTTGGGTGCGCGGTTGACGACGGGAACGACCGTCGGCGCAGGGACGCCATGGTCGAGGAGCTCGGTGAGGACCCGCACCATCGAGTGGATGCCCTTCATCCCCGCGAGGCCGACGATGAACGCGACATCGGCGTGGGCGGCCACCGTCCGGGACATGACGTGACGCTCCTCGACGTCGATGCTTCCTCCTTCGTCCTCGCCCTCGAGGTCGGGGTCGGTGTCGCACACGACGGCCCGCCAGCCACGCCGCGTCGAGTCGAAGGCGGCGTCGAAGGCTCGCGGACGAATGGAAGACCAGCTCCTGGCGCGACGGAGACCGAGCAGGAGGTGGTAGCCGCGCTCCTCGACGTCGAAGGTGAACGAGCGAACCTGCTCGAGCGGCGGTCGCGCCGTGCGGTGGGCGTCGACGAGCTCCTGCACGCCGGGCACGACGTCACGCGCGTCGTGGAGCATCGCCTGCTCGGCGTGGCGGGCGAAGTCCGCGAGCAGGACCGAGCGGGCATAGCGGGCGTCGTCTGCAAGACCCTGCGCGAGCGCGATGGCGGCCGTCGACACGCCCGTCCCGCCGGGTCCACACACCAGCGCCACGTGACCACGTGCACCCGGCCCAACGGCGGCGCCGACCTGGCCTGGAACGCGGTCGCCACGGGGGATGCGCGCCGTGTGGGTCGCGAGCACGTCGAGGAGGTCCTTGCGCTCGAAGACCGGGTTGATGACGGCGGCGGCCCCGAGCGCCCTCCAGTCGCGCGTCACCCGGACGTCGTCGACGACGACGACGGCGCAGCCGACCTCCGCGGCAGCGTCCACGAGGTCTCGATCGAGGGCCGGGAGGGCGCCGTCCACGAGGAGGGCGGAGAAGGCCCGACCGCTCCCCAGGTGCGCCCGCAGCTCCGCCGGCGACATGCACTTCACGAACTCGACGGGAATCGACGCCGAGTTCGCCCACTCCGCCACGGCGCGGAACCACGTCGACCGCGCCTGAGCGAGCCCGAGGACGACGAAGCGCCCGTCCGTCGTCATCCCGCGGCTGGCGCCTGGTACGTCTTGCCGACGTCGGCGCTCACGGCAGCCCCAGTGGCCCGGACGAGGGTGACCTTGCCGGCGTTGAGGGCGTGGGTCAGCGCGAGCGCATCCTGCGCCGAAGTCACGGCGACGCTGATCACGTCCCGGTCGCTGTCGGCGAGCCGTCCGCTTCCATGGCCTGCGTCGAGGACGAGCGCCTGGCGGACGACGGCGACGGTGTAGGTGTCGCCCCCGGCGCCAAAGGTGGCGAGGACGTCGACCCGTTCTCCAGCCCGCAGCGTGCCGGCGAGCGCCCGAGCCGAGTCGAGCTCGAAGGACACCTCGAGCTCGGGCGGGGCGCTGCGCTTGCGCACCACGTCGCTCGCTTGAACGAGCTCGCCGCGGCGGACCGGACCGACGGTTGTGGCGCCGAGGAGCAGTGCTTCGGTGCGGAAGACGGCGCGGGCGGCCACCACCTCAGGCAGGTCCATGGGCAGCGAGGTCAGATCGTCTGCGGTGAGCCGAGATCCGATCGGGAGGTCGCGGCGGGCGACGACGTAGGTCGTCGTCGGACCCGCCGACGCCGAAGACCACGCGGCGAAGATCCCGAGCGCCGCCACCGCCACGAGGAACCCACCGACGACGGCCCGCCCCGTAGGGAGCGTCGACCGCCTGGACAGCCGGCGTCCACGGGCGACACCGTCTGCCGAGCCGAGGATCGGGCGATCGGGAGCGACGGCGACGTCCGGCATGCGAGTTCTCGTTTCTGCGCCGAGCCCCGCAACCCCTGCTCGGTGGCTCCGGCGGCCTGCATCGAAACGATAGCGAATGACAGGAGAAGGAGGGAAGTGGTAAAATCCCATTCGATGACCGACGCCATCCGCTGGTTGGGAACGACGGAGGCCGCCGAGCGACTCGGCGTGGTGCCGCGGACGTTGTACCGCATGATCGACGAGGGGTCGATCCCCGCCTACAAGATGGGCCGGGTCATCCGGGTCAAGGAGAGCGACCTCGACGCCTTCCTCGAGACCACCAAGGTCCAGCCCGGGTCGCTCGCCCACCTCTACCCGGAGCGCATCGAGCCCGGCGAGTAGTCGGCGGTCAGACGTCGAACAACAACAGCTCGGCGACGGCGTCGAGGCGGATGTGGGCGCGCAGTCCCGCCTCGCCGTCGAGGCGCAGTGTCAGGACATCCACGCCGGACGAGCGGAGCTCCCCGGCGAGCGGCTCGTCGCCGAGCGCGCAGACCTGGACGCGAGGACGGCCCGCCGCCATCGTCGGAAGCAACGCGGCGAGGCCGATGTCCAGCGGTGCCGAACGGCCCCCGGCGGTGTCCGGGGACGCCGACCCGGCCTGCGGCCGCAGCGACGCGATCGCGCGGATGGCAAGGAACGCGGGCGGCCTCCCGCCATCCCGAACGACCAAGAAGTCCCGCCCCACGGCGACCACGCCGCCGCGATGCGCACGGCCCGACGACGTCCGCACGACCACCGTCGCCCCCTGCTCCGCCAGGTCCAGCGCCACGCCCACGAACGTCGCCTCCTCCTCCGCGATCTGTCGCAGCACTCGGGTGCGGGAGCGCTCGCGGGCAGCGGACTCGGCCACGGCGTCGGCGACGAGGTGGTCGAGCGACGCCAGGAAGTCGTCGTCGGGCACGTCCCGCAACCTACGTTGCCCAGCGTGGACGATCCCGACTGCCTGTTCTGCAAGATCCTCGCCGGCACGATCCCGAGCACGATCGTGGCCGAAAGCGAGCTCGCCTATGCGTTCCGCGACGTCAACCCGGCGATGCCCAGCCACGTCCTCGTCATCCCGCGCCGGCACATCACGGACGCGGGCACGATCGACGCCGCTGCTGATTCCACCGACCTCGCCGGAGTGTTCGCCCTCGCGCGACAGGTGGTGACCGAGGAGGGACTCGACGAGCGCGGCTACCGCCTCGTGTTCAACGTCGGGCGCGACAGCGGCAACACCGTCCCCCACCTCCACCTGCACGTCCTCGGCGGGCGCACCATGGGCTGGCCGCCCGGGTAGGGCTAGCATCGATCCGAATCCACCTGTGTCCACCTCCCCAAGTACGACCCCGTCCCAGGTGAAGGTCCTGGTCCCCGGCAACCACCTGATGGTGGGGCTGCTCGGTGAACGCGACGAGCTGTTGCGGCTCGTCGAGACGGCGTTCCCGGACACCCCCATCCACGTGCGGGGCAACGAGATCACCGTCGAGGGCCCGCAGGCCGAGCGGGTGGCGCGTCTCTTTCAGGAGCTCGTGCTGCTGCTGCAGGCGGGCAATTCCGTCGACGTCGCCAACATCGGTCGCACGATCGATATGGTGAAGGCCGACGAGCGCCCGTCGGAGATCCTCACCAGTGACATCCTCAAGTCGGCGCGGGGTCGCATGGTTCGCCCGAAGACGAGCGGGCAGAAGCGCTACACCGACGCCATCCTCCACCACACGGTGACCTTCGGCATCGGCCCCGCCGGCACCGGCAAGTCGTACCTTGCCGTGGCGCTGGCGGTGCAGGCGCTGCAGGCCAAGCAGGTCGAGCGGATCATCCTCACCCGCCCTGCGGTCGAGGCCGGCGAGCGACTCGGCTTCCTGCCCGGCGACCTCATGGCCAAGGTCGACCCGTACCTCCGTCCGCTCTACGACGCCCTCTTCGACATGCTCGGAACCGATGCCGTCCCTCGCCTCATGGAGAAGGGCGCCATCGAGATCGCGCCTCTCGCCTACATGCGTGGGCGCACACTGAACGGCAGCTTCATCATCCTCGACGAGGCGCAGAACACGACGCCCGAACAGATGAAGATGTTCCTCACCCGCATCGGCTTCGGGAGCAAGGCGGTCGTCACCGGCGACGTCACCCAAGTCGACCTCGAGGGGGGCAAGTCCGGGCTCATCAACCTCGAACAGATCCTCACCGGCATCGACGGCCTCGCATTCGTCCGCCTCGACGCCAGCGACGTCGTCCGCCACAAGATCGTGCAGGACATCGTCAACGCCTACGACCACGCGAGGTCACTCGGGGTCAAACCGTAGCGATGGGGATCGAGGTGTTCATCGCCGACGAGCAGACGGACAGGCCGGTCGACACGATGCGATGGGTGCGCCTGGCGACCGACGTGCTGCTCGCCGAAGGCATCCGCGACGACTGCGAGCTGTCGATGCTCTTCGTCGCCGAGGAGGTGATGGCCGGCCTCAACAAGCAGTTCCACGGCAAGGACGGACCGACCGACGTCCTCGCCTTCCCGATCGACGAGGAACCCGTCGAGGGTGGTCGGTCGCCCGACTCCGGCGGCACCGGTCCCGGCTACAGCGCCATCGAGCCGTCGGACATGCCGATGATGCTGGGCGACGTGGTCGTGTGCCCGCTCGTCGCCCACCGAAACGCGCCCGAGCACGCGGGCACCTACGACGACGAGCTCGCGCTGTTGATCGTCCACGGGATCCTGCACCTCCTCGGAATGGACCATCTCGAGGACGAGGAGGCCGAGCTGATGGAACAGCGCGAGCAGGAGCTCCTCGACCGGTTCCACCGCAATTCGTCGGGCTCGCCCTCGTGACCGGCGCGGACATCGGCGTCCTCGTCGCCATCCTCGGCCTGATCGTCCTCGCCGGCTTCCTGGCTCTGGCCGAGACGAGCCTCACGCGGATGAACCGGATCAAGGCACAGACGCTCGCGGATCAGGGTCGGCGCGGCGCCGGGTTGCTCACGAGCCTCGTCGAGCACCCCGAACGGTTCCTCAACCCGGTTCTGCTGCTGTTGCTCGTGTGCCACATCGTGGCCTCGATCCTCGTCGGGATCCTCTTCGAGCAGTACGGCGCGTGGGGCATCGTCATCGCGACCTTCATCGAGGTCGTCGTCATCTTCGTGCTCGCCGAGGCGGCGCCGAAGACGTGGGCGGTGCAGCACCCCGAACGGGCCGCGCTGCTGGCGGCGCCGATCGTCGCCGCCATCGTCAACTTCCCTCCGATCCGGTTGCTGGCGCGCTTGCTGATCGGCCTGTCGAACGTGATCCTCCCCGGCAAGGGACTGCAGTCCGGTCCGTTCGTGTCCGAGGAGGAGCTGTTGGCGACGGTCGACGTCGCCACCGAGGACGAGACGATCGAGCACGAGGAGCGGGCGCTGATCCGTTCGATCATCGAGTTCGGCGACACCGTGGCGCGCGAGGTGATGGTGCCGCGGCCTGACATGGTGGCGGTCGAGGGTCGGGATCGTGTCAGCGACGTGCTCGAAGTCGCGATCGCTGCCGGTTTCTCCCGCATTCCCGTCTACGACCAGGGGATCGACGACGTGATCGGGATCGTCTACACGAAGGACCTCATGCGCACGATGCGCGAGGACGAGCGCGGTGACCGCACCGCCCGGGACGTCGCCCGAAAGGCGGAGTTCGTGCCGGAAGGCAAGAAGGTCGCGGAGCTCATGCGGGAGATGCAGAAGGACAAGTTCCACATCGCCATCGTCGTGGACGAGTACGGCGGAACCGCCGGCCTCGTGACCCTCGAGGACCTCATCGAGGAGCTCGTCGGTGAGATCGTGGACGAGTTCGACGTCGAGGAGCCCTCGATCGAGGCGCTCACGGGTGGCGCGTATCGCGTGAACGCCCGCATGCCGTTGGACGAGGTCAACGAGCTCGTCGCCGCCGATTTCCCCGAGGGCGACTGGGACACGATCGGTGGGTTCGTGTTCAACCTGTTGGGTCACGTGCCGACCGAGGGCGAGGGAGTCGAGCACGACGGCTACCGACTGGTGGCGGAGAAGGTGCAGGGGCGGCGCATCGGGCGGGTCCGCATCCTGCGGGTGCCGGCCCCGGTGCCGTCCTCCGACGAGTCGTCGTAGCGTCGAACCGATGCGCTCCGGGTTCGCCACATTCGTCGGACGGCCCAACGTCGGGAAGTCGACGCTGCTGAACCGGATCCTCGGCACCAAGGTGTCGATCGTCTCCGACAAGCCCCAGACGACCCGCTCGCAGGTTCGCGGCGTGCTGACGCGGATCGACTCCCAGGTGGTGTTCGTGGACACGCCGGGGATCCACAAGCCGCGGACGTTGTTGGGCGAGCGGCTGAACGACACCGCGCAAGACGCCGTGTCCGATGTCGACGTCGTCGTGCTCGTGCTTGACGCGACGGCGCCCGTCGGAAAGGGCGATCGTTGGGTGGCCTCGCGGGTGCCGGCCGACTCCTTCGTCGTGGTCAACAAGGTCGACCTCGCGTCGCCCGAGCAGGTGCTGCGCCAGCTGGCCGCGGCCGGGGGGCTCGAGAAGGCGGAGTACTTCCCGCTGTCGGCCTCGACGGGTGACGGCGTGGACGCGTTGGTCTCGGCGATCGTCGGCCGGATGCCGCAGGGCCCGCAGCTGTATCCCGACGACATGGTCACCGATGTGCCCGAGGCGTTCTGGGTGGCGGAGCTGGTGCGGGAGCAGCTGCTGATCGTGGCCCAGCAGGAGCTGCCGCATTCGATCGCCACCCGGGTGACCGAGTGGGAGTGGCCGCTGATCCGGTGCGAGATCCTCGTGGAGCGGGACTCCCAGAAGGGGATCGTGATCGGGAAGGGCGGGTCCGTGCTGAAGGCGGTCGGTCAGGCCGTGCGTGCGCAGCTGCCCGACGGGGCGTACCTCGAGCTCTTCGTCAAGGTCGACAAGGACTGGCAGCGCCGACCCAAGGCGCTCGAGCGATTGGGGTTCTGACGGGGTGCCGAAGCTGGGGTGATCGTGGTCGCCGCTGTTCTGGGCGGGCTGAACCACCCGGGCGGTGGTTGACCCCGCCCAGACGCGGGCGCGCGACGATGGAGTGGGCCGACTGGCCTACCTCGCCGACACCAGCGTCTTCGCCCGCCTTTCCAAGCCGCCGGTCGCTGCCGCCTTCGCCCCACGAGCGGCCGAGCGACGCGTTGGCGTGTGCGCCCCGGTCACCTTCGAGCCGACCGTCGCCGTCACCGACGCCGACCAACGGCGCAGCCTGGAACTCCAAGCGGCGCTCTCAGCTCGAGGACAGCTCCGAGCCCTGTCGCTGGTTGACGCCCTCGGACTTCACCTTGCCGCGCGAGGAGCGTGTCTCGGCACCGGGACCGCTACCGAGAAGGCCGGGAGGTCTCCGTCGAACCACTGCAGGCGCACGGTTCCGGTAGTTATAGTGATTTTCATGCATTGCTACGCAAGGGAGATGCCGCAGGACCACTGCGGCGTGCGGCAGGAAGGTCGCACCCCGAAGGCGAACCACGAATTGTGGCCAACGTCGTCCGGTTGCGGAGCCCTCATCTCGGAGCCGGGCTGATGGCGGACGCTGATCTCTCGCCGCTGGTCGAGATCGAACGCGCCGTGCAAGAGCGCGCGAAGACGCTCGCCATTGACATGGCGAAGCCCGAAGGTTCGTCGCAGATCCATTCGCTGATCGAGGACGAGGTCGGCCGGTGGTCCGACGATTTCAAGCGCGGCCTGCGCCCCTACGACCTCCCCGACCCCGACCTCGTCGTCGAGCGCACCTACCGGAACCTTGCCGCCTACGGGCCGCTCCAGGCGCTCCTCGACGACGACGATGTCTGGGAGATCATGATCAACGCGCCGGCCGAGGTGTTCGTCAAGCGTCACCAGGGCGTCTCCGGCTATCACGAGGAAGCGTTCCACGACGACGAACACGTCCTCCGCACGTTGACGAAGATCCTCGACGACGCCGCCGGTTCCCACCGCAAGCTCGACGCCGCCGAAGGGCTGCAGGACGCACAGCTCGACACCGGCGCCCGCATCCACATCGTGCACGGCGACGTCGGACGCGATGGTCACGTCCTCGTCAACATTCGCAAGTTCAACGGTCTCGCCATTCGCAGCCTCGACGAGCTCGTCGAGCGCGACATGCTCGACGCACCTGTCGCCGGTTTCCTGCGCGCGTGCGTCGGAGCGAAGCTCACGATCCTCTTCGCCGGCGCGCCAGGCTCCGGCAAGACGACGCTCATGTCGTGCTGCGCCGCCGAGCTCGACCCGGCGCTGAGGGTCGTCGTCGCGGAAGAGGTCTTCGAGACCGACGTGCCGCTCCCGAACGTCGCGCACATGCAGACACGGCCCGCCCGCACCGATCGCCCCGAGGTCGACCTCCGCCGCCTTGTCGCCGGCTTCCTCCGCATGGCACCCGACATCGCCATCGTCGGCGAGGTGCGCGACCGCGAAGCGCTTCCCCTCCTGCTCACGCTCAGCTCCGGGGTGAAGGGCTACACGACGATCCATGCAGGCAGCGCCCGCCAGGCCCTGACCCGCCTGCGCTTCATCAGTCAGCTCGCCGACACGGCGAACGAGCTACCGATGTCGGCGCTCAACAGCCTCGTCAGCGAGTCGATCGACCTCGTGGTCCACTGCGCCCGCTCCGGCGGACGGCCGCAGGTCACCGAGATCATCGCCGTCGAGGACCTGCAGACCAGTCGGGAATCGACGAACTTCACCGTCACGGATCTCTACCAGCGAGAGCGCAGCGACAAGCCGCTGCACTGGACGGGCAACCTCCCAGTGCGGATCGCCCGGCCGCTCGAGCTCGCCGGCTACGACGTCGGAGCCCTGCTCGACGCGTTCGCCGTCCGCTGAGCCGATGACGGGTCTCCTGCTTGCGGTCCTCGGCGCCTACGGCGTGTTCCTCCTGTACACGGCATTGGTCCTGGGGTGGCGCGGCGTCGGCCTCGGACCGGCGTCGACGAACAGACCGGCGAAAGTACCGACGGCGCGCCTGCAGGAGTGGATGGCGCAGTCGGGCCTCGACGGCGTGCGTCCGCGCGAGTTCGCCACCGTCGTCGCCTTCCTGGTGCTCGTCGGCGCCACCATCGGCTACATCCTCTTCGGCGGCGTGGTCGCGCCCGCGCTCGCCGGCGGCTTCGCGGCGACCTTTCCGCCCGCGTCGGCGAAGGCGCGACGGGACCGGCGTCGCGCCGAAGCGCGTGAGTCGTGGCCGCGGATGATCGAGGAGATCCGGCTCCTTACCGGCAGCCTCGGACGGTCGATCCCCCAGGCCCTGCTCGAGGTCGGCCGGCGGGCACCGGCCGAGCTGCGTCCGGCGTTCGCCGCGGCCGAGCGAGAGTGGCTGATCTCGACCGACTTCGCCCGCACCACCTCCGTCCTCAAGGCGCGGCTCGCCGATCCGACCGCCGACGCGGCATGCGAGACCTTGCTCGTCGCCCACGACGTGGGCGGCGCAGACGTGGATCGGCGGCTGGCGGCGCTGGCCGAGGACCGCATCCAGGACGTCCAAGGCCGGAAGGACGCACAGGCAAAGCAGGCAGGGGTGCGCTTCGCGCGACGGTTCGTGCTCATCGTCCCGTTCGGCATGGCGCTCGCCGGTCTGTCGATCGGGACGGGTCGCGCCGCGTACCAGACCGCGCCCGGTCAGGTGCTCGTGGCCGTGGGCATCGCCGTGGTCGTGGCGTGCTGGATGTGGGCGGGTCGCCTGATGCAGCTCCCCGAAGAGGAGCGGGTCTTCGCATGAGGCTCGCGCTTGCTGCCGTCTTTCCGCTCTGGGTCGGGGCGACGCTCGTGCTGAGCGAGGTGCGCTGGTTCGCACGCGCACCGTTGACACAACGACTCCGTCCCTATGCCCCGGGCGGCCTCGGCGCCGACGACCGGACCGGCCTCTTGTCGGTCGAGTCCTTCCGCGACGTCGTCGCTCCGCTGTCGCGCACGATCGGTGAGCGTCTGGCCCGCCTGTTCGGGGTCAGTGAGGAACTGGCGCTGAAGCTGGAACGTCTGCACTCGCCGCTCGATGTGACGACGTTCCGCATCCGCCAGGTTGGCCGCATGACCGCAGCCGCGGGCATCGCGGCTGTCTGCGTCGTCGGGCTCCGGCCGCCGCCTCCCATTGCCCTCCTGTTGCTCGTCGCCGCCCCCCTCCTCGCCTTCCTGCTGGTCGAGCAGCAGATATCAGGGGCATCGGCGGCTCGGCAACGTCGTCTCTTCCTGGAGCTCCCCGTGCTCGCCGAGCAGCTCGCGATGCTCCTGTCCGCGGGCTACTCGCTCGGCGCCGCGCTCACACGCCTCTCGGCGCGCGGGAGCGGCGCGTGCGCCGAAGACCTCCGCCGCGTCGTCGGACGGATCCGCCAGGGGTTGTCGGAGGCCGACGCGTTGCGGGAGTGGGCCGACGCCGCCGACGTGACCGCGCTGCACCGGCTCGTCCCCGTCCTTGCGCTGAATCGCGAGGCGAGCGACCTCGGACGGCTCATCTCGGACGAGGCCCGCAACATCCGGCGTGACGTGCAACGCGAGCTCGTCGAGACGATGGAGCGCCGCAGCCAGTCCGTCTGGATCCCGGTCACGGTGGCGACCCTCGTGCCCGGTGTGATCTTCATGGCCATCCCGTTTATCGAGGCGCTTCGCCTCTTCTCCGGATCGTGACGACGAAAGGAACCTCGAATGACCGAGCACCTGTTGCGACTCTACGTCTGGCAACTCGTCCTGCGGGCCGACCAGCCGCGCCTGCGCGACCGCGTCGTGCGCAGCGAGATCGGCGAGGGCGTGATCTCCGCGGCGATCGCCGTGCTGATCATGGCGTTCCTCGGGGTCGCCGTGTGGGGTGGGTTCAAGCTGACGTTCGACAAGACGCAGAAGAACGTCGACCAGCAGGTGGACCAGATCGGGAAGTAGGCGCCGGGCTGCTGTCGACGACCACGGGGGTGGTCGTCTTCCTCGTCCTGCTCCTGTTCGCCGTGCAGGTGCTGTACGGGCTGTACGCCCGCTCGGCGGTGACGGCAGCCGCGTTCGACGGCGCCCGATTGGCGGCGGGGTTCGACGCATCCGGCGATCGCGCATCGGCGCGTGCCGCGGCGGAGGCGCACATCCACGAGGTGCTGGGCGGGTATGCCGATCGGGAGGGCTTCGACCTCGAGTGGTCGGATCCGCCGGACGGTCGGGACGTCGTCCTGACCGTGCGGGCACGAAGCCCCGGGTTCCTGCCGCCGTCCCTGCGGCGGCCGATGGGACTCGACACCATCGAGCGGACGGTGCGGGTGCGCGTCGAGCGGGCGCCGTGACGGTCGTGCGGGGCGAGGAGGGCCAGGTCGGGGGCGCCGAGGCGCTCGTGTTCGGCGTGCTCGTGTTCGTGTTGGGGACCCTCGTCGTCGCGAATGCTTGGGGTGTCGTCGACGCCAAGATGGCAGCCGGAGCCGCGGCGAGGGAGGCGACGCGGGCGTTCGTCGAATCGGACGCGTCATCGATCGGTGAGGCCTTCGCCGAGGCGGAGGATGCGGCCCGGGTGACGGTCGCCGGTGCTGGACGGGATCCGTCGAAGCTCTCCGTGATCCCCGAGCGGATCTCTCGGCGCCGGTGCGCCGCGGTGACGGTGCGGACGGAGTATCCCGTGCCGTTGTTGTCGCTACCGGTCATCGGGGCCCACGGCCACGGGTTCACGGCCGTGGGTCGGCACACCGAGATCGTCGACCCGTACCGTGGCGGGCTCGACGACCGGGGTGCCTGCCCGGCCGAGATGGTCGGGCGGTGATCGCAGGGCGCAGTCGAGAGGAGGGGTCGGCGTTGATGCTCGTGCCTGCGGCGGTGCTCGTGCTGTTGGTGCTCGGCGCCATCTGCGTCGATTCGGCCGTGGTCTTCCTGGCGCAGCGCGACCTCGCCAACCGGACGGCCGCCACCGCGAACGACATCGCCGGGTCGGCGGTATCGGACTCGGCGTTCTACGGGGAGCGTGGCCTCCTGTTCCTCGACGATCGACGCGCTTCGGCGTTCGCCCGGCTGGCGTTCTCGGCGGACCAGGTTCCCGGCGGCTACGAGTCGTGGGCGGGGGACGCCACGACCGACGGTGCGCATGTGAGAGTCGAGGCGACGGCCCGGGTGCGGTCGATCTTCGCCAAGGCGATCCCGGGTGCTCCGGACTCGACCGAAGTCCACGCCCGGTCAGAGGCGACCATTCGTCAGTCTTGACCTTTCATGATGTTTCCTGTTATTCCATGAGAGATGGAAGGGCGCGACGTCGACGAGGCCTTCGACGAGCTCCGTCGAGGCCTCCGCGGGGTGGACGACGACGCCGGAGGCGCGGGCGTCGTCGACACCCGGCGCCTGCTCCTCGCCGCCTTCGTCGTGGTCGCCGTCGCCGCGGCCGTGATCGGCGGTACCGCGCTCCGTCGGCCGGCGGCGCCCCCGGCCACCCTCGAGCCCCTGGCGCCCGGTCCGCGGACCTCGGCGGTGACGACGACGGTCGTCGCCCGGGTGTGGCCCGCGGAACCGGTGGAGGTCGTCGGCAACGAGATCCGTTCCGGGGGCCACCGCTGGTCCGTCGGCGCTCCCGGCGACCTCGTCGCCGTCGGAGACTGGGATTGCGACGGCCAGCCGACTCCCGCGGTCGCCCGTCCGGGGACGTCCCAACTCTTCGTCTTCCGCGAGTGGGCGACCGGCGCCGCAACGACCGCTGCCGCCGCCGGACCGTCGATCCCCGGGGACGCCGTTGCCATCGCCGCCGACCCGAGCGGGTGCGGTCGCGCCGCCGTGCGCCGAGCCGGCGGCGGCATCGAGGTCGTGACGACCGGTTCACGGCGATGACCCGATGCCGAGCGGTCGCGGTCCTCGCCGGGTGGTGCGCCTTTCTGGTCGCCGCACTCGTCGTTCTGGAGGCCCTTGGCCACGGCCCCCTCGGCACGCCACCGATGCACGACTTGGGCCCGTGGCTCGAGGCCTTTGGACCCGCCACCGCCGCCTTCGCGCTGCTCCGTGTCCTCCTCCTGGCGCTGGCGTGGTACCTCCTCGCAGCCACCGCCGTCTCGGGCACGCTGCGCGTGATCCGTGCGGACGGGTTGGCTTCGGCCGTGGAACGCCGCGCTCCGGTGCAGGTGGGTCGGGTGGTCAGAGCAGCCATGGGACTCGTCGCCGCCTCCGTCACGATCACCTCCGCCGCCGCCGCCGCCGAGCGCGCCTCGGACGACGCGACATCGATCACGATGCAACGCCTCCCGGATGACTCGCCGCGAGCGAACGAAGGACCACCCCCCGTCACGATGCGGCGACTCGCCGACACCACTCCTGTGCCGGACACGACGGAGCCGATGCCCCCGGTCACGATGCGCGGGCCCGGGACGTGGACGATCCAGCCGGGGGATCACCTGTGGCGGGTGGCGGAACGCACCCTCGAAGCGGCGTGGCGGCGACCGCCGACCGACGGTGAGGTCGATCCGTACTGGCGGCGCCTGATCGAACACAACCGGCGCCGCCTCCGGCACCGGGACGATCCGGATCTGGTGTTCCCCGGCGACGTCATCGAGCTGCCGCCGACGTAGTGCCGGCACCACCTCCTAGCGCAGCCGCACGGCCACCTCGTTGGCCAGCAGCCGACCGGTGACACTGAGCCGTACCCGCACGTCGTCGTCCTCGGCGACGACCAACAACCCCCCGAGCGCCGCCACGTCCGCCGACGACAACGAGGAGGCGGGGACGCCCGCTGACGTCCGCAACGAGAGCTGCAACCCCTCGACTCGTTGGGCCTCGGCGTCCAGCGACTCCGAAGCCGCCAATGGCGACTTCCCCGCAGCCAGCAGGGCGATGTAGCGCTCGGGCGTCCGCACGTTCCAC
Source organism: Acidimicrobiales bacterium (assembly GCA_035525495.1). Lineage (GTDB taxonomy): Bacteria > Actinomycetota > Acidimicrobiia > Acidimicrobiales > CADCTF01 > DATLED01. The sequence goes on along the minus strand of DATLED010000089.1, from coordinate 13,954 downwards.
CACCGGCGTCCCGAAGCGTGCGAATGGGCGGCACACCCGATCCCCCGGTAGTTGCCCTGCGTCCAGTACAGGAGGTTGTGGCGACACTCGTGCGCCGGCCGCGCCCAGTTCGAGATCTCGTACGACGCAAGGCCCACCTCCGCGCACATCGCGTCGACCACGAGGTACTTGTCGGCCTCGTCGTCCTCGTCCGGGTGACGGGTCGCATCGGCCGCCAGTGGAGTCCCCTGCTCGACCGTCAGCGCATACGCGCTGAGATGCGGCGGCTCGAGCTCCAGCACGGACGACACCGTCCGCCGCCAATCGTCCGACGACTCGCCGAAGGCACCGTGGATGAGGTCCATGTTCCACGACGCGAACCCCAGCGAACGGGCCAGCGCCGCGCACCGCGACACGTTGGCGACGTCGTGCGTCCGCCCCAGCGACGCCAGCACGTGCGGCACCATCGACTGCACGCCGAACGACAGCCGGTTCACCCCGCCTGCGAGGTACGACTCGAGCAACGCAGGGGTCACGGTGTCCGGGTTGCACTCGACCGTGACCTCGGCGCCCGGCACCCGTGCGATGGCGTCGAGGATCCGGAGCAACAGGGCGGGAGGCAACAGCGACGGAGTCCCGCCACCGAAGAACACGCTGGTCGCCGGCGGCAGCGCCGCCGACACGACCTCCTGCACGCAAGCGTCGACGTACGCGGCCTGCAGGTGATGCCGATCCGTCCACGTCGCGAACGCGCAGTAGTCGCACCGCCGCTCGCAGAACGGGACGTGTACATAAACGCCGTATCGATGGTCTCGCTCTGCGGAGAGGGGCCCTGCGGGCGCCGGTGCTTGCCGCTCGACGGGCGGCTGCTCGCCGGCGCTCCCGACGCTGCGGGGGCGCACGGAACGGCTCCGATTATCTCCGGAGGCCGAGCTCGTCGAGGCGACGACGCATCGAATCGGTCGTCGTCTCGAAGAGGCAGGCGATGGCGCGCAGATCCTCGTTGCGGATCGTGAGCACCTTGCCGTTGAAGTCCTGACGCTGGACTTGGATCATGCCGAGGTAACGGGTCAGCATCTCCCGCTCCTGCGCGGCGAGCGCCTGCAGGCGGGTGAGGTCGATCGACACCCGCTCATCCTCGAAACGGCGACTGCCACGAGCCGGCGTCGCCTCACCTGACTCGGCCTCGGCGGCGGTCACCTCGATGACCTCGTCGTCCCGGAGCGCCGGGTACGCGTCGACGTCCTGCGGGAGCAGCTGGTCGACCGGAACGGCGTAGAACTTGGCCAGCCGCTGCAGCCGCGGGACGGAGATGGCCCGCTCACCCCGCTCGTAGGCGCCCAGCACGGATGCCTTGAACTCCTGGGAGCTGGAGGCCTCGACCTCCTGCAACGACAGCCCCTTCTGCTTGCGGATGAGGCGCAGGCGCTCGCCGACGCGGCGTGCGTAGTTCGTCGGCATCTCGGCTTCACTCACGGGTGCGGCCCTCCTCGTTCCTCAGCAGTATTCCACGTTCGATGCCGAATCACCCACATTCCGTGACAGAAAATCCGACGACGACCGCTCTTCGCGTCGTTTCACGGGCGAAATGACCGATTCGCGCAGCCCGCTGAGGAGCACACCGGCCGTCACGGCGGCCGTTTCGGCCCGCAGGACGGCCGATCCGAATCGGACAAATCGCTCGGAACCGGCCGATCGTTCGGCGTCCGACCAACCACCCTCGGGCCCCACGAGGACCGTCGGCCACTCGAGTGACGGCGGTTCACCCGACGCATCCGCGAGGGCAATCCCGCTCGTCCCCTCCCGCGTGAGCCGCGCCAAGGGTCGCACCGGTTCGACCTGAGGGAGCCACCTCCGCCGCGACTGCATCGCCGCTTCCACCGCCGCCCGCCGGAGCCGATCCAGGTTGCGAGCTGCCTTGGACTCGTCCCAGCGCACCACCGAACGCTCCGCCGTGAACGGAAGGATGCGGTCGACCCCCAGTTCGGTCAGCTTCTGGACGATCCACTCCGGCTTCACGGCCTTCACCAGCGCGAAACCGACGCCGATCGATGGCGACAACGGCGACGCAGCGAGGTCCACATCGCCCAAGGGCTCGAGCGCGCCGCCTGCAGCGAACGCACACACCCGCAGGCCGCCCCGACCGTCTGATGCGGTGACCCTCTCGCCGATCCGCAGGCGCAGCACCCGCTCGAGATGGTGACGGTCGACGTCGTCGATCACGGGCCGATCGAGGTCGGCGACGAACACGTGCGCCGCCGATCTCGCCGGGACCTCCACCGCTACTTGAACGCCGACTTGATCCGCGAGAGGAAGCCGGTCTCCTCCGGAGCGACCTCCTCGTCCCGGATCGCCGCCAGCCGACGGAGCAGGTCCTGCTCCTCCTTGCCGAGATCTGTCGGCGTGTCGACGAACACCTGGACGAGCAGGTCACCCCGGGCCCGCCCCCGTCCACCCGGCACCCCGCGCCCGCGTAGCTCGAACACGCGCCCGGACTGCGTTCCCGGGGGCAGCGCGAGGTCCTCCTCGCCGTCAAGGGTCTCGAACGTGAGGTGGGCGCCGAGCGCCGCCTGCGTCATCGGGATGTGGAGGTCGGCGACGAGGTCTTGTCCGTTTCGGCGAAAGCGCTCGTGCGGACCCACCCGCGTGTGGAGGTACAGGTCACCGAGCGGTCCGCCACGGGGACCGGCGCCGCCGCGGCCGGGGAGCCGCAGCTGCGTCCCGTCGTCGACGCCGGCGGGGATGTCGACCTCGTAGGTCTTCTCCTCGGTGCGACGCCCCTCGCCGCGGCATGCCTGACAGGGCGTGGCGATCTCCTGTCCGGCGCCGCCGCAGCGGGTGCACGGACTGGCGGTCACCATCTGGCCGAGGATCGACTGGCGCACACGGCGCACCTCGCCGGTACCGCCGCAGGCGGCGCACGTGGTCGCCGTCGTGCCGGGCGCGGCGCCGGTCGCCTCGCACGTGTCGCACGGGACGGGCGCCCGCACCTTGATCTCCCGCCGGACGCCGAAGACCGCTTCCTCGAAGTCGAGCTCGACCAAAAGCTCCAAGTCGTTGCCCCGGGAAGGACCACCGCGCCGCCCTGCTGCGCCGAACCCTCCGCCGGCGGCTCCACCGAAGAAGGCATCGAAGATGTCGCCGAGGCCGCCACCCGCGCCGCCGAAGCCGAACGGGTCGCCGGCCGCGCCGGCGCGGGCGGCATCGGGACCGAACTGGTCGTAGCGCCGGCGTCGCTCCGGATCGCGGAGCGTCTCGTACGCGGTCGACACGTCCTTGAAGCGTTCGTGGGCCGACGGGTCATCGGGATTGGCGTCGGGGTGCAGCTCGCGAGCGAGCTTGCGGTACGCCTTCTTGATGTCGTCGTCGCTGGCCGTCCGGCTGACGCCGAGCAAGTCGTAGTAGTCGGTCGCCACGATCAGCCCTCGGAGAGCCGGCGGCCGAGCCGTTGGCTGACGAGGGCGACGGCAGCCAGCGCCTGCGGGTACTTCATGCGGGTCGGTCCGATGACCCCGATCGTTCCCGCCGGCTCGCCTTCGACCTCGTACGGCGACACGACGACCGAGCATTCGGCCAACGACTCGTTGCCGACTTCGCTGCCGATGGCGACGGAGAGGCCACGGTCGAGCACGTCCTTCAACAGCGAGACGACGACGTACTGCTGCTCGAGGATCTGCAACACCTGGCCGACCGTGCCGACGGCGTCGAAGGCGCTCGCCATGCGGGAGGCGCCTCCGACGAAGACGTGGTCGGGCTCGTCGTCGTGGCTGGCACGCAGTTCGCACAAGGCGGCATCGATGGTGGCGTCGACGTGGGCGTTCCCAGCGCTGGTCACGGTCACGACCTCGCCGACCGCCTTCCCGACCAACGCCCCGGCCAGGCGGTTCGTCGCCGCCGCGACGACCTCGTCACCGGTGTCCTCGTCGAGGTCGATGGACCGCTTCTCGACGACCCCGTTCGAGAGCACGGCGACGAGGAGGGCGACGCGCGGCGCCAGTCCGACGAGTTGGATGGAACGGATCGTCGCCGCCTCGTGCGGCGGCCCGACGACGACGGCGGCATAGTCGGTCAGGTTCGACAGGAGGCGGCTCGTGTCGTGGAGCATCTGCTCCAGGGCGCCGTGGGTCGTGTTGAAGAAGCTCTGCACGGCCTGGCGCTGCGCGGGCTGGAGCGACCCCTTCGGTGTGAGCTGGTCGACGAAGAACCGGTACCCCTTCTCCGTGGGGATGCGGCCGGCGCTGGTGTGGGGCTGGGTGATGTACCCCTCGCGTTCGAGCACCGACAGCTCGTTGCGCACGGTGGCCGCGGACACGTGGAGCCCTCCGGACTGCACGATTCGAGACGACCCCACGGGCTGGGCCGTCTCGATGTACTCCTCCACGACGGCTCGGAGGATGTCGGCTTTTCGGTCATCCAAGGGGTCGGTCATCTTTGGCACTCAAGAGTACCGAGTGCTAACCGTCTCCGTCACCCGTGTCGCGGCGACGGCCTGCGGCAGGAGCACCGGGTCGTCAGCCGTCGACGGCCTGGCGCGTCGCGACCCTCGGGCCGGCGATCGCACCCGAGTCCCGCAGGTCGACCTGCGTGCGCCGTGTCGCCATCTGTCCGGCGGCACCGGCAACGCCGAGAGCGACCGCGAACAGACCCCAGAGGTTGCCGCCACCGTCGAAGCCGATCAGGTGGTCGATCGAGAAGTCACCAGGTCCGGTGAAGGCCAGGACCGCGGCAGCGCCGGCGAGGACGACGCAGTACTCCCACCCGCCCCTCGTGATGAAGAACCCCTTGCCACCGTGGCCGGCGACCCCGGCGACGGCCATCACCCCGATGATCCCGGCCGCGGCGAACGGGGTCATGAGCCCGCACGCGAGCGCCAGCCCGCCGAGAAGCTCCGTCCCGCCGGCCATCAGCGCCTGGCGACGCGCAGGCCGGAAGCCGATCGACTCGAGCCACGCCCCAGTGCCCTCGAGGCCGCCGCCGCCGAAGGCGCCGAAGACCTTCTGCGAGCCGTGGGCGGCGAGGGTCAGGCCGATGAGGAGGCGAAGGAGGAGCAGGCCGGTGAGCATGCGCCCCTTCTACCCCATCACCCCGATGCGGCCACGTGGGTCAGCGGGATCGACGGGTGGTCGCGCTGGATCCGGGAGACGGCGTCCTGCTTGAGCCACCGCGAGACGCCCCGCGGCAGGGTCGACAGCACGATCTCGTCGTAGTGACGGATGAGCAGCGCATCGCCGATCGCCAGGACCGGGCTGGGATCGCCGACCTCCCCGGTCACCTCGACGTGCAGCTCCTTGAACAGCACCATGGCGTCGTCGAGCCGGTGCTGCGCCGCCGCCTTGGCACCACCTTCGGTCCACGTTCCGTGACCGTGAGCCGCGGGGACGACGAGGTGGACGCCCACGTCGCCCCCGGCCTGTTCGACCTTGCGCTCCACCTCCTCGAGCAGGTGCGCGCCTTCAAGGGTCTCGTTGGCCACGACCAGGATCCGGTACATGCGGCCCCCTTCCTCGGGTGTCTTGGACCCGAGGGTATCGGGCTACTCCTCGAGGCGCAGCGCCGAGATGAAGGCCTCCTGGGGGACCTCGACGCGGCCGATGTTCTTCATTCGCTTCTTGCCCTCCTTCTGCTTCTCGAGGAGCTTGCGCTTGCGGGTGATGTCGCCGCCGTAGCACTTGGCCAGGACGTCCTTGCGCTTCGCCTTCACGGTTTCGCGGGCGATGATCCGTCCACCGATGGCCGCTTGGATCGGCACGTCGAACATCTGGCGGGGGATGAGTTCGCGCAGCTTCGACGCCATCTTCCGGCCGTACTCCTCGGCCTTGGCGCGGTCCATGATCGAGGAGAAGGCATCGACGGGGACGGCGTTGAGGAGCACGTCGATCTTCACGAGGTTCGACCGGTCGTAACCGTCGGGCTCGTAGTCGAGGGACGCGTAGCCCTTGGTCCGCGACTTGAGCTGGTCGAAGAAGTCGACGACGACCTCGGCGAGCGGGATCCGATAGATCAGCTCCACCCGGTCCGCCGACAGGTACTCCATCTTCCCCATCTCGCCTCGCCGCGTCTGGCAGAGGTCCATGACGGTGCCCGTGTACTCGGCGGGCAGGAGGACGGTGACCTTGAAGAACGGCTCCTCGATGAAGTCGATCTTCTGCGGCTCGGGCATGTCGGAGGGGTTGTCGACGTCGACGACCTCGCCGGCGGTCGTGTGCACCCGGTACTCGACGGACGGGGCGGTGGCGATCAACGCGAGGTCGTACTCGCGCTCGAGTCGCTCGCGAACGATCTCCATGTGCAGGAGGCCGAGGAAGCCGCAGCGGAACCCGAAGCCCAGCGCCGTGGACGTCTCGGGCGTGTAGGTGAACGAGCTGTCGTTGAGGCGCATCTTCTCCAGCGCCTCGCGGAGGTCGGCGAAGTCGTCGCCCTCGACGGGATAGAGGCCGCAGAAGACCATCGGCTTGGGCTCGTCGTAGCCGTGCAGGGGCTCGGACGCGGGGCGGGCGTGATCCGTGACCGTCTCCCCGGAACGGGCCTCGCCGACGTCCTTGATCCCGGCCATCAGGTACCCGACCTCGCCTGGGCCGAGCTCTGCGACGGGGACCGGCACCGGCGTGCGATGGCCGATCTCGTCGACGTCGTGGACCGCGTTGGCCTGCATGAACTTCAGTCGCATGCCGGAGCGGAGGCGGCCGTTCATCACCCGCACGGCGCTGACGACGCCGCGATACTGGTCGTAGTAGCTGTCGAAGATGAGCCCTTGCAACGGCGCCTCGGCGTCGCCGGTCGGCGGCGGGATCTTCACGACGATGGCGTCGAGGAGGGCGTCGACGCCGACCCCCGTCTTGGCGCTGATCGGCAGGATCTCGTCGGCGGGGATGCCCAGCACGTGCTCGATCTCGCCGGCGTAGCGCTCGGGGTCGGCGGCGGGGAGGTCGATCTTGTTGAGGCAGGCCACGATCTCGAGGTCGTGCTCGAGGGCGAGGAAGCAGTTCGCCAACGTCTGGGCCTCGATGCCCTGGCTTGCGTCGACGACGAGGACGACTCCCTCGCAGGCGGCGAGGCTCCGACTCACCTCGTACCCGAAGTCGACGTGCCCCGGCGTGTCGATCAGCTGGAGGACGTGGTCCTTCCACTTCACCCGGGCGTTCTGCGCCTTGATGGTGATGCCGCGCTCGCGCTCGATGTCCATCGAGTCCATGAACTGGTCGCGCATGTCGCGAGGGTCGACCGCGTTCGTGAGCTGCAGCATCCGGTCCACGAGCGTGGACTTGCCGTGGTCGATGTGGGCGATGACCGAGAAGTTGCGGAGGCGCGACAGGTCCATGGGAATCGGGGCGAGGTTACCGGCAGCGTCTCCGGCTTCTGGGCGGGCAGAACGACCGGAGCGGTCGTCGAGCCCGCCCAGAAGCGTCTTGGATCGCGGCTAGTAACCCAGCGAGCCGTCGACGGGACCGATGAGCTCCTCGCCGGCGGCGAAGCGGCGCACGTTCTCGGTGATCCTGGCGCCGAGCAGCGGGCGAGCCATCTCCTGGGTGTTGGCGGTGTGCGGCGTGATGATGACGTTCGGCAGCGCCCACAGCGGATGGTCGTCGGGTAGGGGCTCGGGCTCGGTCACGTCGAGGCCGGCGCCGCCGATGACGCCGTTGCGAAGGGCGGCGACGAGCGCGTGGGTGTCGACGTGGCGGCCGCGCGCCACGTTCACCAACCACGCGTGCGGCTCCATGCGGGCGAGCTCGCCGGACCCGATGACCCCGACGGTCCCGGGCGTCAGGGCGAGCGCGAGGAAGACGATGTCGGCACCCGGAAGGGCGTCGTGCAGGTCGGCGAGCCCGACGGTGCGGAGGGCGCCCGGGAACGGAGTGCTCGCATCTCGGCGGACGACCGTCACCTCGGTGCGCATCGGGCGCAGGAGGTCGACGAGGCACTCGGTGATCCCGCCGGCCCCGAGAATGGTGACGCGGGCGTCGTAGAGGCTGACACCGGCCTGCGCGCCCCACGACGTCGCCCGCACTCGCTCCGGGAGCGACCGCAGCCCCGCGAGCGCGAGGGCCAGCGCGTGCTCGGCCACGGGCTCGGCGTAGACGCCCTTGCCACAGGTCCATTGCCGCCCCGATCCGTCGTCGTCGAAGACGCCCAGGCGGGCGAACTCCTCGACGCCGGCCCATGGGAGCTGCACCCACCGGATCCTCGGCCCGGACCCCAGGAGCGAGCGGAGCTCGTCCGCGCCCCTCGGCGCCGTCCAGACGAGCCCCTCGGATTCGGCGAGCGGTACGACGTCGCCGCCCCCCTCCTCGATCGCCTGCCGCACCCAGTCGGCCGCCGGCTCGGGCGCGATGGCGATGCGGGGGGCGCCCATGGGTTGGAGAAGCTACCGGCGGGCCGTGTATCGTCTCTCCCCCGTGGCGAACATCAAGTCCCAGATCAAGCGCAACAAGCAGAACGAGACCCGCCGCGTCCGCAACAAGGCCGTGAAGTCCGAGATCAAGACTCGCGTGAAGTCCGCCGTCGCTCTCGCGGCTGCGGGGACCCCTGACCTCGACGCCACCAAGCTCGCCATCAAGCGGCTCGACAAGGCCGTGACGAAGGGCGTCATCCACAAGAACCAGGCCGCCCGCCGCAAGAGCCGCCTGATGAAGCGGATCAGCTCGCTCTCCAGCGAGTCCTAGGCGCTACCCGCCAGCACCGGCGGGATCCACTCCAACAGCTTCTGGCGGACGATCTCGTTCGCGCCGGCGGTGTTGAGCAGGTGGCCCGCGCCGGGGATGACGACGAGCTCGCCGCCGCCGGCGAGCTCGCTGACGACCTCGCTGCACATCACCGGGAGGATCTCGTCGCGGTCGCCGTGGAGCAGCAGCAGGGGGCGCGGATACAGCAACCCCGCCTGTTCGCAGCCGGCCGACTGGGTGGCGAGAGTGACGACGCCGGCGACGTGGGTCGGCAGGGCGATACCGGCGCCGACGGCAACCGCGCCGCCGAAGCTGTGGCCGACCGTGACGAAGCGCTCGCCGCCGGCGCGGGACGAGAGGTCGATGGCGGCAGCCATGTCGAGCACGCACTCCGGCAGGTTGTTCGGCTGGCGGTAGCCGACGCGGATGGTGCCGATCCCGTGGCCCTCGTGCAGGGCGACCCCGAGGTCGTGGTAGGCGCCGTCGGATGGTCCGAGCAGCCCGCCCATAGCGCCGCCGGCCATGACCACGACCGTCGCCGCGTCCCGATCGCCGTGCCACAGCATCGTCAACAACCCGCCCCGCGTGTAGACCTCGACATGGGCGAAGTCCTCGCTGACCCGCACCTCCTGGATGGCGAGGCGACCGATGAGGTCGAACGGCGAGGATGGCGGGTCGGTCACGCCAACTCGACGTCGTCGAAGGCTTCCACCACGGGACGGATCGAGGCGACATCGCCGACCATCACGGTCGTGAGCCGGCGGGGATCGAGATACGTCCGGGCGGCGTCGATGACGTCGGCCGAGGTCAACGCGTCGACCGTCGCCGGGAAGTCGCGGAGGTACTCGATGGGGAGGTCACTCGCCGCCAGCGTGCCGAGATACCCCGCCAGTCCGGCCTGCGTTTGAATGGACATGCTCAGCGTGCCGGAGAGGTAGCGCTTGGCGGAGCGCAGCTCGTCCTCGTCGATGGGCCCCGCGAGCATCCGGTCCAGCTCGTAGCGGATCTCGACGAGCGCCGGCCCCGTCACGTCGGTGCCGACGTCGGCCTGGACCGTGAAGTAGCTCGCCTGGCGGTTCTGCTGCACGCCGCTGCCGGGCGAGTAGGTGTAGCCGCGTCGCTCCCGGATGTTGTCGACGAGACGGGAGACGAAGTAGCCACCGAACACGAGGTTGGCCAGTGCGAGCTTCGGATAGTCGGCATGGTTGCGCCCCACGGCGTGCCCGGCGATGCGGATGTTCGTCTGCACGGCTCCCGGCCGGTCGACGAGCAGCGTCGGACCGGGCGGCGGCGTCGCGGGAATCGGCAACCCCGGCTTGCCTCCCCCTCCTTCCCAGCTGGCGAGCGCCGCCTCCGCCAGGTCGAGGGCACGCGCCGGCGGGACATCGCCGACGAGCACGAGGATGCTGCCCTCGGGACGGAGCCGACGAGCCTGCACCTTCCGCAGCTGGCCCGCTTTGACCGAGCCGACCTCCTCGACCGTCGGCATCGGCTCGCCATAGGGGTGTCCCGCGTAGAGACGGCGGAGCAACGCTTGGCGGGCGATCGTGGCCGGTTGGCTGAGAGCCAGCGTGATCTCCTGCGCGGCGACGTCGCGTTGGAGGGCGACCTCGTCGTTGGGATGGGTGGCGTCGGCGAGGACCTCGCTCAACAGCGCCAGGAAGCGAGGGAGCTCGGTCGCGAGGCTCGACCCGTAGAGGACGAAGTCCTCCGCATCGGCGCCGGCATCGAGGCTCCCTCCGAGCGCCTGCAGCTCCTGCGCGATCTCCACGCTCGTCCGGTTGGTGGTGCCCGCGAGGAGTGTCCTCGTGAACACCCGCACCCGGGCCGGCTCCGGAGGCTTGTTGTCCCGGGCGCTCGGGATCAGCAGCCGAGCCTCGAGGCGGGGAACGCCCGATCGGCGGGCCGCGATGAGGCGAAGGCCGTTCCCGAGCGTGCGTTCGGAGACCACCGGCAGCTTCATCGTCCGGAGCGGCTTGACCTCGGGGACGATGCCGGCGAGCTCCGGCCTCACGTGTCCTCCCCCGCGCCGGGACGGACCTCGAGGACCGCTCGGGTCTGTGGCTGCAGCCACGCCTCGGCGGCGTCGACGACGCCCTCCGCGTCGACCGCTGCGAGCAACTCGGGGAGGTCGTTCACGAGCTCCGCCTGCTTCCGCTGCTGCTCGAGCGTGGCCAGGAACATGCAGCGTTGCAGGAGGTTGTCGAGCCGGCGGAGGTGCCCGCTGATGAGACTCGTCTGCACCCGCTCGAGCTCCTCGTCGGCGATCCCGTCGTCGATGAGCTTCTCGACCTCGTCCTCGATCGCCGCAAGCACCTTTTCGGCCGTCCCACCGGGGTGGTACGCCAGCAGCTGGAGCATCGTCGGATCGCGGACGTCGAACGGATCGCCGAACGTGCCGATCATCCCGCCGATGTGGCTGGCGAGGCGGTCCTCCTTGACGAGACGTTGGTGCAGGCGGCTGCCCTCGCCGTCGGTCAGCACCTCGACGAGGACGATGGCGGCGAGGTATTCATCGAGGCGCTTGATCGGATCCGGTACGCGGTACCCGACGGCCAGTGCCGGCATCGGCGCCATGGCGTCGTGCTTCACGGCGCGACGCTCGCGGGTCGGCAGGGCCTCGCCGACGTCCGGCACCTTCGGCGCGCGCCGCTTCTTGATGTCGCCGAAGTGCTTCTCGATCAGCATCGTGATCTTGTCGACGTCGAAGTCGCCGGTGACGGCAAGCAGCGCGTTGGCCGGCGCATAGAACCGGTTGAAGAAGTCCTTGGCGTCGTCGACGGTCGCCGACTCGAGATCGACGAAGCTGCCGTATCCGTTGTGCGCGTTGTTGAAGCTCTCGAACATCACCGGCGGCAGATCGATCCACGGGAACCCGCCGTACGGGCGGTTGAGCACGTTGACCCGGATCTCCTCCTTGACCACGTCGATCTGGTTCTGGAGGTTCTCGTCGTCGATGCGAGTGCGGCGCATGCGGTCCGCCTCGAGGAACAGGCCGAGCTCGAGGGCGTTCGTCGGCAGCATCGAGATGTAGTTCGTGTAGTCGCTCCGGGTACTGCCGTTCATCACGCCGCCGTTGCCCTCGATGAGCTTGTCGGCCTCGCCCTTCTCCAGGTTCGTGCTTCCCTGGAACATGAGGTGTTCGAAGAGGTGGGCGAAGCCGGTCCGCCCCTCGGGCTCGCTGCGGAATCCGACGTCGTAGTTGACGGTGATGGCGACGGCCGGTGCACTGCGGTCGCGACCGAGGACGACTCGGAGCCCGTTCGTGAGGGTGAAGCGCTCCACGGCGATGGCGGGCTTGGGGATGGGCTTGCGCTTCATGGTCGTCCGCGGCATGTGGGCGCCGACCCTAGACGCGGGACAACTGGCAGAGCCGAGCGATGAGGACCTCCATGACGAGGTCCTCGGGCCACGCCTTCTGGCCCCGGAGATCGAGGTCGGCCTCGGCTAGGAGCGCGATCGCGCGTTGGATCTTCGGGCCGCCGAGACGACGGCCCTGGGCCAGCGCCTTCTTGGCCGGGAACGAGCTGCCCGTGAGGCCGAGGGTTGCGGCGGCGTCCGCCTCGTCGCGGGCGCCGGAGCCGTCGAGGCGGAGCATCTGGCCGAAGTGGCGGTGCAGCGTCGCCAGGACGACGAGCGGATGTCGGTCGCCGCCCTTCATCAGGCGATGGAGGAGCTCGAGTGCTGTGGGCGCATCGCCCTTGTCGATGGCATCGGTGAGGTCCCACGGCGCCATGCCACCTGCCTCACCGAGGTAGGGCTCGAGCTGCTCGACGTCGACGTTCGCGCCTTCGCCGTAGGCGGCAGCGAGGACGTCGAGGATGCCGCTCAACCGGCTCACGTCCTCGCCGAGGTGCTCGCCGAGCTTCTGCGCGGCCTTGTTGTCGAGCTTCACGGGCGCCTTGCGAAGGCGTTCGACGAGCCAGCTCGTTCGCTCGCGCGCCTGGCGGGGAGCGCCGGCGTCGACGTGCTCGCCGACCTTCTTGATGGCGGCGACGAGCTTGGGCGGGATGGTGCCGCCGCCGCCGATGAGGACGAGGACGGTCGTGTCGAGCGGGTCGTCGAGGTACTGGACGACCCGGGCCGCGTCCTCGGCGTTGAGGACCCCGGCGTTCCTGGCGACGACGACCCGGCGGTCGGTCAGAAACGGCGGCGTGAGGCAGGCGTCGAGGAGGGCGCCGAGGCCGTGGTCGTCGAGGGCCTCGAGGTCGATCTCCTCGACCGCGAGTCCGGCGTCCTCGGCGACGACCAGCGTCGCGACCAGAGCCCGGGTGGCCTCGCTCAGGAGCACGACATCGTCACCGCGGATGAGGTAGACGGGCTTCGGGTCCGCCGCCGTGCTCACGCCGCCTCCAGCACGGCGGCGACGACGTCGCAGACCCGTCTCGCGCCCCGTACGTCGTGGGCGCGGACGATCCTCGAGCCCCGGAGGACGCCGAGCGCGGTTGCACCGGCGCTGGCCTCGCGGCGCTCGGTGACCTGGAGGTCGAGGAGCTTGCCGAGGAACGTCTTGTTCGACGCCGACAACAGCAGCGGGTAGCCGAGCGCCGCCAACCGGTCTGAGGCTCGCAAGAGCTCGAGCGATTGCTCCCACGTCTTACCGAGGTCGAGACCGGCGTCGACGATGACCCGCTCCGACGGGATTCCCGCGGCCTCCGCCCGCCGGGCGCGCTCCACGAGGAATCCCCGCACGGCGGGCACGACCCCCTCGGGGTACTCGGGCTCGGGGTCGGCCACGCGCGGCTGCAGGCGGATGTGCGTCGCGACGACCGACACGCCGGCATCGGCGGCGACGGCGAGGTACGCGGGGTCGGCGAACCCACTGATGTCGTTCCCCACGACGGCGCCCGCAGCGAACGCGTGACGCGCCACCTCGGCCCTCCACGTGTCGATCGACAACGGCAGGTCGAAGCGCGCGTGGACCGCCTCCACGGCGGGGATGACCCGGTCGAGCTCCTCCTGTTCGGTCACCTCCGGACCCGGGCCGGCCTTGACCCCGCCGACGTCGAGCAGATCGGCCCCGTCGGCGAGGTGCTGCTCGGCGAGGCGCAGCATGGCGTCGAGCTCGTAGAACCGGCCCTTGTCGAAGAACGAGTCCGTCGTCCGGTTCAGGATGCCCATGACGAGGGCGCGGGTGGAGACGTCGTACTGGCGGGTCCCGAGCGCGAGCCGCATGACGGGGCGAACCTACACGGACGTCGATGGTGCTCCCGCGGGCCTCGACGGCGACGTCGAGCCTCCCCGCCTGGACGTGCTCCCCGGGTCGGGTGGTGCGCGCCCCCGGGACCCGATGGCCCTCCGGCGCCAGCGTGACC
>DATLED010000088.1:0-32267 GCA_035525495.1 Acidimicrobiales bacterium | reverse complement strand
CAAGGGCTACACCGACAGCCCTCGTAACCGGTCGTACGTGATCATGAACAGCGTGCTGTACCACCTTCACCCGGTGAAGGTGAAGCGACACGCGGTCAAGGTCAGCTACACGCTGTGCCTCGGCGGTCTGAGCTTCTTCCTGTTCATCCTGCTCACCGTGACCGGCATCTTCTTGATGTTCTTCTATCGGCCGACGGCCGCGCAGGCATGGAACGACATCTCGACACTGCAGACCTCGGTGACGTTCGGCCTGCTCGTGCGCAACATGCATCGCTGGGGCGCCCACCTGATGGTCATCAGCGTGTTCCTGCACATGGCGCGCGTCTTCTACCACGGGGCCTACAAGCCGCCTCGCGAGTTCAACTGGGTGATCGGGATCATGCTGTTGATGCTCACGCTGCTGCTCTCGTTCACCGGCTACCTGCTGCCGTGGGACCAGCTCGCGCTGTGGGCCGTGACGGTGGGAACCAACATGATGGGCTACACCCCCGTCTTCGGGACGCAGGTGCGCTTCGTGCTCCTCGGTGGTGTCGAGATCGGCACGGACACACTGCTTCGGTGGTACGTGCTCCACGTGCTGATGCTGCCCTTCGTCATCGTCATCTTCATGGCCATCCACTTCTGGAGAGTCCGCAAGGACGGCGGCATCTCCGGGCCGCTGTAGGAAAGGTCGAGCTCCATGACCGAGATCCCCGAACACCTCCTCAAGCGGGCGCAAGCGGCGCGCGAGAAGGCTGCGGCCGCGTCCGGCGGCGGCCGTGATGGCGACGCGGGCGGCGACGGCGGCGACGCCGGCGCGGCCGATGACGGCGAGAGGATCCCCGCCCGCCTGCTCACCGGTGAGAGCGGCGGCGGTGGGACGGCGACGGCCACCGTGGCCCGTCCCGCGGCGGCTCCTCCGGCGTCGGGCCCCGCCGGCACGGCCGCGGGCCACACCCAGCGGCTCCTCACGGTCGTCAAGGCCGGGTCGATCCAGGACGTCAAGGCGGTTCCCACCGACAAGGTCCACGTCTGGCCCCACCTCCTCGTCGCCGAGTTCGTCGCCTCGCTCGCAATGACGGTGTTCCTGCTCGTGTTCTCGACGTTCGTGAACGCGCCGTTGCTGGGCATGGCCAACTACAACCTCACGCCGAACCCTTCCAAGGCTCCGTGGTACTTCCTCGGCCTCCAGGAGCTCCTCACGATGTTCCACCCCATGGTCGCAGGAGTGACGATCCCGGGTATGGGGATGATCGTGCTCGGCGCCGCCGGCTACATCGACAAGAACCCCTCGAACAAGCCCGAGAACCGGAAGTTCTCCATCGTGATGATGACCTTGTTCCTGATGTTCTGGGCGACCCTCGTCATCATCGGGTGCTTCTTCCGGGGTGAGGGCTTCAACTTCATCATGCCCTGGGAGCAGGGCGTCCACGAGATCTTCGACCTGTAGGAAGCGGACCTTCGCATGAACACCGCAACCATCCTCGGATTGGCCGCCGTCGTGCTCGTCGTGCTGGCCGCCCTCTTCGTGTTCGCCACGACCCGGACGCGAGACCGCGCCTCGGCCGTCGGCGCGCTGAGCCGCGAGACCCGCAAGCGCGACCGCGCCCGCGGTGCCGGAGACGACGCGACCGAAGAGGTCGTGACGGGCCGCGAGGTCGAGCGCTCGGCCGTCGTGGCCCGCACCGGTGGCGGGACCCTCGTGGAGACCAAGGCGGCGCCTCCGGCGGTCCGCCAGCCCCTCGACGCGGAGGCCTATGGCGTCACCCGTCGCCAGTTCTTCAACCGTGGCATCACGGCCTTCTTCGCCCTCGGCCTCGCCGGATTCGGCACGACGACGATCGCCTTCCTGTGGCCGACGCTCAGCGGCGGCTTCGGGTCGAAGATCAAGGCCGGGAAGCTCTCGGACATCCTCGGGCAGATCGCCGACAAGAAGGAACCCTTCTACGTCCCCGAGGGCCGCTTCTACATCAACCCCTTCCCCGAAGAGGACATCCCGAAGGCCAAGGCCAACTACGCGGGCGGCGTCCTCGAGGGCATGGAGGGCGGGGTCGTCGCGCTCTACCAGAAGTGCGTCCACCTCGGATGCCGCGTGCCGTGGTGCAAGTCCTCGCAGTGGTTCGAGTGCCCGTGCCACGGCTCGCAGTACAACCGCGTCGGCGAGAAGAAGGGAGGTCCCGCACCGCGTGGCCTCGACCGCTTCGCCGTCTCCGTCGACGGAGGCGTCGTTGTCGTCGACACCGGCGCCCTCAGCCAGGGGCCGCCGATCGGAACGAACACCACGGGTCAGGAAGCCGAGGGGCCGCACTGCGTATCTTGATTGCACTTCCCGTCGCCAGCGCCGTCGAACGGACGGGCTGGTTCATCGGCGCCTTCACGATCCTCGCCATGATCGTGTACTTCGTCGTCACCTTCCGCCAGCGTGATCCGGAGGAAGCGCTCGGTGCCGGCGAGATCGAGCTCGCGCCGAACCGCAAGCCGTATTTCGACGACGAGGCTCTGGAGGGCCGCCGGCTCGAGCGCGCCCTCGGTTGGGCGCTCGTGCTCCTCGTCATCTCCGCCATCGGCCCGCTCGTGTACTGGCTCAACGAACCCAGCCGGCAGGCCGGCGCCATCGACATGTTCAACGACCAGGCCGTCGAGCGCGGTCGCAAGCTCTTCCTCCCGACGGACGCGCCGGAGCACGGCGCCCACTTCGGTTGCGCCACCTGCCACGGCGCCGACGGCTCGGGCGGGGTCACGAAGTACACCCTCACCGGCACGGACGGGAAGCCCCGCACGGTCCAGTGGGCCGCCCCCGCCGTCAACACGGCGCTGTTGAAGTTCTCGCCCGAAGAGGTGGAGACGATCCTCATCTACGGCCGGGCCAACACGCCCATGCCGGCGTGGGGCGTCAAGGGTGGTGGTCCGATGAACGACCAGCAGATCACGGACCTCGTCGCCTACCTCGACAGCATCAAGCTGACGCCGTCCGAGGCCCGGGCGCAATCGCTGAAGAACGACATCGAGCCGCTGGCGACAGCTGGCGGATCCGTGACCGACGGCGAGACGCTGTTCAAGGCGGTGTGCGCCCGCTGCCACACCAAGGGGTGGTCGTACGGCGAGCCCGAAGAGATGGGCGGCGGCGCCTTCGGCCCCAACCTCACCAACGGGACGACGACCCGGCAGTTCCCGGATGTCGAGACGATGACCGAGTTCATCACCAACGGATCCGAGTTCGCGAAGCCGTACGGCACGCGCGGCGTCGGTGGCAACGAGGGCGGCGGAATGCCGGGCTTCGGCAAGCTCCTCACCCCCGAGCAGATCCAGGCGATCATCAAGTACGAGCGAGGGCTGTAGACGTGACTGGCCACCTGTTGGCGGCGTTGGCATGGGATCCGCAGATCCGAGGTGCCCTCATCGTCGTCACCGCCTTCGTGATCCTGCCGGGGAGCGTGTTCCTGCTCCTCGCGACCGACGTGGGCGCCAAGCTCGGCTTCCTCCTGGCCGCCGCCGGCCTCACCGGTTGGATGGCCGTCATGGGTTGGGTGTGGGTCGTCTACGGGATCGGGATCAAGGGTGACCAGCCGACGTGGAAGGTCGACGAGATCGTCACCGGGTCACTGACGGAACGCGGCGCCACCGAGGAAGGGAAGACGTTCCCGAAGGGCTGGCAGAAGCTCAAGGCCGGCGACGCCATCTTCGGCGACGCCACTGCCGCCGCGGACAAGGTCCTCGTCCCCGAGACGTCGACGCCCAAGGAAGGCGAGACGCCCGCCCCGCTCGCGTTCGCCCCGGTCTTCGACGAGCCGATCGACTACACGCTCGTCGCCGGTTACGCCAAGGGCGGCGAGAACTACTGGCTCCCCGGCGGCGGGCTGGCCTCCAAGAGCCACGTCGGCAACCCTGGCAGGAACCCGATCGCCAAGATCGTCGATCGCGTGGAGCGCGGGCCGTTCCACGCGCCCCATTACGCCGTCATCCAGGTGGCGCCAGTGCTCGAGGTGACGACGCCCGCGGGCGAGGCACCGCCGAAGCCGAAGCCGGACCCCACCAAGGAGGTCACGAGCGTCGTCATGGTGCGGGATCTCGGCAACCTGCGCTTCCCGTCGCTGATGGTCGCCATCTCGATGTCGATCGTGTTCGCCATCATCGCCAACGCGCTGCACCGCCGTGACAAAGAGATCATGGCCGCCCGCCGCGCCGCGCCCGCGATCGCCTAGGAGGAGGCACCCGTGGACCAGTACCTGCCGATCTTCACCATGCTGGTCCTGGCGATCCTGTTCTCGGGACTGTCCTTCTTCGCCTCCGGACTGCTCGCCCCGAAGCGAGGGTCGACCGCCAAGGAGGCGCCCTACGAGTGCGGGATCGTACCGACGCGTGAGCCGGCCGAGCGCTTCCCCGTCCGCTTCTACGTCGTGGCCATGCTGTTCATCATCTTCGACATCGAGATCATCTTCCTCTACCCGTGGGCTGTCTCCTTCGGGGAGCTCGGGACCTATGGGCTCGTGGCGATGATCGTCTTCGCCGCCATCGTCTTCATCTCGCTCCTGTACGAGATCGCCATGGGCGGGCTCGAGTGGGGCGCGACCAATCGTCTCGTCGCGCCGACCGACGCCGACGGCCAGGTCGAGGTGCGGACGTCGACCTCGACGATCCGCCGCGTGCCGAAGGCCGAACCCGCCGTCGCCAAGACGGGAGCTGCTGCGTAGTGGCCGGGCTCGAAGACCTCAGCCACAACTTCCTCACGGGCCGTCTCGAGGACCTGGTGAAGTGGGCGCGCCGCAACAGCATGTGGCCCGCGACCTTCGGCCTCGCGTGCTGCGCCATGGAGATGATGGCGACAGGTGCGGCCAACTACGACATCAGCCGCTTCGGCATGGAGGTCTTCCGCGCATCGCCCCGCCAGGCCGACCTCATGATCGTCGCCGGCCGCGTGAGCCAGAAGATGGCACCGGTGCTGCGTCAGGTCTACGACCAGATGATGGAGCCCAAGTGGGTCCTGTCGATGGGCGTGTGCGCGAGCAGCGGCGGCATGTTCCAGAATTACGCCATCGTGCAGGGCGTCGATCAGATCGTTCCTGTCGACGTGTACGCGCCCGGCTGCCCGCCGAACCCCGAGACGCTCCTCCACGCCATCCTCACCCTGCACGACAAGGTGCGCAACGGCGAGATCACGCAACGGCGGGCCGCCACTGGAGCCGGCGCCGCGCTGCACGTGGAGCCGCAGCCGTCGGGCGTCACCCCCGTCACCATCGGTCGCTGACATGACGGACGCCACGACGACCGAGGCCACTGACGCGCCCACCGACGCGCCCCCGCCCGAGCCCGAGCTGCTGCACGGATCACCCGTGATCACCGACGCGCGCGGGCAGCGGATCGTGTTCGCGTCGAGGGAGCAGTACCGCGCGCTGATGGAGGCGCTCGCCGGTGACGGCTTCAACTTCTGCGCCGACCTGTGCGGCGTCGACTACCTGACGCACCCGGGACGAGCACTTCCCGCCGGCGTCGAGGCCGAACGCTTCGAGATCGTCGTCAACCTCGTGTCGATGGACCACCGCGTGCGGGTGCGCGTGCGCGTCCAGGTCCCCGAGTCCGATCCCACGGTCGCCACGCTGTTCGAGGTGTGGCCGGGCACCGAGGCCATGGAGCGCGAGGTGTGGGACATGTTCGGCGTCGCCTTCGACGGTCACCCCGACCTGACGCGGATCCTCATGCCCGAGGACTGGGAGGGCCACCCGCTGCGCAAGGACTACGCCATCGGTCGCGTGCCCGTGCAGTTCAAGGCAACGACCGTCCGACCCGAGGCGCAATCGTGAGCGACCGGTCGCTGACCGCCGAGACGTCCGAGGGCGCGCAGGAGATGCGGGGCCGTTCGCAGACGGACGCGTCCGAGCTCCTCTTGGAGCGCGGCGCCGTGCTGCGGCTGCCCGAGGGCCACACCGTCACCACCGAGGACATCGCCGTCGAGGTCGACGAAGACGAGACGATGATCATCAACATGGGCCCGCAGCACCCGAGCACCCACGGGGTGCTCCGGGTGATGCTGGAGCTCGAGGGCGAGACCGTGCTGCGCTCCAAGCCCGTCATCGGCTACCTCCACACCGGCATGGAGAAGACGGCCGAGGACCTGATGTACATCCAGGGCTCGACCAACGTCACGCGGATGGACTACCTGTCCAACTTCTTCAACGAGACCGTGCTCTCCATGGCTGTCGAGGAGCTTCTCGGCCTCGAGGTTCCGCCCCGCGCGACCTGGATCCGGATGTTGCTGTGCGAGATGAACCGGCTGTCCTCGCACCTCCTGTTCATGGCGACCAACGGCATGGACGTCGGCGCGCTGTCGATGATGATCTACGGGTGGCGCGAGCGCGAGCTCGTCCTCGCCTTCTTCGAGAAGGTCACCGGACTGCGGATGAACCACAACTTCATCCGTCCCGGCGGCGTCGCCGCAGACCTGCCCGCCGGGTGGCGCGACGACGTCCTCGAGATCTGCGACCTGATCCTGCCGAGGCTCGACGAGTACGACGACGTCGTCACGGGCCAGCCGATCTTCCAGCAACGGACCCAAGGGGTCGGCGTCATCACCACGGAGCAGGCGATCGCCCTGGGCGCATCCGGTCCGATCCTGCGGGCGACCGGCCAAGCGTGGGACTTGCGGGCCGACATGCCCTACCAGTTCTACGACCAGCTCGATTTCGACACGATCGTCGGGCAGTACGGCGACGCCTTCGACCGGTACGCCGTCCGGCTCAACGAGATGCGCGAGTCGATCAAGATCATCCGGCAGATCGTCGAGCTCGTTCCGGCCGGCGACTACCGGATCCAGGACAAGAAGATCACGCCGCCGCCGCGAGCCCGCATCGACGAATCGATGGAAGCCCTGATCCACCACTTCAAGCTCTTCACCGAGGGCTTCCGTGTGCCCGAGGGCGAGGTCTACGTGGCCGTCGAGTCACCTCGCGGCGAGCTCGGTTGCTACCTCGCGTCGGACGGCACGGCCAAGCCGTACCGCATGCACATCCGCGGCCCGTCGTTCGCCAACCTGCAGACGCTGCCAGTGATGCTCAAGGGCGGCCTGATCGCCGACGCCGTCGCGGTGATCTCGTCCATCGACCCCGTGATGGGAGACGTGGACCGATGAGCGCAGCGAATGGCCTGCCGGCCCGTGCGAAGCACTGGAGGCGATCCCGATGAGGCTCACCAAGGAGAACGAAGCGCGAGCCCGCGCGACGATCGCGTTGTACCCGCAGGCGCGCTCGGCGATGCTGCCGTTGCTCCACCTCGTGCAGGAGCAGGACGGGTACCTGACCAAGGACGGCATGGCCCACGTGGCCGAGCTCCTCGGGCTCACGGCGGTCGAGGTGTACGGCACCGCGAGCTTCTACGACATGTTCTTCACCCACCCGGTCGGCACGTACCTGGTGTCGGTGTGCACGAACATCGCCTGCCTCCTCAACGGCGGCTACGAGCTGCTCGAGCACGCCGAGGAGCGCCTCGGTGTCCAGGCCGGGGCGACGACGGACGACGGCACGTTCACGTTGGAGGAGGTCGAGTGCATCGGACTGTGCGGGAACGCGCCGTGCCTCACCGTGAACTGGCGCTTCTTCGGTGATGTCACCGAGGACGGCTTCGACACCATCGTCGACGACCTCGCGGCCGGCCGCATGGCTGAGACGGTCCCGCCCCACGGGACGCTGTCGCGGGTCCGCCGCTCGGTTGGCCTCCTTGCCGCGGGCCCGGTGGGCGACGCCGCGGCGCCGCCGATCGAGCAGGGCGCGGCATCCACGTCCGACGCGCCCCAACCGGTCGCAGCGGGGACCCACGACCAGCCGGCGAGCAAGCGCTCGGCGAAGAAGGCGGCCAAGCAGGTGTCCGAGACCAAGAAGAAACCCGGCAGCGATTCGGCTCCCGAGCGAGGCGCGGGGGAGCGGCAGTAGTGGCGACGACCGTCGACCCCATCGTCACCGCCCACATCGGTACGCCCGACTCGCACACGCTGCGCGGCTACCTCGCCAACGGCGGATACGAGGCTCTGCGGAAGGCCGTGACGATGTCACGAGAGGAGGTGACGGCCGAGGTCGACGCCGCCAACCTGCTCGGCCGCGGTGGTGCCGGCTTCCCCGCCGGCCGCAAGTGGTCGATGCTCCGCGCCGCGGATCCGAAGTACCTCGTCATCAACGGGGACGAGAGCGAGCCGGCGACGTTCAAGGACCACATGCTCCTCGAACAGGACCCGCACCAGATCATCGAGGGCACGATCATCACGGCCCATGCCATCGGCGCGGCGCAGGCGTTCATCTACGTGCGCGGCGAGTTCGCGCTCGGGATCGAGCGGATGACGACGGCGCTGAACGAGGCCTACGAGCACGGTGCGGTCGGCAACCGCATCTTCGGTTCGGACTTCTCCGTCGACGTCGTCATCCACCCCGGCGCCGGCGCCTACATCTGCGGCGACGAGACGGCGCTCCTCGAGAGCCTCGAGGGCAAGCGCGGGTTTCCCCGAATCAAGCCTCCGTACTTCCCCGCGGTGATGGGCCTCTACGGCGCGCCGACGATCGTCAACAACGTCGAGACGATGTCGAACATCCCGTGGATCATCCTCCACGGCGGCGCCACCTTCGCCGCCATCGGCGAGCCGCAGGCGACCGGGACGCGGCTCTTCGCCGTGTCCGGTCACGTGAACAAGCCGGGGAACTACGAAGTCGAGCTGGCGAAGAACACCTTCCGAGACCTCATCTACGACCCCCGCTTCGGCGCCGGCATCCGCGGCGGCAAGGAGCTCAAGGCCTTCATCCCGGGCGGCGCGTCGTCCTTCTGGTTCGGGCCCGAGCGCCTCGACATGCCCCTCGACGAAACCAAGGTCAAGGGCGAGGGTGGCTCGATGATGGGGTCGGGTTCGATCATCGCCATGGACGCCGATACCTGCGCGGTGCGGGCCTCGTGGCGTCTCGTCCGCTTCTTCTCCCGCGAATCGTGCGGGCAGTGCACGCCGTGCCGCGAGGGCTCGTCCTGGCTCGACAAGATCATGCGCCGCATCGAGCTCGGTGACGGCCGCATGGAGGACCTCGACCTCCTCATGGACGTCTGCGACAACATCAGCCCCGGTGTCCAGTGGCCGTCGAAGTGGCCGCCGAACATGACGACGATCTGCCCGCTCGGTCCCTCGATCCCGCCGCCTATCGTCTCCGCCCTGGGGATGTTCCGGGACGAGTTCCTCGTCCACATCAAGGACGGGAAGTGCCCGCGTGCGTGAACTGGGAGTGATGTGACGGACACGCAGCCGGAGGCGCAACGGGACACGGTGTCGATCACCGTCGACGGCGAGGTCATCGAGGCCAAGCCGGGTGAGATGATCATCGCCGCCGCGGAGCGCGCCGGGACCTACATCCCTCGCTTCTGCTACCACCCGCGGATGCGGCCCGTCGGGATGTGCCGGATGTGCCTCGTCGAGGTGAAGGGCCCCCGCGGCTTCGTGCTCTCGCCGGCCTGTTACGTGCCGGTCGCGGAGGGCCAGGAGGTCGTGACCAACTCGCCCGAGGTGAAGAAGGCGCAGGACGGCGTCCTCGAGTTCCTGCTCGTCAACCACCCCCTCGACTGCCCCGTGTGCGACAAGGGCGGCGAGTGCCCGCTGCAGGACCAGACGTTCACGTTCGGTCCCGGCGAGACGCGCTTCGTCGAGGAGAAGCGGCACTGGGAGAAGCCGATCAACCTGTCGCCGCTCGTCCAGATCGATCGCGAGCGGTGCATCCAGTGCGACCGCTGCACCCGCTTCGCCGACGAGATCGCCGGCGACCCGCTCATCGAGTTCATCGGCCGAGGCGCGAGCACGGAGATCAACACGTTCCCCGACGAGCCGTTCTCGTCGTACTTCTCCGGCAACACCGTCCAGGCGTGTCCTGTCGGGGCGCTGCTGGCCGTGCCGTACCGCTTCCGCGCCCGTCCCTGGGACCTCGAGCAGGTCGAGTCGACGTGCACGCAGTGCGCCGTCGGCTGCCGCATCGCGGTGCAGTCGTCGCGGGACGATCTCACCCGGTACCTCGGGCTCGACTCCGACCCCGTGAACCACGGCTGGCTGTGCGACAAGGGACGGTTCTCGTTCGAGGCCGTGAACTCCGACCTGCGCCTCGGGCACCCGCTCGTCCGGAGGAGCCCGAGCGGCTCCCTGAGCGGGAAGCAGGGCGACGAGCTCGTCGAGGCCGCCTGGGCCGACGCCCTCGACGCCGCGGCGACGGCAATGAGCGATGCCCGCACCGGCTTCGGCGGCGAGTCGATCGGCGTCATCGGCGGCGCCCGGTTGGCGAACGAGGACGCGTACGCGTGGGCGAAGCTGGCCAAGGGCGTCCTCGGCACCGACTCGGTTGACTGCCAGCTCGGCGACGGTCTTCCAGCAGAGCTCGTGCTCGGCCTGCCGCGGGCCACCATCGACGAGGCGTGTTCGGCTTCGGCCGTGGTGCTGCTCGCAGGGGACATCAAGGAGGAGCTGCCCGTCCTGTACCTGCGCCTGCGGGGTGCGGCCGTGGGTGACGGTGTGCCGCTCATCGAGCTGTCGCCGCGCGGGACGGGGCTCACGAAGTACGCGTCAACCGCCATCGGCTATCGCCCGGGCGAAGCCCTGGGCGCGGTGCGCGAGCTGCTCGACGGCGACGTCGACCTCGGCGCCAACCCGGTCGTCGTCCTCGGCCGGCCGACGGTCGCCGAGTCTGCAAGCTCGATCGTGGACGCCGTCGGCGCGCTGGTGTCGTCGGTGCCGGGCGTGCGCTTCCTCTCCGCGCTGCGGCGGGGCAACGTCCACGGCGCCCTCGACGCCGGGCTGGCGCCGGGCGTGCTGCCGGGCCGGGTTTCGCTGGACGAAGGCCGGGAGTGGTTCGCCGACGGGTGGGGAAAGACGCCGCCGTCCCGGGGGCGCGACACGACGGCCATCCTCCAGGCCGCCGCCGCCGGCGAGCTGCAGGCGATCGTCCTGCTCGGCGCCGACCCACTCTCCGACTTCCCCGACACGGCACTGGCCAAGGCGGCGCTCGAGCGGGTCCCGTTCGTCCTCGCCGTCGACACGTTCCTCACCGAGTCGAACCGGCTGGCCGACGTGGTGCTGGCCGCGGCGACGTTCGCCGAACGGCCCGGGACGACGACGAACATCGAGGGTCGGGTCACCCGCCTCGGCCAGAAGATCACGGCGCCCGAAGTGGCGTACCCCGACTGGATGATCGCCGTCGAGCTCGCGTATCGCCTCGGCGAGAACCTCGGCTTCCTGTCGCTCGAGGAGATCGGCGAGGAGATGGCCCGGCTCGCTCCGGCGTTCGCCGGGCTGACCCCCGATGTCCTCGCGGCTCGCCCGAACCGCGACGGCGTCGTCCTTCCGCTCGGTGCCGAGCCGCCCCGCGACGAGCCGGAAGCCGATGCCTCCGGCGACCCCACAGCGACCCCCGGCCTGACCGAGGTCGAGACGCAAGGCCCAGCCAGCGAACCTGACGCCGACCCCGAGCTTTTGACAGCGGACGACCGCCCTGACGGGCGGGATCCCGCTGACAAAACGGTCGTGGGGCGGCCGGAGATGCTGACCTGGACCGCGTCGGGCGAGCCGGGCACGCCGCCGAAGCTCGATGCGTACAAGCTGCGGGTGGTCGCCGGTCGCAAGCTCTACGACGCGGGCGTCATGGTGACGATGGCGCCGTCGCTGGCGACGCTCGCGTCGCCGCCGGTCCTGCGAGTGCACCCGACGGAGCTCGAGCGCCTCGGCGTCACGTCGGGCGGGACCGTCCGCGTTCGCAGCAACCGGCTCACGATCGACCGCATCGAGGTCGTCGCCGACCCGTTCCAGCCCCGCGGCACCGCGGGCCTCCCGTTGAACGTCCCGGGCCTGGACACGGGTGCGCTCCTCAGTGCGGACGCCCCCGTGGCCGAGATCGCCATCGAGACGGTCGGCTGATGATGCTGCGCGCGCTCCTCGCCGTCGGCGACCCGATGCTCAACAAGGAGCACATCGACCTCGGGATCTTCCTCGTCGTCTGCATCAAGACGTTCATCACCTTCGCCGTCCTCATGGTCGCGGTGCTCTTCATGGTCTGGTTCGAGCGCAAGGTCATCTCGGACATGCAGAACCGCATCGGCCCCAACCGCGCCGGACCGTGGGGCCTCCTGCAGACGCTCGCCGACGGCATCAAGCTGTTCTTCAAGGAGGACCTCCTCCCCGAGCGCGCCGATCGCCGCATCTTCCGCCTCGCGCCTTATCTCAGCGCGGTGCCGGCGTTCCTCAGCTTCGCCATCGTCCCCATCGGCGGCACCGTCGACCTGTTCGGCACGCAGACCCGCCTGCAGCTGGCGGACCCGCCCATCGGCATCCTCTTCCTCCTCGCCATGTCGAGCGTGGCGGTCTACGGCGTGATGCTCGCCGGCTGGTCGTCAGGCTCGAAGTATCCGCTCCTCGGCAGCGTCCGGGCGAGCGCGCAGATGGTCAGCTACGAGGCCGCCCTCGGTCTCGTCGTGGCCACGATCGTCCTCGTCAGCGGCAGCCTCTACACGAGCGAGATCGTCTTCTCCCAGGCCGGCAGCTTCGCCAGCTGGAACCTCATCCGACTCGGCATCCTCCCGTTCTTCCTCTTCCTCATCGCCGCCACCGCCGAACTCAACCGGCCGCCGTTCGATCTCGTCGAAGCCGAGCAGGAACTGGTCGGCGGCTTCCACACGGAGTACTCGTCGATCCGCTTCGCGCTGTTCTTCCTGGCCGAGTTCATGAACACGGTGACGATGTCGGCGATCATCGTGACGCTGTTCCTCGGTGGGCCCACGATGCCCCTCGACCTCGGCATCCCGGGCCTCGGTCGGGTGTCGCCCATCTGGTTCATCGTCAAGATCTTCATCTTCCTGTTCACCTACGTCTGGTTCCGGGCGACGCTGCCCCGACTCCGCTACGACCAGCTGATGGACCTCGGCTGGAAGGCACTCATCCCGGCGTCGCTCGCCTGGTTGCTGGTCATCGCCGCCATCACCGTCGAGCGGAAGTACCTGCTCGTCGCCTTCCCCGTCCTGGTCGTTTGCGCGGCGATGCTGTACCGCTCGCTCGCGCTCGGGAAGGCGACGGTCCAAGAGGAGGACCTGCACGCATGACCTTCTTCAACGGTTTCAAGGTCACGCTCAAGCAGATGTTCATGCCGCGCGTGACGATCTCGTATCCGGACGAGAAGCGGCCCAAGCCGGACCGCCATCACGGCCGCCACGTCCTCAACCGGTACGAGGACGGCATGGAGAAGTGCATCGGCTGCGAGCTGTGCGCCGGCGTGTGCCCGGCCCGCTGCATCTACGTGCGCGGCGCCGATAACCCGCCGGACGCACCGGTCAGCCCCGGCGAGCGCTTCGGCTTCGTGTACGAGATCAACTACCTCCGTTGCATCCACTGCGACCTCTGCGTCGAAGCGTGCCCGACCGAGGCCATCACCGAGACGAAGCTGTTCGAGTTCTCCTTCACCAACCGCCAGGACGCGATCTACACGAAGGCCGAGCTCCTCGTCGGTGACGACGGCAAGCCGCAGAAGCTGCCGTGGGAGCACTGGGGCGAGGGCGACGACGAGATCACCTCGCAGTGGGCCCGCGCCACCGCCCCCGCCGGCAACGCCGCCTTCGAGGGCGTCATCCAGTGGTCGGGGGAGCTCGGCAAGGGCGTCGCCGAGGCGGAGCCCACCCAGGCCGACGCCGACGAGGAGACCGGCGAGCCGTGGTGGGTCCTGTCCGAGAACCGAGGTGGCCAGTGATACCGCTGCTCGCGGCCGCCACCAAGGTCGACCTCGGGGTGTTCCTCGTGTGCGCGGCGATCGTTTTCAGCGGGGCGGTCGGCGTGATCTTCCTGCGGAACCCCGTCCATGCGGCGCTCAGCCTGGTGATGACGCTGTTCGGCGTGGCCGTGCTGTTCGTCGCCCAGGAGGCCCACTTCCTCGCCGCCGTGCAGGTGATCGTCTACGCCGGCGCCATCGTCGTGCTCTTCCTGTTCGTCATCATGCTGCTGGGCGTCGACCGGGAAGAGGCCGTCGAGGTCGAGGAGCTCAAAGGCCAGCGCCCGCTTGCCGTCGGCATCGGCGCCCTGCTCCTCCTGCTCGTCATCCTCCTTGCCCGCGCCGACGAGTGGGCCAGCGGCACACCCGCCGCCCGCGGCCTCGCGAGCGGCCCCGGCGAGAACGTCGAGAAGCTCGGCCGCTCGATCTTCACGGACTTCCTGCTGCCCTTCGAGGTGACCGCCGTGCTGCTCGTCATCGCCGTCGTCGGCGCGGTCGTGCTCGCCCGCCGGCCTCCCCGCCTGCGCGAGGAGGCCGAGTCGGAATGACCGTCGACGGCAGCTGGTACCTGATCCTGGCGGCGATGCTGTTCAGCCTCGGCGCCATCGGACTCCTGATCCGCCGCAACGTCCTCGTGATGTTCATGTGCGTCGAGCTCATGCTCAACGCGGTCAACCTGACGTTCGTGACCTTCGCCCGGATGCTCGACGACATCGGCGGACAGGTCGTCGTGTTCTTCGTCCTCGTCGTCGCCGCCGCCGAGGTCGTGGTCGGGCTCGGCATCATCGTCTCGATCTTCCGGCGCCGGACGGGCGACCACGCCACCACCGCCGACGACCTCCACCTCCTGAAGGGCTAGCCCGACCGCGCCATGGATCTCCTCGACGCCGTCTGGCTCATCCCCGCCCTGCCCCTCGCCGGGTTCCTGACGCTGGTCGTGCTCGGACGCAAGCTCGGCGAGCCCATCGCCGGGTGGCTGGCCACGTCCGCCATCGGCGGGGCCTTCGTCGCCACCGTCGCCGTCTTCTCCGAGTTGCTCACCCTCGACGGCGAGGAGCGCAGACACATCTCGAAGCTCTTCGAGTGGGTCCCGGTCGGCGGCTTCCACGTCGACGTCGCCTTCCTCGTCGACCCGCTCTCGATCACGATGGCGCTCTTCGTCACCGGCATCGGCACCCTCATCCACCTCTACTCGGTGGGCTACATGCACGGCGAGGAACGCTTCTCGAAGTTCTTCGTCTATCTCAACCTGTTCGCCTTCTCGATGCTGATGCTCGTGCTCGCGGACAACTTCCTCCTGAGCTTCCTCGGGTGGGAGGGCGTCGGGGCCTGCTCGTACTTCCTGATCTCGTTCTGGTTCACGAGGGAGTCGGCGGCGGTCGCCGGTAAGAAGGCGTTCGTCACGAACCGCATCGGCGACTTCGGGTTCATGGTCGCCATGTTCCTGCTCTTCGCCAGCGTCGGGACGCTGAACTACTGGGGCGAGTCGGGGGTTCTGGAGCACGTCGACCACCTCTCGACCTACACCGCATCGGCAGTCGTCCTCCTGCTGTTCGTCGGCGCCGCCGGCAAGTCCGCGCAGCTGCCGCTGTACCTCTGGCTCCCCGACGCCATGGAGGGCCCGACGCCGGTCTCTGCGCTCATCCACGCGGCGACGATGGTGACGGCGGGCGTGTTCCTGCTCGTGCGTTGTGCGCCGCTGCTCGAACGGGCCGACGGCTCGGTCACGATGCTCATCGCCGTCGTCGGCGCAGCCACGGCGTTGTTCGCGGCGACCGTCGCCTGCGCGCAGGACGACATCAAGAGGGTCCTCGCCTACTCCACCGTGAGCCAGCTCGGCTACATGGTGCTGGCCGTCGGGTCGGGCGCGTACGTCGCCGCCATCTTCCACATGATCACCCACGCCTTCTTCAAGGCGCTGCTGTTCCTCGGCGCCGGCTCGGTCATCCACGGCATGCATGACGAGCAGGACATGAAGCGCATGGGCAACCTCCGCAAGTGGATGCCGATCACCTGGATGACGTTCCTCGTGGGCTGGCTCGCCATCTCGGGCGTGCCGCCGCTCGCCGGCTTCTGGTCGAAGGACGAGATCCTCGCCGGCGCCTGGGGGAAGAGCCCGGTGCTCTGGCTGGTCGGCGTGATCGTCGCGCTGCTCACGGCGTACTACATGAGTCGTCAGGTCTTCCTCGTCTTCTACGGCGAGGAGCGTTGGCACGGCGACGAACCGGAGCAGGACCACCACGCCGAGCCGCACGAATCCCCGTGGGTGATGACGCTGCCCCTCGTGATCCTCGCCGGCCTCGCCGCCGTCGGCGGGCTCCTGAACTTCCCGCTGTTCTCGCGCACGCTGTTCCTCGAACACTGGCTCGAGCCCTCGATCGGCGAGGTCGAGCACCACGTCCTGACGAGCGGCGCCAAGATCGGACTCGGCGCCCTCGCCGGCGTCGCCGCCCTCGCCGGCATCGGCCTCGCCTACGCCACCTGGTTCAAGAAGCGTCCCGAGGAGAACGAGAGCCTCGAGCCGGAGATCCTCGAGGACGCGTGGCGCTACGACCAGGGTGTCGCCGCCGTCGTCGGCGGGCCCGGTCGGGCCGCGGCCTCGTGGGCCGCCTT
Source organism: Acidimicrobiales bacterium (assembly GCA_035525495.1). Taxonomy (GTDB): domain Bacteria; phylum Actinomycetota; class Acidimicrobiia; order Acidimicrobiales; family CADCTF01; genus DATLED01. The sequence goes on along the minus strand of DATLED010000088.1, from coordinate 15,930 downwards.
CACCTTCGACAAGCGGATCATCGACGGTGCCGTCAACGGCGTCGCCACCATCGTTCGCGCGGGAGGCGGCCAGTTGCGCAAGGTCCAGACCGGATACGTCAGGAACTACGCCCTCAGCCTCGCCGCCGGGGTCGTGCTCCTGCTCGGCTGGACGCTCGTGCGGGTGGGCCTGTGAGCGACGCTCGCGAGCGAACCATCAGCTCGGTGATCCGATCATCCCAGCCGACGGAGGAGGCCCTGTGATCGCCGCGGCCATCGCCGAGCACGGCGCCGGCGTGTCGTTCCCGCTGCTCACCTCGCTGATCGTCATCCCGGCGGTCGGGGCTGCGGTCTGCGCGCTCCTCCCGAAGCACCAGGACGGTCTGATCCGCCTCGTCGGTCTGCTGTTCTCCCTGGCGACCGCCGTCATCACCGTCTTCATCGCCATCGACTTCAAGGTCGGCGCCGACGGGTTCCAGTTCCTCCAGTCATACGACTGGATCAAGGACCTCGGCGTGTCGTGGAAGCTCGGCGTCGACGGGATCTCGCTGTGGCTCATCGTCCTCACCGGGATCCTGTTCCCGATCGCCATCATCGGACCGGTCGTCAAGAAGGACGTGAAGAGCTACATCGGCTGGATGCTGCTGCTCGAGGCCGGCTGCCTCGGGACGTTCCTCGCCCTCGACCTCCTGGTCTTCTTCCTCTTCTTCGAGATCGTGCTCGTCCCGATGTACTTCCTCATCGCCGGCTGGGGCTACGCGCAGCGCAACTACGCGGCGATGAAGTTCTTCCTCTACACCCTGTTCGGTTCCGCCTTCCTGCTGGTGAGCATGGTGGCGCTCGTCTTCCTGCACCAGCGGGCGACCGGCGTCCTGACGTTCGACCTCGTGGAACTCGCCGAGGCGCAGTCGGTCACCGGCACGACGGCCCGCTGGCTGTTCCTGGGGTTCGTCGCCGCCTTCGCCGTCAAGGTGCCGCTGTTCCCCGTGCACACGTGGCTGCCGGACGCGCACACCGAGGCGCCCACCGCGGGCTCGGTGATCCTCGCCGGCGTGCTCCTGAAGATGGGCACGTACGGACTGCTGCGCTTCGGGCTCTACCTGTTCCCGGAGGCGTCGGTCGACCTCGCGCCCGTCCTCCTCACGCTGGCGACGATCGGCATCGTCTACGGCGCGGTGGTCGCGGCGATGCAGAAGGACCTCAAGCGCCTCGTCGCCTACTCGTCGGTCGCCCACCTCGGCTTCATCGTGCTGGGCACGTTCGCCTTCACGAGCCAGGGCCTCACCGGCGGCGTCCTGCAGATGGTCAACCACGGCATCTCGACGGGTGCCTTGTTCCTCCTCGTCGGAATGATCTATGACCGGCGCCACACGCGGATCATCAGCGAGCTCGGCGGCCTGCAGAAGCCGGCCCCGATCCTTGCCGCCGTGTTCACCCTGGTGATGCTGTCGTCGATCGGGCTGCCGGCGCTGAACGGGTTCGTCGGCGAGTTCCTCATCCTCATCGGGACGTTCGTGACCCATCGCTGGTGGGCCGTGGTCAGCGCCACCGGGGTGATCCTCGCGGCCGTCTACCTCCTCTGGGCCTACCAGCGGGTGTTCCACGGTGAGCCCGAGGGCGAGAACGCGACGATCCCCGACATGACGTGGCGGGAGCGCGGCGTGATGCTCCCGCTCGTCGCGCTCATCATCTTCCTCGGCGTCTACCCGAAGCCGGTGATCGACCGCATCCAGCCGTCGGTCGACCGTCTCATCGCCCACGTCGAGCAGCACAGCGACTTCCAGCAGCCCTCCGTGGCGCAGGCCCATTCGATCGAGGACAACTGATGTCGTTCGTCGCCCAGGCCCAGGAGCAGCTCGGCCCGCTCGCCTTCCCGCAGGTCGCCTACTCCGACATCGGCCCCATCATCATCCTCGTGGCCGGCGCCATGGCGCTGCTGACGATCGCCTCTTTGGTGCGGTCGAAGCCGGGGCGCGGGTTCTACGCCCTCTTCACCGTCTGCACGGCGGCCGCCGCGCTCATCTCCTCGGCATGGCTCTGGCTCCGGCTGGACGACGCCGCGTCGGGTCCGCGCTTCGCCTTCTCCAACATGATCGCCGTGGACGGGTTCGCTGTCTTCTTCTTCGTGGTGATCGCCGTCGCCGTCGTGCTGGCGGCGCTGCTGGCCGACGGCTACCTGCGACGGGAGCAGCTGGACGGACCGGAGTTCTACGTCCTCGCGCTGCTCTCGGGGGCGGGCGGGATGCTGATGGCGGCGGCGAACGACCTCATCGTGATCTTCCTCGGCCTGGAGACCCTGTCGATCGCGCTGTTCGTGCTCGCGGGGTTCCACCGCCGTCGAGCCGAGTCGGGCGAGGCGGCGATGAAGTACTTCGTGCTGTCGGCGTTCTCGTCCGCCTTCCTCCTCTACGGCATCGCTCTCACGTACGGCTCGACGGGCACCACCAACCTCGCCGGCATCGCCCAGTGGCTCGCGGCGAACGTCGCCGTCACCAACGGGATCCTGTTCGCGGGGCTCGCCTTCCTTCTCGTCGGCTTCGGGTTCAAGGTCGCCGCCGTCCCGTTCCACACGTGGACGCCCGATGTGTACCAGGGCTCGCCGACGCCGGTCACCGCCTTCATGGCCGGGGCCTCGAAGACCGCCGGGTTCGCCGCCCTGCTGCGGGTGTTTTTCTCGACGTTCTCCGTGCTCCGGCCCGACTGGAAGCCGCTCATCTGGGCGCTCGCCGTCGCCAGCCTGCTCGTCGGCTCCGCCCTCGCCATCGTCCAGACGGACGTCAAGCGGATGCTGGCGTACTCCTCGATCAGCCACGCCGGGTACATCCTCGTGGGGCTCCAGGCGGCCAACGACCGGGGCCTGGCGGCGTCGCTCTTCTACCTGCTCGCCTACACCTTCATGGTCATGGGGTCCTTCGCCATCGCCACCCTCGTCGGGCGCAGGGGCGACGCCGACCACGACCTCGAGAGCTACAAGGGACTGGCCCGCCGCCGGCCGGCCGTTGCCCTTGGGTTCACGGTGCTGCTGATGGCCCAGGCGGGCGTGCCGTTCACGTCGGGCTTCCTCGCCAAGTTCTACGTGATCACCGCGGCGGTCCAGTCGCACTCCTACGCGCTGGCGCTGATCGCGATGTTGGCCGCCGTCGTGGCCGCGTTCTTCTACCTCCGGATCATCCTGACGATGTACTCCTCGGCCGACGACGAGGACGCCGCGACCACGCCGGCCCGCCTCACGGTCCCGTTCGGCGCCGGGCTGGTGCTCGTCGCCGCCGTGGCATTCACCTTGATCGCCGGCATCCTTCCCCAGACGTTCTTCGACTTCGCCAAGGACGCCACCTTGCTCTTCTGATCGTGTTCCGAGTCGGAAGGTCGGTGTTCAGGTTTCGGATCGGGTCGTCGAACCAATACCTGTGAGCATGCAGACCGCGGCGGCGATCCAGGGCTACGACGCCACCACCCTGACCTTCGGTGACGGGCAACGCCTCTCGTGCCTGTACGTGGTCGTCGACGGTCGCAGCGACCGAACGGTCGCCGACTTCCTGTCGGGCTGGCAGGCGTGCTGCGACACCACTTCGATCGACTGGCAGGCCGTTCGCCGGCCCCGGTCGGCTCTCATCGGCATCGAGCTGTCCCACTCCTGCGGTGAGGACGATGCCCGCCTCCGTCTCGTGTTCGACCTGCGTCGCGACGCGGACGCCATCGCCCAGATCGCGGCCACCGAAGCCATCGTCGTCGGCACGCGTCCCTATGGTTCGTTCGCCAATGTGATGGCGGCCTACGGCGTCGACGGCAACGCCATCCGGACCGCCATCAAGGCCGCCGAGGCGGGGCTCGAGGAGCTCGCCGGCGCCGTGGCCGGCTAGTCCTCAGGACGGCAGGGTCACTGCCGATCGGGGAGAAGATGGGAACGGGCACGGACGGTCCGAAGAAGCCGGAGGCTTCGGCACGTGCGCCGGCATCGGCACCGCCCCGGAAGCGGACCCGTCCGAGCACCGCGGACCTCGTGGCGCTGACCTCGCCGACGACCCGACCCGCCGAGCCCGAGCCGACGTTCGACGAGCTGCTCGGCTTCACGCTGCCCCTGGGCCCGCCGCCGAAGACGTTGGCCGAGCAGCGGGCCTGGGCCGAGATCCGGAAGCTCCAGCTCGAGACCGAGCGGACGCTCCTCGAACTGGCCGCCTTGCGTCGGCGAGAGCGGGACGTCGTCGCCGACCCGTCCGAGGCCCACGTCTACACCTTCTACTCGTCGGTCGACGCCGAGAGCGTGCAGCAGTGCATGGCCGAGCTGGGCCAGTGGAGCCGGCGCGATCCGGGGTCGCCGATCACCGTGATCTTCAACTCGCCTGGCGGGTCCGTGCTCGACGGGCTGGCCTTGTTCGACTACCTGCGGCGGCTCCGGACCGCAGGCCACTTCGTGACCACGATGGCGCTCGGCCGGGCGGCGTCGATGGGCGCCGTCCTGTTGCAGGCGGGTGACCACCGGGTGGTCGGCGAGAACGCCTTCCTGCTGATCCACGAGGTGTCGAACCACACGACGGGCAAGGTCTCGGAGATGGAGGACGGCGTCGACTTCACCCGCCGGCTCCAGAAGCGCCTGCTGGCCATCCTCGCCGGCCGATCGACGCTGACCGAGCCCCAGATCGCGCGGCGATGGACCCGCAACGAGTGGTGGCTCGACGCCAGCGAGGCCCTCGCCCTCGGTCTCGCGGACGCGGTCCTCTAGCCACCCCGCCCTGTTGGGTAGCGATGCGCGCGTCACCAGGCGAAGCGCGACCGAAGAGCGTCAGGCGACGTGGGCGATGAGCGGCGGGTCGAGGTTCCAGGCCCGGAGCGCCCGGCGGACCCGTCGGAGGACCTCGGGCGCCAGCACGGTCGAGCACCGCTGCAGCAAGGGTGGGAACGGCGGGAGTCCGCCGAGGACCCATCGGGAGAACATCCCATCGTCCATCCACGCCGCCAGGTCGGGCGCCACGCCGACGCCGATGTCGCGACGCCCGGAGGCCGCCCGCAGGCGCAGCTCGCCCCACGGCATCGCGCGGTGCAGCGCCCGTGCGCACGAGACGAGCTCCTCGGCCTGACGCCGCCGTCCGCCGTCCACCGACAGCCGCATCGCCGGGTGCAGCGCCGCCGCCTCGCCCCACGTCAACCGCCGTCCGGCAGCGGCGATGGAGGAGAGCCAGATCGCGGCGAACAGCTCGCCACTGCCCACAGGAGGCGCCGGCGTCGGCAGCCCGAGGCAACGGCGCAACGCGTCGCTGACCGTCCCGGCGCCCGGCTCGTCGACCACCATGCCGTCGTCGAGCGTTGCTGTCGCCCGCTCGTCGCCCCGACGGTCGAGCAGTGTCACGACCCGCACCCGGCGCCGGTCGGGGTGCTCGGAGGGTCGTCCACTGCCACCGTCGGCCGCGGGCGGCGAGGCCCACCCGAAGCACACCAACCCCACGGCCGTCCACGACGGCGGGGCGACGAAGCCGAGCAGGTGGTCGAGCGGGTGCTCGCCGGCGCCGAGCACCCGGAAGCCGAACGACAAGGACGGCGTCGCATGCGAATCGTCGTCGTCCGACGTCGACGCAGTGGTCTCGACCGATACGAGCCGGTGCGGCTGGTGCCAGCCCTCGTCGTGGCAGGCGGCGTCGAGCAGGGTGACCAGCCGGTCGAGCCGATCGGGGTCGGGCAGATCGGGGAGCAGGGGAGCGGGTTCCATCACGGGCGTCCTCTCGTTCGAACAACAAGGTGCGTGCGAGGGGACGCCTGCGGGAAGGGCTCCGAATGACCGCCCGCTCAGCCAACCACCTCGGCGCGCCGGTGACAAGCTCCTCTTCGCCCATGACCACCGCCGACGACCGCGACGGACGCGACCGCGACGTGCCCAACCTCGAGCAGACGGAGAACGCCGTCCTCGAGGGCGACACCGCCTACGCCGCCGGGAGCGCCCGTGCCGCACTCGCGCACCGCCCGTTCCGCATCGTGTGGCTCGGCTCACTGGCCTCGAACGTGGGCACGTGGATGCAGAACGTCGCCCTCGGCGCGTTCGCCTTCAAGCTGACCCACAGCGCGGGCTTCGTCGCCCTCCTGGGATTCGCGCAACTCGGACCGCTCCTCGCGCTCTCGATCGTCGGCGGCCTCCTCGCCGACACCATCGACCGCAAGTGGCTCCTCATCGGCTGCCAGATCCAGCAGATGGTCCTGTCGATCGTCCTTGCGATCGTGGTCGCCGGCGATCAACCCTCGAAGACCGCCCTGCTGTTGTGCGTCCTCGCGCTCGGGGTCGGCAACGCCCTCAACGCGCCGACGCTCAGCGCCGTCCTGCCCCAGCTCGTCGGCAAGAAGGACCTCGCCGGCGCCGTTTCGCTGCAGTCCGTGCAGCTGAACCTGTCCCGCGTCGTGGGGCCGGCCATCGCCGGCCTCATCCTGCCGGTCGTGAAGACGCAGGGGATCTTCGCCATCAACGCCGCGACCTACCTCTTCGCGATCGGATCGCTGATGGCCGTGGCCATCCCCCGCCCGTACCCGACGTTCGGCGAGCAGGGCCTGCGCAGGCTCATCGGTGGGTTCGCCGTCGCCCGCCGCGATCCACTGGTCCGCCGTTGCCTGCTCGGGATCACCTCCATCTCCTTCTTCTGCCTCCCGTTCATCGGCCTCCTCCCCGTGATCGCCGACAACAACCTCGAGCTCGACACGCAGGGAGCGGGCTACGGCGTGCTCTTCGCGTGCTTCGGTCTCGGTGCGGCACTCGGCGCCATCGCCGTCGGGACCGTGCTCGTGAACCGGTCGAAGGCGACGGCGGTGCGCGTCGGCCTCCTGCTCTTCGGCGTCAGCCTCGGCGTGTTTTCCATACTCCGCCACCCGCTGCCGGCGTATCCGGTCATCTTCTGCGTCGGCCTCTTCTACTTCGGGACGGTGACGTCGTTGTCGACGGTCCTGCAGTCCCATCTCGAGGAGTCCGTACGCGGTCGCGTCATGGCGTTGTGGATCATGGGTTTCGGCGGGACCGTGCCGATCGGCCTCCTCATCGGCGGCGTGATCGCCGATCGCACGTCGGTCACGACAGTGGTGTTGATCGGTGCCTCCGTCGCGGTGATCCTCGCGGCCGTCACCGACCTACGGGGCAAGGATCAGTCGACCGCCAGCAGTGGCACGGCGTCGACGTCGGGCTCGGGCGCCTCGGGCGGTCGCCGGTAGGCGAACAGGATCAGCGCGCCGGCGGCGAGTGCAGTCGACGCGATGAAGGACCACGCCGTGTCGAAGCTGTCCACGAAGTCCTGCGAACCCGGCCGTCCGAGGACACTGACGGCGACGGCGATGCCGAGGGCTGCTCCGATCTGGCGGCAGGTGGCGTTGAAGGCGCTGCCCATGGCGAAGCGGGTCGGTGGGAGGAAGGCGTTGGCAGCGCTGCCGATCGTCGAGATCGTGAAGCCGACGCCGAAGCCCGTGAGCACGTTGGCCGGAAAGAGCACGCGCCAGTAGTCCGGCTCCGGGCCGATGAACAGCACGAGCCCGATGATCCCGCTGGCGAAGAGCAGCGTGCCGGGTGCGATCACGACGCGGTGACCGAAGCGGTCGGCGAGCCGCCCGGCCGGACCGGCGGCCATCGCTGCGCACAACGGACCCGGCGTCGCCGCCAGCCCGGCGCCGATGATCGAGTAGCCCCACACTCCCGTCGTGTACTGGATGTTCACGAAGAGCATGGCGAAGAACCCGAGCGCGAAGAGGAAGGCGGCGCCGTTCGCCGTGGCGAAGTAGCGCTGGCGGAGGAGCGAGAGGTCGAGGACCGGGTCGTCCTGGCGCGAGCACCGGAGCAGGAACAGGGGCAGGAGAACGCTGAACCCGGCGATGGCGCCGATGATGCGGAGGTCGTCGTAGCCCCAATCGTCGCCTTGCACGATGGCCAGCGCGAGGAAGCCCACCGATCCGCTCGCGAGGACACCTCCGAGCACGTCGGGAAGTCCGGTGGCGTTCGCATCCTTGGACTCACGAAGTAGCCGACGTCCGAACATCCAGGCGCCGACGACGAGGGGCACGTTGATGAAGAACACGGCCCGCCAGCTGACCGTCTGCACGAGGAGGCTGCCGAGGCTCGGCCCGGTAGCTGCGGCGACACCCCCGACGGCGCCGGAGATGCCGATGGGCGCCGACCTCCGGTTCGGTGGGAACTCCGGGAGCACGAGGGCGAGGCTGCTCGGGACGACGAGGGCCCCGCCGAGGGCCTGCAGCACGCGGGCCAGGATGAGCATCGCCGGCGAAGGAGCGAGCCCGCACGCCATCGATGCGACCGTGAACAAGGTGATGCCGATGTAGAAGACCCGCCGCCGACCGAACCGGTCGGCGATGCGCCCCGCGGAGAGCAGGGCCGCGGCGAAGGCGATGTTGTAGCCCGAGAGGATCCAGGACAGCGCGTTGCGGCTCGTGCCCGAGAACTCCGCAGAGATCGCCGGGAACGCGATGTTGACGACCGTCACGTCCAGGGACACGAGGTACACCCCGACCGCGGTGACCATCAGGACCTTCCAGCCCCGCTCGAGCGCCACTCGGAACGACCTAGAAGCGGGGGAGACGCACCTTGACCGAGGCGCCCCCGGCGGGCGCATCGTTGAAGGCGATCGTCCCGCCCATGCCCTCGACGAGGCGACGGGCGATCGTGAGGCCGAGCCCGAGACCTGGTCCGTCGGTGGCGCGGTCGAGGCGGACGAACGGATCGAAGACCCGCATCCGGTCGTCCGCGGGCACGCCCGGCCCGCTGTCGGTGACGGTGAAGACGACTCCGTCGTCGGTGGACGGCTGGAGGAAGATCCGCACGGGTGGTTCGCCGTGGCGGTGGCCGTTGTCGATCAACTCCTGCAGCAGCCGCCGCACCGGCTTGCCCTCGCCGCGCACCGCGGCGTCGCCGTTGGCGCGCACGCCCGTCGGTCGTCCCGCGGCGTCCTCCGACGACGCGATGCCGCGGGCGATGGCGATCAGGTCGACGCGCTCAGTGCCGATCCTTCCGACGAAGTCGACGGACCCGGCTGCGGTGAAGTGCTTCTGCATGCCGACGAGATGGCGCTGCGGCTCGCCCTCGCCTTGCTGGCGCGCCAGTTCGTAGAGCCTCGCCTCGGCGAGCGCGTCGGCGGCGTGGGCGCCGAACGCCGTGCCCGCAGAGAGGTCGTGGTTGTTGAAGATGTGGACGGGCTTGGCGTTGATGTTCAGGACTCCGAACGGGCGCCCGCCGTGGAGGAGCGGGAGGCACATGCCGCTGTCGACGGCCTTCGTCCGCTTGTTGACGCGCCCCGAGATCAGCCTCGGATCGCCGCTGGCCGCAACCGCGCCCGAAACACCTTGGCCGAGCCGCACCCTCGCCCCCATCGCCGCGGGGTTGGAGGGCGAGGCGACCACCTCGAGCTCGTCGTCCTCGACGACGAGCATGATCGACCCGCCCTCGCCCTGGAACAGGCGGGCCGCGCTCGTCAGGACGAGGTCGAAGATCGCGTGGACGTCGAGGGCGGGGAACCCGTCGGGGTGCTCAGGACCGTTCGACACCGACACCCGCCAAGCGTGGCACGAACGACCTCAGCTCCGCGGGACCTGGGACCACGGAACGTCCTTGTCGGTGCGGATGTCACCGGGGAGCCCGAGGACCCGTTCGCCGAGGATGTTGCGCATGATCTCGCTCGTGCCCCCCTCGATTGAGTTGGCGCGCACGCGAAGGAACGCCTTCCACACGTCGCCTTCGCCGCCGAAGCCGGCCTCCTCGGGACGCACCATCTCATAGCTCCTGTAGAGCATCCCCGACGGGCCGAGAAGGTCGAGGCAGAGCTCGTAGATCCGCTTGTTCAGCTCGGCGAACGCGAGCTTGGCGATCGATCCTTCCGGACCGGGCGTGCCCGCAACCCGGAGCTGCTGGGCCCGCAGGTTCGTGAGCCTCCCGACCTCAGCCTTGACCCACGTCTGCATGACCTGGTCGCGCGTCGCGGCGTCCTTCTGATCGTCGGGTCGGTCGTTCCAGAGCCGGACGACTTCGCCGATCGGCCCCGAGCCGCGAGGCGAGACGCCGCCGCCGATCGACACCCGCTCGTTCATCAGCGTCGTCATGGCGACGCGCCACCCCTCGCCCTCCTCGCCGAGCCGTTCGGCGTCGGGAATGCGGGCGTCGGTGAAGTAGACCTCGTTGAACTCGGCCTCACCGGTCATCTGGCGAAGCGGCCGGACCTCGACGCCAGGCGCCTCCATGTCGAGCACGAAGTACGTCATGCCCTTGTGCTTGGGCTGCTCGGGATCCGTGCGGGCGACGAGCAGCCCATAACGCGACATGTGGGCCATCGTCGTCCAGACCTTCTGACCGTTGACGATCCACTCGTCGCCGTCCTTGACGGCGCGGGTCGCCAACGCGGCGACGTCGCTGCCCGCCCCAGGCTCGCTGAACATCTGGCACCAGATGTGCTCGCAGGTGAACATCGGGCGCAGGTACCGGTCGAGCTGGTCGTCGCTGCCGTGGCTCAGCAGCGTCGGCGCCGCCATGCCGGCGATCGGATTTCGTGCATTAATCAGCGGCGCGCCCGCGGCGCTGAGGCGCTTGTCGATGAGCTCTTGGGACTTCGGCGAGAGTGCGAGCCCACCGCGCCCCTCGGGGAAGCCAACCCACGCCAGACCGAGGTCGAACTGGCGTCCGAGGAACTCGTGCGCCGGCGTCGTCGCGGGGTCGTACCCCTCGAGCAGTTCGTCGAGTCGGGCGGTGACGAGTGCGTCAGCGGACGTCGTCGCGGGAACGGTCGCGGTCATGCGGGGATCCTACGGGCGGGTGCTCGCACGGGCTTCCGCGAGGATGGTGTCGAGCGGCGCGGTGGTGAAGGCGGCGGCGATGCTGTCGCAGCCGCTCTGCGAGAGCCCCCAGACGCCCGGCTCACCGTCGTCGAAGACGGCGAAGATCGGGAAGGACGGCGCGTCGCCGCCGAGGAGCTCGAGGTCGCCGGCACGGCGCGTGCCTTGCGGCATCGGGTCGAAGCGGACGTCGACGACGATCTCGTCGCCGGGTGCCGCGACGTCTGCGCCAGTGCGCACCGCGGCGGTCGTCGCGAGGTCGCCGTCGGCGAGATGGACGGCGACCGCTCCCCCGGGCGCGTGAAGCTTCACCGCGACCAACGATGGCGTGTCCGGTCGGAGGCTCGTGAGGACGCCCGCGCTGTCCCATCCCCGCCTGCTGCGGTCGATGTCCGTCTCGTCGACGGGGATCCGGTAGAGGTAGCACCGCCCGCCGAGTTGTTCCGGCTCCCAGCCGGGGATCGCGTAGCCGGTCGTCACGACCCGGGCACCGGGTCGCAGCGACGACGCGAGACGAGGGCGAAGCCGCTGCAGCGTCGCGGGGCTGAGGTAGGCGAACACGACGTCGGCGTCGGCGAGGTCGAAGCGTTCGAAGTCGGCCTCGACGACCGTGCCGTCGAACCCGTGGTCGGCCAGCAGCGTGCGCGCCTGGCCTGCCAACCCGGCGTCGAGCTCGACGCCGGTGACGCGTGCACCATGGAGGGCGGCGGCGCGAAGGAGCACCCGGCCGTCCCCGCAACCGAGGTCGACCAGGTGCTCTCCGCCCTGAAGCGCTGCGAACTGAAAGGCCTGATCGATGCGTTCGTCGCTCGTTGCCGCCCAGAAGGGCCACCCCGGCATGACGGATCCCTGCGGGTGGTGACTAGGCCGATGCGAGTTGCCGCGCCCGGGCCGCCGCCGGCTCGAACGCAACGTGCTCGCGGAGGTTGCAGACGACTTCGCGGACGGCGTCGACGGTGTGGTCGGGGAGCTGGACCCGGCGGCTGAGCTCGCCGATCCACTCGGCAGCCTGGTAGCCGTTCAACATGGCGACGGCGTCGACGACCTTGACGCCGCCGGGCTGGTGCGTGAGGCCGGGACCGAAGGTGAGGATCGCGGGGACGACGTCCACGTCGATCTCCTTGGCGGCGAGCGCCTTGCGAAGCTGGTGGGCGGCGATGCGGGCGCGGGCGGCGGGGCGGCCGCGGGTGTCGGGCTCGTTCGTCCACTGGACCTGGACGGCCAGGACGCCGGCGGGCCCGATGGCCAGGTGGTCGACCTCGACGTGGGGGAGCAGGACGTCGTCGGCGACGTACCAACCGTGATCACGAAGCGCATGGATGACCAGGCGCTCCTCGCCCTCGACGGGGACGATCGTGATCGGCGCGGCCTCGGCGGCCTCGCGGCCGAAGGACGTGGCGACGGCGTAGACGGCGACGAGCAGCATGGCGACGCCGTAGGCGAGCATGCGGCTGCGGCTCTCTGCGGGGGCGGAGGGGACGTTGAAGTCGTTCCCGGCGGCGGCCGTGGCGATGGCGATGTCGGCGGCGGCGACGAGGCCGGCCAGGATGCCGAAGCCTCGGCGAAGGGGGTGGGCTCGACGAGCGTCTTCGGGCATGCAGTTCTCTCGGCGAAGGCGCTGAACACCTGTAGGCCCGAACCCGGTCTTTTCTCGGCTGCCGCCTCGTGCTAGGCCGGAGTGGTCCCTCCGGGAACGCTCGCAGGCCCGTCGGCCCGCCTCCGTCGTCAGTCGTCGTGGGTGAGGTCGTGTCATGGTCGTGGCTCGTGTTCGTCGGTGGATCGTGTTGTTCGGCGTCCTGGCCGTCGTGGGTTGGTCGATCGGCGGAGGAGTGCTGCGGGGGCCCACGGTGGCGGCGGCGGCCGTCGAGCACGGGTCGGGGTTCGCGGGCGTGGTCGACGGCTACCGGAGCTGGTTCGGGAGCTATCGGTTGGGGGACTCGGGGGAGGTCTGGTGTGTCGACCACGGGATCGCTGCGCCCGACGTCGCGCTCGGCTACGAGCCGACGTCGCTCGACGACCGGTCCCCCGAGACCCGGCGGGCGGTGGCGTGGGCCGTCGGACGGTGGGGCAAGGCGCCCGACCGGGTCGGTGCGGCAGCGTTGATGCTCGCGATGCACGACCTGATGGGAGCGGTGTACCCGTCGGGTCCGCTGTCGGTCGACGCGCTCGTGGAGCACGACCTGGACGGGTTCGACGGGTCGGCGGCGGAGGTGCTGGCTCGGGCGCGGACGATCAAGGCGGACGCCGTCGCCCGCTCGTCGTTGGTGGGGCCGTTGTCGATGTCGGTCGAAGTCGAGGGCGAGGGCGTCCGGATGGCCGGCCGGGAGGGCACGTTGCGGGCGACCGTGCTCGACGCCGCGGGACTTCCGGTGCCGGACGTGGTCGTCCACCCCTCGGTGACCGGGGCGGCGTTGCTGAGCGAGGTCGATGTGCGGACGGGCGACGACGGGACGGTGGCGTGGTCGTTCTCGTCTGGTCCGGGTGCGAACACGTTCGCCTTGTCGGCCGAGGTCCCTGGTGCCTCGCTCTCGGCGCTCCGTCCGACGGGAGGCGCAGCGCAACGCGTGGCGCGCCCGTCGTCGGTCGTCGTCGACGGGTCGGCGGTGTTCGAGGCGAAGGTGCCGAGGACGTTCACCATCGTGAAGCGCGGCGACGCCGAGCCCATGCTCGACGTCGTGGGTGCTCGCTTCTCGGTCTCGGGTGTCGCGGGGGAGCTGGTGGTGGGCAGCGATGGTCGGACCCCGCCCCTGACCCTGATGCCGGGCACCTACGCCGTCACGGAGACCGCCGCGCCGGCGGGCTACGAGGTCGCCGGTCCCTGGGTCGTGGATGTCGTCGACGCCGACGTCGTCCTCGAGGTCGAGGACCACGCGGCCCGCGGGCATCTCGACGTGACGAAGATCGATGCCGTCACCGGCGACATCGTCTCGGGCGCGCGCTTCGCCGTCCGGGGCGATCTCGACGGCGACCGGTCGACGTTCGAGGTCGCCATTCCGGACGCAGCCGCGCCGTTGCTGCCGGGTCGCTACTCGGTCGAAGAGGTGCAGGCGCCGCCGCACTACCGCCGCTCCGACTCCGCTGTCGTCGTCGAGGTGCGCGCCGGCGAGCGGACGGCCGTCCCCGTCCCGAACGTGCCACTGTCGACCGCCGCGTTCGAGAAGCGCCCCCCGATGGGTGGTGCAACGTTCGTGGTCGTCTCCGACGACGAGGCCGCCGGTGCCGAAGTCGCCCGCTGCACGACGCGCTCCGACGGCCGCTGCAGCCTCCCGACCGACGCCCTCGACGCCGCCGCCTCCTACTGCTGGCGTGAGGTGGAGGCCCCGCCCGGGTGGCTCCCGGCGGAGGGCACCTGCTTCGCGGCCGCGGCTGGGGCCGGTTCCGTCACGACGATCACCGTCGACGAGCACCCCGTCCCGCCGCCGCCCCAACCGCCGCCCCAACCGCCGCCCCAACCGCCGCCGCCGCCGCCGCCGACGACGACGACGACGACGACGGCCCAACCCGCGCCCGAGCGTCCGACGGCCGTCCTCTCGAGCCCGGCGCTCACCCCCTCACCCCCCGCACCGGTGCCCGAGCTCCCCCGCACGGGCGTCGACGTCCGCCTCTGGACCGAGCTCGCCACCTTCCTCGTGGCCGCCGGCGTCCTCGCCCTCGTGGCCTCGACCCGGCGGAACCGATGACCCGACCTCCCCCGCCCGCTTCCCTTCCTCCTTCGCGCGATCGGGACGACGCCGGCGCGCACGAGTGTGCGAAAGCGAGTCGGGATGCCGCTCTCAGTCCGTCGGTAGCCAGCTCGTCGGGTACGACGGGTCATCGAGCGGCTCGGCGGCGGCCGCGAGCCGGAGCGGGCGGAACGTGTCCACCATCACCGCCAGCTCGGAGGTCGTCGTTGCCCCGATCGACTTCTCGGCCACCCCCGGTGCGGGTCCGTGAGGGATCCCGCGGGGATGCCACGACAGCGCGCCCGGCTCGATCCCACGACGGGAGAAGAAGTTCCCGCTCACGTAGAACAGCACCTCGTCCGAGTCGAGGTTCGCGTGGTTGTACGGCGCCGTGATCACGTCGGGCCCATCGTCGAGCCGGCGGGGCACGAAGGAGCAGATGACGGCGCCGTCGAGCTCGAACGTCTGGTGCACCGGCGGCGGCTGGTGCTGGCGTCCGCTGACCGGTTCGAAGTCGTGGATCGAGAAGGCGTACGGATAGAGGTGTCCGTCCCACGCCACCACGTCCAACGGGTCGTGGTCGAGCGTGTAGATCGCGACTCGATCGCCGACCCGGACCCACACATCGAACTCGCCCCGCTCGTCGTGGGCGCACAGCTCGATCGGTCGCCGGAAGTCCCGCTCCCAGTACGGCGCATGCTCGAGCAGCTGCCCCTCGGCGTTCTGGTAGCGGCGCGGCAGCCGCACCGCTCCCGGCGTCTCGATCACGAGGTGCGTCGCCGTCGCCGAGCCCGACGCCACCCAACGATGCGTCGTCCCCTTCGGCACACACACGTAGTCGCCCGCCCGATACTCGAGCACGCCGAACAGCGACTCCAGCCGCCCGCCGCCCTCGAACACGAAGTGCAGCTCGTCGGCGCCCCCGTTGCGCACCAACCGCCCCTCGCCCGCCGCGAACGACGAGACGGCCAGGCGGACGTCGTCGTTCCACAACAGGACGTGCCGCCCGGCGAGCTCGTCGGCCGCCGGTGCGCCGAGCCGTCCTGCGGTCCGGAGGAGATGGTGTCGCAGGGTCGTTGCGGACGGTGCTTCCGTCGGCACCGGCAACGACGCCTCGGCGATCCGCAGCACCCGCGTGGGTGCGTACCGGTGGTAGAGGATCGAGTACCGCCCGCTGAACCCCTCGAGCCCGACGACCTCCTCGTCGTAGAGCTCGCCGTCGGGCGCACGATGGGCGACGTGACGCTTCCGGGGGACGTCCCCCAGGCGGTGGTAGCTGGGGGCCATCGACCCAGTCTGGCGTCTCGTGCCGGGCGGCGGCGGTCCGCCGTCGCTCGCCTTCGCACGCTTTGGCACTCGTGTGAAGCCGCTCACTAGGCTCCCGCCCCGATGTCGGACTTCCTCCGGAGCTACCTGACGGTGGCGATCCTCGGGGGTGCCAGCTTGGTGCTCGTCAGCGTGATGTTGGGCGCTGGCAGCCTGATCCGGCCCCGCCGAC
>DATLED010000086.1:0-54433 GCA_035525495.1 Acidimicrobiales bacterium | reverse complement strand
CGGAAGATGTCCCGGACCCTCGTGCCGAGGTGCCCCTTGGGCGTGATCGTCCGGGAGGGCAGAGAGAAGTCGGTCATGCGGAGGCGGCGAGCCCTTTCTGAGGGTCACCGAGCGTACCCCGCAATTAGGTTTCCCCCCACTGATGGGACGCCTGCGAGTGGCCGTCGACGCCACGCCCCTGATCGGCGACGGGACGGGTGTGGCGACCTTCACGCGCGGCGCGGTTCGGGCGCTCGCGACGCGCGCGGCCGACGTCGAGCTGTCGACGTGGGGGCTGACGGTCCGGGGGCGTCGTGCGCTGGCGGCCGTCGTGCCGCCTGGGACCCGGGTCCACGACCGCCCGATGCCGGCAGGGTTGCTCGGCCGGATGTGGTCGGCGGGGGACTGGCCTCCGGGGGAGTGGTGGACGGGGGACGTCGACGTCGTGCACGGGACGAACTTCGTCGTGCCGCCTTCGAAGCGCAGCGCAACCGTCGTCACGGTGTACGACCTGACGGCCGTCCGCTTCCCGGGGCTGTGCGCGCCTGCGTCGCTGCGCTATCCGGACCTCGTGCGGCGCGCCGTGCGACGCGGCGCGTGGGTGCACACGCTGGCCACGGCGATCGCGGACGAAGTCGTCGAGCTCCTCGACGTCCCGGCTGAGCGGGTGCGGGTCGTGCCGTCGGGGCTCGAGGCCGTCGCTCGGGGGGACGCCGCCGCAGGACGCGCGCTGGTCGGGGCCGAGCGCTACATCCTCGCCTTGGGAACGGTCGAGCCGCGCAAGGGCCTGCCCGATCTCGTGCGCGCCTTCGACCGCCTTGGCTCCGACCGTCCGGATCTCCACCTCGTCGTTGTCGGGCCCGACGGTTGGGGGTCGCAGGCGTTCGGCGCCGCCGTCTCGATGGCGCGCCACGGTGATCGGGTCCGGCGGCTGTCGTGGGTCGACGTCGGCGCCCGCAGCGACCTCCTCGCGGGGGCGCGCGTCCTCGCCGTGCCCTCGGTGTACGAGGGCTTCGGCTACCCGCCGCTCGAGGCCATGGCCGCGGGAACGCCGGTGGTGGCGACGTCGGTCGGATCCTTGCCCGAGGTGCTGGGCGACGCCGCGCGCTTCGTGGCCGCGGGCGACATCGACGCGCTGACGGGCGCACTGGCGGAGCTCGTGGACGACGATGACGTCGCCGCCTCGCTGGCGGGTCGCGGACCAGCGCAGGCGGCCCGCTACACGTGGGACGCGTGCGCCGACGGCCTCGTCGAGTTGTACCGGGACGCGGCGCGGGCGCCAAGGTAGGAAGGGTGGAGGTCCTGCTCGTCGTCGAGCACCTGCGTCGGTCGCTCTCCGTCGGCATCAGCACCTACGCCCTGGGGTTGCTCCAGGGGTTGTCCGAGCTCGACGTCGCCGAGGTCCCGTCGGTGACGCTCCATGCCAGCCGAGCGCCTCGCGGCCGGCGCGTCGATCCGTTGGCCGTGTACGGACATCGTGTCGCCGCGTCGCGCCTGCCGGGGCCGATGCTGACGCGCGCCTGGGACCGCGGCCTCGTCGGCGCGCCGCGTGACGTCGCCGCCGATCTCCTCCATGCGACGTCGCTGGCGTTTCCCTCGTTGGCGAAGAGCCCGCCGACGTCGGTGATGGTCCACGACACCGCCTGGCGCGAGGTTCCCGAGGCCTACCCACCCCGCGGGAGGCGCTGGCACGAAGCCGCGTTGCAACGCGCCATCACGGGTGCGCGCGTGCTGCTCGTGCCCGCACGCAGCGCAGCCGACGCACTCGTCGCCGCCGGCGCGCCCGCCTCGCGTGTCGCGGTCATCGAGGAGGGCGCCGACCACCTCCCGCCGGCGGACCTCGACGGCGCACAGCGCATCCTCGACGGGCTCGGCGTCCGCGACGGCTACCTCCTCACCGTCGGGACGCTCCAACCGCGAAAGAACCTGCGCCGCCTCCTCGAGGCCTACGCGCTCGCCCGTCCTGAGCTCCCGGAGCCGTGGCCGTTGGTGGTCGTCGGGCCCGAGGGTTGGGGCGACGCGCTGCCGCCGGCGGCCGTGCCCCACGGCATCGTGCTGGCGGGCGAGGTGCACGGCGCCGAGCTCGCCGGGCTCTACCGCAAGGCCCGTTGCCTGGCCTTCATCCCGCTCGTCGAGGGCTTCGGGCTCCCGCCGGTCGAGGCCATGCGCGAGTGCACCCCCGTCGTCGCCAGCGCCGTGCCGTCCCTCGTCGGCACCGGATCCGCGATCGAGGTCGACCCCCTCGACGTCAAGGCCATCGCCGCGGCCCTCGTCCGCGCCTCCTCCGACGACCGCGTCCGGGCCGAGCTCGTGACGGCCGGCCTGCAACGCTCCGGCGAGCTGACCTGGCGGGCCGCCGCCGCGCAGCACGTGGCCATGTGGGAAGCGATGGTGCCGGCATGACCGGCGCGATCAGCGCGCCGGTCGTCGGCGTCGATGTCAGCGCCATCCCGGACGATCCTCGCGGCGCCGGGCGCTACGTCATCGAGCTCGTCGCTGCCCTCGACCGCCGCGCCAACATCGAGCTGCGGCTCGAGACTCGACGGGCCGACGGCGACCGGTGGCAGCGGGTCGCGCCCCGCTCCGCGGTCGCCGCCGTCGTCCCCGACGGCAGGGCTCGCCGCCTTGCCTGGGAGCAGGTCGCCTCGCCACGGTTCGTGGACCGTTGGGGCGTCGACGTCCACCATGGCCCGCACTACACGACGCCCGAGCTCGCCAAGGTCCGCAAGGTCGTGACCGTCCACGACCTCACGTTCTTCGATCATCCCGAGTGGCACGAGAAGGTGAAGGTCGCCGTCTTCACCCGCGCCATCAAGGCGGCCGTCCGTCTCGCCGACGCCATCGTCTGCGTCAGCGCGCCGACCGCCCGCCGGCTGCAGGAGTTGCTCGACCCGCAGTGCCCCGTCCACGTCATCCCCCACGGCATCGACCACGACCTGTTCTCGCCGCGCGGCGACGCCGCGACCGACCGGGCGCTCCTCGGACCTCTCGGCGTCCGTCCGCCCTACGTCGCCTTCTGGGGAACCCTCGAGCCGCGCAAGGACGTCGCCACCCTGGTCGCTGCCTTTGATGCCCTCGCCGCCGATCACCCCGACCTCCTGCTCGCGGTGGCCGGGGGGTCCGGCTGGGGCCACGAGCGATTCGAACAAGCGGTTGCCGCCAGCCCGCACGCCGACCGCATCGTCCGCACCGGCTACCTCGATGATGCCGCCCTCCCGGCGTTCGCCCGCCAAGCCGCAGCCGTGGTCTACGCCGCCTTTGAAGAGGGTTTCGGCCTGCCGGCCGTCGAGGCCCTCGCCTGCGGCGCCGAAGCCGTCGTCACCACCGAGGGCTCCGTGATGGACGACCTCACCGACGGGGCGGCCTGGCTCGCGCCCGCCGGCGAGCCCGACGCACTGGCGAGCACGTTGGCTCGGCTCCTCGACCCGTCGACGGCCTCCGAGCGCGCCGCCAAGCGGGCACATGGCCTCGAGGTCGCTGCCGCGTTCACTTGGGACGGTACCGCCGCGGCCCATGAAGCCGTCTACACCGACGTCGCCGGGCGCCCGCGTCGCCGTCGGTAGGGTGCTCAAGTGCGCGCGCTGGTCACCGGGGGGCGGGGCTTCGTCGGCCGCTGGCTCTCGTCCCACCTCGAGAAGGAAGGCGACGAGGTCATCGCCACGGGCGAGGAGGTCGACGTCACCGACGCCGACGCCGTGCGCCGCTCGTTCGCCGAGATCCGGCCCGACGTCGTGTACCACCTCGCCGGTTGGGCCGCCGTCGGCTCGTCGTGGTCGAACCCGCCAGGGGTCTTCGCGGTCAATGCCGCCGGCGTCGTCCACGTGCTCGACGCCGCCCGCCGCCTCGCCGACCAGCCCCGCGTCCTCGTCGTCAGCTCCGCCGAGGTCTATGGGCAGGTGCAACCGCACCAGCTCCCGCTCACGGAGGACCTCCCGGCGGCGCCGGTCTCGCCCTACGCGTCGAGCAAGGTTGCAGCCGAGGTCGCGGCGAGGCAGTTCGCCACCGGCTTCGATCTCGGTGTCGTCATCGCCCGCCCCTTCAACCACATCGGTCCCGGACAGTCACCGGGATTCGTCGTGTCGGATCTGGCGAAGCGCATCGTCGAGGCCGAGCGCAGCGGCGCCACCGTCCTCGAGATGGGGAACCCGACGCCGAGACGCGACCTCACCGACGTACGCGACGTCGTGCGCGCCTACCGCCTCCTCCTCGAGCGGGGCCGGTTCGGCGAGACCTACAACGTCTGCACCGGCACCGACGTCATCATCGGCGACCTCGCCCGTCGCATGATCGAGCTCTCCGGGCTGCCCCTCACCCTGTCGACGGGCTCGGTGGACCTCCGACCCATCGACGTCCCCGTCCTGCGCGGCGACCCGACCAAGCTGCGGGAGGCGACGAGCTGGGAGCCCGAGATCCCGCTGGACGAGACGTTGCGCGACGTCCTCGCCTACTGGCGGGATCCTCCCACCGAGGGCTGACGACGCCGACGTGGATCCGCGGCTCCTCCTTGGCAAGGGCGCTCGCGCCACGAGGACCGAGCTCCGCGCCGCCCACCGACGGCTCCGCTCGAAGGTCGCCCCGAGCGCCGGCGGCACCCACGGTCTCGTCGAGCTCGTCGACGCCGCCCTCGACGTCGCCTTGACGGGCCGCGACACCGGCCGCCTGACGATCGACCCGCACGCCATCCTCGGGGTGGCCCGCGCCGCCAACGACGACGAGATCCGCCTGGCCTATCGGCGAGTCGCACGCGTCGTCCACCCGGACAGGGGTGGAACCGACGAGCTCTTCCGCGTCGTCGCCGCGGCCCATGAGATCCTCACCGGGACGGTCCCCACCCGCCGGTCACGCCGCCGCGCCGAAGCCGAACGGAGGTGGTCGCCACCGCCCCCTCCCGCCCCCCGCGGCCCCTACCGAGCACCGGACCCGGCGTCGCGTCATGCGGTCTCTCGCGCTCGGGCATGGGAGGATGCCGTCGTCCACGGGGGCGTGCTCGTGGTCGCCGTCGTCGCCGTCGCCGCCCTGACCCGCCTCAGCGTCCCCGCGGGGATCGTGGCCACGGTCGTCGTCGTGGCATGGTTCCGCAGCCTCCTGCGTCCGTCGGTCGAGTCACTGCTCCGCGCCGTCGTCGTCCTTCGCGGGAGCCGGGTCCGCGTCCGCCCCGAGATCGAGCCCGAGCGGTTCCTCGAGGACCGGTGCCTCGACGCGCCCGTCGGCCGTCAGCGGGAGGACGACCTCTACGATGCCTACGTCGCGTGGTGCCGGGGGAAGGGAGAGCCGGTGGCCCCGTGGGTGTTCGTCGAGCGGCTGCGCGGCCTCGGGCTGTTGTTGGTCCGGGCATCGGCGTGGGACGCCGGGCTCTGGGTCGGCGTCACGCTGCGCCGCTGACGCCCGAACAGAAGAACGGGCCCCGAAGGGCCCGTTCTCCTGGGGGGATACGTTGGTCGAACGGCCCGGTGGCTACGCGGCGGTCGGAGCCTTGACGTAGGTGCGGAACTGCTCGCCCGCCTGCTTGGCGGTGGTGCGGACCTGCTTGAACACCTCGCGAGCCTGCTCCGGGAGGCGCTCCTCGAGCTGGTCGAGGGACGCCTCGACGGCCTCCACGACCGGCTCGATGTTCTTCTCGGCATCGGCCGCGACCTTGGTCAGCTGCTCGCGGATCGTCTCGGTGGACACACCGAGCTGCTTCTCGAGCTCACGACGTCGCACCTGGGCCTTCTGGAAGGCGATGACGCCGAAGCCGATCGCCACGTAGGCGGCGTCCTTCAGCGTCTTGGTCAGATCGGACATGGGGTTCTCGGCCATGCCGCCACCCTACTCGCGAGTGCGAACTATTGCAAGCACTATTTTGTACAGCCGCTAGCACCGGGTGGGCCCGGTGACGAAGGGGACGGCCACTAGCGTGACCCGCCGGATGTCCGCCGCGCCCATCATCGACGAGGAGCCAACCGCACCCGTCGGGGTGCCGGCCGTCGTGGCCGTCGTCGTGACCTGCGACCCGGGCCCCTGGCTGGAGGAGGCGCTCGCCGCCCTCGGCGAGCAGGACTATCCGAACCTGTCCGTCCTCGTCATCGACGCCGCCAGCGAGGTCGACCCGACCCCTCGGATCGCCGCCGTCCTGCCCTCGGCCTTCGTGCGGAGGCTCGACGAGAACCCGGGGTATGCCTCGGCGGCCAACGACGTCCTCGGTGTCGTCGAGGGCGCCTCCCACTACGTCTTCCTCCACGACGACGCCGCTCCGGACGTCGACGCGATCCGCCTCCTCGTCGAGGAGGCCTTCCGCTCGAACGCCGGGATCGTCTCGCCGAAGCTCGTCGAGTGGGACGACCCGCTGCGCCTTCTCGGCGTCGGGGCGTCCGCCGACAAGGGTGGCGTCGTCCGTCCCTACGGACGCCACGAGCTGGATCAGGAGCAGCACGACGCCGTCCGCGACGTCTTCGTCGCCCCCGGCGGCTGCACGCTCGTCCGCGCCGACCTGTTCGAGACCCTTGGTGGGTTCGACTCCGGCGTCGTCCTCTTCGGCGAGGACCTCGACCTGTGCTGGCGCGCTCAGGTCGTCGGCGCCCGCGTCGTCGTCGCGCCGAGCGCTCGCGTCCGGCACCGCGAGGCCACGGTCGAGGGTGAGCGGCCGTTGCGTCTCGGTGGAGCGACCGGTGAGCTGCGCGAGCAGGTGGCTCGCCTGTACTTCCGCCATCGCCTGCGCACGGTCCTCAAGTCGTACGGACCGCTCCACCTCCTGCGGGTCGTCCC
This sequence comes from Acidimicrobiales bacterium, assembly GCA_035525495.1. Taxonomy (GTDB): domain Bacteria; phylum Actinomycetota; class Acidimicrobiia; order Acidimicrobiales; family CADCTF01; genus DATLED01. Next base: position 47,710 of record DATLED010000086.1, on the reverse strand, counting down.
TCAGCTCCTGATCCTGATGGCGGTCGAGGGCATGGCTGCGCTGCTCTCGGGCCATCGCCGCGTCGCCGGCGCCGTCGTCGACGCGTGGCGATGGAACCTGGCCCGTCGCAAGGACGTGCGCGTCTCCCGCAAGCAGGCGCAGTCGCACCGGACGCTCAAGGACGGCGAGGTCCGGCGCCTGCAGACCCGCGGCAGCGTGCGCCTGTCGGCGGCGCTCCAGGGCGGACTGGCCGCCGAGGAACGAGCGCTCGGCATGGGAGCCGCCGGGCGGCAGTTCGCCGGAGCGATGACGTCGGGTGGGATCCGCCAGACGCTCGTCGTGTGGCTGGCCCTCGCCGCCGTCCTCGCGTTCGGATCGCGCCGGCTGCTCAGCGGGCCCCTCCCGGCGGTCGGCCAGCTCGCAGCGTTCCCCGACAGCCCGCTCACGCTCCTGCGGGAGTTCGTGTCGGGCTGGCGCACGACCGGGCTCGGCGGCGAGGCGCCGGCGCCCCCGGCCTTCGCGCTCCTCGGCCTCGCCGGCGTTGCGCTCGCCGGGGCGATGGGTGTGCTCCAGCAGGCTCTGGTCGTCGGCATGCTCCCCGTGGGCATCGTCGGGATGCATCGGTTGACCGCGCCCCTCGGCTCGTGGCGCGCCCGCCTCGTCGGGGCCGTCCTCTATGCAGCAGTGCCGCTGCCCTACGACGCCCTCTCGCGCGGGCGTTGGGACGGACTGATCGCGTACGCGGCTGCGCCATGGCTGCTCGGGAGGCTCTTGCGGGCGACGGGCCTGGCGCCGTTCGGTGCGCCGCCGGAAGACGAGGCCGTCGTGCGGCGCGTGCCGTCGCGTCGCCCCCTTCGCCAGCCTCGGCCGCTCGACGCCATCGAGGACCTCCTCGGCGCCGAGGCGGGCACGCTCGACCCGATCGACACCGAGGAGCTCCGCGTCGCCATCGCTGCGCTCACCGGGCACCACCATCAGGCCGCAGACGAGGAAGACGACGATGCGGTTCCGTTCGGGTCGCGCATCCCGTCGCCGCCGCCGGCGTCGCCTTGGGTCCGACGCCCCGGCTCATTGGCGTTCCAAGCCGTCACCGCGGGCGTGCTCCTCGCGGTCGTCGGCGCCTTCGTGCCGTCGATCACGTTCGCAGCACTGCTCGTCGGTGCCGGACTCGTCCTCGGCGGGCTGCTCGGCGGCGAGGTCCGCTCCGGCGTCCGGGCCCTGGCCGTCGCCTTCATGGCGAGCCTCGGCGCCGGCCTGCTGCTCGTCCCGTGGACGTTCGAACTCGTCCTCCCCGGCGCCACGTGGGCGGGGTTCGCCGGGTCGGGGCGACCGGTCGGGTCGGCTCCAGGGCTCGGCGAGCTCTTGCGCTTCGGCATCGGCCCGTTCGGCCACAGCCCGATGGCGTGGGCGCTCCTCGTCGCCGCGTCTCTCCCGCTCGTCGTCGGCCGCCGGTGGCGCTTCGCATGGGCGGCGCGGCTGTGGTCCGTCGCCATCGTCGTCTGGGGCGTGTCGTGGGCGCTGGGGCGGGGATGGCTGCTCGTCGACCCGCCGGTCGTCGACGTCCTGCTCGCGCCTGCCGCCGCCGCGCTCGTGCTGTCCGCCGTGCTCGGCCTCTCCGCCTTCGAGATCGACCTCCCCGCGTACACGTTCGGGTGGCGCCAGGCGGCGTCGATGGTGGCCGCCGGTGCCGGTCTCGTGGCGACGTTGCCGATCGTCGCCGGCGCCGTCGACGGCCGCTGGCGGATGCCCGACAGGGACTTCGCGCAGCTGCTCAGCTGGATGCCCGAGCGCCGCGCCGAGGGCGACTTCCGTGTCCTGTGGGCCGGCCACCCGGAAGCGTTGCCGATGGACGGCTGGCGGCTCGACACCGGCCTTGCATACGGGAGCTCCCGCAACGGCGCGCCGGAGGTGACCGAGCTGTGGGCGGCGTCGGACCAGGGAACGAGCGGCCTCCTCGCCGACTCGCTGTCGGTGGCCCGCCGCGGCGAGACGAGCCGGCTCGGGCACCTGCTCGCCCCCCTCGGCGTCCGTTACGTCGCCGTCCCGCTGCGGGCAGCCCCTGCGAAGAGCGGAGCCTCGAGGCTCGCCGTGCCGACTGACGTCCTCGACGCCCTCCGCGCCCAGATCGACCTCCGACTCATCGAGACCGATGAAGCCCTCGTCGTCTACGAGAACGCCGCGTGGGCGCCGACGATCTCGGTCCTGCCGCCGGCCGCCATCGAAGGGAGTCGGCGCGCTGGCCCCGATTCCGCGAGGACGACGGAGCTCGAGGGCGCGACCCCGGTGCTGCACGAGGTGCGTCCCACACGCTACGAGGGCGCGTGGCCTGGGCACGAGCTCTACCTCGCGGAGACGTACTCGTCACGATGGCGGTTCACTGCGGGCCGGAACGCTCCCCATCGCAAGGCCTTCGGATGGGCCAACGCGTTCTCGGCCCCGGCGCGGCCGTCCTCGACGTTGACGTATCGCACGTCGCCCTTCCGCTTCGCCGCGCTCGTCCTCGAGCTCGGACTGTGGGTCCTCGCCATCCGGGTGGTCGTCGCCGGCCTGCACCGCCGCCGCGAGGAGCTGGCGTGACCGCTCCCGACCTCACCGAGGCGACGCAGGACCGGTCGATGCCGCGGGCGCCCGTGATCGCCGTGCTCGTGGCGTTGCTCGTAGCCGGGGGGTTCGCCGACCGCGCGGCGCGCCCCACCGCCACCGACCGGCATGCCGCAACCCTTCCCGCGACGATGCCGGTGGCGGCGCCGTCGACGTCGCTCTCCTCGACGTGGTTCTGCGCCGGCGGTACCTCGCGCGCCGAGGGCTCCGACGGCGTCGTCGCCTCCGGCACCGTCGTCGTCGCCAACCCGGGCGACCGCGCGCTGAAGGGCACGATCCGCGTGGTCCCGAGCGAGGGCGAGGCCAAGACCGTCCCGCTCGAGGTGCCCGCACGCTCTCGCAAGGCGGTGAACGACGCCGACGTCGTCGCCGCCCCGTTCGCCGCGGCCCTCGTCGAGCTCGACGGCGGGGACGTCGTCGTCGAGCACCAGATCTCCGGACCGCTTGGATTCTCGACGGCACCCTGCGCGTCGTCCGCGTCCGAGCGGTGGTACCTCGCCGACGGGTCGACCGCACGCGAGGGCGCCAACCCCGAGGACCGCATGTTGCTGGCCCTCTACAACCCGTTCCCCGAGGACGCGATCGTCGACCTCTCCTTCGTGCACGAGAGCGGACGCTCGGTGCCATCGGACTTCACCGGGCTCGTCGTCAAGGGCGGCGCGTTGCGGGTCGTCAACGTCGGCGACCACGTGCGTCGACGCGCCCACATCTCGATGACGGCGATCGCCCGAACCGGACGGGTCGTCGTCGACCGCCTCCAGGTCCGAAACGGCGCAGCCAAGGGGATGAGCCTCGCCCTCGCGGCGCCCGCGCCGGGTGAGACGTGGTACTTCCCGGAGGGACTCGTCGCCGACGGGGTCACCGAGTCGTTCCACCTGTACAACCCGACGAACCGCGAGGCTCAGGTCTCGATCGAGCTGGCGCTCGAGGAGGGCGCCGCCGAGCCGTTCGACCTGACCGTCGCGCCGCGGGCGCGCCTCACGGTCGTCGCCAACCACGAGGAGCGGGTGCCGCGCGGCGTCGGTCACGCGGCGACGGTCGTGTCCCTCAACGGCGTCCCCGTCGTCGCCGAGCGCAGCGTCGCGACAGCCGCACCCGCGACGAGGACGGGCGTCGCCGACACCCTCGGCGCCACGAGAACCGCGACGAAGTGGGTCCTCGCGGCGGGAGCGGCGACGCCGACCGTCGACGAGTGGATCGTCGTGCTGAACCCGGGCCCCGGCGAGGCGGAGGTCACCATCCGGGAGCTCGAGGCCGGCCGCCTCGTCGCCCCCGCGTCGCTCCCGGCCTTTCCGGTGAAGGCGGGACGTCGCGTCGCCGTCCGTGCGAGTGAGCACTTCACGAGCGAGGGCCTCGCCCTCGTCGTGCGCTCGTCCTCACCCGTGGTCGTCGAGCGCGGCGTCTACCTCGTGGGCGCAGCCGGCATCGCCCTCAGCAGCGGCATCCCGCTGCGCTGAAGTTCCCTCGCTGCTGTAGCGCTCCCGACGCCGCCCTTCAGTTCTCGAGCTCGGGTGGTACGTCAGGCGCCGGCGATGCCGCCCCGGCCGCCTCCTTGGCCTGCTGCTCCTGCATGGCGGTCACGATCGCCTGGAAGATCTTCGCCGCATCTTCGTCCATGTGGTCCTTGGCCTTCAGGAAGATCAGTCCACCGATGAAGACCGGTGGGCTGACGACGAGCAACGCGGTGCGGAGGTTGTCGCCGAAGAGGTCGGCGAGCGTGAACACGATGACCGCCGCCGCCGCCTGACCGAGGATCACCGACACGAGGTTGAAGGCGCCGAACCCGGCGCCCCGCAGGTTGGCCGGCACGGCATCACTGAGTCCGGCGCGAAGCGCCGGCACGGCGAGGCTGATGATGAACGCGCCGAGCACCTGCAGCGCGAACGTCGGCGCCAGGGGCAGCTTCAGGTAGGAAAGGACGAACACCGTCTGTCCGGCGAGCACGCAGTACGCGGGGATGGCCATGCGGGCGCCCTTGATCCTGGTGGCATACCGGTCGGCGACCCGTCCGCCCAGGAGCACGCCCGGGATCCCACCGAGCACGAGGATGGCGCCGACGTAGCTCTCGGCGAGACCGGGTTTCACACCGAGGTTGCGCTCGTAGAACGGCGGCAACGCGGCGCCGACGGCCGTGATCGAGAACAGCAGCGCCGAAACCCCGACGAGGGCGTAGCGCATGGTCGGGATGGCGAGGATCGTCCGCATGTCCGCCCGGAGGCCGGCGAACAACTCGCGGGCGAACGTCCCGAAGCCCTCGTCCATCAAACCCTTGCGCACCTCGACGTCGTCCTGTCCCTCGGCGCTCAGCCCGAGGCTCAATCGGTCGGCCTCACCGCGAGCGGGCTCGCGCAACCGGTAGACGAACAGGGCGATGAGGACGCCAGGTGTCCCCACGAGGACGAACGCCCACCGCCACCCCAACGTCGCCGAGACGGCCCCGCCACCCGCGAGGCCGATGCCGAACCCGAGGAACACGAGGACCTGTTGGACGGAGAACGCCTTGCCCCGCTTCTCCAACGGGTAGTAGTCCGCGAGGAGGCTGGCGGTCGAAGGCTCGGTGATCGCCTGACCGAAGCCGAGGGCCGACCTGATGGCGATCAGGGCGCCGTAGTTCGGCGCCGCAGCCGTCAAGGCCGTGATGCCGGACCAGGCGATGACCGTGTGGCCGATGGTCCGCGTCCGGTGCCAGCGGTCAGCGAGGTATCCGGCGGGGACGCTGATGAGCCCGTTGACGAGCACGAAGCACGAGAGCAGGAGACCGACCTGCGTGTCGGAGAGCGAGAGGTCCCGGGCGATCTCGTTCTGGGCGCCGCGCACGATGTTCTGATCGATCTGGTCGATCATGATGACCAGCCCGAGGATCCACATCGGCCAGTTGGTCGTCCTCGCCGAGCCGGCGGGCGACTTGCCGGCGACCTCCAGCGCCTCGGAGGACGACGGCGTGATGCCGAGCGTCGCCGGGTTGAAGGTCTCCTCGTGGTGGCGCCCACTGCTGTCGGTCACGCCGCAGTTGTAGCCAACGGCGGGCCGCGGTGCATGATCGGACGGTGGAGCGAGTCCTCATCGCCCTCGTGCTGCTCGGGGTCGCGGTCGCCGTCGCGGTCGTCCTCGAGCGGCGGAAGCCGGCCCCGCCGACGCAGCCGACCCGTTGGGAGGTCCCGACCCAGCTCGACCGCGACGACTTCGAGGGACGCGACCGACCGTGGCTGGTGGCGGTGTTCACGTCGGCGACGTGCGAGTCGTGCGAGAAGCTCGTCCCCAAGGCGAAGGTCCTCTCCGGCCCCGAGGTGGCGGTGACGGAGGTCCCGTACCAATCGCGCAAGGACCTCCACTCCCGTTACCGCATCGACGTCGTCCCGACGCTCGTCGTGGCCGACCCCGACGGCGTCGTCCGCGCATCGTTCGTCGGAGTGCCGTCGGCGACCGACCTCTGGGCGGCCGTGGCTGAAGCCCGCGTCCCCGGGTCGAGTCCCGAGCCCGGGCTCGGAACCCTCCACGACTCGCCGGGCTGAACGGGAGCGGTCAGCCGACCTTCGGCTCCAGCAGCGTCTCGTCCGCGTCCGTCCCCCCGGGGTCGGTGTCCGGACCGAGGCGCGGAACCGACACCGTCCGCACGTCGCGGCCGGCGGCGAGGTCGACGAGCCGCTTGACCTCGGCGCCGTCGATCGTCTCCCTCTCCAACAGCGCGGCGGCGACCCCGTCGAGCCCGCGGCGGTGTTCGCGCAAAAGCTCGACCGCCCGCTCCTCCTCCTGGCGCAGGATGCGCTCGACCTCTTCGTCGATGACCCGCGACGTCTCGTCGGAGTAGTCGCGGGTGTGCATGAGGTCCTCGCCGAGGAACACCTGCCCCTGCGAGCCCCATGCCATCGGCCCGATCCGGTCCGACATGCCCCACTCCCGCACCATCTTCCGGGCGAGCTCGGTGTTGCCGACGAGGTCGTTGTTGGCACCGGTGGACAGGTCGCCGTACACGAGCAGCTCCGCCACCCTCCCGCCCATCCGGACGCACAGAGAGTCCTCGATGTACTCGCGCGGATAGATGTGGCGCTCCTCCATCGGGAGCTGCTGGGTCACGCCGAGGGCCATGCCGGTCGGGAGGATCGTCACCTTGTGCACGGGATCGGCCGAGGGCAGGACGTAGGCGAGCACCGCGTGGCCGCCCTCGTGGAAGGCGACCCGTTCCTTCTCGTCGTCCGACAGCGCCATCGACTCTCGCCGCTGGCCCATGATCACGCGGTCACGTGCCGCCTCGAAGTCGGCCATGGCGACGGCATCGCCGCCCCGGCGGACGGCGTGCAGCGCCGCCTCGTTCACGAGGTTGGCGAGGTCGGCTCCACTCATGCCCGGGGTACCCCGCGCCACCAGCGACAGGTCGACATCGGGGCCGATCTTCTTGTCCTTGCAGTGGACCTGGAGGATCGGCAGCCGCTCCTCGAGATCCGGCAGCGGCACGACGATCTGACGGTCGAAGCGGCCCGGACGGAGCAGCGCCGGATCGAGGATGTCGGGACGGTTCGTCGCCGCCATCATCACGATGCCCTCGGTCGTCTCGAATCCGTCCATCTCCGAGAGCATCTGGTTGAGGGTCTGCTCCCGCTCGTCGTGCCCGCCGCCGAGACCGGCGCCCCGCTTGCGACCGATCGAGTCGATCTCGTCGACGAAGATGATCGCCGGCGCCTGCTTGCGGGCCGTCTGGAAGAGGTCGCGCACCCGAGATGCGCCGACGCCGACGAACATCTCCATGAAGTCCGATCCGGTGACCGACATGAAGGGCACGCCCGCCTCGCCGGCGACGGCGCGAGCGATCAGGGTCTTGCCCGTGCCCGGAGGCCCGACGAGCAGGACGCCCTTGGGGATGCGGGCGCCGACCTCCTTGAACTTGCCAGGCTGCTTGAGGAAGTCGACCACCTCGGTGATCTCCTGCTTCACCCCCTCGTAGCCGGCGACGTCGCCGAACGTCGTCTTCGGCTTCTCCGTCGAGAACACCTTGGCGCGGCTCTTGCCGATCGACATGATCCCGCTCATCTGGCCCTGCGCCCGGCGCGCCATCCAGACGTAGAACCCGATGATGAGCCCGAGGAAGAACACGTAGGGGAGGAACTGGTAGAGGAGGTTCGGCGTCGGCGTGTCGAACCGCACCTCGACGCCCTTCTCCCGGAGGAGCTTCACGTCCTCGTCGATCTGGGTCGTCGGGCCGTCAGCCGTGAACTTCTTCTTCTGGGCGCCCTCGAGCTCGCCGGTGATCCGCCCCGTCGTGTTGTCGATGTCGGCGGTGGAGATGCGCCCTTTCTTGGCAGCGGCGATGAACTCCGTGTAGCTGAGCTCGTCGGTGGCGGCGCTGTTGAAGAACGGCGAGAGCAGCAGGGCGATGACGACGAGGACGCCGATGACCGCCAACACCCACCGCCAGCTCTGGTCGGTGCCGTTGCCCGACCCGCCCGTGCCCGGGAGTCGCGGGATGGTGGGCCGCTCCGGTCGGTCCGAGCGGTCGTCCCGACCGTTCGGGCGCAGGTCCTGCGGCGGGCGGCTCATGCCGCAATGGTAGGGGCGACCATCCAACTGTTTCGCCCAGGCCATGGGTACGTTTTGGTGCATGGATGCCCCTCGCCACTGCGCACGCCCCACATGCGGCGCGCCAGCCGCGGCGACGCTGACCTACCAGTACGGCAGCCGGTCGGTCTGGCTCGACAACCTCGACGAGGAGCGCGAGCCGTCGGCCTACGACCTCTGCTCGGGCCACGCCGCCCGCCTGAAGGTTCCCGTGGGTTGGGCCCTGGAGGACCGGCGGACGCCGATCATCCAGCTCCGCCCGTCGATTGCCTCGTAGTCGGTTCGCTCCGCAGGAGAGCCGCTCCGCTCAAGGTTCTTTCGGGATCCGCCGATGCTCCCGTGTCGTCGGCTGCCGGCCTTGGAGGGTTCCGGCACCGCACCCAACTGGAGGAACCGCGATGGCCTGTCCCACGTGCTCGGCGCGTCAGCTCGTCGAGATCGGCGTCACGCTGCAGGGCAAGAACGTGACGCTGCACTCGTGCAGCCGCTGTGACAGCCGCTGGTGGGACGACGAGCGGGGTGACGTGATCGAGGTCGACGAGGTCATCGACCTCGCGACCGTTCGCCGCTGACCATCCTGCGGGGCCGGGCGCGCCCGACAAGGGTGCGGATCCGGGGCAACATGTCGGGCGATGCCCGAGACGCCCACGTACGGTCGCGGGGGCGCGCTCCTCGACCAGCGGGACGACGCCGACGGCGACTCAGGACACGACCCATCCGGCCGCGAGCGCCGGCGGCCGTCGCTCACGAGCGTCGTCACGTGGGTCATCGTCGTCGTCGCCGGCTTCTACATCCTCCTCCAGCTCCAACCGGGGCTGATCGCTGCGAACACGACGGCCGCCGGGGGCGACATGGGCGCCCACGTCTGGGCCCCGGCCTACCTCCGCGACCACCTGCTCCCTCACGGGCGCATCACCGGCTGGACGCCCGACTGGTACGCCGGCTTTCCGGCGCTGCACTTCTACTTCCCCCTGCCGAGCCTGCTGATCGTCGCCCTCGACCTGCTGCTGCCCTACGGCATCGCCTTCAAGGTCGTCACCGTCCTCGGCCTCGTCACCCTGCCGGCCGCGGCAGCGGCTCTCGGGCGCCAGCTGCGACTGCCGTTCCCGACCCCCGCGCTGCTCGCTGTCTCGACGGTCCCCTTCGCCTTCGACCGCTTCCACACGATCTGGGGCGGGAACGCCGCGGCGACGCTCGCCGGCGAGTTCTCGTTCTCGATCAGCCTCACGCTGGCACTGTTCTTCCTCGCCGCGCTGGCGAGGTCGCTCGAGACCGGACGCGGCCGCAGCCTGGCGTCCGTGCTGTTCGGCGCCACCGCGCTGTGCCACCTGCTACCGGCGGCCTTCGCCGTGGGTGCCGCGGGAGTGCTCCTCGCCACCCGCCGTCCGGACAAGGCGCGGTGGGGGATCGTCGTTATCGTCGGCGCACTCGGCGCGGCGGTCGCCGCCTTCTGGTTCGTGCCCTTCATCGGCCGCCTCCCCTTCAGCAACGACATGGGGTGGGAACGGACCTATGACTACGTGCACAACCTCTTCCCATGGCTGCGCACCGACGACGCCGCGACCGACGTCGTCACCCGCCACCTCAAGTTCGTCTTCCCCGTCGCCGCCTTCGGTGCGATCGCCGGGATCGCGCGAGGGCGGCGCGGCGTCGTCGTCCTCACCGGCATCGCCCTCATGTCCGCCGCCGCCTTCCGCTTCGTCCCGAAGGGCGCCATCTGGAACGCGCGGTTCCTGCCGTTCTGGTACCTCGCGGTGTACCTCCTGTGTGCCGTCGGCATCGCCGAGATCAGCCTCCTGCTGCGCGACGCCTTCGCCCGCTTCGAGCCCGCGCCGACCTTCGACCCCGACGACCCACAGCGAATCCCGATCCCCGAACGCATCGGACCCGGTCCCGCGCCGTACGTCGCCGCGCTCGGCGGGCTGCTGTGCGCCATCGTCCTGACCGGTCTTCCGCTCGGCGTGTTCGCGTCGGGGCGCATCGAGCTGCCGGGACAGGCGTCGATCCCATTCGTCGAGAAGGACATCGTGGACTCGAGCTTCGTGCCCGCGTGGGCGCGTTGGAACTACTCGGGCTACGAGCGCAAGGACAGCTACCCCGAGTACCGCGAGCTCGTCTCGACGATGGACGACATCGGAAAGTCCGAGGGCTGTGGCCGCGCGATGTGGGAGTACGAGCCCGAGCTGAACCGGCTCGGCACGCCGATGGGGCTCATGCTGCTGCCCTACTTCACCGACGGCTGCATCGGCTCGATGGAGGGCCTGTTCTTCGAGTCGTCGGCGACGGTGCCGTACCACTTCCTGAACCAGTCCGAGCTGTCGCGGACGCCGTCGCGGGCCATGCGCGACCTGCCCTATCGCGACCTCGATGTGTCCAAGGGCGTCGAGCACCTACAGCTGCTCGGCGTGAAGTACTACCTGGCGATCTCCCCGGAGGCGCAGGCCCAGGCGGCACAGAACCCGGACCTCTCGCTCATCACGACGACTTCCGGCGCGTCGGTGAACTATCCCGACGGGACCAAGACCCGGTCGTGGCAGGTGTACGAGGTCGCCGACAGCGAGCTCGTGTCGCCGCTCTCGTTCGAACCGGTTGTTGTCGAGTCCGGCGTCGACACGAAGCAGGGATGGCTGGACGCCGCGGTCGCCTGGTACCAGGACGCCGAGCGTCGGGACATCCCCCTCGCCACCGGCGGCCCCAAGGAGTGGGCGCGCATCGCCGACCCGTCGCGTTCGGTGCCGCCGACCGCCGTCCGGCCGGCACGGGTCTCCGGGATCCGCAGCGATGACGACGGCATCAGCTTCGACGTCGATCGTCCAGGGACCCCGGTCGTGGTGCGGATGTCCTACTTCCCGAACTGGAAGGCCAAGGGCGCCGAGGGGCCGTGGCGGATCACACCGAACCTGATGGTCGTCGTGCCGACGTCCACGCACGTGGACCTGCACTACGGGTGGACCGGTCTCGATCTCGGCGCATGGGCCATCACGCTGCTGTCGTTCGTCGTGCTCGTGTGGCTCGCCCGCCGGGGCGCGGTCGAGCTCCCGCAACCGCCGCCGCCACCCCCCGCAGAGCACGTCGACCCCTTCGTGGTGGCCGGTCCTGGCCTGCCCGAACGCCATGGCGCGGACGTGCTGGAGCAGGCGACCACGCCCTAGAGTCCCGGGCGTCATGGCGTCCCTCGACCAGATCTTCAAGGCGTACGACGTGCGCGGCGTCGTCCCGGAGCAGCTCGATGCGAGCCTGGCCTACGCCATCGGTGGCGGCTTCGCCCGCTTCGCCGACAACGAGCGGGTGTTGGTCGCTCGCGACATGCGGCCCTCCGGTGTCGAGCTCACCAAGGCGTTCACCGAGGGAGTGACGGACCAGGGTGTCGACGTCGTCGACCTCGGCCTGTGCTCGACGGACCTCCTCTACTTCGCGTCCGGGAAGCTGAACGCCCCGGGCGCCATGTTCACGGCGTCACACAACCCTGCTCAGTACAACGGCATCAAGTTCTGTCTCGCCGGCGCCAAGCCCGTCGGCCAGGACACTGGTCTCACGCAGATCCGCGACCTGGCCGCGGAGGATCCCGGGCGCGACGGCTCGAAGACGGGCGGCTCGGTCACCCGACAGGATCTGCTGGCGGCCTTCGGTGACCACGTGATGAGCTTCATCGACGTCTCCGTGATGAAGCCGCTCAAGGTGATCGCCGACACCGCCAACGGGATGGGCGGCCACGTCGTCCCCGGCGTCTTCGCCAAGCTGCCGTTCGACCTGGAGATCCTCTACGGCGAGCTCGACGGCACGTTCCCGAACCATCCCGCCGACCCCATCCAGCCGGAGAACCTCGTCGATCTGCAGAAGCGGGTGCTCGAGACGAACGCCGACGTCGGCCTCGCCTTCGACGGCGACGCCGACCGCGTCTTCCTCGTCGACGACCTCGGCCAGCCGGTGTCCGGCAGCCTCACCACGTCGATGGTCGCCAAGGCGATGCTCGAGAAGCGGCCAGGCTCGACGATCCTGCACAACCTCATCTGCTCGAAGGCGGTCGCCGAGGTCGTCCGGGAGAACGGGGGAACGCCGATCCGCACGCGCGTCGGCCACTCGTTCATCAAGGAGGAGATGGCGAAGACCGGCGCCGTCTTCGGCGGCGAGCACTCGGGTCACTACTACTTCCTCGACAACTACCGCGCCGATTCGGGGCTCATCGCCGCGGTCGTGATCCTGGAGCTGCTGTGCAGGTCCGGGCAGAAGCTGTCCGACCTGCGCAAGCCCTTCGAGCGCTACGCCGCGTCCGGCGAGATCAACACGACCGTCGACGATCCGCTGGCCGTGATCGAAGAGGTGGCATCCCACTTCGAGGCCGCCGGCGCCGAGCTCGACCGCCTCGACGGGCTGACCGTCGACCTCGGCGACTGGTGGTTCAACCTCCGCCCGTCGAACACCGAGCCGCTCCTCCGTCTCAACCTCGAAGCATCCGACACCGCCAGCTGTGCGGCCCACGTCGACGAGGTCCAGAAGCTCATGAAGGGAACCGATTGATGGCGCTCAACCCGAAGCTCCTCGAAGTCCTCGCCTGCCCGGAGGACAAGGGGCCGCTCCTCTACCTCCAGGACGAGGACGCGCTCTACAACCCCCGCCTGAAGCGCCGCTACGCCATCAAGGACGACATCCCGATCATGCTCATCGACGAGGCCGAGACCGTCGACGACGCCGAGGACGCCCGCATCCTCGCCAAGGCCGAAGCCGAAGGCATCGAGCCGACCTGGGACGCGAGCGCATAGATGGCGTCGGCTCACCTCGACACGGTCGGCATGTGGGACCTCACGGCCGGCCTCCCCGAGCAGGTGAAGACGGCCGCGGCCAACGCGCGCGGCATCGAGGGGCTCCCCGACAAGGCGTCGATCGAGCACGTGGTCGTCCTCGGGATGGGCGGCAGCGGCGTCTCCGGTGACATCCTCACGGCGGCGGCCGGGCCGTTCATGTCGGTCCCGGTCACGGTCACCAAGTCCTACGAGCTGCCGGCCTTCGTCGGCGATGGCTCGCTCGTGTTCGCCATCTCGTGCTCGGGCAACACCGAAGAGACCATCGAAGCGGCGACCGAGGCGGCCATGCAGGGCGCCAGGATCGTGGCCGTCACCCAGGGCGGGGAACTGGGCAAGCTGGCGGCCGGATGGGGCGCGCCGGTCATCCCCGTGCCCGACATCCCTCAGCCGCGCGCCGCGCTTGGTGCGATGGCCATCCCGCCCCTCGTCGTCCTCGAGGACATCGGCCTGTTCCCCGGCGCGACGCAGTGGATCGACCTCGCCGTCGCGCAGCTCGAGCGCCGCCGGGACGCGCTCGTCAAGGACGGGAACGAGGCCGAGCAGCTCGCCCGTCGCATCGGTCGCACCATGACGTTGATCCACGGCGGTGGCAGCATCGGCGCCACGGCGGCACAGCGGTGGAAGACGCAGATCAACGAGAATGCCAAGGCGCCGGCGTTCTGGGCGGCGCAGCCCGAGCTCTGCCACAACGAGATCCAGGGTTGGGGCCAGCACGGCGACGTCACCCGCCAGGTGCTCACCCTCGTGACGCTGCGCCACGACTCCGAGCACCCGCAGGTGACGCGGCGCTTCGAGCTCACCGCCGAGTACGTCCGCGAAGTCGTCGGCGGCATCGAGGAGATCCACGCCGAGGGTGACGGCGACCTCGCGCAGCTCCTCGACCTCATACTGATGGGCGACTTCGTGTCGCTCCACCTCGCCTTCCAGGAGGGCATCGACCCCGGTCCGGTGCCGGTGCTCGTCGATCTCAAGGAGCGCCTCAAGACCGGGGACCACCCGTGATCGCCGACCTCGCGGGCAAGGTCGCGGTCGTCACCGGCGCGGCGAGCGGGATCGGCCGCGCCACGGCCACGGCGTTCGCCGAGCACGGCATGAAGGTCGTGCTGGCGGACATCGAGGAGCCGAGCCTCGAAGCGACGGCCTCGGATCTGCGCGCCCTCGGTCACACCGTCCTGCCGGTGCGCGTCGACGTCTCCGACGGTGAGTCGGTGGAGGCCCTCGCGGCCGAGACGATCCACGAGTTCGGCGGGGTCCACGTCGTCCACCTCAACGCCGGCGTCGCCGCCGGTGGGCCGATCTGGACGCTGAGCGAGAAGGACTGGGCGTGGGTCCTCGGCGTGAACCTGTGGGGCGTCATTCACGGCATCCGCTCGTTCGTCCCCCGCATGATCGCCGGCGGTGAGCCGGGCCACGTCGTGAACACGGCGTCGATGGCCGGGCTGACGTCGAGCGCCATGATGGGCGCCTACAACGTGTCGAAGCACGGCGTCGTGACGATGTCCGAGACCCTGCTGCGCGACCTGACGATGATGGGCTCGTCGATCGGCGTGTCCGTGCTGTGCCCGGGATGGGTCAACACCGGGATCGGCGAGTCGGGGCGCAACCGGCCCGACGAGCTGCGCAACGCCGAGGGCCCCAACTTGCTCGAGGGCGGCGCGGCGTCGCCGTTGAAGGCGATGCTCGAGAACGGGCTGCAGCCCGCCGATGTCGCGGCGATGGTGCTCGACGCCGTGAAGACCGATCGCTTCTACATCCTCACGCATCCCCAGTGGGCGCCGATGATCGAGCAGCGAATGACCGACATCCTCGAGGGGCACTCGCCGACGCCCCTGTTCCTCCCCACTGACTGACCCCCGGCCCGAGGCGCCACCGACGCGGCTCCCGGCGCTGCCGTCGCTCGTGATCGCCGCCGCCGGGTTCCTCGCCGGCATCGTGGTGGCGTCGGTGCTCGGCGGCATCGCCCTCGCCGTCACCCACGACAGGAACGGACCGGCTCTGCTCGTGGCCTCGTTCGTCGGCTTGTGGGTCCCGCTCGTCGGCGCGGCGCTGGTCACGAGCACGTCGTTCGGCACGCGGTCGTTGCGCCGCGACCTCGGGTTGGCGTTCGAACCGATGGACCTGGTGCGCGGTTCGCTCGTCGCGGTCGTCGGTCTCCTGGCAGCGGCGGGCGTGCAGCAGCTGCTCTCGTCGTTCCCCGACCTCGTCGGGACGAACACGAACTTCATCGAGGACCAGGCGAAGTCTCTGCTGGGTGCCGTTGTCGTGGTCGGCTCCACGATGGTCGGCGCGCCCTTCGTCGAGGAGCTGTTCTTCCGCGGGCTGCTCCAGCGCTCGATGGTGCGGCTCGGCGTGGCTGCGGCGTTCCTCCAAGCCGTCGTGTTCGGCCTCATCCACGTGACACCGGCCGAAGGGCTCGGCAACGTCGGCATCGTGCTCGGCGTCGGCGTCTTCGGGCTGGTGCTCGGACTGGCGGCGCGGCACTACGGGCGACTCGGCCCGACGATGGTGGCGCACTCGCTGTTCAACGCCGCTGCGGTGCTGCCGGTCCTGCTCCGGTAGGCTGGGGGTCGATCCGGGCTGTACCGAGTGGTGTCAGCAGACCCCAGCCCGCTTCGAACGATCCGACCCATCTCGGGTCTCGTCCGACGCGGAGGAACGACTGCTCATGACCGACACATCCACTACGGGAACCACGGGCGACTTCAAGGTCGCCGACCTGGCCCTCGCCGACTTCGGCCGCAAGGAGATCCAACTGGCCGAGGAGGAGATGCCCGGCCTGATGGCGCTGCGGGCCGAGTTCGGCGACAGCCAGCCCCTCGCCGGGGCCCGCATTGCCGGGTCGCTCCACATGACGATCCAGACGGCCGTCCTCATCGAGACGCTGACGGCGCTCGGGGCTTCGGTGCGCTGGGCGTCCTGCAACATCTTCTCGACCCAGGACCACGCTGCCGCGGCGATCGCCGCCGCCGGCGTCCCGGTGTTCGCCTGGAAGAACGAGACGCTCGAGGAGTACTGGCAGTGCACCGAGCAGATCCTGCGGTGGCCCGACAACGAGGGTCCCAACATGATCCTCGACGACGGTGGCGACGCCACGATGCTCGTCCACCTCGGCACCGAGTTCGAGAAGGCCGGCGCCGTGCCCGCCGACACCGACGACGACTCCGAGGAGTTCAAGGTCGTGCTGGCGACGCTGCGGCGCACGCTCGCCGAGTCGCCCAACCTCTGGACGCAGATCGGCAACGGCATCAAGGGCGTGACCGAGGAGACGACGACCGGCGTGCACCGCCTCTATCAGCGCTTCGAGGCGGACACGCTGCTGTTCCCGGCGATCAACGTCAACGACTCGGTGACGAAGTCGAAGTTCGACAACCTCTACGGCATCCGCCACTCGCTCATCGACGGCATCAACCGCGCCACCGATGTGATGATCGGCGGCAAGGTCGCCGTCGTCCTCGGCTACGGCGACGTCGGGAAGGGCTGCGCGCAGTCGCTCAAGGGGCAGGGCGCCCGCGTCATCGTCACCGAGGTGGACCCGATCTGCGCGCTGCAGGCGGCCATGGAGGGTTTCGAGGTCAACACCCTCGAGCGCGTCCTCGACAAGGCCGACATCTTCATCACCGCCACCGGCAACCGCGACGTCATCACGGCCGAGCACATGGGCAGGATGAAGCACAACGCCATCGTCGGGAACATCGGGCACTTCGACAACGAGATCGACATGGCGGGCCTCGCCCGGCTGTCGGACGTGCAGCGGGTGACGATCAAGCCGCAGACCGACGAGTTCGTCTTCCCCGACGGCCACTCGGTGATCATCCTCGCCGAGGGTCGTCTGCTGAACCTCGGCTGCGCGACGGGGCATCCGTCGTTCGTGATGTCGACGTCGTTCACCAACCAGGTCCTCGCGCAGATCGAGCTGTTCCAGCGGCTCGATCAGTACCCGATCGGCGTGCACCGGCTGCCCCGCGAGCTCGACGAGAAGGTCGCCCGCCTCCACCTCGACAAGCTCGGCGCCCGGCTGACCGAGCTCACCGAGAAGCAGGCTTCGTACCTCGGCCTTCCCCAGCACGGGCCGTTCAAGCCCGAGCACTACCGCTACTGAGCTTTTGGCAGCTGGATCCCGCCGCCTGCGGCGGGATCCAGCTGCCAAAACGGCTACTCCGCCATCGGGTGGGGGCCCTCGGGGGTGCTTCGTCGGGTGCTCGTGCGCTGCGTGAACCCGTTTTCGGTGTTGGTGCACCCGCCGTCGGCGAAGGACTGGTAGGTGACGCGAGCGGACCGCGGTCGGGGTTCCAGGTCCGACCAGCGGACGGCGGTCGGCGGGTCGTCGCAGTCGGCGAAGACCTCCGACCACACCACGGCGTTCGCCAGCGCTTGCGCTCCCGCGACGTGGAGGCGCCGGACCACGGTCCGCTCCGTGGTCGACAGGTCGGTCACGCTGCCGGTTCCGTCGACGTCGATGCGCAGCCGGTACGGCGTGTGCGGTCTCCATCTGAAGTCGCGGGTGTTCGCGTTGCCGGTCGCGCTCGGGAGGGGTGACGGATCCCCGTCGAGCTCTCGGCCGCTGCCGTCGTTGCGGTAGCCGCCCCAGTTGACCGCCGTGCCGCCCGGGTGCGCGCCGTGCCACTGCAGGCCGAGGTGGGCGCCGGCGACGGGGCGGCCGCGGGTATCGATGAACGTGGCCTGGAGCGCCCAGAAGTAGAGGCGATCGACGCTCGGCGGCTCGATGACCTCGAGGGTCGCCTCGACGTTGGTGACGGCCGTCATCGCGTTCGTCGGTGCGTCCGGGTCCCACCACAGATGCATCGCCGAGGCGCCGTTGGACGACGTCGGGGCGCCCGTCGTCCGCTCGGCCGCGGTTCGTCGTCGTCGCAGCGGCACGGGCGAAAGTGTCACACCCCCTTCGTAGGGTCGTCGCCATGGCGATCCCGCGGCTCCTCCTCGACACCCTGTTGCCGGCGGCGTGCCCCGTGTGCGGGAGGCCAGGGGCGGCGCCGTGCCGGTCGTGCTGGCTCCTGCTCCGACCGGCGCCGCCTGGTCCGGTTCCACGCGGGCTCGATGGGTGCCGGTCGCTGCTCGCCTACGAAGGCGTGGGCCGAGAGCTCGTGGCTCGCTTGAAGTACCGCAACGCCCGAAGCGCGGTGGCGTGGCTGGCGGCGGGGATGGCGGGGCTCGTCGCCCGATCCACCGCGGCAGGTTCCATCGACGTCGTGACGTGGGCCCCGACGACGGCCCAGCGGCGGCGACGGCGGGGGTTCGATCAGGCCGAGTTGCTGGCGCGCGACCTCGCCCGGGAACTGGTCGTGCCGTGTGCGGCGCGGTTGTGGCGCGGGCCGGGGCCGCCGCAGACCGGACGCAGCCGCGCCGAGCGATGGCACGGGCCGACGTTCGCCCCTCGGCGCGGCCCGCCGGGAGGGGACTCCCGGGTGCTCCTCGTCGACGACCTGTTGACGACGGGCGCCACCCTGACCGCGGCCGCGGGCACGCTCCGAGCGGCGGGGGCGGCCACGATCCATGCGGTCACGGCGGGTCGAACGCCTCTCAAGGTGGTGGCGACCGGCGCCGACCCTTAGGTCATATGGCCGAGGCAGACCGCACCGCCGCACGAGACCGGACGAACCTCCCTTCGGGACTGCTCGACGACCTGGTGGCCGTGCCGCCGGCGGGGAGCCGCGTCGACGAGGTGGCCCGGGCCCGGCGTCTCGCCGAGGTCCGTGCCTTCGACGACGGCGCCGTCGTCGAGGCCATCGCGTCCGAGCTGCTGCTCCTCTCCGCGCACTGAGGGTCGCCGCCCGTAGACTCCTCGACGGACCGCGTGCGGGTCTGTGGTTGCAAGTCGATGCCAGTCGCAGGCGAAACGACCCACGTAAGGCAACCCGTGGTTGCTGAGCATGGTGCGGCTTAGGAGTAAGCCCTGCCCGACCGGAGCCGATTGGCGGCGAAGGACCGGAGAAGGAGCGAAGCAGGTCGTCCAGGACGCTGTTGGGTCGGGCTCGCCCGGCCGCCGACGTCCGATCTGCCACCCCCTCAGCAGGCGAGTGTGGGGACAAAGACCAGGTCAGCCGCACGCGGTCCCTTTGCGCGAGTCGATGACATCCGCGGCGCGTTCTCGGACCGGACCTACACTCCCGCCACGATGTCGACCGTCGACGGAGCACGACCGGACCGGTCGGGCCATGCGAGCCCGTGGTTCCGGAAGCCGAAAACCGGTCAAGAGGGCCACGTCGAGCGACGAAACCCTGGGCAGATCGGGCGGATCGACGCGGACTAGCGCGTTTCGTGCCGATCAGACGACGACACACGACGAAACTGGCTGAGAGGGAAAAACGGTGGCCGACGAATCCGCAGAGGGCAATGGCGTCATTCGAGTGATGATCGCCGACGACCAGCCTCTGTTCCGGCGCGGGCTGAACGTGGTCCTGCACACGGAGGAGGGGATCGACGTCGTGGCCGAGGCCGAGGACGGCGAGGAGGCCATCGTCAAGGCCGAGGAGTTCGCCCCCGACGTCGTCCTCATGGACGTGCGCATGCCCCGGGTCAACGGCATCGAGGCGGCCAGGGCGATCCACGATCGGGTTCCGAGCACCAAGATCCTCATGCTCACCGTCAGCGACGAGGACACCGACCTGTTCGAGGCCATCAAGGCCGGCGCCAGCGGCTACCTGCTCAAGGAGGTCAGCGTCGAGGAAGTCGCCGACTCGGTTCGGGCGGTCGTGCAGGGCCAGACACTCATCAGCCCGTCGATGGCCAGCAAGCTCCTCACGGAGTTCGTCGCTCTCGAGAAGCGGGTCAACGAGAAGCACCAGTACGCGAGCCCGACGCTGACCACCCGGGAGCTCGAGGTCCTCAAGCTCGTGGCCAAGGGCATGAGCAATCGCGAGATCGCCGACGACCTCTACATCAGCGAGAACACGGTCAAGAACCACGTCCGCAACATCCTGGAGAAGCTCCACCTGCACTCGCGCATGGAAGCCGTCATCTATGCCGTCCGCGAGCGGCTCCTGGACATCAACGATCCGGATAGTTGACCCTCGGCCGCGGCTGAGGTCCTGAAACCCACGCCGTAGACTCCCAGCGTGAGCGTGTTCTCGAAGATCTTGCGCGCCGGTGAGGGCAAGAAGGTGCGCGCCCTCCAGGACATCGTTCCCGAGATCAACGCCATGGAGCCGGAGGTCGAGCGGCTCTCCGACGACGCCCTGAAGCACAAGACCGTCGAGTTCCGCGAGGAGCTGGCCAACCGAACCGCCGCCGGCGAAGAAGAGGCCGACGTCCTCAACGACTTCCTCGTCGAGGCCTTCGCAGTCGTCCGGGAAGCCGCGAAGCGCGTCATCGGCCAGCGTCACTTCGACGTCCAGCTCATGGGCGGCGCCGCCCTCCACTTCGGCTGGATCGCCGAGATGAAGACGGGTGAGGGCAAGACCCTCGTCTCGACGCTGCCCGTCTACCTGAACGGGCTCACCGGCCGGGGCGTCCACCTCGTCACCGTCAACGACTACCTCGCCAAGTTCCACGCCGAGTGGATGGGCCGAATCCACAACTGGCTCGGGCTCACCGTCGGGATCGTCATCCCCGACGTCCGCCACGACGTGGTCGCCAAGCAGGCGGCCTACGCCTGTGACGTCACCTACGGCACGAACCAGGAGTTCGGGTTCGACTACCTCTTCGACAACCTCGCCAAGTCGAAGGACCACATGCGCCAGCGCGGTCACGTGTACGCCATCGTCGACGAGGTCGACTCGATCCTCATCGACGAGGCCCGCACGCCGCTGATCATCTCGGGAAGCGCGACCGAGGCGGCCAAGCTCTACACGCAGTTCGCCGGCATCGCCCGAAGC
Source organism: Acidimicrobiales bacterium (assembly GCA_035525495.1). Classification (GTDB taxonomy): domain Bacteria; phylum Actinomycetota; class Acidimicrobiia; order Acidimicrobiales; family CADCTF01; genus DATLED01. Next base: position 26,945 of record DATLED010000086.1, on the reverse strand, counting down.
CTCCAGCGCGACGCGCACTACGAGGTCGACGAGGAGAAGCGCACGGTTGCCCCCACCGAGGAGGGCATCGAGGCGGTGGAGCGGATGCTCGGCATCGAGAACCTGTACGACCTCGTCCAGCTCAACTACGTCCACCAGCTCCAGCAGGCGCTGCGGGCGAAGGAGCTCTACAAGCGGGACAAGGAGTACATCGTCCAGGACCGCTCGGTGAAGATCGTCGACGAGTTCACCGGCCGCATCCTCGAGGGACGCCGCTGGTCCGAGGGCCTCCACCAGGCCGTCGAGGCCAAGGAGCGCGTCCCGATCGAGCAGGAGAACGTCACCCAGGCGACGGTCACGCTGCAGAACTACTTCCGCATGTACGAGAAGTTGGCCGGGATGACGGGCACCGCCGAGACCGAGGCGTCGGAGTTCGCCAACACCTACAGCCTCCCGGTCGTCCCGATCCCGCCGAACAAGCCGTTGATCCGACAGGACCAGCCCGATCTCATCTACAAGACGGAGCTGGCGAAGTTCGAGGCGGCCATCGAGGACCTGGAGGAGCGGTTCGCCAAGGGACAGCCCGTCCTCGTCGGCACCGCGTCCGTCGAGAAGTCCGAGGTGCTGTCCCGGATGCTCGAGAAGAAGGGCATCCCGCACTCGGTCCTCAACGCCAAGCAGCACACGCGGGAAGCGGCCATCGTCGCCCAGGCCGGCCGGCTGCACGCCATCACCGTCGCCACCAACATGGCGGGAAGAGGCGTCGACATCCTCCTCGGAGGCAACCCCGAGGGCCTCGCCCGCGACGAGGTCGTCGCCCAGGGCATCGATCCCGACAGCGAGGAGGGCCGCGCGCTGTACGCCCGCCTCCTCCCGAAGTACGAGGACGAGACGAGCGCCGAGGGCGACAAGGTGCGGGCGCTCGGTGGCCTGTACGTGCTCGGCTCGGAACGCCACGAATCGCGCCGCATCGACAACCAGCTCCGCGGTCGAGCGGGACGTCAGGGCGACCCCGGTGAGAGCCGCTTCTTCCTGTCGCTCGAGGACGACCTCATGCGCATCTTCGCCACCGGCGCCATGAACTACGTGATGGGGAAGGCGTTGCCCGACGACGTCCCCATCGAGTCGAAGATGGTCACCAAGGCGGTGATGCGGGCGCAGTCGACGGTCGAAGCGCGCAACGCCGAGATCCGGAAGAACGTCCTGAAGTACGACGAGGTCTACAACGAGCAGCGCAAGGTCATCTACGCCCGCCGGATGCAGGTGCTCGACGGCGAGGACCTGCGAGACGAGACGGTCGAGCTCATCGAGGAGGCGCTCACCGACGCCGTCGAGACGTTCTGCACGAGCGACTACCCCGAGGATTGGGACGTCGACGGCCTGCTCGCCGAGGTCACGACCTACTACCCGACGAAGTTCGTGGCCGACGAGCTCAAGGAGGCGGCCACCCGGGAACAGCTCACGGACTCGTTCATCGCCGAGGCGACGTCGTTCTACGAAGGCCGCGAGGAGGAGCTCACGGCGGAGCTCATGCGCGAGCTCGAGCGCCGCATCATGTTGCAGATCATCGACCAGCACTGGGTCGAGCACCTCTCGGCGATGGACTACCTCAACGAGGGCATCGGGCTGCGGGCCATGGGGCAGAAGGATCCGCTCGTCGAGTGGCAGCGTGAGGGCTTCGAGATGTTCGGCAAGATGATGGAGTCCATCGACGTCGACTACGTGAAGTACGTGATGCACGTCCAGGTCGTCGTCGAGGAGCCCGAGGAGCCCGACCTCACCAAGTCGCAGTTCACCGCAGCCGAGGACCCGGTCCAGTCGCCGTCGGCGCTCCCGCCGCCGTCCGCCGAGGCCGGAGGCGATGGTCCGCCGCCGCAGGCGGCGGCTCCCGACACGCCGATGGCTCCGATCGTGAGGTCCGAGCACGAGAAGGTCGGCCGCAACGATCCGTGCTGGTGTGGCAGTGGCAAGAAGTTCAAGCACTGCCACGGCGCCTGACCCTGTTTCGTGGTCCCATCCGCCTCGCCAGAAGGGACCAGCCGGAGAACGAGGGGGAGGGGGGCCGCGGGCATCGGCGGCGTCCGAAGCCGAACGTCGCGGCGGTAGCCTCGCGCCGCCATGCGCAACTTCTCCGATGATCTCGCCGCGCTCCGGAAGCGGTTGGGCGAGGCCGAGGTGTACCTCGACCTCGCGGGGAAACGCGCCCGGAAGGCCGAGCTCGAGGTGGAGATCGGCAAGCCGGACCTGTGGGACGACCAGGACAACGCCCGCGCCGTGACCACCGAATACGGACGGGTCGGCGACGACGTCAAGGTCCTCGAGGACCTCGCCACCAAGCTCGACGACGCCGAGGCCCTCTACGAGATGTCGCTCGAGGAGCAGGACGAGTCGCAGTCGCAGGACATCGAGGACGAGGTCGCCCAGCTGACGAAGGAGCTCGACGCGCTCGAGCTCCGAAGCCTCTTCACCGGCGAGTACGACGAGACCGACGCCATCTGCGAGATCCATGCCGGCGCGGGTGGCACCGATGCGCAGGACTGGGCCGAGATGATGGTCCGCATGTACATCCGTTGGGCCGAGCGCCGAGGCTTCACCTACGAGGTCGACGAGGTCAGCCCCGGAGCCGAGGCCGGCATCCTGAGCGCCACCCTCATCATCAAGGGTCGCTACGCCTATGGGCTCCTCAGTGCGGAGAAGGGCACGCACCGCCTCGTCCGCATCAGCCCGTTCGACTCCCAGGCCCGCCGCCAGACGAGCTTCGCCAGCCTCGATCCGACGCCGTTCATCGAGGATCTCAGCGCGGAGGTCACGATCGAGGAGAAGGACCTGCGGGTCGACACCTACCGCAGCTCGGGCGCCGGCGGACAGCACGTGAACGTCACCGACTCCGCGGTGCGCCTCACCCACCTGCCGACCGGCATCGTCGTCAGTTGCCAGAACGAGCGCAGCCAGATGCAGAACAAGGCGCGGGCCATGCAGGTCCTCGCCGCCAAGATCGCCGAGCGTCAGCGGGAGGAGCGCCTCGCCGAGATGGAGCAGATCTCCGGACCCGCCTCACAGGCGGGGTGGGGCAACGCCTTCCGCCACTACGTCCAGGCCCCGTACCAGATGGTCAAGGACGACCGGACCGGCCATGAGACCGGCAACGTCCAGGCCGTGCTCGACGGCGACCTCGACGAGTTCATGGAGTCCTGGCTCCGGTGGCGCCGCCAGCAGTCCGAGGCACGAGGCGACTCGCACTCGCGCTAGCGGGCGAGCGCCAGCTCCCACACGTCGAGCAACGACGGGCGCCGGCCGTGCGGCGCGAGCGCCCGGACGCGATCGCCGCCGACCTGGACCGCCAAGGCGCCGACGACCAGCATCAGGAGGGACGCGGCGAGGGCGACCGGCCACTCGACTTCGCGACGATCCGGGTCGGTGCCGGACGCCGCGGTCGCCGGATCGACCGCCCTGGACGACGCCACCGGTCCCGGCGCGTCGGTCCCGAGCGGTACGGGCAGCGTCGTCGCCGGCTCCTCCTGGATCGTCGGCACCGGCGCGCCGACGCCCGCTACTGCCGCCGCGACCGCCGGAGACGGCGCCGTCGCGGCTGGTTCCGCTGCGCGCGGTGTCGGCTGCGAGGCCGTCGAACCCGGACCCGGCGCCGAGGACCCGCTCTCCGTCGCCCGGTCCTCGCCGCCGTCCGCGGGTGCCGACGGCCGGCGGAACACCTGCACCATCCAGAGCTCGCCGTCGTCCTCGTCCACGACCACGCCGACGCCGATCTGCGTGAACCTCGGGCTGAGGATGTTCTCCCGGTGCGACGGCGACGCCATCAACGCACGGTGGATGTCCTCGACCGACAACCCCCTTCCGACGTTCTCGCCGACCGCATCCCAGCCGGAGACGTCCGACGCCAGCGAGGGGTTGTGGAACAGCCGCTGCTGGGACTGCATCTCGACCGCGTGCCGCCGCGCCACGTCGACCAGGTCGGACGCGATGGAGTAGCCGGGCAGATCCGCTCCATCCCGCTCGTCGGCGACCCGCGACACGAAGCCGTCTTCGTCGGAGACCGAGGGATTTGCGGCAATCGCACCGATTCCGAGGAAGACGCCGCTGACTAGCCCGAACACGGCCAACCAGACCAGCCGCCGTCGCACAGACCACCCTTCGACGCGCGGGTGATGATTCCCTTCCCCACGGGACAACGGGTACCGTTGACGGACCCATGATCCGCCTCGACCACGTCACCAAGTCGTACAAGGGCACCACCGTCGCCCTCCGCGACTGCTCTGTCGACATCGCCAAAGGAGAGTTCGTCTTCATGGTCGGGCCCTCAGGTTCGGGCAAGTCCACGTTCCTCCGCCTCCTCACCAAGGAGCAGGAGCCCGACGCCGGCAGCATCTGGGTGGCGGGCAAGGAGATCAACTCCCTGAGCCACTGGAAGGTGCCGTACCTGCGCCGCAACATCGGCTGCGTCTTCCAGGACTTCCGCCTGCTCCCGAACAAGTCCGTTTACGAGAACGTCGCTTTCGCCCTCGAGGTGATCGGGCGGCCCAAGCACGTCATCGCCAGCCAGGTGCCGCAGATCCTCGATCTCGTCGGCCTGTCCAAGAAGATGGAGAACCTGCCGACCGAGCTGTCAGGAGGCGAGCAGCAGCGGGTGTCGATCGCCCGGGCCTTCGTGAACCGGCCGCTCATCCTCCTGGCCGATGAGCCGACGGGAAACCTCGACCCGAACACGTCGGTCGGCATCATGCGGCTTCTCGATCGCATCAACCGCACCGGCACCACCGTGGTCATGGCGACCCACGACCAGGGCATCGTCGACTCCATGCGTCGCCGCGTCATCGAGCTCGACCGCGGCACCGTCGTCCGTGACCAGGCGCGGGGTGTCTACGGCGTCGGTTCGTGACCTTGCCGGCCGAGGCTGCTGATCTCGCGCGCCTGCACTGGCGCCGCCAATTGACGCTCGCGATCGCCGGCACCGCCGTCGGCGCCTTCGCCTTCGCGCTCATCCGCATCAGCGTCGCCCGAGAGCGCGCGGTCGCGGTGGCCACGCTGCTCGACGGGACACAGATCCGCTCGGCGAGCTACCTGTCCACCCTCTGGCCCGCCGCACTCGGCATGCTTGGCCTCGCCATCCTCATCGTCGTCCTCCTGGTGCACGCCTACCGCGTCGCCGCCTTCACCTTCCGCAGAGGAGATCACTAGCCCATGGCCATCTCGGTCGATTACGTCGTCCGCGAGACGGTGACGAACCTCCGGCGCAACCTGTTGATGACGACGGCGGCCGTCCTCACCGTCGCCGTGTCCTTGTTCCTCGTCGGTGGCGCGCTGTTGCTGCAGCAGGCGGTCAACAAGGCGACGCTGCAGTGGCGGGGCGGCGTGGAGCTCAACATCTTCCTCAATCCGGACGTGGCCACGACCCAGCGGGACGGACTCGAGGCGGAGCTCAAGGCCATGCCCGAGGTCAGGGACGTGAAGTACGTCGACCAGAACGCCGCCTACGACGAGTTCAAGCAGATGTTCGCCAACTCGCCGGACATGGTCGAGAGCGTCACCGCCAAGGACCTCCCACCGTCGTTCCGGGTCGTGCCCCGACAGCCGGAGCTCGTCGACACGGTCGGCGAGCGCTTCCAGAAGCGCGAGGGCGTGAAGGAGGTCGTCTACGCCAAGGAGACGGTCGAGACCCTCATCAAGGTCACCTTCTACCTGAAGTGGGGGATCGCGGTGATCGCAGGCGTGCTGCTCCTCTCGGCGGCACTCCTGATCCTCAACACCATCCGGATGGCGATCTTCGCCCGGCGCCGAGAGGTCGCGGTCATGAAGCTCGTCGGCGCGACGAACTGGTTCATCCGGATCCCGTTCATGCTCGAGGGGATGTTCCAGGGGATCGTCGGCGCGGCGTTCGCCATCCTCTTCATGTGGTTCGGCCGGACGATCATCGAGCGCCTCATCGAGGACAACTCGCTGCTTGGCCAGTTCGTCGTCTCGGGTGGCGACGTGCTCGGCACGGGGCTCTTCATCCTCGTCGTCGGCGCCATCGTCGGCGGCGTCGGTTCCGCCATCGCGGTGAGCCGCTTCCTCGACGTCTAGACGTCTCGCTCCGCGGCGAGGGGCCCGTCCGGCATGAGGCCTTGCCGCTCGACTGGCGGCTGCTCGCTGGCGCTCCCGACGCCGCCGCGAGTGTTGAGGCTCCTGTTGCTATCGTTGATGCAGTGAGTTCGGCTCGTCGGGCGGGCACGGTCTTGGCCGTCCTCGTCGCGCTCGTCGCCTCCACCTCGACAGCCGCGGCGACAACCGCGGCGACGACGTCGACCACCACCTCGACGACCCGCAAGCCGCCGGTGACCACGACCACGACCTCGGGCGCCGAGGCCGCCCGCCAGGCGAACATCGACAACCAGATCCGCAGCCTCCGCGAGCAGGTCGAGGAGGCCTCCGAAGAGGAGGCCCAGGTCCTCGACAAGGTGGACGAGGTCGCCTCGAAGCGCCGATCACTCGAGGGGCAGGTCCGCGCCCTCGACTCCGACATCGGAACCGTCGAGGCCGACCTGTCAGCGGCCGAGACGCTCTTGACCGTCCTCGACGCCGACCTCCTCCGCGCCGAGACGAAGTTCAGCGCGACCACCGGCGACCTCGATGTCGCGCGCAACGAGCTCACCGAACGCGCCGTCACCGCCTACGTCCGACAGCCAGCCGCCCAGGTCGCGAACGTCCTTCTGAAGGGGGTCACCTTCCGGCAGCTCGCCGCAGCTCGCGACTTCCTACGCAGCCTCTTCGACGCGCAGGCCCGATCCGTCGACCGCTACCGCTCGCTGCAGGCATCCATCGACGGCGAACGCCGCTCGATCGGCGAGTTGCGGGAACAGGCAGCGGCGCAACGCGACGTCGTCGTGTCCCGTCGCGCCGAGTTGCTCGGCGTTCGGAACCAGCAGGACCAGCTCCGGGCGCGCGCGTCGTCGGAGGAGTCGAAGCAGAAGGCGCTCCTGAGCGAGGTGCGCTCGCAAGTCAAGGAGTTCGAGGCACAGATCGCCTCGCTGAAGAAGGAGTCGGACGCCATCGCCGCGCTCCTCCGGGCGCGGCAGAGGTCGCAGAGGATCCTGCCGACCGCCAAGGGTGTCCTCGCCGTCCCGGTCCCCGGCTCGATCACCTCGGGTTTCGGCTCGCGGGTCCACCCGATCTTCGAGACGGTGCGCATGCACACCGGCGTGGACTTCTCGGCGTCGACGGGCACGCCGGTCAAGGCGTCCGAAGCCGGGTCCGTGGCGGTCGCCGCCGTCCGCGGTGGCTACGGCAACGCCGTCATCCTCGACCACGACAACGGCCTCGCAACCCTGTATGGCCACCTGAGCCGCTTCGCCGTCGACGAAGGGGCCACGGTGGCCAGAGGACAGGTGATCGGCTACTCGGGATCGAGTGGGTTCTCGACGGGTCCGCACCTGCACTTCGAGGTCCGGGTCAACGGGAACCCCGTCGACCCGGTGCGCTACCTCTGAGCGCTAGTGCATCGTCCGGGTGTGCTCGGGCGAGAGGTCGGCATCGAGCGTGGTCGACCGGTCGCTCACGTCCACCACGCGGCGCTGGACGTCGTCGGCTGTGGTGGCGAAGTGGTGGCCGCGGCCGCGGACCTCGGCGGTGCGCTCGTCATCGCTGAGCAGGACCTCGTCGTCGTGGCTCGGGCCGACGGCGGGGTCGAGGGCGCGGGACACGAGCTTGCCGTGCCAGCGCTCACCCGTGACGCCCCCGAGAAGGGAACCGAGGAGCATCGCGACGATCGCACCGAGACCGGCGAACGTGCCGATGGCGGCGTACTCGTCACCTGAGGTCGGCACGCCCATCGAGCGCAGGTTCGACAGCACGGCGTCACCATCGGCCTGCGAGCCGATGGCGGCGGCGATGCCGGCGACGAGCAGGATGCCGAAGAGGAAGACCAGCGCGCCGTTCAGCGCACCACCACGACGGGCCATGCGACCGGCGACGTACCCGCCGAAGAGGTAGGAGAAGAAGAGGCTGACGGCCGCCACGGCCCCCGTCACGATCCCGTACTGGCGCCAGTCGTTGGAGCTCAGCGTTTGCGTGTCGACGCCGAGGGCGTTGAGCACGCCGCCGGCGATGGCCGCGATGATGGCGAACGCGCCGTAGGCGACGAGCACGCCGGCGAGCACGCTCGCCAGCGAGACCTTGGGATAGCCGGCCTCTGTCGCCAGCTCCATCCGGTCCCTGCCGCTCTCCATGGTCCGTGTCCTGGGCATGCGTCCTCCTGGGCTCGCTCAACCGCCAGGACGATCGTTCCCGTGGAACGCGGTGAGCTAACCGCCCGCCCGGCGCACCGCGGTGGTGGCCGACTCGATCTCCTGGGGTTCGAGCGGCTTCATGATGAGGTCGATCGCCGACCAGAAGGTGCGGCTCATCGGGTAGAAGAGGATCGGGACCAGGACGCCGACGAGCATCCCGGCGGCGGCCAGCTTCCCGGGTGGCGGGTCGGGCATCGTTGACGCGACGCCGATCACGATGAACAGCGCCAACGACAGCAACATGACGCCGAAGTTCACGACGAACGCCCCGAGGAAGAACCCTTCCTCGCGCTCGAAGCACATCCCGCACCTCGGGCACAGCGGCTTCATCTGCAGCCATCCCCTGAACAGCTTCCCGCCGCCGCAACGCGGGCACCGCTTGCACAGCCCCCGCAACAACATCAGCGTCGGCCGGGGATCCATGCCCGGAACCTACCCACGTCGCCGCCAACCGAATTGGGCGCGCTCAGTTCGAAATGCCGAACTCAGCGCGCCCAAACGATTCGCAATCGTGGAGGTGGAGGGAATCGAACCCTCGTCCCTCGGCTTCTCAACAGGACTTCTCCGAGCGCAGCCGGTGGAAGGTCTCGGGCCTCACCCCTTCACCGGCAACGGTGTGAGGCCCCAGTCAGCTGAGGTGTCCCGGAGCGAACCGCTGACCCGCTCGCTCCGGTGAGCCCCGCTGGATGGCGTTCCGACCTGGCCCGCAGGGCTGAGACCAGGAGAACGTCGCAGTTTCTTAGGCTGCGAGCGCGACAGAATTGTCGGCGTTTGTTTTTGTGCCGGCTCTTTTACGTGGACTCCGACAACCACGGCTCGCTTCTCCCATCTCGACGACCAAGGTCGAATCCAGGCACCCCCTTGTGTGTTCCGACAAAGGATACCGCCCTATCCGGGATCCTTCTCCCGACCGCGCCGTTCCCGCTGGGCCTCGCGGTCGGCGTCCTTCTTGGCGATCGCGGCCCGCTTGTCGTAGAGCTTCCGGCCCCGCCCCAATCCCAGACCGACCTTGGCGCGACCGTCCTTGAAGTAGATCGACAGCGGGACGAGCGTCAGCCCCTCCTTCTGCGTGCGTTCGGCCATCTCGGTGATCTCGGACCGGTTGGCGAGCAGCTTGCGCTTCCGGTCCGGGTCGTGGCCGTCACGCCCGAACGAGAACGCATACGGGGCGATGTGCACGCCGTGCAGCCAGAGCTCGCCGCCCTCGACGCGCGCGTGGGAGTCGCGCAGCTGCACCTTGGCGTCCCTGAGCGATTTCACCTCGGAACCCACGAGCACGATCCCGCACTCGAACTCGTCGAGGATCTCGAAGTCGTGGCGCGCCTTGCGGTTCTGCGCGACCGGCTTGTTGTTCGCCTGCTTGGCCAGCTCGGCCTTGGTCGCCACGACCGGTACCTTACGACCCGTGTTGCACCTTGGAGCCGGCGTTTACGCCCGAATGATCGGGCACTGCTACGACGGCCTGCCGCTCGAGGCGTGTGGTCTCCTCGCCGGCCCGAAGGGCTCCGACCACGCGACCGTGTGCTACCCGACGCGCAACGCCGCCAAGTCGAGTCGGGTCTACGAGGTCCACGGACTCGACTACCGCGACGCCGACGACGACGCCGAGGCGAACGGGCTGGAGATCCTCGGCGTCTTCCACTCCCACACGCACACCGACCCGTACCCGAGTCCGACCGACGTCGCCAGCGCCCTGTTCCCGCAGTGGCACTACGTGCTCGTGAGCCTGCGGGACGACGCACCGATGACCCGCAGCTACCACATCGTCGGCGGGAAGATCGCCGAAGAGCGCGTGGTTGTGATCCCGTAGAATCCCGAGTTCCCGAGTCAACTTTCCCGAGGAGCGAGCCCCGTGCCTGTCGACGTCCGCCTGCCCACCGTCCTGCGTCAGTACGCGGGCGGCCAAGCCACGGTGAAGGCCAACGGCGAGACCATCCGTGAGGTCTTCGAGGACCTCGTGCTGCAGTTCCCGCAGCTGACCGGACAGGTCGTCACCGACGACGGCGCTCTGCACAAGTTCGTCAACGTCTACGTCGACGACGACGACATCCGCTTCCTCGACAAGCTCGACACGACGGTCACCGGCGACCAGACGGTGTCGATCCTCCCGGCCGTCGCCGGCGGCTAGGTCCGTGGCGCGGTACGACTCGGTCCTCGGTCTCATCGGGAACACGCCCCTCGTCGACATCTCGGGGATCAGCCCCAACCCGGACGTCACGATCCTGGCCAAGCTCGAGGGCCAGAACCCCGGCGGCAGCGTCAAGGACCGCGTCGCCCTCTCGATGGTCGAGGACGCCGAGAAGTCCGGTGACCTCCAGCCCGGCCAGACGATCCTCGAGTCGTCGTCCGGCAACACCGGCATCGGGCTCGCTCTGGTCGCGCAGGTCAAGGGTTACCCGATCAAGGTCGTCCTCCCGGAGAACGTCAGCATCGAGCGCAAGCAGCTGCTCGAGCTCTGGGGCGCGGAGATCATCACGACGCCGGGTGGCGAGGGGTCGAACGGCGCGATGCGCCACGCCAAGGAGCTGGCGGCCGAGCACCCCGAGTACTGGTACCCGTTCCAGTACGCCAACGCCGCCAATCCGAAGGCGCACTACGAAGGAACGGGTCCCGAGATCTGGCGGGACGCGCCGGAGGTCACCCACTTCGTCGCGGGTCTCGGCACCGCCGGCACGCTGATCGGTGTCGGGACGTACCTCAAGGAGCAGAACCCGGACCTCCAGATCTGGGCCATCGAGCCGCCGCTCGGTGAGATGGTCGACGGTCTCAAGAACTTCGACGAGGGCTTCGTCCCGCCCGTGTTCATCGAGGGCAACGGGTACGAGCTGCTGAACCGCAAGAAGGCGATCGGCATCCGCGAGTCGCTCGAGTACACCCGCCGCCTCCGCGACGTCGGCGTCTTCGCCGGGATCTCGAGTGGTGCGGTCGCGGCCGGCGCCGCCAGGTGCGCGCAGGAGCTCTCGGCGGGCACGATCGTGATCGTCATCGCCGACGGCGGCTGGAAGTACCTCTCGACGGGCGCGTGGACCGATGACCTCGACGCCGTCGAGGAGCGGGCCAAGGGGATCATCTACTTCTGAGCAGGCCTCGTCGGTTTCCGGACAGGCTCAGGACAGGAAGTCGCGCGCCAGCCACTCCCACAGCTCCACGGACAGGTCGAGGGACTCGAGGTCGATGCGCTCGTCCTTCCCGTGGAACCGCGACCAGAAGTCGGCCGGTGTGACCTTGTGGCTCAGCAGCCCGAACCCGTAGGTGATGACGCCCGCGGGGCGGAGCCATCGAGCGTCCGTCGTGCCCGACGCCATCGAGGGCAGGAGCTCGGCGTCGGGATAGGCGCGCTGCGCGGCCCGAGTCATCGAGTGCCACAGGGGCGTGTCGGTCGTCGACGACGTCCCGGATCTCGCGCCTCGTGGCAGGTCGATCTCGACGCGGTCGCGCAGATCGTCGCCGATCACACCGTCGAGGAAGGCACGGACGTCGTCCTCGCCCTGCCCCGGGAGGAGCCGCACGTCGACGCCGATGCGCACGACGTCGGGGATGACGTTGATCTTCTGCTGCGGTGCGCCGGTCACCAGCGTCGGTGCCGCCGTCAGGTGGGTGCAGGCGTGGGCGTGGCCGGCCACGGAGCGCGCCATCGTCGGCATCGCTTCCCAAAGCCGATCGGGATCGAGGAGCGTCGCCCTCATCTCGTCGTCGTAGCCCTTGGCGTCGACCCAGCTGCGCCACGTGTCGTCGATGCGGCTCGGTCCTCGCGCCAGGCTGATCCGGCGGACGACCTCGGCGGCGGTCACCAACGCGTTGTCGCTCCCGTACGGCACCGAGCCATGGCTGGCCCGTCCCTTGACCGTGAGCTTCACAGCGGCGCCGCCCTTCTCGGCGGCGCCGACCGAGACGTGCACGCCTCCGCCCGCGGCGGGCGTCGTGAAACCGCCGAACTCGGTGAGGCAGTAGTCGGTGAGGACCGCGTCGCGGTGGGCCTCGACGAGCGGCTTGGCGCCGACGACTCCGCCCGCCTCTTCGTCGGCGACCGCGAGGAACACGAGGGTCCCCTTTGGGGTGAAGCCGGAGTCGGCGAGGCGCTTGAAGGCCACGGCCATCGCCGCCGTCTGGTTCAGCATGTCGACGGCGCCACGTCCCCACACCTCCCCGTCGACGAGCTCGCCCCCCAACGGGTCGCGCTGCCAGGTCTCGGCGTTGAAGGGGACCACGTCGGTGTGTCCCATCAGCGACAGGGAGGGCGCGGACGGATCGGACCCCTCGATGCGGGCGATGAGCGATCCGCGGCCGGCCACCGGTTCGACGAGCTCGTGATCCGGAGCCCGTCCCGCCGAGAGGTATGCCCGCAGCGCGTCGGCGTTGCGGCTCTCACCGCCGGAGCCATCGGTTCCGTCGTTCACGCATCCGTTGCGGATGAGTTGTTGCAGGAGCTCGACGACCTCCGGGTTCGCAGTCACGGTCCCATCCTGACCTACCTTCTGCACCGATGGAGGCGAGCGCCCGTGGATGACCGCCCGATCGGGATGTTCGACAGTGGCTTCGGTGGCCTGACTGTGGCCCGCGCGCTCATCGACCTGCTGCCCGGCGAGGACGTCGTCTACTTCGGCGACACCGGCCGATACCCCTACGGCCCGCGCGACCTCGACGAGGTCCGCTCGTTCTCCCGACAGATCACGCGACATCTCGTCGACGAGTGCGGCGTGAAGCTCGTCGTGGTCGCTTGCAACACGGCCTCCGCCGCCGCCCTCGAGCTCCTGCAGTTCGAGTTCGACATCCCGGTCGTCGGTGTCATCGATCCCGGTGTCCGCTCGGCCATCGCGGTCACGACCAACCAGCGCGTCGGCGTCATCGGGACCGTCGGGACGATCGCGTCGGGCGCCTACCAGCGGGCGGTGCGTGCCCATCGCAGCACGGTCGAGCTGACCTGTGCCGCATGCCCCGGGTTCGTCGAGTTCGTCGAGAAGGGTGAGACCGACAGCGAACAGGTCCGCGTGTTGGCCGAGCGGCTGCTCGCCCGCGTCATCGACGCCGACGTGGACACCCTCCTCCTCGGCTGCACGCACTACCCGTTCCTGGCGCGCACGATCGGCGACGTGATGGGGCGCGGCGTCGTCCTCGTGTCGTCCGCCGACGAGACGGCCTTCGAGGTGGCGGGTCTCCTCGACGAGTCGGGCCTCGTGGGTCGCAGCGCCGGCAAGGGGTGCCATCGATGGATCTCGTCGGGCGACACGACCTGGTTCCGCGATCTCGGGCGCCGGCTCCTCGGTCCTGAGCTCGCCGATGTGGAGGGCATCGCATGGGACTGAACGTCACCGTCCTCGGATGTGCCGGGAGCTACCCCGGACCGGGACAGGCGTGCAGCAGCTACCTCGTGCGGACGTCGTCGACGACGATCTGGCTCGACGCCGGCAGCGGCTCGCTCGCCAACCTCCAGCGCCACGTCGACATCACCGACGTCGACGCCGTGGTCTTGAGCCATGAGCACCCGGACCACACCGGCGACCTCGCCGGGTTCTATGTCGCCTGCAAGTACTACCTGCGCCGCGAACGCGTCCCGGTCTACGCGCCGTCGAGTGTGCGCGACACCGTCTATTACTCGGGTGCTCCGATCGACTGGCACGAGATCAGTGACGGCGGACAGGTCGACATCGGGGGGCTCCACCTCTCGTTCTCTCGCACCGACCATCCACCCGAGACGCTCGCCGTTCGCGCCGACGGCGACGGACGGAGCCTCGGTTACTCTGCCGACACCGGTCCCGCCTGGTCGCTGTCCCAGCTCGGACCGGGTCTCGACCTCGCGATCTGCGAGGCGACCTACCTCTCCGACAGCGAAGGAAGGGCCCAGCACATGAGCGCACGTCAAGCCGGTCTGTCCGGCCGCGAGGCCGGTGTCGGTCGACTCGTCCTGACCCACCAGCAGCCGGGCACCGACATCGAAGCCGTCCGAGCGGAAGGGTCCGCCGCCTTCGGCAAGCCCGTGGACATCGCGGCCGAGGGCGCGGTGTTCGAGGTATGAGGCGCGACGGACGAACCCCCGACGACCTGCGGACGCTGAACTTCACGCGCGACTACACCGAGTTCGCCCACGGGTCGGTCCTGGTGGAGATGGGGCGGACACGCGTGCTGTGCACGGCGTCGGTCGACGCCAAGGTGCCGCCGTGGATGCGAGGGCGCGGCAAGGGCTGGGTCACCGCCGAGTACTCGATGCTCCCCGGCTCGTCACCGGAGCGCGTCGACCGAGAGGCGGCCAAGGGCAAGCAGTCGGGCCGCACGCAGGAGATCCAGCGTCTGATCGGCCGCTCGCTGCGGGCCGTCACCGACATGGTCGCGTTGGGGGAGATGCAGATCGTCCTCGACTGCGATGTGCTGCAGGCCGATGGCGGCACGAGGACGGCGTCGATCTGCGGCGCCTACGTCGCCCTCCACGACGCATGCACGCGCCTCGTCCAACAGAAGCTCGTGAAGTCGCACCCGCTGACTGAAGCGTGTGCGGCCGTCTCCGTCGGGATCATCGACGCCGTGGCCATGCTCGACCTCGAGTACTCCGAGGACGTGCGCGCGGAGGTCGACATGAACGTCGTCATGACCTCGAGCGGTCGATTCATCGAGGTCCAGGGGACGGCCGAGGGATTGCCGTTCTCGCGGGGTGAGCTCGATGACCTCCTCGGACTCGCCGAGCACGGCATCGCCACGATCCTCGACCGCCAGACGGCGCTCCTCGAGACACCGCCTTCGTCCCGCACCGCGTGATGCGCCTCGTGTTGGCGTCGGCCAACGTCGACAAGGCCGCGGAGATCTGCGCCATCCTCGTCGGTCACGAGTTGTTGCCCCGCCCCGCAGACGTGCCCGACATCGAGGAGACCGGGGCGACGCTGGAGGAGAACGCCCGGTTGAAGGCGGTGGCGCTCGTCGACGCGACGGGCGAGGCCGCCGTCGCCGACGACACCGGCCTCGAGGTGGTGGCGCTCGACGGCGCGCCGGGCGTGTACTCGGCTCGGTACGCCGGTGAGGGCGCGACGTACGCCGACAACGTGGCCAAGTTGCTCGCCGCCCTCACCGATGTCTCGGATCGCCGGGCGCGCTTCCGGACGGTCGCCCTGGCGCGGTTCCCGGACGGGACCGAGCGGATCGCCGAGGGCGTCATCGACGGGACGATCTCCACCGAGGTCCGGGGCGGCGCAGGCTTCGGGTACGACCCGCTGTTCGTTCCCGATGGCGGGGACGGTCGGACGTTCGCGGAGATGACCGCGGACGAGAAGCACGCCGTCTCACATCGCGGGCGCGCCTTTCGCGCCCTCGACGCGCAGCTTCGCTAGCAGGCTCGCCGCTGTTCTGGGTGGGTTGAACCACCGGTGCGGTCGTTGAGCCCACCCAGAACGAGGGGCGCCGCTGCGGACGCGGGTCTCGGTCTCGGGTCTCGGGTCACCACCCGCGCATGTCGATGGGCCAGACCTCGTCCACCGTGCCGCCTCGCACGACGTGGAACACCTCGTGATACGCGACGGTCGGGTCGACGTGCGCCGGGATCACCTGCACGAGATCGCCGACGCGCACCGGACGGTCGGGCGCGGGCGCGAACGTCACGTGCTCGTCGCTGCAGAACCACACCTTGCCGACCACTCGAGCCCCACCATCGCCGAGGCTCGGAAGGCCGTGGTCCATGCCGAGCGCCTTGAGTCCGCAGTCGGCGACTGCGTACTTGTCGGACACCGAGATGACGGTGGCGAGCACGGTGAGCGACTGGCGGAACGGCAGCTCGAGCTCGTTGTACGCGGTGTCCATCAACGCGTACGAACCCGCCTGGATCTCGGTCCCCCACGTGTTGAGGTCATAGGTTCCCGTGCCGCCCGCGCTGATGATCCCTTCGTCGGCGGCGACGAGCTCGGCGGCCCGCAGCAGCAGCGCCATCGACTCGGCAACCTTCTCTGCCCGTTCGGCGCGATCGGGACGTCCGACGACGTGTCCCTCGTAGCCCATCACGCCCCGCACGGCGAGGCCCTTGGCGCGAGCGGCGTCAGCGAGGCGTCCCGCCTGCTCCGGATCGCAGCCGCAGCGGGGGAGTCCGACGTTCACGTCGATGAGCACCTCACGGACGCCGCCGCTCGCCGCCGCTTCGATCGTCGCGTCGCTGTCGACGGCGACGGTGATGCGGGCACCGTGGCGATCGGCGGCAACCCCGAGCCGGGTCGCGTCTGCCACCTCGTTGGCGAGCAGCAGGTCCTCGCCGAGCCCGTTGGCGGCGAGCACCTCCATCTCGCGGATCGTGGCGCACGTGAAGCTGCGGTGGCCGTTGGCCGCCTGCGCGCGCGCGATGTCCGTGCACTTGTGCGCCTTGACGTGCGGACGCAGCCGGGCTCCGGGAAGCGCGTTTCCCATCGTGGTGATGTTGAAGTCGAAGGCGTCGCCGTCCACGAGCAGCGCCGGCGTCTGCAACGAGCCGAGGTCGTCGCTCATGCGATCACCGCTTCCGCCTCGATCTCGACCTTCCACTCCGGGCGGAGGAGGGCGGCGACGACCACCTGCGTCGAGGCGGGACGGATTTCGCCGAAGACCTTGCCATGCGCGCGACCGACGGCCTCCCCGTACGACGCATCGGTCGTGAACTGCCTGGTACGGACGACGTGCTCCGGCCCGGCGCCCGCCTCGGCGAGGGCGGCGACGATGATCTCGAGGCACCGCGCGGCCTGAGCCTCTGGGTCGTCCGACGATGACCCGTCCGGCCAGATCGGCGCCGTCCCTGCGACCCACACGTGGTTGCCCACGCGCACCGCCCTGCTGAACCCGATCGCAGGTTCGTACGGGGAACCCGAGGTGATGAGCTGCCGGTCTCCGGCGGGGGCGGCGGGCGGGGAGGTCATCGTCGCAAGCTAGTCAGACCCCGCGGCGATCCCCCCACAGGAGGATGTGCATCCGCGTCGTCAGGTTCCATCCGCGCCTTTGGACCGCGGGAGCGAGCGCGCGCCCCCGAGAGACGATGGTCGCCGCGTCCGTTCCTTCCGGCATGACCCAGATGCCGGTGAGCGAGTGCTCCTCGACGAGCCCGGCGATCTCGTCGAGGTCGGCCGCGTCGACGGCGACGAACTTGAAGGTGGCGCGGCCCGTCATCTGGAGCGCCCGCAGCGCGTCGGGCTTGAGACGGCGGTCGAGGTCGTTGCCGCTGTTGTGCAACTTCGGAGAGACGTTGAATCGGCTCGTGAGGTCGACGATCTCGGCCGAGGGCACGATCGTGCCGGCGGTCTCGATCTCGACCTCGACACCGAGGGCCCGCAGCGCGGTCAGCAACGGGACGAGGTGGGACTGTTGAAGGAGCGGCTCGCCGCCGGTGACGACGACGAGTCCGACGTCCATGGCATCGATCTGGTGCAGGACGTCGTCGATGGATCGCCTCGAGAGCTCGACCGCAGGGTCATGATCCTCCCAGCGCCACGTGTAAGGGGTGTCGCAGAACGTGCACCGGAGGTTGCAACGGCCGAGACGCACGAACCCGGCGCGCCGCCCGAGCGACGGCCCCTCGCCCTGCCACGTCGGCCCGAACACCTCCGAGACCACGAGGACGTCTGCGGGCACGTCGTCAATGCTAGGTGCGAGGGAAGCGCCAGCGACGAGCACCGGCCGAGCGGAAAGGAGCGCCAGCGACGCAGAGCGAGGCCATCGGCGGGGTGCGAGGGAATCGACTAGGCAGCAGTGTTGTGAAGCGACGGTTCGTGATCTTCGGTGCCGGGGCGATCGGCGGGACCATCGGCGGACGGCTCTTCGAGCACGGTCACGACGTCGCGCTGATCGCCCGAGGCCCCCACGGCGACGCCTGTCGCACCCGGGGCCTGACGCTGCGGACGGCCGACGTCGAGGTGACGCTCCCGGTGCCGACGGTGGGCACACCGGAAGAGCTCGAAGACGTCGATCCCGAGCGCGATGTCGTGATCCTCGCCACGAAGACGCAGGACACCGCGGAGGCGTTGGACGCGCTGGCGTCGGTCGCCCCCGCGACGACGCCGATCGTGTGCGCGCAGAACGGCGTTGCCAACGAACGGATGGCGTTGCGACGGTTCGAGCACGTGCACGGGATGTGCGTGATGCTGCCCGCCACCCACCTCGAGCCAGGTGTCGTCGAGGTCAGCTCGACGCCGATCTCGGGCATCCTCGACGTCGGGCGTTATCCGCTCGGGATGGACCAGACGACCGAGGTCGTCGCCGCCGCGTTGTCGTCGTCTTCCTGTAGCAGCGAGGCCGTGCCGGACATCATGCGTCGCAAGTACGCCAAGCTGCTGATGAACCTCGGCAACGCCCTCGACGCCGCCTGCGGCGCGGGTGCGCGGCGCAGTCCCCTGTTCGCCCGCGCGCGAGAGGAGGCGATGGCGTGCTTCGCCGCCGCCGACATCGACTTCGCTTCCGAGGAGGAGGACCGGGCGCGTCGCGGCGAACTGCTCCAGGTGAAGCCCATCGACGGCAAGCCCCGCGGCGGGGGTTCGACGTGGCAGAGCCTCGCCCGCGGAACCGGGCGGACCGAGGTCGACTATCTCAACGGGGAGATCGTCCTTCTCGGCCGGCTGTACGGGATCGCAACGCCGGTGAACGAGCGGTTCCGCCAGGTCGCCAACGAGTTGGCGCGATCGGGCGCCGCGCCGGGTTCTGTCGACGTCGCCGAGCTCGAGGCGGAGTGCTAAGGGACGAGCGACGGGTCGGGAAGGCCTGCTTCGGCGAACCCCTTGGCGCGAAGCCGGCAGGCATCGCACCTCCCGCACGGACGGGCGTCACCTCGGTAGCAGGACCACGTCAGCTCGAGCGGCGCGCGCACGGACCTGCCGAGGCGCACGATGTCGGCCTTGGTGAGGTCGAGCAACGGGGTGCGGATCTCGATGGGGTTGCCCTCGACGCCGCGCTTGAGCGCGAGCGCAGCGGTCGACGCGAACGACGAGATGAACTCGGGACGGCAGTCGGGGTAACCGCTGTAGTCGAGGGCGTTGACACCGATGGTCACGGCGTCGACGTCCCTGGCCTCGGCGACGCCCACGGCGACCGACAGGAAGACGAGGTTGCGGGCCGGGACGTACGTGACCGGGATGCCTCCGCCGCTGTGGTCTGCGTCGGGCACGTCGATGGCGGCGTCGGTGAGCGCCGAGCCTCCCCAGGCCGAGGCGTCGAGACGCACGACGAGGTGGTCGGCTCCGTAGTGGGCGGCGATGCTCGTCGCCCGTTCGAGCTCGATGCGATGGCGCTGGCCGTAGTCGAACGTGAGGGCGACGAGCCGCTCCCGGGGGTGCGCCTCGGCGGCAACCCCGAGGCAGACGGTCGAATCGAGCCCTCCCGAGAGCACGACGAGCTCCCCGCCGCTCAGGGCGTCACCTCGACGAAGCTGTCCGGGGTCTCCCACAGTCGGATGCGGCTGACCGCGAGGTCGGCGGCCTCGACCGTCTTCCAGATCTCGGCGGCGAGCACCTCGGCCGTGGGATTGTCGACGAGGTCGTTCAGGTAGCGGTGGTCGTAGACGTCGATGACGTCGCGCTCCACGACCCGTTTGATTTCGGCGAAGT
Source organism: Acidimicrobiales bacterium (assembly GCA_035525495.1). Lineage (GTDB taxonomy): Bacteria > Actinomycetota > Acidimicrobiia > Acidimicrobiales > CADCTF01 > DATLED01. The sequence continues at coordinate 7,159 of DATLED010000086.1, read as the reverse complement.
CCACCACGATCCCTTGGTCACCGACCGGTCCGGCGACGGTGACCTCGAGGCGGTAGCTGTGGCCGTGAAGGTTCCGGCACTTCCCGGCGTGCCACGGCAACTGGTGGGCCGCTTCGAACGTGAAGCACCGGGTGACCGACGTCTGCATCAGGACTCCAGGCTAGAGATCCCGCCGCCGGTGCGGCGAGCCCACGCCCCCCAATGGGAGGTGTGCGGCGCCGCAGGCAGGGTGGGCGCGGAGGGAGTCGAACCCTCACCCCGAAGGACCGGCACCTAAAGCCGGCGTGTCTGCCGTTCCACCACGCGCCCGTCGCGTGGAGGACAGGTTACGCAGCGACGACGACGTCGCAGCAGGCGCGGCGGAACGACGAGATGGCGTCTCGGGCGCGAACCGATGTGGCGCCCTCGCAGTGCGCCACGAGCTGCCGCTCGCACTCGAGGGCACCGGCCGTTGCGTCGACGCTCTCCTTCTCGACGGCGGCTTCGGCCCACAGCCCACCGAACCCGGTCCGCTCCGGCAACTCGTAGCCCAGTTGGTGCATGCAACCGACATTCCCCTCGAGGCGGGGGTTCATGCCGAGGATGGCCTGAAGATGCCCTCGACTCCCGGAGCGGTGGGCCGCGTCGGTGGGTCTCCGTGCGCCGTCCCAGCGGATGGGTCCTACGTCGGCGGGGGAGACTCGTCCCGTGTCTCCTCCGCCAGCAGGCGGGACGCCCGGTCGAGCCGCCGGTCGAGGTCGTCGATCATGCGGCGGGAGGCCTCGATGCGGGCGTGGCCCGACGAAAGCGTCTCTCCCACGGGCTCGGGCGTCTCGCCGTCGTGCTGCACGGGAGCACACGTACCGCCGTGGACGGCAGGGCAAACCTGCGCGAGACGACCACCGCGAAGGGTGCGCGAACCGGTCCGCAGACGCGACGATCCCCCTGACCGGCGGGAAGTCAGGGGGAGCGTCTGGCGGAGGTTCTTTCCCGGAGCCGCAAGGCGCAAACCAGGTTTCCCGGAAAACCTGCTCTGCAACCGCGGGGTAGCGTGTCGGCATGCCCTCCTCGATCTTCACACCCGCGATGGCCGGTCCCGGCGACTCCGGCGGCTGGGACCTCTTCCAGCAGCTTCTGCGCAAGCGGATCGTCTTCCTGGGCGACGCCATCGACGACAAGGTGGCCGGCGCCGTGTGCGCTCAGTTGCTGCTCCTGGCCGAAGACTCCGACAAGGACATCGCCGTCTACATCAACTCGCCCGGCGGCTCGGTGACGGCGGGCCTGGCCATCTACGACACGATGCAGTACGTCGCGTGTGACGTGTCGACGGTGTGCATCGGCTTGGCGGCGTCGATGGGGCAGTTCCTGCTGTGTGCGGGCGCTCCGGGCAAGCGGTTCGCCCTGCCGCACTCGCGGGTGATGATGCACCAGCCGCTCGGGCAGTTCCAGGGCCAAGCGGCCGACATCGCCATCCAGGCGGAGCAGATCATCTACATGAAGCGGATGATGGCCGAGCGCATCGCCCAGCACACGGGCCAGAGCGTCGAGCGGATCGAAGACGACTCGGACCGCGACCGCTGGTTCACCGCGGAGGAGGCCAAGGCCTACGGACTCGTCGATCAGGTCATCTCCCGTACGGCTGTCCCCAGCACGCCCGTCGCCTAGCTGCGCCTGATCGTTCTGGGCGGGCTCAACCACCGCACCGGTCGTTCAACCCGCCCAGAACGATGCGGTGACACGCCCGCCGCCCGTCGCCGAGCGCGTCGCGCTGCTCCTAGCTGCCGAGGAGCTGTCGGATGACGTCGGTGATGGCGTCGGTCGATGAGGCCGGGTCCGTTGCGGAGGGGATCGTCGGCGTCGCCGAGGAGTCGGTCGAGGCGCCGCCGAGCCCATCGATGAGGTCCGCAACAGGCTCGACGATCGGGTCGAGGGCCGGCGGGATCGTCGGCGTCGGCACGGGCGTCGGCGGAAGGGTGGGCGCCGGCGTCGTCGGGCCAGGGGTCGGTCCAGGGACCGGCGATGCGATGGGATCGGGATCGGCGCTCGGCGGGACCGCGACAGGGCCTGCGGGCGCGGGCGTCGCGGATGCATCGACCGCATCCGTTCCGCCGGTGACAGGCGCGATCGTGGCGGAATCGATCTGCGTCTGGAACAAGTCGCCACGGGAGCGGGGCAGATCGACCGTCGCCGAGGCCGGCGTCGCCGTGGCCGACCCGGGGTTGCGTCCCCGGCCGTCGCCGACGAGTCCGTTGGTCCCGAGCTGCACGCCCAGCGCCACGACCCCCAGGGAGGCGACCGCCGCCACAGCTGCCGCGACGAGGCGGATGCTCGAGGGCGAGGAGAGGCGCGGGTCCGACATTCCGTCACTCACGGTACGAGTCCGGGACGAAAGGGACCATGGCACGGACGGTCTATTTGGCGGTGACCCCGAATGACTAGTCACTGCGAGCGGCGTCCCCATGGGAGTCCATCGACCGATTCGCCGAAGAACTCGAGGGCGCAACTACGCGCCGACGGCGTGGACCCCGCCGTCCACGTGGATGATCTCGCCGGTCGTCGCGGGGAACCAGTCGGAGAAAAGCGCCACGCACGCCTTCGCGACCGGGGCGGTGTCCCTGAGGTCCCACCCCAAAGGAGCCCGCGACGTCCACGTCTCCTCGAACTGGTCGAAGCCGGGGATCGACTTGGCCGACATCGTCCGCAGCGGACCGGCAGCCACCAGGTTCACCCGGATCCCCAAGGGACCGAGGTCGCGGGCCAGGTACCGAGACGTCGACTCGAGCGCCGCCTTGGCCACCCCCATCCAGTCGTAGACCGGCCACGCCACCGCGGCGTCGAAGTCGAGGCCCACCACCGAGCCGCCGCCCGCAGCCTTCAGCAACGGCAGGCACGCGTCCACGACCGCCTTGAGCGAGTACGCCGATATCTCGATCGCCGCGCCCACGTCCGACCAGTCCGCCTTGAGGATGTCGCCACCGAGACAGGTCGCCGGATTGGCGTTGGCGATCGCGTGCAGCACGCCGTCGAGGCGTCCCCACTTCGTCTCGAGCGCCGCCGTCAACGCCGGGACGTGCGTCCGGTCCTGCACGTCGAGCTCGAGGATCTCGACGTCGGGGACGGGCAGCTTGCGGGCGACCCGCTCGGTCAGGCGCATGACTCGACCAAAGGAGGTGAGCGCGATCTCCGCGCCCTGCTCCTGGGCCAATCGGGCGACGCCGAAGGCGATCGAGTCGTCCGTCAACACGCCGGTGATGAGCAGCTTCTTGCCTTCGAGCAGCACGGGATCTCCTAGAGCGGGCCGTTGGAGTGACGGCGCCGGGGCGAGTGGTCGCGCTTGTGGGCCAAGGCCTCCAACGCCGAGGCGAGCACGAGCCGGGTCGTGAGGGGGTCGATGACGTCGTCGACGTAGCCGCGCGCGGCCGCGATGGAAGGCGTGCAGTAGCGCTCGGCATACTCCGCCTCGAGGTCGAACCGTTCGGCCACCGCAGCCTCCTGGTTGTCGGCCGCAGCCAGCCGCCGACCGTGCAGGACCTGCACCGCTTGCGGCGGGCCCATCACGGCGATCTCGGCCCTGGGCCACGCCACGCAGAGGTCGTTGCCCATCGTCTTGCAGTCCATGACGATGTAAGCGCCGCCGTAGGCCTTGCGCAGGATGACGCACAGCCGCGGCACCGATGCCGCCGCGTACGCGTGCACCAGCTCCGCCCCGTGCCGGATCATCCCCCGCCACTCGATGTCCTTGCCGGGCTGGTAGCCCGGCGTGTCCACGAGCGACACCAGCGGCAGCCCGAAGGCATCGCACCATTGGACGAAGCGGGCCGCCTTCTGCGAGGCCTCGATGTCCAGCGTGCCCGCGAGGTGCGACGGCTGGTTGGCGACGATGCCGACGGGATGGCCGCCGATGCGCCCCAGCGCGGTGACGACGTTGCCGGCGTGGCGCTCCTTGAGCTCGAGGAACCAGCCGTCGTCGCAGAGATCGTCGATCACGCGCCGGACGTCGTAGGACGCGGTCGTGGACTCGGGGACGGCGTCGACGGCGTGGCGCACCGGCCGGTCGACCGGGTCGTCGCAGCCGAACACCGGGGGCGGCGTGCCGTTGTTGGGCGGGAGGAACGCCAGCAGGTCGTAGACCAGCGCGAGCGCCTCGTCCTCGTCGACCGCGATCAACGAGGCCACCCCGCTGCGCAGCGCATGCATCGCCGGGCCGCCCAGTGATTCGTGGGTCGCGCGCACGCCGGTGAACTCGAACAGCGCGTCGGGCCCGCTGACGTAGGCGAAAGAGCCCTCGGTCATGATCACGACGTCCGCCAGCCCGAGCAGCAGCGCCGGTCCCGACACGGCCGGCCCGGTCACGACGAGCACGATCGGGACGACGCCGCTGGCCTGGGCCAGCGCGCGGGCGATGCCGCCCCACGCATGCAGAGCCGGAACACCCTCGGCGATGTCGGCGCCCGACGACGAGATGATGCCGACGACGGGCACCCCGGCATCGACCGCCGTGCGGACCAAGCGGGCGATGGTCTCGCCCTCGACGGTCCCGACCGCCCCGCGGTGCTTTCCGCCCTCCAGGCGGAACCAGCCGACCTGGTGGCCGTCACCCCCCAGAAGCCGCACCTCCGCCTCAACTGCGCCCCCCCGACCGGCGGCAATGGGGAGGACCGGCGGCGAATGCATGCTCATCGCGCCGCCGAGGAGCGTCGTTCGCTGAGCGGAAGTGGCTGCCGCAACCCGTTCATTCGGCGGAGCTGGCGACCAGGACCGCTCGACGAACGCGGGTGGCGGCGCATGGAAGGCCTACGCCAGACCGAGGACGAGCGAGGCGTTGTGGCCGCCGAACCCGAAGGAGTTCGACAGGGCGACGCCCTCGACGATGTCCCGCGGCGCGTCGTGGACGACGTCGGCGGTGATCTCGGGGTCGGGCGTCTCGTAGTTGGCGACCGGTGGGACGAGGCGATTGCGCAGCGACAGGATCGCCGCCACCGCCTCAACGGCGCCGGCGGCGCCGACGGTGTGGCCGGTGACGCCCTTGATGGACGTGACCGGCGGAGTCGCGCCACCGAACACCTTCGAGATCGCCTCGGACTCGGCGGCGTCGTTCAGCGGCGTCGAGGTGCCGTGGGCGTTGACGTGGTTGACGTCGCTCGGCGCGAGACCGGCGTCGTCGAGGGCGAGCGACATGCATGCCACCGCACCGGCACCGCCGGGCGACGGCGCGGTGATGTGGTGGGCGTCGCAGTTGCGGCCGTAGCCGAGGAGCTCGCCGAGGATGGTGGCGCCCCGCGCCACCGCCCGCTCGAACTCCTCGAGCACGAGGAATGCGGCCCCCTCGCCCATCACGAACCCGTCGCGATCCTTGTCGAAGGGCCGGGAAGCGCGCTTTGGGTCGTCGTTGCGACCGGAGAGGGCTCCCATGCGGGCGAAGGCGGAGATGGCCGTCGGCGTGATCGACGTCTCGACGCCGCCGGCGAGCACGACGTCGGCCGAGCCCTCGCGGATGAGGCGACCCGCCTCGCCGATGGCGTTGGCGCCCGCGGCGCAGGCCGTCGTGATGGTCAGCGACGGGCCCGTCCACCCGAACTGGATGCTGATGAGGCCGCCCGTCGCGTTCGTCATCATCATGGGGACGAGGAACGGGCTGACCCGCTCGGCGCCCTTCTCGGCGTAGAGGGTGACCTGTGACTCCAGCGTGATCAGGCCGCCGACACCGGTACCGCACACGACGGCGCAACGCGCAGGATCGGCGCTGATCTCACCGGCTTGCTTGGCCGCGTCGACTGCAGCCGCGAAGCCCAGCTGCGCGACGCGGTCCTGCCGGCGGGCTTCCTTGACATTGAGGTACGCCGTCGGGTCGAAGTCCTTCACCTCGCAGCCGAACTTGACCGGAAGCACGTCGCCGTCGACCAGCGTCCACGGTGCGGCCTGCGACTCGGCGCTCAGGATCGTGCTCCAGAAGGTGTCGAGGTCGTTCCCGGCGGGGGTCTTCACCCCCATACCGGTGATGGCGACGCGCCTGCGGTCGGTCTGCGTCATGCTTTTGCGGCCACCTTGCCGGCGATCAGATCCAGGGCCTGACCGATGGTCTCCACGCCCTCGAGGTCCTCCTCCGGCACCGAGATGTCGAGCTGCTCCTCGAGGGCCATGACGAACTCGACGAGGTCGAGGCTGTCGGCGTCGAGGTCGTCCTTGAAGCGGGCGGGCTCGGTCACCGCGCTCTCGTCGACGCCGAGGACTTCGACGGCAGCGGCCTTGAGGATGGTGAACACGGCGTCGCGATCCATAACGATTCTTCTCCTAGGGGTGGAAGGACTAGTGGCCCATGCCGAGTCCGCCGTCCACGGGGACGACGGCTCCGGTGATGTAGCCGGCGGCGTCGGAGGCCAGGAAGGCGACGGTAGCCGCCACCTCCTCCGGGGTGCCGAAGCGTCCGAGGGGGACGGCTCCGGCCAGTTCGGTGCGGCGGTCCTCGCTCAGGGCATCGGTCATCGCCGTCGTGATCGGACCCGGGGCGACGACGTTGCAGGTGATGCCGCGGCTCGACAGTTCCCGGGCGGTGGCGCGGGTCAACCCGATGAGGCCGGCCTTGGCCGCCGAGTAGTTCGCCTGGCCGGCGCCACCGACGGAACCGACGACCGAGCCGATGTTCACGATGCGCCCCCAGCGGGCCCGCATCATCTTCGGCGTGGCGCGGCGGATCATGTGGAAGGCACCGTCGAGGTTCGTCCGCAGCACGGCGTTCCAGTCGTCGTCGGTCATCCGCATGAGCAGCCCGTCCCGGGTGATCCCGGCGTTGTTCACGAGGACCTCGGGGGGACCGAAGGCGGCCTCGACCTGCTTGAAGGCCGACTCGACCGACGCCGGGTCGGCGACGTCAACGGCGACGCCGAGCGAGGTGGCGCCGGCGGCCTCGACCTCCTTGCACGTCTGCGCACCGCCCTCGGCGTTGCCGGACCAGGCGACGGCGATCTGCGTGTGGCCGGCCTCGGCGAGCGCGACCGCGACGGCGCGGCCGATCCCGCCCGACGCGCCCGTCACGAAGCAGATGCGGGGGTTCACGACGACGGCCCGCGGCCCCACCGCAGCAGCACGCTGGCCCAGGTCATCCCGGCCCCGAAGCCCGAGAGCAGCACCAGGTCACCGTCGGACAGGCGCCCGGCCTGGGCGGCCTCGACGAGGGCGAGAG
>DATLED010000084.1:0-86012 GCA_035525495.1 Acidimicrobiales bacterium | reverse complement strand
GGTTCTCGGGGGTGAGCGCGCCCAAAAGCTGCGGGAGATGCGGGGATGAAGTCGTCTTGCATCCCGATCGAGTCCCGCGGTGTGGTGTAGGTCGACTCGGCCGGCGTGAGGTGCTCGGCGGGGTCGAGGTGGTCAGGCGGTGACTGCGAGGGGCGCCTCCGGAAGGGTGTCGGGGACAGTGTTGTCGGTGGCGTAGAGCTTCGCCATCGAGTCTTCGGAGAGGTAGCGGCGTTCGGTGACTTGCCATTCGTCGTGGGTCTCGACGATGACGGCGGTGATGAGCCGGAGGACCGAGGCGTCGTTGGGGAAGATGCCGACGACGTTGGTCCGCCGCTTGATCTCACCGTTCAGGCGCTCCAATGGGTTCGTCGACCACACCTTCCGCCAGTGGGCGTGGGGGAACGCGGTGAAGGCCAGGATGTCCTCGGCGGCATCGGTGAGCATGGCGGCCACGTCGGGGAACTGGCTTCGGAGCATGTCGGCGACCTCGGCCAGCTGGCGACGAACATGCTGCGGGTCGGGTTGGGCGAACACGGTGCGCACGGCGGCGGCGACCATCTCTGCTGACGCTGTGGGGACGCGGGCCAGGACGTTGCGCATGAAGTGGACCCGGCAGCGCTGCCAGGCGGACCCGATGAACACTCCGGCGATGGCGGCCTTCAGGCCGAGGTGGTGGTCGGAGATGACCAGCTGCACCCCGGTCAGCCCACGGACCCGGAGGCTCCGCAGGAACGAGGTCCAGAAGGCGCCGTCCTCGCTGTCGCCGACCTCGACGCCCAGCACTTCGCGGTCGCCGTTGGCCGTGACGCCGGTGGCGACCACCACAGCCCGCGACACGACGCGGCCGTTGACGCGGCCCTTCACGTAGGTGGCATCCGCGAACACGTAACGGAACTCGACGTGGTCCAGCGGCCGGTTCCGGAACGCCTCGAGGTCGGTGTCGAGCTGGGTGCAGATGCGGCTCACCTCGCTCTTGGAGATTCCGCTGGCCACGCCGAGCGCCTTCACGAGGTCGTCGACCTTGCGGGTGCTGACGCCATGGACCCACGCCTCCATGACCACCGCGTAGAGCGCCCGGTCGATCCGCCGGCGCCGCTCGAGCAGGCTCGGATAGAACGAGCCCTCCCGCAGCTTCGGGATGGCGAGCTCCACGTCGCCGGCGGTCGTCGACAACAAGCGGGGCCGGTGGCCGTTCCGTTGCGTGACACGCGTGTCGGTGCGCTCGTGGCGGGCCGCCCCGATGAACGCGGTCGCTTCGGCCTCGATCAACTGCTGGAGTACCCACTCGAGGCTCGTGCGGATCGTGTCGGTCATTTCGCCCGCCTTGATCGCGGCAAGCAGGTCGGACAGGTCAGAATCGGTGAGGGTCACCGGCGTTTCTCCTTTGTGCTCTTGCTAGGAACACGTCGAAGATCACGCCGGTGACCCACCCAAGTGGTGGACCCTCTACAGCCGCCTACCTACACCACGCCACGGGACGTCCCCCGCTGGTCGGGCCCGTCGTCGGTCGTTGTGCATCTGGCACGCCATGCCGTCGGTGCGGGCTGATGTTGTGGCTCCGCGGAGCCACATGTCGGGTCCGGTCGTCCGAGGACCGCTTGTCGATTCGTGACGCGGTGTGGGCGTCGATCGCGGGCCATGGAACCCTTCGACAGACGAGTCTCCATGGTCGAACCGGTGATCGTGGCGACCGCCCTGTACGCCTCCACTGGCGACAGAACTGGCGGATAGCTGCGCGGTGTCAGCCTGCGGTACGCCCTCCGTCGATGCTGAAGACGGCGCCGGTGATGTGCCTGGCGTCGTCGGAAACGAGGTGCACGGCGAGCGCGGTGACCTCGTCCGCTGTCACGAGCTCTCCGAGCGGCACGCTCGAGAGTCCTGTCTCCACGTGCCCAGGGATGCGGCGGACCATCGGCGTGTCCGTCAAGCCCGGCGCGATCACGTTTACGAGGATGCGACGCGGGGCGAGCTCGAGCGCGAGCGCTCGGGCCGCGGCATGAAGGCCTGCCTTCGCGGCGACGTATGCGAGCCGCTGCTCGCGAGGGCGGATCCAAGCGCGCCAGGCCGGTGGTTCGGACGAGGGCCGAAATCTCATCCGCCGCAGATCCTCGAGACCAACCCCGAATGTCCTCGATGCCCGGCTCCCCCTTTCCGGAGCACGTGTCGAACGAATGAAGTGCGCGAGCATCCGTGCGTGGGGCAGTCAACACCGAACGACGACCTGCGAGCTCGGGTCCTCGCTGAGGTCCGCCGCGCCGACGGGATCGACCAGCACCTGAAGCAGCACTACGGCGTCGAGGTGACGAGCATGGCGTCGCTGGACGGGGTCTGGGGTCGCGTTCGGCGCGTGGAGCTGCGAGATGGAGCCTTGTGGGTCGTTCGAGTCTTCAGCGAGCACAGACCCGCCGAGCGGGTCCACGGAGACGCCGAAATCCTTCGGTTTGTGGAACATCACGGCTTCCCGGCGGAGCGATGTGCTCATCACGACGCAGTGTCTCGATACGAGGATCAGACGCTGCTCGTGACGACCCATGTCGACGGAGTGACGTCGGACATCACTGTCGAACACGAGGCGGCGCTTGCCGATCTGCTCGGACGACTTCACGCCCTGCCGACGGGCGAGGGTGCCGCCGCTCGACCAGGCGGAGCACTTCACCACGACCCCGCGCGGGAGGGCCGTCCGCACGAGGATCTCGTCGCCGCGAACGGATTTCTTGACGCCGCCGAGATCGCGATCAACACGGAACAGCGACCGTTACTCGAGCGGCTACGCAAGCTCGTCGGCGCGGCGGATGGCTGCGAGGGTCTGCCCGAGGCGCTGCTGCATCCCGACATGGTCGGGCCCAACGTCCCGGTGACGGAGTCGGGTGAACGGGTGGCCGTCGACTGGACCGGCGCCGGACGCGGGCCGCGGCTTGCGTCCCTCGCGTTCCTACTCTGGGGCGCCGGCCTGAAGCCGGGGGGTGATGCATCCATCATCGACGCGATCGTCCGCAGCTATCGACGCCACGTCGAGCTCACCGCGGAGGAAGTTGACCGCCTCCCGGCGGCGATGAGAGTGCGTCCGGCTTACTTCGCGTCGTGGGGCCTGTGGCGAGCGATCGAAAAGGGCCAGCAGATCACCGGCACCGAGCGGTGGTGGCCGGACCCCGAACTGGGGGAAGCGATAGCCACGAGTACCCGCTCCGCACTTGCAAGGCGGTGAGCCCAACCCGCGGTGAGGGCCCAAAGGCCGGTTGAACTGTCTCGCTCTGGTCCGCGCCAGGGTCCGGGAATCGAGAGCGCTGCGGCCGCTTTTCTGCGACGGACGGCTTGGCGCCTGCGAGTGAAGGCAAGATGCCCGCATGGAACCCAACATCCATGGACGAGACCAAGGTGACTGGATCGATGAGCTGATCGCGGCGTTCAACACTCATGATGCGACGGAGGTTGCCACGTTCATGACCGACGACGCCGAATACATCTGCTGGTCCGGCGACGCGTGGGGTGCCACCCGCGGCAAGGAGTCGATCGTTCACGTACTCGACGGATACGACAAGGAGTTGTCCTCAGACTTCAGGCTGCAGAGGAAGTTCGCGGTGATCACCGAGGAGGGATTTGCGGTGGAGTACCACGAGAGCGGCACCCACGACCGAGGGTCAAATCCGTCCGGGAAGTCCTTCTCTCTTCGGAACGTGATGTTCGGGGAACTCCGCAACGGGAAGATCGCTCGGATGACGGACTACTCGGATGTGACTGCGTTCCGAGCGCAGACGAGTCTTGCGTAGACGGACCCGAGTCTCAACCTGCTTGCCCCCCTGGCACGCAGAGATCGATCCGGCGATGATTCAGCTGTGAAACTGATCCGGCAGGTCGTCGTGTTCGATGCTGCAGACCTTGACGCTGAGAGCGCGTTCTGGGCGGGAATGTTCGGCGGGCGCGTGCTTCCGGATGGTGATTGGCACAACGTCATCGACGACGACAGCCGCTGGATCATGGGCATCCAGCGAGCTCCCGGGCACGTCCCACCAGTCTGGCCGGACGGCAATCCGCAACAGGTACACCTGGACCTGCACGTCGAGGATGCCGAAGAGGCCTGCGCCAAGGCCTTGAAGCTCGGCGCCGTTCAGCTTCACGCGAGCGGCGACGTCGGAGTCGATGAGGGGTTCGTCGTGTTCGCCGACCCAGCGGGCCACCCCTTCTGCATTGGATGGGGCCAACCCGATGACGACGCCGTCCGTCGGTACGCGGAGCAACACCCGTGAGTCCGACCTTGCGGCGCCAAGTCGCTCCGGCCACGCCGCCAGACGATCGCGCCAGGCGGGTGCGTGTCAGTTGTCGCATGATCTTGCAATGACCCAGGAGTCAGATCGTCGGTCGTTGACGTTCAGGCTTGGCGGCATCTGCATGGATTGCGCAGACGTCGAGGCGATGGCGAGGTTCTACGGAGATCTCTTCGGTTGGGAGATCACTGGCCGAGACACTCCGGAGTCTCGGCTCGGCGGGACCGGATGGATCTGCATGAGCGGCCCGGAAGGAGGCCCATCGGTCTCCTTTCAGGCAGAGAGCTGGTACGTGCCGCCGACGTGGCCGGAAGACCTGGGTCAGCAGACGAAGATGATGCACCTCGAGGTGGCAGTCGATGACGTCGAAGCGGCTGTCGAGCTCGTCTTGCGCGCCGGGGGTCGAGTGGCCCCGAGCCAGCCCGCTGATCGAGACACCACAACGCTGCGGATCATGCTCGATCCGGCGGGCCATCCGTTCTGTCTCTGCGGCTGACTACGTGTTCCGGATGACCGGCTGGATACCCCTCGCGGCGCGTCCTTTGTGGCCATGATTCGGTGATGAACGTGCGTGTCCTGGACGGGCCGGAAGTCGAGAGAGTCGGGGCTGTGCTCGGGCTTGCGAGGCTCTACCAGGGCGACGGGTTCTATCTGGTGGCATGGCAGGGTGATGAGCCGTTGGGTCACCTCCACCTCGCGCTCAGCGATCCACCGGAGCTACAGGATGTCCAGGTTGCCGGCGATCATCGCCGCAGAGGAGTCGCGAGAGCGCTGATCGCCGCGGCGGAACGCGAGGCGCGCTCTCGAGGTTTCGCCGCCTTACGTGTTGGTGTTGGGATTGACAACCAGCCGGCTCGGGCCCTCTACCGGGAGTGCGGTTACGTCGACGTGGGGCTCGAGCCCGTACACGTGAAGGGAACCATCGAGATCCGCACCGGGCCCATCGACGTCGACGACACCATCATCACCTGGGAGAAGCTCCTGCGAGCTGCGACCTGAAACGGGAGTGAGCACATACCTGCCGATGGCCGGTGGAGTCGCCGTCACGCCGCAGTACCTTCTGATGGTGCAGAGAGAGTCGAGGTGGGACGAGATCGCGACGCGTTACAACGCGGACTCCGTAGGCGGGGTCGGAGGTCCCGTGGCAGACGCGGTCCAGGACCTCCTCGCCCTTGCCCCCATGGCGCGGGTGCTGGACATCGGCTGCGGTCCTGGTAACTGGGCTCGTCACCTGGCCAAAGCTGGCTGCGTGGTCACCGGTGTCGATTCGTCGGCCCAGTTGCTCGAGTTCGCTCGCGAGCAAGAACGCGTCGAACCTGCCGGCATCACGTACATCGAGGCGAGCGCCTCTGACACCGAACTGTTGCTGGGCGAGACATTCGACCGGATCCTCGCCAGCATGTCGCTGTCGGACATTGATGACCTCGACGGTGCACTCGCCAACGTCGGACGTCTCCTCGGTCCGAACGGAGCTTTTGTCTTCTCCATCCTCCACCCGTGCTTCCCAGGCTCAGGATCCAGCTTGGCGAGCTGGCCGCCCGCGGGCTACTACGCCGAGGGTTGGTGGCTGGCAGAAGGACATCACGGGTACCGAGGCGCCGTTGGCGCCAACCATCGAACACTTTCGACATACTTCAGCGCCCTTGCCCGGAACGGTCTCTCAGCCGACCGAATCAGAGAACCCGCCCCTGCGGGGGTCGAGGTTCCGATGTTCCTGGCCATGCGAGCGATCCGCAGGTAATTCCTCGTAGGTCGAAGCCGCTCCGCCCGACGCGCAGTCGTCCGAGTTCCCGGGCTGCGGGCCATCCGGGATCTGTGAGACATGCAAGTAAATACTTGCCTAAGCTCTTGGCCATGGGGGACGTATTCAAGGCAATCGCTGATCCCACACGCAGGGCAATCCTCGACGAGCTCACAGAGCGAGATGCCCAGACGCTGTTCGAGCTGTGTGCACGGCTCGCGACGAAGCACGGAATGGGCTCTACACGCCAGGCGATCTCGCAACACATCGACATCCTCGAGTCGGCAGGTCTCGTGATCATGAGCAGAGAGGGTCGCTACAAGTTCCATCACCTCGATACCGCGCCCCTGCGGGAAATCACTCAGCGATGGCCGATTCCCGAAACGAAGGAGACCCGATGAGAATCAATGTGATGAGCGTCATGGTCGACGACCAGGCGAAAGCCCTTCGGTTCTACACGGAGGTACTTGGCTTCATGAAGAAGCGCGAGATACCCGTGGGCGAACACTCGTGGCTCACTCTCGTGGCACCCGAGGCCCCCGACGGTACCGAGCTGTCGCTCGAACCCGACGAACACCCGGCCGCCCGGCCGTTCAAGCATGCGCTCGTGGAGGATGGCATCCCCTTCACCTCCTTCGCCGTCGACGACGTCGACGCCGAGTACGAGCGTCTGGTCGCCCTGGGGGTGCGGTTCACCCAGCTGCCGACCGATTTGGGCATGGTCACCACCGCCGTCTTCGATGACACCTGCGGCAATCTCATTCAAATCGCAGCAGAGAAGAGCTGAGCAGCGCGGGTGAACCGCACGACGACAGTGAACGATCGTGAAGTCATTTTCGATCCTCGAGCGTGCAGGCGAGCTGGGCCGCGCGGACTGAGAGCCTCCCGGCGTCACGGCGACCGTGATCCGGTTACTGACGAGTTCACTCGCGGCTCACCGCTCTGCCCGAACGACTCCACCCTGCCGGAGGTCGTTTCTCCTCGCCGGCGCGCCAACAATTCCGGCGGCACGGGCAAAGGCGACTTCCTATGCTGGTGGACGGCCGCTGCGACAGGGAGTGACGCCCCTCGAGTGGACTGCAAGCGAACGAGACCGCCGGCGCCGCTGGTGGTGAAGTGCGGTGGCACCGCGAGTTCCCCTCGCCCGCACATCTGGGACGACCGGATGGAGGAGAGGGATGGAACGAGTACTCGCAGCCGAGCTTTCGGGGTACGTTGGTCAGCGCGTTCGGCTGGCAGGCTGGCTCCACCATCAGCGCCAGCTCGCCCAAGTGGCGTTCTTGCTTCTGCGCGACCGCAGCGGCATCGCCCAGGTGGTGCTCACTGACAGGGAGGATCGGGATGACCTCGCGGACCTCCTCAGCGAGACCGTCGTCGAGGTCGAGGGCACGGTGGTCGCGAACGAGCAGGCGCCTGGAGGTGTTGAAGTGGTCGGGCCTTCCGTCGAGGTCTTGAGCAAGCCAACGGATCCAACTCCGTTTGAGCTCCGGCGGCCGAAGCTCAACGCTCAACTGCCGACGCTGCTGGATCATGCGTCGGTATCACTCAGGCATCCGGCGCGTCGCGCCTTGGCCCACATCGCCGCCGCATCGACATCAGGCTTTCGTGCGGCGCTCGACGGTGACGGGTTCACTGAGATCTTCACCCCGAAGGTCGTCGCCTCGGCGACCGAGGGCGGCGCCAACGTCTTCCCGATCGACTGGTTCGGTCGACGGGCGTATCTCGCGCAGAGCCCGCAGTTCTACAAACAGATCATGGTCGGTGTGTTCGAGCGCGTCTACGAGGTCGCGCCCGTGTTCCGTGCCGAGCCCCACGACACCGTCCGCCACTTGGCGCAGTACCTCTCCCTCGATGCCGAGGTGGGCTTCATCCGCGATCACCACGACGTGATGGGAGTGCTTCGCGATGTTCTCGCCGCGATGCTCGGGAGCATCGCCGACCAAGCACAGCCTGCTCTGAAGGTGCTCGATCTGCAGCTGCCCGAGGTGCCGAGCGAGATCCCCGTCGTGACCTTCGCTGACGCGCAGCAGATGATCGAGTCGGCGACGGGGCGCCCTACGGTTGGCGAGCCTGACCTCTCTCCGGCCGATGAGCGCTGGCTCGGCGAGTGGGGAGAGGCCGAACACGGCTGCGACTTCGTCTTCGTGACTGGCTACCCGATGGTCAAGCGGCCCTTCTACACCCACCCTGACCCGAGGAACCTCGACGCGTCGAACAGCTTCGACCTGCTGTTCCGTGGTCTTGAGCTCGTGACCGGCGGGCAGCGCCTCCACCGCTACCAGGACTACCTGGACGTTCTCCACGGCCAAGACCTAGTGCCGTTCGAGGGCTACCTGGAGGCCTTCCGTCACGGCATGCCTGCGCACGGTGGTTTCGCGATCGGTCTCGAACGCTGGGTCTCCAGACTGGCTGGTGCCGCGAACGTGCGCGAGGTGACGCTGTTTCCGCGAGACCTCCATCGCCTGACCCCGTAAGGCGCGCGGAGAGGGCTCGATCGCGCGGTGATCGCCGATTGCGTTCAACCGGATTGTGCCACTTCGACGACGAAGAAGTCCGCTGATCACCGTTCGAGCGCACGTACCGGTGGGTGGGTGCGGTGCGTGTCGATTTCTTGGATTCCCCTGTCGATTCCGGCGAGCCGGTTCGTGGAGATGGTGCGCGGCGCACAGGGCGCCACCACGAAGGAGCCCAGGATGTCCGCTCGGACGGTCACATTCGCTTCGGGTGGATTCGCCCGGATGACCTTCCTCCCCGCCGGATCGGGGGCATCCTGCTCGCCGTGCTCGACCAACGCAGCGGCCGACCCCGGCGGCGCTCGTCCAGACGATGATCACCCCACGACCCAAGGAGACCAACGATGCCTCAGTACATGTTGTCCATTTGCCACGACAAGCCCTACGACGACCTCGACTTCAACGACCCTGAGATCCAGCGCATGGTCGCTTCTGTCAGCGCCTTGAACGAGGAGCTTCAGGCCAAGGGCGCCTGGGTGTTCGGCGCCGGCCTCCGCCCCGTCTCCACGGCGACGGTGGTGCGCAGCAACGGCGGCGGCATCTCGATGACCGACGGCCCGTTCGCCGAGACGAAGGAGCACATCGGCGGCTTCTACGTCATCGAGGCGGCGGACTTGGACGCCGCCCTGGAATGGGCTGGCAAGGCTGCCTCGGCCTGCGGCGGGTTCCCGGTCGAAGTGCGGCCGCTCGAAGGTGGCTGACGAGCTGGACGAGGTGTTCCGACGGGAGGCCGGCCGCTGCACCGCAACCCTGATCCGCGTCCTCGGCGACATCGAGCTCGCCGAGGACGCGGTCGCGGAGGCGTTCGCCACCGCTGCGGAGCAGTGGCCGACGAAGGGCGTGCCGCCAAATCCCGGCGGGCGGATCACCACCACCGCCCGCAACCGCGCCATCGACCGCCTCCGGCGGGAGTCGACGCGGGCGAACCGCTACCTCGCTGCCCAGCGCGTCCGAGGCGACGATGGCATGGACGAACCCGACCCCGACCTCGAGGAGCTCGACGGCTTCGTGGACGTCGTGGCCGACGACCAGCTGCGGCTGATGTTCCTCTGCTGCCACCCGGCCCTTGCGGCCGACGCGCAAGTGGCGCTGACGCTGCGCCTGTTGGGCGGCCTTGATACCCCTGAGATCGCCAACGCGTCCTGGTGCCGGAGGCGACGTTGGCTCAGCGCCTCGTGCGGGCCAAGCGCAAGCTGCGCGACAATCACGCCCCCTACCGGGTGCCCCGCCTGACCGAACTGCCCGACCGGATCGACGCCGTGTTGGCCACGATCTACCTGATCTACAACTACCTGATCTACAACGAGGGCCACACCGCCTCGTCAGGCGAGTCCCTCGGCCGGACGGACATGGCCCGCGAGGGCATCCGCCTCAGGCGGCCTGCTGTCCGAGCTGATGCCGGGCGAGCTCGAGGCCCTGGGCCTGCTCGCCCTGATGCTGTTGAGCGAGGCCCGCCGGCCGGCCCGCATCGCAGCTGACGGCTCGATCGTCGGCCTGCTCGACCAGGACCGGTCGCTGTGGGACCGGATGATGATCGCCGAGGGCCACTCACTGGTGCGTGTCTGCCTGCGGCGGAACCAGCCCGGACCGTTCCAGCTCCAGGCCGCCATCGCCGCCGTCCATGCAGACGCAGCGCGGGCGGAGAACACCGACTGGGCGCAAATCATCGCCATGTACGACCAGGTCATGCTGGCGTGGCTGACGCCGGTCGTCGCCCTCAACCGGGCCGTTGCCGTGGCCGAGGTGCACGGCCCGGACGCCGGGCTCGCAGCGATTGCAGCCCTCGGCAAAGCGCTCGACCACTACCAACCTTTCCACGCCGCCCGGGCCGACCTCCTCGCGCGGGTCGGCAGCCCCGACGCGCCGGCCGCTTACGATCGCGCCATCGAGATCAGCACGAACCTCCAGCAGCGCCGCTTCCTCGAGGCTCGGAAGGCTTGCCTTCCTTGATTCCACGGTGGAGCGAACACCGCAACTCCAGGGCGGATCGCCCGACGCTGGGACGTGTTGCTGCGGGCGCGCCGGGCTCAGGTGCTGATTGCGCCTTCGGCTATTGGGTTCCTTCCCGCGAGCGATCCGCGGATCTCGTCGATGGCTAGGCGGATGAATGCCTGCTGGTGGTGGAACGGCTTGACGCGTCCGGCGATGATGGCCTCTGGATGCCCCGCTTGATGGCCGCTGTAGGCATATTCCATCGCCGCCTCGCTGCTCTCCCACAAGGAGACCGACGCGATGAACGGCGGGCGCAAGACCGCACTCGTGAAAACATTGCCGGGCGCCTTCACCACCGCCTTCTCCGCTGGCTGGCTGGCTCTGAAAAAAGGAACGAAGCGCGAGAACTTCGTCTTCGCCAATGTGAGCACGAGCACTGGGCCGTCGTGCGCGACGTGGCGTCGCGTCGGCACGTGGTCGTCGACGCCGGGCCACGCCCCGTGGATACGCAACGGCCGGGCCGTCACGGCGAGCCCACCGCCGAACCTGGCAGCGAGCCGATGCGTGGCCTCGAACTGTTTGAGGGCGACCTCGTCCTGCCAGAACGCGAGGAGCGCGACGCGACCGGGCGATGGTCGCGCCGGGGTCGTGCCGAACTTGGCAGCAAGACCGGCGTTGGCTTGCAGCAGCCCCGGGATCGACCCAGGTCGAGGAGGTCGGGTCAGGCCAAGTGACTTCGGCAGGCCGACGTCGGCGATGTGGACGGAAACGACAGTCATCGCTGCTCCTCTGTGGTGGTGACCCTCGGCGACGGTCGGCTGCACCGCCAGCGGCCGACGTCGGCCGCCCACGAAGAATGCCTTCTCTCTCCCGTCGAAGCCCGCTTGGTTCCATCTCCTCGGCCTCGCCTGCGACGAGGCTCGAAATGCCGCGGATCGCGCGCTCCCAACGTTCATCGACCTCAGCGACGCCGCCGCTCATGGCGCTTCGTTGCGACGGTCACGTCATGCGTCGGGCGGGAGATCGAGGAGGGCGATCAGCTTCTTGGGAGCGATCATGCAGTAGCTGTCGGTCACGAGCTCTCGAACCTCTTCCCAGTCGGTCGTGCTGCTCAGCACCAAGCCGACACGCTTGTTGTTCCTCGGGATCTCGAAGAACGGATGTCCCATTGCCAGGTACATCTCGCGGTCGTCGTCGGTCGATCGAAGCACGAGGACGGGCACCGTGTTGTTGAACGGCGAGTCCGGAGTGAGGAACAAACAGAACGACCGGCGCCGGACTTCAAAGTTGCGGGCCCAGCTCTCGGCCTTCTCCGTGGTCTCAGGCAACGCGAGGCAGACCTCGCAGATCGCGGCCGACACTGCCTCCACGCCGCTCCGCGCGTCCCCTCGCACGCCCCGACCGTAGGCCACTGCGTACGACGCTCATAGCCCTCGAGCACCGACGATCTCGCGTCGAGTGCCGCCACAGCGCCACCCTGAGGGGCTCTGTACGCTCCTGGAGCCCCGTACCATTCCGCAGTGATGGACGTCTCTGAGGTGGTCCTCGAGTCTGGACTGCAGCTCTCGTACGCGGAGAGAGGAGATCCGTCGGGTCCGACCGTCATGCTCCTTCCAGGACCGACTGACTCGTGGCTGTCATATCGGCAGTTCATCGGATCGCTTCCCATGTCGATCAGGGCGATTGCTGTATCCCAGCGCGGCCACGGAGACTCCACCAAGCCACCGTCGGGCTATCGAGTCGAGGACTTCGCCGCGGACATCCCACCTCTCCTCGCCGCGCTTCACATCGAACGGGCCGTGCTCGCCGGGCACTCGGGCTCTTGCCTGGTTGCTCGGCGCGTGGCCCTCGACCGACCAGAACTGGTGTCTGGCCTCGTGCTCGAAGCGTCACCAACGACACTGCGAGACCACGATGGGCTCAAGAGATTCGTCCAGGAGACCGTCGCGGACCTCGAGGATCCGATCGATCACCATCTCGCCCGCTCCGTCATCGCCGACACGTCTTCCGATGCTGTGCGCCCCGAACTCGTCGACCAGTTGGTGGAGGAGCTGCTCAAAGTCCCGGCGCGCGCATGGAAGGAGATGTTCGCCGGACTGCTCGAGTACGACGACGTCGAAGACCTGAACCGTCTCGCCGCACCGACGGTGTTGGTCTGGGGCGATGCCGACACGATCGTGCCTCGTAGCATGCAGGACGAACTGGCTCGCAGCATCCCCGAAGCCGCTCTGCTCGTGTACCACGGCGTCGGCCACACCCCGCGGTGGGAGGTTCCGTCCCGCTTCGCCGCCGACGTGACTGCCTTTGTCGAGCGGGTGTCCCGCTCATAGGGGCTCGCCGATGGGTTATGCGAGCTGGGAACGACGGCACTCGTGTCTACCGGACAAAGCCTCTCCGAGATCTGGAAGGGGCGGACGCCTAGGAGTTGTCAGGGAGCGGGCCCGACCTGGACTGCTTCTGTTCGTCGGCTGTGGGAGCGGAATCTCTTCGACGAAGCGCAGTACACGCCGAGCGAACGCCGGCAGAAACTCGACCGAGCCAAACCATCCAGGCATCTGCCACGACAGCTATCGCTACGACGCTGCCCTCGCGTCGGTGGTGCGCTCCGCGCGCAATCGGCCCTGGGCCTGCGACACCCGGACGTCTACGGCGCCGTCTTCTGCGCATCGCCGGGCGCCGGGTTCCGGCCGCCCGCGGTCGTGCCGACACCGACGCCTCGCGTCTATCTCGTCGCCGGGACGGAGGAGCAGTTCTTCCTGGACGACGCGACCCGGTGGGTCGATGCGCTGGGCACCGTGGGCGTTGGAGGCGCCGTCGTGATGGAGCAGCGACCCGGTGGGCACGGTGGTGCGTTCTGGGGTGAGGAGTTCCCGCTGATGGTCGACTGGGCGTTCGGGAACTGACCCCATCCTGGCCGTGCACTCGACTCGCGCGAACAGCGTCCATAGTCGTCTCGTGTCGACGGAGTCTGCAGACCACCTGAAGCAGTCCCCCTCGAGCGGCCGTTGCTGCCAGGCCACGACCTCCTCGGTTCTTCGTCCTTGACCGACCCCGCCTCCGCCGCGACGACGTGGTTGCCCCGCGGAAACAGGGCGACGCATGATGACTCGTCGCCGGTACCCAACGCCGGCCCGATGCGAGAGGAGGAGCCAGTGAGCACACACCACACCCGGGCGCCTCTCCACCCTTCGTCCATCTGACGAAACCTCGGTGCCCTCCTATCAAATGGAGCGCTGAACCATGTCCGCAACATCCCGGTCCGCACTGGACCTGCTGACCCTGCAACGCCGGTGGGTCCGCGATCCCTCCGCCCCGCCCGAAGGGACCGGCGACGTACGGCTCGTCACCGCCGACGGCGGCTGGCGCGTCGTCCCCGGATCGTCGATCCCACCCGTGGAGGCTGACCGCCTCTGTCGCGATCTCCGAGCAAGCTCGATCGCCGAAGCCGAACCGCTCGCCGTCCTGGACGAAGTCCAACCGGCGATGGCTGCACTCGGCGGTCAGGTCCGACAGATCGAGGGCGGCCCGGTGTACGAGTTCGGCCCCGCGTGGCAGCGGTCCACGACCACTCACCGCGTCGTCACCTCCGACACGGTGGCGACGTTCCTCCGGTGCCCGCGGAGCTGGGACGAGGACGAGTGGTCCGAGCTGATGGCGGAACGCCTGGGACCGTGGGCAGCCGTGGTCGTCGACGGCGAGACCGTCTCCCTCACCCACACGCCGAGAGCCGTCCTGCCGAACGCGGCCGAGTGCGGCGTCTGGACCCACCCCGACTTCCGGGGACGCGGCCTGGCCGCGGCGGCGACGTCAGCCTGGGCGGACCTCGTCGAGGCGGAAGGGCGACTGCGCTTTTACAGCACCGACCATCGCAACGCCGCCAGCCGCAAAGTGACCGAACGGCTGCGGCTGCGCCACCTCGGATGGCAGTGGACCCTCTCCTTCGACGACTTCAAGCAGGGCGACGGCTGGGGCCGAGCGCTGCGCGACCACGACCGCGGGGTGTGGACGCCGATGCCGGAGCTCGAGGTCGAGGACGGCGGCGTCAGCGACGCCATGCACCCCGAGTGGTTCTTCCGGCGGTTCGAGCAGTGGGACTGGTGGGAGCGGCAGCTTCTGCCGCTCGCCGCTCAAGGGCCGGCC
Source organism: Acidimicrobiales bacterium (assembly GCA_035525495.1). GTDB lineage: Bacteria > Actinomycetota > Acidimicrobiia > Acidimicrobiales > CADCTF01 > DATLED01. Next base: position 71,424 of record DATLED010000084.1, on the reverse strand, counting down.
CTCGACCTCGGCGCCGGCGCCGGCCGCACTTCGCTGTGGCTGCAGGAGCACGGCGTCGCCGTCACGGCCGTCGACTCCTCGCGTGGGGCAGTCGCCGTCTGCCGAGACCGGGGTGTCGCGGACGCCCGTCTCGGGGACCTCAACGACCCGCCGACCGATCAGCTTTGGCGAGCAGTGTTCCTGCTGTGCGGGAACCTCGGTCTCGGTGGCACCTGGGACGGGATCCGGCGACTGCTTCGGCGGGTCGCCGAGTTGTCCGCTCCCGACGCGGTCGTGGTGGCCGACACCGTCGAACCTCGCGGTCCGGCCGAGATCGGGCTCCGCATCCGATACAAAGGCGTGGCGACACCGTGGTGGCGCCAGCACAACGTCCCGGTCGCGGCGATGGAGTCGCTCGTTCGCGACACCGGGTGGCGCATCGACCGTCACCTCGTCGACGCACCGGACCACGCCGTCCTGCTCCGCAAGTCATGACCGCCCTCCCCGAAGGACCGGACGAGGTCGCCGCACTCGCCACCCTCGTCCTCGGCGGGCCCGCGGATTCGATCACCCGCGTGGCCTCCTTCGCCGGGAACCGGGTCTTCCGGCTCGAGGGCGGGACCGACGCTGTCTACCTCAAGCTCGGAGCTCAGCGGGACGTCGCCCGCGAGCACCACGCACTCGCGCTGGCGGCGAGTTGCAGTGTGCCCGTACCCGCGGTCGTGTGGTTCGACCTCGAGCAGCGGTCGTCGCCACACGCGGGAGTGGCGCTGGCCGAGCTCGCCGGCGAACCGCTCGAACTGGACGCACCCGCCGATCCGACCACGGAGCTGGCCGCGCTCCTGGCCCGGTGGCACGCAATCCCATTGCGGGGGTTCGGTCTCGCCGACCCGGTCGGCGGCGAGCTCCGAGGCGAGGACACGTCGTGGCACGGGTCGCTGCTCCGACGGGCCGCTCTCGCCCGCGACGCGGTCCGCGCCGGGTTGGTCGCGGGCGACCTGATCGAACGGGTGGTGCGAAACGTCGAAGGACACGCCCACCTCACCCGGTTGGAAGGCGGTCGCCTGCTCCACGGCGACTTCCATCCTCGTCACGTCTACGCCGACGCGTCAGGCATCACCGGCATCATCGACTGGGGCGACGCCACGGTCGGCGACCCCGACTACGACCTCGCCCGGATCGTCCACGCGTCGTTCTTCCTCGGGGGCTTCGATGACGCAGCACGCCGGCTCGGCCCCTTCCTCGGCGGCCCGGATGCGACCCCAGCGGAGCGCGCCGCAAAGCTGCTGCTGTACGCGGCCGTGTTCGTGTGCTGGTGCATGAGCGGCGAACTCGAGGGTGGGGCCCCGGCCCCGCGTTGGTGGCCAGCGCAGGAGCGAGTGCTCGGGCGACTCCTTGACCACTTCGACCGAGCTGTCGCGTCGGATCGGGGTCACTCATCCTGAGCCGGGTCTGCCGCCCCGATGTGCCTCCTTCTGCGTCTTCCTGCAAGGCGGCCAGGACTGCTTTGCCGTCGACGCTCGTTGTCGCGACGGACGATGGCTTCACGCTGCCGTTTCGGAAGCCGCCTCAGTCCGGAGTGCATCTTGCGTATTCAGGCTCCCCAAACCCCGTCGGCAGTGGGGTTTGGGGTGGAGCAGCCCCAACGGGATTCGAACCCGTGCCGCCACCTTGAGAGGGTGGTGTCCTAGGCCACTAGACGATGGGGCCGTGTAGCGGACACGCATCGTAGCAAGCGGCGACTGCGCCCCGATCGACGCTACCGATCGCGACAGCGGTGCTGGAGACGACATGGATGACGGCGACGAGCACGGCCGGCTGATCGACTGCATGCCGATCCGCGGCAGGCCCGGAGAACGCGTTCTTGTCGTGCAGCTTCTGGTTCGCCGACAACCTCCTCCTCGACCTCGGGCGGCCGACCGATACTCGTTTGCCACGAGCCGCACCGCCGGGCAAGGTGAGCGGACCTACGAGAGCGTGGAAGGGGGTGCGTGCCGTTGTCGTCCCGACCGTCGTGCAGAGACATCCGGTTCACCTCCCTCGTCGCCCTCGAGCGCGCTGACTGAGGGGGGTCCCTCACCTCAGGAGATGCAGTGCCATCACGCGATGCGAAACGTCTCGCCGTCATCATGGCGGCCAAGCGCAACACCGAGGATTTCGAACGGATGGCCCGTTCGCTCGAGCCAGACCCGTGGGACGATGATCAGCCCGACCTCGAAGCGACCACCTACCTCGGTGCCGACCATGGCCCCGATCCGGTGCCCGACTGGGTGATCGTCTCCGGTGAGGCCCGCCAGTCCGAGCTCGGGTTGCTCAAGACCGGCAAGGAGGCCGACGTCCACCTCGTCGAGCGACGACTCGGCGACCAGTGCAACGTGCTCGCGGCGAAGCGCTACCGCAAGTTCGAGGACCGGCTCTTCCGAAACGACGCCCGGTACCGCGCCGGTCGTCGGACCGGCGAGAGCCGTCTGGACAAGGCCATGGCCGAGGGCAACAAGGCGGGCATGGCATTCCGGGCCCGCATGTGGCTGTCGACCGAGTTCGAGATGTTGTCGCGACTCTGGTCGGCCGGCGTCGCGGTGCCTTACCCGGTGCAGAAGCTCGGAAACGAGCTCATGCTCGAGCTCATCGGCTCGCCCGAAGAGGCGGCGCCGCGGCTGGTCCATGCCCGGCTCGACGGATCGGCGCTGCGCGACGCGTGGTCGCAGCTCGTCGACCACCTCCATGCGATGCTCCGCTGCGGGGTCGTCCACGGTGACCTCAGTCCGTACAACGTCCTGTGGGACCGGGGCCGGCTCGTGATCATCGACTTCCCACAAGCGGTCGATCCGATCGCCCATCCGGAAGGGATCTCGCTGCTCGAGCGCGACATCGCCAACGTCGCCGACTGGTTCGGGAGGCGAGGGGTCGCCTGCGACGCCGCCGACCTCTTCACGTCTCTGCTCGACGACGTCTTCCACACCTGACCCCGAGGGCGCCCACCCAAGCTGCACGTCGTGCTCGTGGACAGACGTCACCGCCCGGGCGGCCATTGGCTCGACGCCTGTCCGTTCGTCCGGTTGCACCAGCCCCTCGGCCAACTACGGTGTCGCTTCGCGCGCCCTCGGCGACGACCGGATCGACGAAGCTGGTCCGAACGCCGGGTTCTACGAACGGGCGAGCGCCGCCGAGATCACGGACTACTTCGGGCGCGTCCTCGACGAGGATCGTCCCGTCGGGACGCGTCGAGTTCCTCGGCATGTCCGACCATCGGGGAGCCGACGCCGATGGCCACCATGTCGTGTCCCTCCTCACCGGCGAGGAGACGATGGTGCGGGTGCGCCGCCGCTTCGTCGACGCCACCTACGTCGAGTCATCGATCCCGTCCCGTCACACCCCGGCGTACACCATCGACGAGGACGTCCGACTCCTGACACCGAACCAGCCGTGATCGGAGCCAGTGTCGGGCCAGCGGTGCAGAACCTCCAGCGCGCCGCCAGAGCCGAGGCGGTCGGTACGGCGCTGACGTGTCCCGCAGGTCGATCGCGTCGTTCCGTGGTCGGTGAACGCTACCGGTGCGGTGCGCGGCGCCGGCGGTCGGTCTCGACCTCCTCGAACCACGTCCCGAGGGCGGCGGCCATCGTGGCGACGCGACCTGGTTCGGTCGCCGCCAGGTCGTCCGCCTCGAAGGGGTCGGCGCTGAGGTCGAAGAGCTGCGGCGGCGGCGGAGGTTCCGCGAACGCCCGACCGGGGGGTGGCGTGGTGGTGAGCCCTGCGGTGTCGTCGTGTGCGTACTTCATCTGGACGTCCCGAGCGAGATCGGCGGGCGCGACCTCCATCGCCTCGGGAAGTGCTGGGTGGACGAGCTTCCACGGTCCCTCGCGCATCGCAGCGTTGCATGACGGAACGGGGTCGTAGCGGTTCCACTGCCAGAAGCGCGTCGTCGGCACCGATGCTGCTTCACCCTCACCGCGAAGCAGAGGCAGGACGTCGACACCGTCGAGGACGAGGTCGCGAGGGAGGTCGGCGCCGGCGACGGCCAGGAGCGTGGGGAGCCAGTCCGTGAAGTGGACGAGGTGGTCGATGGTCGCGCCGGCCGCGATCCCGTAGGGCCAGCGCACCACGGCAGGGAGACGAATGCCGCCCTCGTACACGAGCAGCTTGGCGCCCCGGTAGCCGCAGTTGTAGCGGGTCGTCGAGGCGTCGCCGTCGCCGCTGAACTGGGGGCCGTTGTCGCTCGAGAAGACCACGAGCGTGTCGTCGAGGATCCCGAGCGTGTCGAGGTGTCCGAGGATGTCGCCGATGCCGCGGTCCATGCCGTGGACCATCCCGTAGAGGTTGGCGACGGCCGTGGTGTGTTCGCCGGTGGCCAGGAACGGTGCCGCGTCGTGCGGGTGCGACTGCAGCGGGAAGTGGGGCGCGCTGTAGGCGAGGTGGAGGAAGAAGGGCTCGTGGCGGTGGCGGGTGATGAACTCCCGGGCTTCGTCGGTGAGGACGTCGGTCAGGTGGCGGCCGTCGGGGTTGCTCATGGCGCCGTTCCGGTCGAGCCGCCAGTGCCAGTAGTCGGACCATCCGCCCCGGAATCCCGCGAACTCGTCGAAGCCGCGTTGGTTGGGGTGGAAGCGGTGGTCGAAGGCGCCGTTGTGCCACTTGCCGATGAGGCCGGTGACGTAGCCGGCGGGGCGGAGGAGGTCCGCGACCGTGGTCTCGTCGAGGGCGATGCGGTCGAGGCCCCGTCCCTCGAGGGTGTCGATGGCGCCGGTGCGGTGCGGGTAGCGGCCAGTCAGGAGCGAGGCGCGGGCCGGCGCGCAGACGGGTGACGCCGAGTAGTGGTGGGTCAGGGTCGTGCCCTCGGCGACGAGCTGATCCAGAACCGGCGTGGACGACAGGCCGCCGTTGAAACAGGAGAAGTCGCCGTACCCCATGTCGTCGGCCAGGACGAAGAGGATGTTCGGCAACCGAAGCACGCCGATGGTCTACACGTCCGCCGGCTCGATCCCATCGTGAGCTCGGCGCGGGTTCGGCGGCCACGCGGCCGGCGTCACTCGACTTCGGCGACGGTGACGGGGCGGTGTTCCGCAAGTGACCGATCGGCGGCGACCGCCACGCGGAGCGCGTCGAGGGCGCTCTGTCCCGGACTGCGGTTCTCGGCTTCTCCCCGCACCAACGCGACGAACGCCTCGACCTCCGCCCGGTATGCGGGCCCGAAGCGATCCGGAAACGCCGGATACGCGTCGACGGCGCCGACGACGCCGCGGGGATCCGCCGACCGAAGCGGCGTGCGCTCGGTCCACCCGGCGCAGAGCGCGTCGCGCGATCCGATCACCTCGGTCCGATGGTCATACCCGAGCGGGTTGGCCCGAGCGCCGGTGACCGACGCCAGCACGCCGCCTTCGAGCACGAGGACGAGGGCCGTCATGTCGACGTCGTGGTGCCGAGCGAACATCTCGTCGACGAGCACCGATCCAGCGGCGTAGACCTCGACCACGTCGCGCCCTGTCAGCCACCGGACGGCATCGAAGTCGTGGATGTGCATGTCACGGAACACGCTGCCGGCTCGATCGAGGTACGACTCGTGCGGCGGCACGTGGTCGTGGCTCGCGGCGCGCACGAGATAGACGTCGCCGAGGTCGCCCGACGCGATGGCTCGCCGCATCTCGACGAACCCGGGGTCGAAGCGGCGCATGAACCCCACCTGGAGCTCCGAGCCGCTGCGCTCGACCACGTCGAGGGCCGTCGCCGTCGAAGCCACGTCGAGCGAGATCGGCTTCTCGCACAGGATCGGTCGCCCGGTCGTCGCCGCGACTTCGAGGTCATCGGGATGGTTCGCCGTAGGGGTGGCGATCACGACGGCGTCGGACGCGTCGAGAAGCGCCTCGCGGTCGGGCATGGCGCGGCACCCCGTGGCCTCGACGGCGCGCCGCACGGCGAGGGCGTCGACGTCGTGCACGACCACCTCGACGCCGGAGACCTTCGCGAGGTTGGCGGCGTGCGTCGCCCCGATCCGGCCCAGTCCCAACACCCCGACGATCACCGCCGGACACTACGGCCGGTACGATGGGGACGCGGTGTCCGACGACACCGCACCGAAGGGGAGTAGTCCCGTCCGGGTTCGACCGTCACTACGGCAGCGTTGCTGCCCGGTCGAGTCGCCCGAAAAGGGTGGACCAGACCTTCGGCTGACGTCTCGTCCAGCCGAAAGGGATCCTCCTTGTCCACCCATGCCATCTTCGTCGCCCTCGACGTCCCGCTGTGGGCGTGGGCCGCGCTCGTCGGCGCCCTCGGCGCCCTGCTCGTTGCCGACCTCCTCCTCGTCCACCGCACCGCCCACGTGGTCACCCTCCGGGCGGCGGCGATCGAGTCGGCCGTGTGGATCACGTTCGGACTGGCCTTCGGTGGTGTGCTGTTCGCCTGGCAGGGCGGCGGCCCCGCCGGCGAGTACCTCGCCGGCTACCTCATCGAGAAGAGCCTCTCGGTCGACAACGTGTTCGTCTGGGCGGTGATCTTCGGCTATTTCGGCGTGCCGCCGAAGTACCAGTTCCGCGTCCTGTTCTGGGGCGTCTTCGGTGCGCTGGTCCTGCGGGCGCTGTTCATCTTTGCCGGCGTCGCCCTCATCGAGCGCTTCGAGTCGGTCCTGTACGTCTTCGGCGCCTTCCTCGTCTTCACGGCGATCCGCATCGCCCGCCACGCCGAGGGGGAGATCCATCCCGACCGGAACCCGGTGCTGCGGCTCGTCCGTCGCATCGTGCCGTCGACGACCGAGTACGACGGTCAACGACTGTTCACGCGGATCAGTGGGCGCCGGCTGGCGACCCCGCTGTTCGCGGTGCTGATCCTGATCGAGTCCACCGACGTCGTCTTTGCCTTGGACTCGATCCCGGCGATTCTCGCCGTCAGCCACGAGCAGTTCATCGTCTTCGCTTCCAACGCCTTCGCCATCCTCGGTCTGCGGGCGCTGTACTTCTGCCTCGCCGGGATGCGCGACCGCTTCCGCTTCCTCAACCTCGGGCTCGGCGTGATCCTCGGCTTCGTCGGCGTGAAGATGCTCGTCGCCGGCATCTACCACTTTCCCACGTGGGCCAGCCTCGCCATCATCGCCGTGGTGTTGACGGCGACGGTCCTGCTCTCGCTGTGGGCGGAGCGTCGATCGATCCCGGACCGGGTCTCACCCTGACCTCTCGGACGTCGATCGGCTCGGCACACTCGCTGCACACGACGACCGCGTGCATGTCGTGGCCGCAGGTCACGTGGTGCTGCAGAACCGGAGTCCCTTCCGGTCCGGTCATCCACCGCTCAGCCCACGCGGCCATCGCCACCAGCACGGTGTACGCGTCGCGCCCTCTTTCGGTGAGGCGGTACTCGCACCGGCGTGGGCGCTGCTGGTACTCGACGCGGTCGAGGATGCCCTCGTCGACGAGCCCGTCGAGGCGCAAGGTCAAGATGTTGCGGCCGATGCCGAGCGTCCGCTGGAACTCCTCGAAGCGGCGCGATCCGAGGCAGGCCTGGCGAATGAGGAGCAGGTTCCAGTGATCGCCGAGAACGTGTGCGCCGCGGGCGATGTTGCAGGGCCACCCCGACGTGTCGGTGCGCTTCACGACGACGCCTCGGCGTCGACCTCGCGCACGAGGCCGAGCAGCCGCCCGAGCGTGGCCAGCCTCGTGTCGAGGTCGCCGTTGCCGAGCCCGGCCCGCAGCGTGCTGACTCCGGCGTCGCGGTAGAGCCGCAACCGTGCTCGGACCATCTCGTCGGTCCCGATGAGGTTCGTCCCCAGCCCGATCTCGATCGGGACCCGCCGACGGGCTGCGTCCTGGTCGCCGGAGCGCCACAAGCGCTGCACCTCGTGGACGTCTTCGCCGTAGCCCTGGCGGGCGAAGGCGTCGTTGTAGAAGTTCGTGGTCGCCGAACCCATTGCACCGAAGGTGAACGCGTAGCCGTCGGCGTGACGGCGTCCGGCCTCCTCGACGTCGTCGGTGAACTCGACGCCGACGGCGACCGTGAGGTCGAGATCCGTGAGCTTCCGCCCCGCGGCCGTGGCCCCCTCGCGCATCGGTCCGAAGAAGGCGTCTGCCGTTTCGGGGAAGAACGAGTTGCCGATCCAGCCGTCGGCCAGCTCGCCGGTGAGGCGGAGGTTCGCCGGACCGAGCGAGGCGACGTAGATCGGCACGTGCGACTTCGGCATCTGCGACCGGATGGCGCGGCCCTCGCCGCCTGGGAGCGGGAGCTCGTAGACGCGACCGGAGTGTTCGAGGCGCTCGCCCCTCGCCACCTTTCGGACGATGTCGATCGTCTCCCTCGTCCGCTGCACGGGCAGGTCGAAGCGGACGCCGTGCCAGCCCTCCATCACCTGGGGGCCGCTCGTGCCGAGCCCGAGCAGGAAGCGCCCGTCGGACAGCGCTTGCATCGACAACGCCGACATCGCCAGCATCGCCGGTGTCCGGGAGCCGAGCTGGAGGATCCCGGTGCCGAGACGGATGGTCGACGTCCTCGCGGCCAGGTAGGCGAGCGGGGTCAGCGCGTCGCCGGCCCAGAACTCGGCCGCCCAGACCGAGTCCGCGCCGAGGCGCTCCGCTTCGACGACGAAGTCGGTGCCGGCGCGACCGAGCGCCGCCACTCCGATCCCGACGGCGAGTGTCATCGTGCGCGCCGGGACTCGGCGAGCGCCTTGATGCCCTCGAGGGTGGCCTGCATGTTGCGCTGCCACTCCTCGAGGCGGCGGGCGACGATCCGCTCCTCCTTGTCGGGCATGGCGGCGATGGCGATCGAGAGGCCCGATGGTGCCGGACCCATGCGCGCCCCTTGGCGGAGCCGGACCGGTCGGCCGTTGTCATCGTCGGCGGAGTCGAGTTCGAACCACCACGTCGCCGAGGGCTCCTCCGGATCGGAGACGGCCCAGCCGAAGGCGCGCAGGGGCTCGAGGCGGTTGACCCACGACGTCGTCTCCCACTCGCCCTGCGCTGCGTGGCCGTTGCGCCCGACGAACCGGGCTCCGAGTCGAGGGGCGTCACCGACGTCGTCGAGCCAGTCCGCCCCCTGGAACTCGGGCGAGAACCGCGCGGGGACGTTGATGTCCGTCACGAGCTCCCACACACGCGTCGCCGGCGCGTCGACGTCGATCGAGACCACGACGGTCGGCCCGTCGGCGTAGCGGGTCACGGGTGGCTCCGGCGGGCGAGTTCCATCATGAAATGCACCCTAAGCGCGTTTCAGCAGCCCGGCGAAGTTCGGCAGGTGCCCGAGAGACCGGACAGCGTCGTCCGTGCTCGAGCCATTGTGTGGCGTGGAGCATCCGACCTCTGTGGGTGGTCAAAATCCCCGCCTCCGTAGTATTCTGGACTCTGCGCGCGAAAAAAGGGTCGATCGACGGCCGCTTGGGTAGCCTGGATTTGCCACGTACCGTGGCCACGAGAGGAACTTCATGAACGCAGACCGCAATCTCGACGTCGCCGTCGTCGTCCCGACGCGCGACGAAGCGGGGAACGTCGTGGAGCTCTTCCGCCGACTTGCTGCCGTGGCCGACGACGCCGGTCTCGCCCTGGAGGTCATCGTCGTCGACGACAGTGACGACGACACCGCCCAACGGGCGCGCGACCACGCCTGGATGATCGAGCCCAAGGGGACCGTGGAGGTGCTCGCTCGCACCGGGGCGGAGCGCCAGGGCGGCCTCGGTTCGGCGGTCGTCCGTGGACTGCGGGCCGTCACCGCCCCCTTCGCGGTCGTCATGGACGGCGACCTGCAGCACCCGCCGGAGATCGTCCCCGAGCTGGTCGCCGCGGCCAAGGCAGAGGACGCCGATGTCGTCGTCGCCAGCCGCTACGCCGTCGGTGGAGATGTCGGTGCCGGCTTCCATCCCTTTCGGATGGGTGTCTCCCGTCACTCGACCTCGTTCGCCAAGAGGGTGCTGCCGACCGCGTGCGGCGCCGTCACGGATCCTCTCAGCGGGTTCTTCCTCATCCGTCGGGACACCGTCGTCCTCGATCGACTCCGTCCGCGAGGCTTCAAGATCCTGATGGAGATCCTGGCTCGCCACCCCCAGGGTCGCATCTGCGAGGTGCCCTTCTCCTTCGGCATGCGGACCGCCGGCCAGAGCAAGGCCAACGTCCACGAAGGTGTCACCTACATGCGCAACATCGCCAGCCTCTACCGGGATCGGGACACCCGACGCCACCACTACGACGTCCACGGGCTCGTCACCGTGTCGAGCGACGGCCGACTCCCCGAGCTCGAAGCCTTCCGGGTGGGTTGGATCGGTGCGCCGGACATCGACGTTCGCGTCGGCCTGGAGGGCCAGGTCTCGGAAGGCAGCTTCCGTTACCGCGAGGTGTTCCGAGGCCTCGGGTTCGCCGTGGAGATCGAGCGGAGAGAGCGCATCGACGTGCGCGTCTCGAGGTTGCTCCCGAAGTCCCCCCACGTGCTGTACACGAACGTGGTCGAGCCCGTGCTCCGTTGGACGCTCGTCGAGCGCGATGTCGCGCTCGTCCACGCGGCGTGCGTCTCGCGCGACGGGGAAGCGATCCTCATCACCGCCCGCACGGACACCGGCAAGACGACGACGATGCTCAAGCTCCTGGACGCCGACCCGACGTGGAAGTTCCTCGCCGACGATCTCGTGCTCGTCGATGCCGAGGGCACCCTTCGGCCGTACCCGAAGCCGTTGACCATCTCGGCGCACACGGTGCATGCGCTTCCGCGCGCCGCACTCACCCGTCCGGAGCGGATGCGTCTCGGGTACCAGAGCCGGATCCACTCGCGCCTCGGACGGCGCGTCGGATTCGCCCTCGACATCCCCGGCATCCCGGTCGCGACCGCAAACGCGCTGCTGCAGATCGCGGTGCCGCCGCCCAAGTACGCCGTGCAACGTCTCGTGCCCACCGTCGAGATCGGCGAATCGGCGCAAGTCGGGGGACTCGTGATCATCGCCCGCGGTGGCGACTCGGAGGTCGACCTCGAGCCGGCCGAGGCCCTCGAGACGCTGCTCGCCAACTGCGAGGACGCCTACGGGTTCCCGCCCTACCCGGCGCTCGCGGCGTTCCTCCTCGACGGGGAGCAGGGGCGCCTGCGCGAGCGGGAGCGAGAGATCATCGCCTCGGCCCTCGCCGGTGCTCCGGCGGCGCAGCTCGAGAGCTCGACCCTCGACTGGGCGAAGCGCATCCCGGGGCTGCTCGATCGCTGGGTGCGGGGGGCGCTCGTCATCGACCTCCGCGGTGGCGCGCTCGCGGACCTCCGAGGCGAGGAAGCCAGCCTGCCGGCATGAGCCTCTGGCGGGCGCGGGCGTCGAGGGCCGCGAAGTTCGCGGTCGTCGGCGGCACTGGCCTCCTCGTCAACCAGCTCGCCCTGGCGGGCGCCGTCCACGTCGGCCTCTACTACCTGCTCGGGGCGATCGTCGCGACGCAGTGCTCCAGCCTCTGGAACTTCGCCCTCTCCGAGCGGTGGGTGTTCCGCGAGGGGGCTGATGCGCGCCGCCACGGGACGCTCGCCCGCCTCGGACTGTTCCTGGCGATGAACAACCTCGCCCTCGGGGTCCGGGGGCCACTGCTCTACCTCCTGACGACCCGTCTCGGCGTCCACTACCTCTTGAGCAACCTCATCTCACTGCTGCTGCTGACGGTTGTTCGCTTCGCCCTCGCCGACTCCTGGATCTGGTCCGGGGCGGCGGTTGATGGCCCAGGCGAACGCGGCGACGAGGAGGAGCCCCATGGCCGCGAGGGCCGCGACTCCACCCCAGCTCCGCTCGGCGGAAGCCTCGCCTGACCCGTCGTCCTGGGGGCCCGCGGCGGACGGAGTGAGCTCCTCTGGTGGATCGAGTGGAGCGCTCGCGCCGAGGATGTCGTGCAAGGTCTCCAGGGACGCCATCGCCCCCACCTCGCTCGGCTCGATGTGGGAGTTCTCGCTGAACTCGTTCCAGCTGATGACCCCGATGGCGTCCGGGGTGCTCGCGCGGGCGGCCGCGAAGCCCCTTCGGAGCGTCTCGCCGCCGCGTCGTTCGACCACTCGATCGCCGCCCAGCAACTGCCCGTCGTAGCCCGCCGTCGCCGGCGCGATCCAGAACCCGCCGCCGGCGCGGACGACGTCCGCGAACTCCCGGAGCTTCTCGGCGTGCCCCGCCGTCGTCAGGGGGTCGCCGGACGACCAGTAGTAGGAGTTGCCATCGACGGCGCTGGCGACTCTCGCATAGTCGCCCGGGTTCTTCTCCGACGCCAGGACCCGCAACTTGGAGCGCACGGGGCCGGTGATCGACGCGATCTCTGCGGCCGAGAACCTCCATGTGCCGTTGAGGACGACCGTCGGGCGACCGTCGAGGACGAACGTCGGGTCGTTCGCGAACGTGTCGGCGAAGTATACGAAGTCTCCTCGGACGCGGTCGACGGGGAGTGGGACGCGGTGGAAGTCGAGGCCCTGATAGATGACGGACAGCGACAGGCCGCCGGCTTTGGCCTCCTCGGCGACGAGGCGCAGGCGCCGGTCGAGCGAGGGCGTGTGCTTCCAGCTGACGATGAACCCGTCGAGTCCGGCCTCGCGCGCCCACGCAACGTGCTGCCGGACGACCGCACGGTCGTCGCTCGAGTAGTTGCCGAGGAGGGGCAGGTCCTTCTTGGCTCGGTCCCATGATCCATGGTCGAACCAGATGTAGTAGTACGCGAGCACCGGCGGATCTTCGGCGGCCCGCGCTGGGGCGGGTGCGTGGACGCTCGTCAGGACGGCGAGCGCGATCGCCGCGAGGGCGCAGATGAACGCCTTGCCCTCGAGTCCCCGCCCCGCACGCCGAGGGGTCGTGGTGCGCAGGATCTGCCTCATCCTGATCCCGGACCTGGCCTGAGCCAACGGCGGACGCGAAGCGAGCGGCTTCCGAGGAGCAGCACCAGGATGGCGCCGGCGACGGCGATGCCGTACAGCGCGATCAGCGAGCGGTTCTGCGTGGGCGTGCCCACGGACGGGTCCGGGAGCGTGCCGAGCCGATAGGTGCGACGACGGGGGACCTGGGTGCGGTCGAACGCCTCCTCGAAGGGGTTCGGCGGCGTCGGGCGTGACGACAGGCGCGCCAGTCCGTTCCGATCCTCGATGTAGCCGAGCACGGAGGTGTGGTCGTACTGCTGGTGCGACACGAACCCGCGCCTGGCGTAGGGCGAGATGACCAGCGCGGGGAGCCGGACCCCGTACCCGGCGGCGTCGACCTGGGGCGGGGGAACGTGGTCGTAGAACCCGCCCCAGTCGTCCCATACGACGAACGTCGTCGTTGATCGCCAGTCCGGACCCTTCCCGAGGGCGTTGACGAGACTGACGAGGCGTCGGTCGTGGATCGTCGGCGACTGGACCGGGTGATCCGTCGGCAGCGGCAGCACAAAGCTGACGTCCGGAAGCGTGCCGTCGGCGGCGTCCTCGTAGAAGGCCTCCTGGTCGACGATGGACCGCCGGAGCTCCGGGTCCGTCCAGAACCGACGCATCGAAAGGATCGGCGCCCAATAGAGCGCCGACGGCGTCGTCTTCTCGGGCGCGAAGTACGTTCCGTCGACGACGTCGTCGCCGTCGATTCGATCGAGCGGTCCGACGTAGAAGTTCCAGGATCGGCCCGCGGCGTGCAGCTGATCGAACAGTGTCGACACGTCGTCGGTCGTGAGGCCACGGAGCGATTCCTTCGTCCCCTCGACATAGCCGTGGTTGTCCCCGGCCACCAGGAAGAGCATGTTGACGAGGCTCCCGCCCATCGCCGAGGAGAAGTACCGGTCGAGGAGGACGTTGTCGTCGGCCAGCGACCACAGTCCCGGCACCTGGTCGCGTGTCCAGTACCGCATGGCCAGCGCAGGATCGAACCCTCGGCGGGTCTGGGCTCGCACGAAGTTGTCCATGGCGCCGTCATGGACGGCGGAGCGGGCGGCGAGCTGGCCGTTCGAAAGGGGCTCTTCGCCGGCTGTCCGGAACCGGCCGACGTCGGCGCTCTCGAAGGGCGCGGCCGCCACCGTCGACTCGTCCTCGCGCTCCTGTTCGACCACTTGGCGATGCCCTCCATCGCCGCGGGGATAGGCGCCGAAGTACGCGTCGTAGCTGTGGTTCTGCTGGAGGATGACGACGATGTGCTCGCGGGTCGGCGGGGCGGCCACCGCTGGTGCGGTTCCGACGGTTGCCGACACGGTGAGAAGGGCGCCGCCGAAGATGACGACGAGGGGGGCCGGGATCATCACGGCGCCGGGCTGTCCGTCACCTCGCCGGGATCGCCGCTCCGCACGCTGTAGACGATGGCGAGGACCTCGGCATCATCGGGTGCCGCGCCGTCGATGGTTCGCCGGCTGCGCCCCTCGCGGACCACGCTCAACACGGGGACGCCGTGGTATCGACGCGCGTAGCGCAGGGCGCGGTCACCGCTGAAGCGGGATCGGGCGGCGGAGTAGGCGTCCCAGACGATGTAGTCCACGGCGCCGGTCCGGAGCGCCAGGTCGGGATTCGGGACCGGCACGTACGCCGGGTTGCGCTTCGCCGGATCTGGACTGACGCTCAGCGCGACGAAGGGTCGATCCCCGTAGAAGGCGACGATGTTGCCGAGGGAAGGGCCGATGGTCATGAAGCGAGACCCGACGGGCGTGTGGTCCGAGACCCATCTCCCGACCTCACGGCCGCCGGCGAACGTCGCGACCGGCGGACCGACATCCACGATCCTCCCGGCGTGGGCGTCCGCCGGGTGGCGGAGGTCCGAGGAGGCGACGGCTGCAGGGAGCAACAGTGCGACGAGGAGCACACCTGCCAACGTCCGTCCGGTCTTGGAACGGCGCCGGGTCAGGGCGCCCGCGGTCGCGACGACCGCTACCGCTGCGGCGATGGCGATGGCCGGCGTCATCACGACGAGGTAGGGGAGCAGCTTCGTCGGCCACATCTGGTGGAAGATGCCGAAGATCGCCGCCGGAATGAGGATCACGATGTCGCCGCCGGTGTGCCGCCGGATCTGGATCACGATCCCGACGAGCGCCAGCAACAGCAGGGCCGGCCCGACATAGGCGAGGAGGATCGTCCCGAAGTAGGCAGTGGAGTGGTTCGGAGGGCGGGTCAACTGCCAGAGCAGCGTCTGCCCGGCGTTGTGCGACCGAAGCAGCCGGGACAGGAGGAACGGGGCCACGAGCAACGCACCGACGATGATGGCGAGCGTCGTGCTGCGGCGGCCGACGGCACTCGCCTTTCGGGAGATGATGAGCGCGAGGAGGATCGCCGGCCCGGCGAGGATCGCCGTCTCCTTCGTCAACGTGGCGAACCCGACGAAGGTCGCGGCGCCGACGAAGGCGAGCTCGGATCCACGAGTCGCGGCGCGCTCTGCGCAGACGATCGCCAGCACGACGAAGAACGTCATCGGGCCATCGAGGAGGACCTGTCGCGTCACGAGCACGTGGTACGGCAACACCGCAAGGACGGCTCCGGCGACGAGGGCAACGGCTGGACCGTAGACCCGGCGGGCCAGCAACATCACGAGGGCGACCGTGCCGACGCCGAAGGCCAGGGCGACGAACAATCGGCCGTTCACGTCGGAGACGCCGCCCACGCGGTACACCGCGCCGAGCAGGAGCTGGACGAGCACGGGATGGGCGCGGAACAGCGAGAAGAGCGCAGCTCTGGAGGCGTCACCGGCGATGGATGCCGCTTGTCCGGCATACACGGCCTCGTCGCTGGCGAGTCCGATCGACGCCTGCCCGATGACCCGCACCCACGCTGCGAGACCGAGGACGGCGAGCGACCCGAGGGCGAGGCCCGAGCGCGACAGAGACCATCGCGAAGGCCGTGTTGCGGTCGGTCCGGAGAGGGCGTCGGTGGTGACCGGTGTGGGGAGGGCGAAGGTCATGGACGGGTTCGACCGGGAGCCTCCGGGCACCACCGTTGTACCCGCCGTCCGTCGGGACACGCCAGACGCGCCCGGCGGCGTCGGGCGCGTTCCCTTCGCGTCGTGCGCTACGCCGCCATCTGATCGGCTGCGAGGTTTAGCGACCGCGACGGGAGTAGCCGAACCCGCCGAACACCAGCAGGACGATGACGACGATCAACAGGATGGTGAGCATGCACCTGCTGTGCCCGCCGCCGCAGATCTCCAACCGCGAGGACCGGGGCAGCCGGGCAGACGACACGGTCCGGCGTCGAACTGACAGCATTCGGAACCATGAGCGCGAAGGAGGAAGGAGCAACGGCTCTTCCCTTCCTCGAGCTCCACGGCTGCACACGCCGCTCCGGCGAGCCGACGACGCGATGTCCGAGATGAAACCGTCGAGGCCGGCCGGTCCGCACCCTCCCGCGTCGACCTTCACCGTCGACGACCTGCAGGCCGAGGAGATCGATCGCCTGACCTGGTCGGGATCGGCCGCACACCTCCGCAACGTCGCCGGACAGCTCGAGCGCCGCGACGCCGGCGTCGTCGACTACCTCGTCGTGCGTGACGGGACGGGGACGCCGGTCGCCAAGGGCGGCGTCGACTTCGAGGAGACCTCAGGGGCCGGGACGATCTTCCAGTTGGCCACCCATCCGGACCTCCAGGGCCGAGGGCATGCGCAGCGCCTCATCGCCGCCGCGGAGGATCGGATCCGCTCCCGCGGTCTGACGACGGCGCGCCTTGCGGTCGAGCCCGACAACACCCGCGCTGTTCGCCTCTACGAGCACCTCGGGTACCGCCGCGTCGGCGAGCGCGACGTGAGCTGGGAGTACGAACGCGACGACGGTGCCCTCGACCGTTACCACACCACGGTCGTCGACATGGAGAAGTCGCTGGAGCCGGGGCCCCCGTCCCGCTAGCTCGCAGCGGCGGCGACGGCGAAGGGCTGTGTCGAGAGGTACCGGTTGAGCGCGTGGAGCGTCGCTCGCACGGCTGCCTGCACGGTATTGGTCCCGCCCGCCACGCCGTATCGCTGGCCCGCGTCATCAGAGCCGAGGACGACCATCACGCCCTCACCGACGACGTGCTCGAACAGGGCCGCCGCCTCGAGCCGGAAGGGGACGGTCGCGCCGAGCTCCTGCAGCGCTTCGAACGTCGCCTCGGCCGCGGCTGTCGGATCCGTTCCTCGCGAGCGGCCGGAGGTGTAGACGCCATCGAAGCCGAGGTGCACCACGACCTCGTCCTCGAGCGCCGATTCGACGTCGACGAGACGGATCCGCGACGGGCGTTGCGAACCGACGAGCTCGAGCACGAACGGTCGCTCGAGCTGCGACTCGCAGTGCAGCTCGGCCGTGCGCCGCAGCTTGTCGGCGTCGGACGTCGGCGATGCCTGCACCTGGACGACCATCGTGTTGCCACGCTCTGCGAACCCGACGAACGTCACTTGGGGGAGCCGTCGGAGCTCGAGCTCCAGCCGGTTGAGGATGGTCATCGTCGGGCCCGTTTCCGTTCGTAGAGCTGTACGTCAGCGTGGTGGTAGAGCGCGGTTGGGGCGTCACCGTCGCTCGGCGCCAGCGCCACGCCGACACTGAGGGTGACGGCGGCACCAGGGACGGCTTCGTCGATGGCCCGCTCCAACCGCCGGACGAGCTCGGCGGCGTCGTGCTCGCGGAGGTTCGGCAGCAGCACCGCGAACTCGTCTCCACCGAGACGGGCGGCGGCGTCGCCCATCCGCAGGTGGTGACGCAGGAGGTCGCCGACGGCTTGCAGCGCGGCGTCGCCGGCCGGATGCCCGAGCCGGTCGTTGACATCCTTGAACCCGTCCAGGTCGAGGAGGACGAGGCCGAACGCCCACCCGTAGCGGACGCTGCGAGCGCACGCCTCGGCCAGGACGTCGTCGAAGGCCCGTCGGTTCAACAGTCCCGTGAGGTGGTCGTGGAGCGAATCGTGGAGCGCCACCTCGAGCTTCAGCGCGATCGAGCAGAGTTGCACAACGGCGTTGGCGACGACCGGATCGATGGGATCGGGACGTGCGTGGATGCCCGGCCTCCCCGCCTTGGCGACGTCGCGGGACCACTCCGAGTCCAACAGGCCGCGTCCCGCACGGAACACCTGCCGGCCGAGCGGCGGCTCGTCGAGGACGGCGATGAGATCATCGGCCCCGATGCGCTGCTGCAGGCGCTCGAGGGACAGGTAGATGAACTCGACGCCGCTGTCGGTCGCTCCGAGGCCGTCGGCGACGACCGCCAGGACAGCCTCCGGCGTCGCCTCGTCGCCGAGCGCGGCCTCGCTGCGATGTCGGCGCCAACCCACCTCAGAGGGATTCGACACGAGGAGGCGTCCCCCTGCCCAGAGGTCGTCAGGTCGGGCAAAAGGGGCGGGTCACCCCATTGGAAGGGTCAGCCGCCGATGCGCTCCTTGACCGCCGATGTCAGACGATCCGTCGGCGCCTGCCACTCGTTGTACCCCCGCAGCAGCTGGAATCCCATCTCGATGTTGATGGCGAGCATCGGCGCGTTCGAGAAGGCGTTCCAGGTGTCGACGTGGCGGACCGCCGGGCGCTCGTCCATGAGGCGCAGGCAGGCCGCAGCCTTGAGCCACCGGCCGATCCCGAGCCGTCGGTGGTCGGGATGGACAGCCGTCCACCCCTGGAAGGCGACCGTGTCGGAGAAGGGCGCGAAGAAGAGCTCGGTGAAGCCGGCGAGTGCCCCGCTCGGGCGGTGTCGGGCGATGACCCGCCAGGACGTGTCGCCCTGGGCGAGCGCCTTGTCCTGGGCTTCGCGGAAGCGCTCGGGAGTCGGCAGGTCGTCCTCCATGTCGAGGTCGTCGCGCGGCGCCGTGTTCGTGACCTTCCACAGCTCGACGAACGGCTCGAGGAGGTCGTCGGGGCAGCGATCGTCGAATCCGAAGAGCTCGTAGTCCTGCGCCCGGTCGCTCGCCCGGGAGACCCACCGCTCCAACATCCCGCGGTCGACGTCGTCGATGGCGAGGCGGCTCTTGCGCTCGGTCGCCTTCCGTTCGAATCCGAAGGTCTCGCAGAAGCGATCGCCGCCGGAGCCCTCGATCGTGCCTGCGCCGAGGACGCTGCGCCCGTCGAGCGTCGCCGCCTCCACGATCCTCGACAGCAGCTGGGTGCCGATGCCCTGCCGTCGCGCGTCGTTGCGGACACCGATCCAGAACCATGCCAGGTGGCGGTTCGACTCGACGTACTCGAGCTCGAGGGTCGCATGACCGAGGGCTGCTCCGTCACCGTCCCATGCCGTCCAGTGCCGCGGTCGCTGGAAGCTCGGCCGGTCGACCAACGACTGGCGGTGCTTGTCGAAGGGCTGCGTCGGCTGCTCGGGCTCGTCCTCCGCCTCGAGGGCCACGACGAGCTCCCAGCGCGACCGGAACGCCGCTTCGTCGCTGGTGTGGGGATCGAACTCGTCGATCGCGGCTCTGGTCATGCGAAAGTGTGCTGCGCCGACGTCGCCGGTGAAAGCGAAATTAGGGTCCGGGTCGGTGGAGATCTTTCGCGACGGCTTCGGCATCCCGCACTGCTATGCGGACGACGAGGACGAGGCGTTCCACGCGCAGGGCTGGGTGCACGCGGCCGACCGGCTGTGGCAGCTCGAGCACGACCGCCGGCGGGCGTCCGGGCGCATGGCCGAGGTCGTCGGCGTCGGAGCGGTCGCCGCTGACGTGTTCTTCCGGCGGGTCGACCTCGCGACATCGGTGCTCGGCGACCACGCGGCGCTGGCGCCCGAGACGGTGGGGATGCTCGAGTCGTACGCGCGAGGTGTCAACGCCTGGGTCGCCGCCAACCCGCTGCCGCGCGAGTTCACCGTCGCCGGCATCGAGTTCGCACCGTGGGAGCCGTGGCACAGCCTGCTGGTCTTCCGGGTGCGCCACCTGCTCATGGGATCGGCTCGGTCGAAGCTGTGGCGCGCCGTCATCGCCGACGCGCTCGGCGACGCGGTCGCTCGGACGATGGTCGCGGGTTGGGGCGAGGAACACCTCGCGTGCGTGCCGCCCGGCGCGCCGTGTCGACCAGACGAAGTCGCCATCGGCGATCCCGACGGCGGGAGCAACAACTGGGTCCTCGCCGGAGCGCGCACGGCCTCCGGTCTTCCTCTGCTGGCCGGCGATCCCCACCGCGAGCTGGAGGCGCCGAACGTGTACGTGCAAGGCCACGTCGCGTGTCCGTCGTGGGATGCGCTCGGCATCGGGATGCCGGGCGTCCCCGGCTTCCCGCACTTCGGGCACAACGCACGGGTCGCGTGGTCGATCACCCACGGCATGGCCGACGACCAGGACCTGTTCATGTTCGCGCCGGGCTCGTTCCGGCCGACGAGGACCGAGCTCATCGAGGTCCGCGGCGCCGACGCCGTCGAGGTCGACGTCGTGCACACCCCGCGTGGACCGCTCATCACCGACGAGCTGGCCCTCTGCTGGGTCGCGACGGCGGACGTGAACCTCGGTTTCGACGCGCTCGCGCCGATGTTGCGGGCGGCGTCGGTGGCTGAGCTGTTCGAGACGATGCGTCCGTGGGTCGAGCCCGTGAACAGCCTCCTCGCCGCGGATGTCGACGGCCACATCGGCTACCTCCTGCGAGGACGGCTCCCCCTGCGCGCGAGTCAGGAGGCGTCACGTGTGCCGGTGCCCGGCGACGATCCGCGTTTCGCATGGGAGGGCTGGGTCCCGTTCGAGTCGCTGCCGCGCGTGGAGGACCCCGAGGAACGGTTCCTGTTCAGCGCCAACAACCACATCGCGGCGTCGCTCGAAGCGCCGTACGTCGGGCTCGATGTCGCACCACCTTGGCGGGCGGCGCGGATCGTGGCGTCCATCGGGGGGATGCTCGATGCGACGGTCGACGACATGGCCGCGGTCCAACGCGACGTCGTGTCCATCCCCGCCCGGCGGATCGCCGCGCGACTCCAGGGGTGGCCCCCGCTCGCGGGGTGGGACGGGACCATGGAGGCGACGTCGACCGCCGCGGCCGCGTACGCCGTGTTCCGGCGCGAGCTCCTGCTCCTTGCGTTGGAGAGGTCTGGTCTCGACGGCGTGTTGCGCAGCTCCGCCAACCGGATCCTGCCCGGCGTCGTGCCCGAATCCGTGCTGTGGCGCGTCGTCGAGCAGCACGCCGCCGTCGGCGACACCTCGCTCCTCGGCGGGTGGACGTGGGACGAAGCCTTCGACGCCGCTCGAGCGCGCGCCGAGTCCGTCTGGCACGGAGAGACGTGGGGCGAGATCCACCGGACGACGCAGCGCCACGTCCTCGGCGTGCTCGACGACTCGCTGCATCCGCCGTCGCGGGTGGGTGTAGGCGGCGACCTCGACACCGTCTTCTCGACGGGATACACGCCGACGGTCGGGCTCGACGTCAAGACCGGGTCGGTGGCCCGCTACGCCTTCGACCTCGCCGATTGGGACCGATCGGGATGGGTGGTTCCGCTCGGGTCGGCGGGCGCGCCGCCGTCGCCCCACGCGGCCGACCAACAGGCCGCCTGGGCGCAAGGCCGGCTGGTGCCGGCGCCCTATTCGCGTGCCGCCGTCGATGCGGCGTGCGCAGGAGGCTCGGCGACCTGACTCGGTGACGAGCCCCGAAGCGTGCACGGAGCGGCTCCGCGCCGCTGAGACCTACGTTGGTCCGATGGCGCTCCCGCAGAGGTCCTCCCGCACCGACGCCGCCGATTCCGAAGCCAGGTCGTTCTGCATCGTTCGTTCGCGCGGCGACTGAGATGCCGGTCGCGTTCGAGGGCCCGCCGGATGAGCTCGCGGGGCTCGCGATGTTCCTCGAGGAGCAGCGGGCGGCGCTGCTGCGCAAGATCGACGGCGTCAGCGACCAGGACGCCAAGAGAAGGCCGACGCCGAGCGGCTTCTCGTTGCTCACGCTCATCAAGCACGTCGCCTACGTGGAGCGGCGGTGGTTCCAGATCGAGGTGGCGAGGCGGGAGGCGCCTGGGCTGTGGCCGCCGCCCGACGACCGAGAGCACCGGATCGAGGAGGGGGACACCATCGAGTCGGTGCGGGCGTTGTACGAGTCCGTCATCGAGGAGAACCGCGCGATCCTGGCGACGCCAACGTCGGCCGATCTCTCGTCGCTCAGCGCCAACAACCTCAATCGCCGCTGGATCCTCCTGCACCTCATCGAGGAACTGGCACGGCACGCCGGCCACGCCGACATCATTCGGGAGACGCTCGACGGCGTGACGGGGGCCTAGCTCTCGTCGGGCTCGGCGCGTTGGGGACCGGAGCCCGCGGGTCGCCTTGACCCGATCGCCAGCGGTCGGCGACGATGGCGGTCGTGGGTGATACGACCGTGGCGATTCCGACCCGGGTCCTCGTCCTCGGCATGGCCCACGAGAACGGCACCATCCTCAGCGAGGAGCTCCTCCCGGTCGCGGAGGCCTGCGGCCTCACCGGCGACCAGGTTCGCAGCTGCCTTCGGCGGCTCGTCGCCGAGGGGCTGTTCGTCCGCCAGGGAACCGGCCGCAAGACGACGTTCGCGGCGACCGCGCACGGCATGACCGCCCTCGGCACGGCCGTCGAACGCACCCGCCTCGCCTACGTGCAGGACGCGGCCGGTCGGGGATGGGATCGACAGTGGCGCCTCGTGGCCTTCGCCGTGCCCGAGAAGGAGCGTGCCGCCCGCGACGCCTTCCGCGACCACCTCATCGGACTCGGCGGCGCGGCCATCCAGGGCGGCCTCTACGTCAGCCCGCACCCCTGGCACAAGGACGCCGCCGGCGAAGCCGAGCGCCTCGGCATCGCCGAGTCCGTCACCTACGCGACGACCGACGACCTCGACGTCGGCGGGGAGCACGACCCTCGCAAACTGGCGTCGACCCTGTGGCCGATCGAGGACCTGGCCAAGGGGTACGAGCGGTTCAACGACCGCCACCACCACATCCCCGACCTCCTCGTCGACATGCGGTCGCGCAAGCAGCATCTGCCCGACAGCGCGTTTCTCCCTGCGGCCCTCGCCATGACCGTCGCCTACGACGAGTGCGCGGGCCGCGACCCGCTGCTCCCGCCCGAGCTGTTGCCGCGGCCGTGGCCAGGTCGCAGATCGCGCGAGCTGTTGATGAGCTCCCGGCGCCTCGCCCTCGCCCTGCGCAAGGGCCAGGGCCGTCCCGCGCTGTTCCGGTGGTTCGACGAAGCCATCGAGACGATCCCGTGATCCGCCTTCCACACCCGCCCCTCACAAGGAGACACACGTGAAGTTCGGCATCTTCTACGAGCACCAGCTCCCCCGTCCCTGGAACGAGGGAGACGAGCACAAGCTCCTCAAGGACGCGGTCGAGCAGGTGAAGCTCGCGGACTCCCTCGGCATCGACTACGTGTGGGAGGTCGAGCACCACTTCCTCGAGGAGTACAGCCACTCGAGCGCGCCCGAGATCTTCCTCGCCGCCTGCAGCCAGGTGACGAAGAACATCCGCCTCGGCCATGGCATCGTCCAGCTCCCGTTCAACTTCAACCCGACGGCGCGCATCGCCGAGCGCATCGCCACCCTCGACCTCCTGAGCGACGGGCGGGTCGAGTTCGGGACCGGCGAGGCGGGCAGTCAGACCGAGCTCGGCGGCTTCGGGATCGACCCCGCAGAGAAGCGGGCGCAGTGGATCGAGGCCCTCGACGCCGTCACCCGCATGCTCGTCGAGGAGCCCTTCGCAGGTTACGACGGGCAGTTCCTGAAGATGCCGCCGCGCAACGTCGTGCCCAAGCCGTTCCAGAGGCCCCACCCTCCGATGTGGGTCGCGTGCTCGCGCCGGGACACGATCCACCTGGCAGCGACGAAGGGCATCGGCGCGCTGTCGTTCTCGTTCGTCGAGCCCGCGGAAGCGAAGGAGTGGGTGGACGACTACTACGCGACCATCGAGTCCGAGGACTGCGTGCCTGGTGGCTTCCGCGTGAACCCCAACATCGCCTGCGTGCTCCCGATGATGGTGCACCGCGACGAGGAGACGGCCATCGAGCGCGGCCTCGACGGCGGCCACTTCTTCGGCTACTCGCTCGGCCATTACTACGCCTTCGGCCAGCACCAACCCGGCGTCACGAACATCTGGCAGGAGTTCCAGGAGCGGCGCGGCCAGTTCGGCTTCGACCGCGGGATCGCCGCGCAGACCGGACAGGTGCTCGGCGCGCAGATGCTCGAGCGGGGGATCGGCTCGTTGCGTGGCGCCATCGGTTCCGTCGATCAGGTGCGCGAGCTCATCCGCGGCTACCAGGACGCCGGCGTCGACCAGTTGATCTTCGTGAGCCAGGCCGGCAAGAACCGCCACGAGGACATCTGCGAGAGCCTCGAGCTGTTCGCGAGCGAGATCATGCCGGAGTTCCACGACGGCGAGGCCGAGCGGGAAGCGGCGAAGCTCGAGCGCCTGGCACCGGCCATCGACAAGGCCCTGGCCCGGCGCGAGCCCGCCCGCACGATGTCCGAGCCCTATGCCGTCGGAGGTCTCGGCAGCGGCTCGTAATGCGCGCGCATCACCGCTTTCGTACACTCGAGCGCGCCAGGTGCGTCGCAATTGTGCGAAAGCGGGTCGAGCGCTAGAAACTTGACCGTCCGGTCAAGACGAGGGGGGACCTGATGGGCAACTCGATGGAAGGAAAGGTCGCGGTCGTCACCGGGGCCAGTCGCGGCATCGGCGAGGCCATCGCCAGGCGCATGGCCGGCGAGGGCGCGGTGGTCGCCGTCACGGCCCGTACCGTCGAGCCCGGCGACAGCCGCTTCGAGGGATCGATCTCCGAGACCGTCGACCTCATCACCAAGGCCGGCGGCACCGCCATCGCCGTCGCCGCCGACCTGTCCAAGCAGGAGGACCGGTCGCGCCTCGTCGAGCACGTCACCAAGGAGCTCGGTCCCATCGACGTGCTCGTGAACAATGCCGCCGTCACGTTCTTCGAGCCGGTGTCCGTCTTCAGCGAGCGCCACTACGACCTCATGTTCCAGGTGCAGGTGCGGGCGCCGTTCGAGCTCGCCCAGCTCGTCCTGCCATCGATGAAGGAGCGCAAGTCCGGCTGGATCCTCAACATCTCCTCCGGCGCGGCGCGTCATCCGCAGGCCGGCACCGGCCGTCGCCTCGGCGGCGGCGGCACCGTGTATGGCATGTGCAAGGCCGCGCTCGAGCGCTTCACCACCGGCCTCGCAGCCGAGGTGTTCGACGACGGGATCGCCGTGAACGTGCTGTCGCCGGCAGGCATCGTCGCCACGCCGGGCGTCGTTCACCACAAGCTCATCCCACCCGGTCGGGAAGACATGGCCGAGCCCGTCGAGGTCATCGCCGAGGCCGCCCTCGCACTCTGCACCGGCACGGTCGAGACGTTGACCGGTCGCATCACCTACTCCAAGCCACTGATCGACGAGCTCGGCCGTACGGCCCAGCCGCTCGACTCGAACCCGTCGTAGTTCGTCAAGAAAGAGAGCCCATCAGCCCATGTCGCAGCTCAACGAAGCCGTCATCGTCGCCGCCACCCGCACGCCGATCGGACGGGCCAACAAGGGCTCGCTCGTCGACGTCCGCGCCGACGAGATGCTCGCCGACATCCTCAACGCCGTGATGGACAAGGTGCCGCAGCTCCCCAAGGAGGAGCTCACGGACATCATCGCCGGCAACGTCGCCCAGACCGGCGAGACGGGGTTCTCCGTCGCCCGCACGTCGTCGATCCTCGCCGGCTTCCCGCTCAGCGTCCCCGGCCTCACCCTGAACCGGTTCTGCGCCTCGTCGCTGCAGTCGATCCGCACCGCCGCCCATGCCATCGAGGCCGGCGAAGGCGATGCCTACATCGCCTGCGGCGTCGAGAAGACCTCGCGTCCGCCGGTTGCCGAGGGCGAGAAGCCGGCCCGACCCGCCGGCGGTGGTCTGGGCCCCGGCGGCCTCAACCCGAAGCTCCTGGGTCGTGACAGCGGTTTTCCGTTCGTCTACATCCCCATGGGCCTGACGGCGGAGAACGTGGCCGAGCAGTTCAAGGTCAGCCGTGAGGACCAGGACGAGTTCGCGGCGCAGTCGCAGCAGCGGGCCGTGGCCGCCCAGGAGGCCGGGATCTTCGACTGGGAGATCACGCCCGTCACCAAGGCCGACGGCACCGTCGTCACCAAGGACGACGGCCCCCGGCCGGGTACGACCGTCGAGAAGCTCGCCCAGCTGCAGCCGGTGTTCAAGCCCGAGGGCGGCACAGTCACGGCCGGCAACGCCTGTCCGCTCAACGACGGCGCCGCCGCCGTCGTCGTCATGTCCCGGCGTCGCGCCGAGGAGCTCGGCATCACGCCGCTGGCCCGCATCGTCGCCTCGGCCGTGTCGGGCAACAACCCCGAGATCATGGGCGTGGCGCCGATCGAGGCCATCGGCAAGGTCCTGGACCAGGCCGGCATGAAGATCGGCGACATCGACTTCGTCGAGCTGAACGAGGCCTTCGCCGCGCAGGTCCTCCCGATCATGCGCGAGGTCGGCATCACCAACGACCAGATCAACCCCCACGGTGGAGCCATCGCCCTCGGCCACCCGTTCGGTCAGACGGGCGCCCGCATCATGACGACGCTCATCAACGATCTCCGCACGGAGGACAAGCAGTTCGGCATCGAGACGATGTGCGCCGCCGGCGGTATGGGCATGGCGATGATCATCGAGCGCCTGTCGTAGAACGAGCGCTTTTGTCAGCCGGATCCCGCCGTCCACGGCGGGATCCCGCTGGCAGAACGCTCACGAGGAGGTCGCGGCGAGCTCCTGGAGGAGGGCGCGGGTGCGGGTGCGCGACGCGCGGCGGTCGCCGCCGACCGGGAAGACGGCGGCCCAGACGTCCGTGCCTCCGGCGTCGAGCAATCCCTGCAGTTGCGCTCGGACCGAGGCCTCGTCGCCGATGACGGCGGCGTCGCCCGGTCCTTCGCACCCGCCGTGTGCCAGCACCCGCTGGTAGTTGGGGAGCGTGCCGTAGCCGGCGAACTGCTTTGCGGCGTCGCTGCGGCCCTCGGACGCGTCGTCGCAGACCGCGACCGGCAACCCGACGACGATCCGAGGCTCGTCGCGCCCCGCATCCGCAGCCGCCCTGCGGAGGAGCGGCGAGATGTGCGACTCGATGGCCTTGGCGTTGGCCATCCAGGTGATCGTGCCCTCCGCCAGCGCCCCCGCGGCCTGCAACATCACCGGAGCCAGCGCGGCGACCAGCACGGGTGCGGGGCGCGCCGCCGGGGCGCCCATCTGCGAGCGCACGTTGTAGAACTCGCCGTCGAAGGACACCTTCCCCTCGTGCAGCAACGGCCGCAGCACCGACAGGTACTCGCGCATGTTCTTGCCGGGACGGTCATACGGGATGCCGAGCATGTCCTCGACCGCCGGCTTGTGGGACACGCCGATGCCGAGGGTGAAGCGGTTTCCGTCGCCGCCGATCGCCGCCTGCACCGCCGCGGTCTGTTGCGCCATCGCCGTGGGATGGCGGGGGTAGGTCGGCACGATCGACGTGCCGAGCTCGATCCGGTCGGTGGCCCGACCTGCGGCCGCGATCACCGTCAGCGGGTCCATCCCGATCCCGCCGGCGAACCACATCGTGTCGAAGCCGTCGGCCTCGGCCTCCTGCACCTGCTCGACCATGCGGTCGAAGGTCCCACCTGCGCTCAGTCCGATCTTCATGGACGAGTGCCTAGCCGACGGGGCGGATCAGTGCTTCCTGCGTGATGCTCACACCGAGGTGACCGTCCTGCGTCCACATGGTTCCGCGGGCGAGGCCTCGAGCGTTCGAGCAGGCGACCGCTTCGAGGTCGTAGAGGAGCCACTCGTCGGCCCGCACGGGATGGTGGAACCACATCGTGTGGTCGAGGCTGGCGCTCATCCACGACGATGGTCTCGCTCGACTGCTCCCTGGCGCTCCCGACGCCGACGACGGCGGCGAGTCGGAGTCGATCGCAACATCGAGCAGCGGACGTCGAGCCGCGCCGACCGGTCCGCTGTCGGACATGTACGTCAGCACGCAGGCGTGGAGCGCGAAGTCGTCGGGGAGCTTGCCGTCGGCCCGGACCCACATGGCGCGCGTCGAAGTCGGACGGGGCCCGCTCGCCAACTCCCTGGTCTCGATCGGGCGTCGGTGGAAGCCGCCCATGCCGTGCACGTCGAGCGGCACCTCTTCAGGAGCCGGCACACCGTCGAGCGGCGCCGGCAGCTCGAACTCGCCGCCCGGCTCCTCCTTGTGGAAGGACGCGTCGAGGTTGAAGATCGCCTCGCCGTCCTGCACCGCCACGACGCGCCGCGTCGTGAACGACTTGCCGTCGCGGATGCGGTCGATCGAGTAGATGATCGGCATCACCGGCCGGCCCGGACGCAGGAAGTACGCGTGCAGCGAGTTCACGCGGTGCTCGACGTCCACCGTGTTCGACGCTGCCATCAGGGCCTGGCTCGCCACCTGTCCGCCGAACACGCGGCCGCCGCCGGTCGGCGGGTTCGCCCCGCGGTAGAGGTTCCGATCGATCGTCTCCAGATCCAGAAGGGCGAGGAGCCGGTCCAACCCGTCACTCATGGGCGGCGAAGGGGGGAGTCATCAGGCCGGATGCTACGGCCGCCCGCCATTCGCCAGAAGCGGCGGTGCTGGTTGGTCGTGTTCGGGCGGCGGCGGGGTCAGGGGGTGGCGGGGCGGACGGCGTCCATGTTGAGGCGGACGTAGTCGACGACGACGGGATGCCCGAGGCGGTCGATGACCTGGCCGACGAACGCCGCGTGGTCGGGCTCGTCGATGCGGTGCAGGTGGGCCCCGAGGTTGATCGTCCGCAGGTACTCCGCCGGCTCCTCGGGCTGCTGCGGCGCCGGCTCGAGCCACGTCTCGACGTCCGTGAACCCGGCGGCGACCAGCTTCGCCTCGGTCTCCTCGGCCGTCGCCATCCGGCTCGGGCGGACCCATCCTTCGAACCTGTCCGCCCACGGTCCGGCGGCCGCCACCTCGTCGGCTGCTCGGAGGACGGCGGCAAGGTTTCCGTGTCCGCCGCACTGTGCCACCAGCCGGCCACCGGGCTTCAACGCCGCGAACAACCGAACGAACAGCGCGTCGTGGTCGAGGATCCAGTGGAACGTCGCCGTGGACAGCACGGCGTCGACCGGCTCGTCCAGCGAGAGCACCAGGAGGTCGATCTGGTGCACCTCGACGTGACCGGCGTCGACCTCGGTGCTCAACGTGGCCCGGCAGGCCGAGACCATCGCCGCGTCGGCATCGACGGCGATCACGTGCCCCTCCGGCAGCCGCTCGCACAGCAGCGCCGTCACCCGTCCGGTGCCGCACCCTGCGTCGAGCACGGTCTCGTTCCCCTGCAACGGCAGGCGGTCGACGACCTTGGCGCCCATGGCCTCCATCGGGCCGGACACCTTGTGATAGCTCGCCGCGTCCCAACGACGGGCGGGACCGGGCTCAGAGGAGCCCGAGCTCATCGCGCACCTCCCGGAACAGGTTCACGAGACGCCCTGCATCCGGCCCCGCCGTCAGCGGGTCGACGCGGACGTCGGCGGTCGCGGCTCCGGCGCGCAGCAACAGCCTCGTGAAGTCTTCCCGCGCCGCCATCGCCGCCAGGCGCTCGCGGTGGCCCTCGAGGAGGAAGAAACCGACCCGTCCGTCGACGGCGCCACCGCTGTAGAAGAAGGGCTGGAAGCTCGTGAGGTCGCCGTCGGAAAGTCGCTCGCCGAAGAACCGGCTCAGGTCGGTGAAGGTCTCGACGGCCAGCCGCTCGCGGCCGGGATGGACGGCGCCGAACGACACCATGACGGCGCCGTCGACGTGGGCAGGTTCGGTCACTTCGCCGATTCTCGCAGTCGGGGGTCCCCGCCGAAGCAGCTTCATCGCTTCGGTGGGGTGACTCGTAGCACGCGCCGAGGGTGCCTTCCGTCGACGTAGCCCATGAACGGCGGGTGGATGTTGTACCCGAGGAGCTCCTGAAGCCGGTCCGGCAGCGACGCCGCGATCTCCCGAGGGACCGCCAGGACGTGATTCTCCTGCGGGCGGAGCCAGGAGCTCACGTATTCGAGGATGACGCCGAGGCGCGGCTTGTCCGTGCGGTTCGCTCCGCCGCCGTGCCAGATGGAGCCGGTGTAGAAGAGGACGGAACCGGCGCGCATCTCGACCTGGACGATGTCGGCCTCGTCGTCGACCGTCGGCCGCCGGCCGGGCTCCCAACGATGGCTGCCCGGGAGGATGCGGGTGGCGCCGTTCTCGACCGTGAAGTCGTCGAAGGGCCACATCGTGTTGAGGACGACCTCGCCGTGCGGAACCGGCAGCGGATAGATCGAGTCGTCGTGGTGCAGGACCTGGTTCACCTCGCCCGGTCCGATCTCGATGCCCGTGGGCGCGCTCAGCTGGTACTGCCCGAGCGTGGCGTCGAGGACGCCGAGCAGCAGCGGGTGGATGGCCGGCGCGTCGAAGCAGCGCGTCTTGGCGAACAGGGCGTAGATGCGTCGCGTCTTGTGACCTTCGAAGTCGTTGCGACCGGTCGGCGTGGCGTCGAGGATCCGGGTGAGGTCGGCCCGCGTCTCGGTCACGACCGTCGGTGAGAGCAGGTCCTCGACGAGCGCGTAGCCGTCTTCCCGGAGCCCTGCGAGGACGTCGTCGATGGTCGCGGCTCTCGGCGTGGTCGGCACGTCGGGAACGGTAGCGTCGCCGCCGTGCCCGCCGAGGTCCGCGTCGCCACCCTCAACTTGTTCAACAACCCGCACGGTCGCTGGGCCGACCGGGAGCCGCTCGTCCACGAGCAGGCCGCGGCCCTCGACGCGGACGTCCTCGCCTTCCAGGAGTGCGACCTCTCGGGCGACCAGATCGACCGGCTGGCGTCAGCGCTCGGTCCGTCGTACTCCATGGTGCGCCTGCAGAATCCGGATCCTTCGAGCATCAAGTCACTCGTAGTCGTCTCGAGGTTGCCGGTGAAGGGCGACGACGCGTGCCTCGACCTCGGCAGCAACGACATCGCGCTGCGGGTGCGTCTCGAGGACGACGTCGAGGTCATCACGACGCACCTCCACTTCGGCCCGTCTCGAAGGGGCAGCGAGATCCGCGCCGGGCAGGTGCGCAAGTTGCTCGCATGGATCGGGCCCGTCGTCGGCGACCGTCGCGTGGTGCTGTGCGGCGACTTCAACGCCGGCCCGCGCGGAGAGACGATCAAATCGATCAAACAGGCGATGCGGTCGGCTTACGAGGTCGTGCACGGGGACGAGCCCGAGTCGACCCACCCGACCGAGCTGGTGCGCATCATCGACCCGCAGGCGGCGTTCGGCGTGCCCGTGCTCCCCGAGGGCAAGGGCCACGCCATCGACTACGTCTTCGTGGCGCCGGCGATCGAGGTGCGGGATTGCCGCATCGCCTTCGACCGCCCCCACCCGGACGAGCCTGGCCTGTTCCCCTCCGACCACGTGGGGCTCGTCGCGGACCTGGTGGTGTCGTGATCCTGCTCCCCGAGCCGCGGCGGGCCGACTGGTCCGGGCGCACCGTCGACGTCGCCGACGGCGATCCTGCCGAGGCGGTCGACCCCGCGCTGCCGCCGCAGGGCTACCGCTTGACGATCGGCGATGACGGGGTCCGCATCGACGCCGCCGACGACGCAGGTGCGTTCTATGCCCGCGCGACGCTGGCGCAGTTGCGGGCGCAGGGCCCCCTGCCCGAAGGCGTCGTCGAGGACTGGCCCGACGTTTCGGTCCGGGGCGTGATGCTCGACGTCTCGCGCGACAAGGTGCCCACGGTCGAAACGGTCGAGGCGCTCATCGATCGGCTGGCGTCGTGGAAGATCAACCACGTCGAGCTCTACATGGAGCACACCTTCGCCTACGCGGATCATGAGGAGGTTTGGCGCGACGCCAGCCCGTTCACGCCCGACGAGATCCACCGCCTCGATGCCTTTTGCAAGGCCCGCTTCGTCGAGCTGACGCCGAACCAGAACTGCCTCGGACACTTCGAGCGCTGGCTGCGACACGACCGCTATCGAGCCCTGGCGATCTCCCCCGACGGGTGGACCGACGCGCGGGGACGGCACCGACCGCCGACGACGGTCGAGCCGACGAACCCCGATGCGCGGGCCTTGATGGCTTCGTTGCTGCGCGAGCTGCTGTCGTCATTCTCGAGTCGTCGCGTGCACGTCGGCCTCGACGAACCGTGGGAGCTGCCCGACGAGCGCTTCGGCGACTACCTCGACTACGCCCGCGAGCTGCGGGCCCTGCCGGAGCTCGACGGCCGCCAGGCCTTGATGTGGGGTGACATCGTGGCGTCGCACCCCGGCGAACTGGCTTCGATCCCTGACGGCGTGACCGTGTGCGAGTGGGGCTACGAGGACGGCCATCCGTTCGATGAGCGCGCCGACCTGCTGGCGGCGGCGGGCCGCCCGTTCTGGTTGTGTCCGGGGACGTCGTCCTGGAACACCTTGGTGGGGCGGTGGTCGAACATGACCGGCAACTGCCTCGGCGCGGCACGTGCTGCGGTGCGGACCGGTGCCGAGGGCCTGCTCGCCACGGACTGGGGTGACAACGGCCACCTGCAGTACCTCCCGGTGAGCGACCCGGGGTTCGCATTCAGCGCGGCGGTGGCGTGGTGCCTCGAGACGAACGCCGATCTCGCGTTGGCCGACGCCCTCTCGGTGCATGCCTTCGGCGATCCGACCGGCGGCGTGGCGGCGGCGCTGCAAGAGCTCGGTGATGCCCACCGCTTGGTGGCGCCGCAGGTGCCGAACAACTCCATCCTCGCCATGCATCTCTACCGGCCGCGCTTTCGCATGGGGGAGGGCGTCACCGCCGGGTTGACGGTCGACGACCTCGCCTCGGTCGACGCCGCCATCACCTCGGCGCGCGCCCGACTGCACGACGCCCGTCCAACGCGGGACGACGGCGCACAGGTGGTGGCCGAGCTGGACACGTCGGCGCGACTGCTCGGCCTGTTGGTGCGCGACGCGCGCGCCCGGCTGCGCGCCGGTGGGACCCTCGCCGCCGTCGACGCCGCCGAACGCCAGTCCTTCGCCGACGAGATCTCGGCGCTCACTGACGAGCACCGCTCGCACTGGCTGGTCCGCAACCGCCCCGGCGGGCTCGACGACAGTGCCCGCCGCCTCGACGACCTCCAGGCCGCCTACCTCGCCCCCTGACCGGATCAGACCGCGGCGTGGGAGCGGCGAACGTGACGGGCGAGCTCTCCCGGATCACGACGTTCATGACGTCACGGTGATCGTCATGGATTTTCCTGCAGAGCCGCGCCCAGTACCCCTCGACCGCGTCGGGCGCGTAGGGTCTGGACTTGACCGCTTGGTCAAGTGAGCGGTCCGGGGACGACGGAGGCAGCGAAACGATGACGGCGACCACCCACGACACCGAGGGCGCCCAGGAAGCGCCGGAGCTGGCGGAGTTCCGCACCAAGTGCCGCGCATTCCTCGAGGCAAACGCCAAGAGGCGCCAGGTCCGCAAGCCCGCATCCGAGGACGACGACGACGAGATCTCGGAGATGCAGGGAGCGAACCTCGAGGCCGCGAAGGCGTACCAGTCCGCCCTGTACGACGCCGGCCTCGCCGGGATCACCTGGCCAAGGGAGGTCGGCGGGCAGGGGCTGTCCAACGAGCACCAGCGGGTGTTCAACGAGGAGGCCGCCGACTTCGAGACGCCGATCGGCGTCTACACCATCGGTCTCGGCATGGTGATCCCCACGATCGTCGAGCACGGCACCGACGAGCAGAAGGAGCGCTACGTCCGCAAGGCGCTCCGGGGCGAGGAGATCTGGTCGCAGCTCTTCTCCGAGCCGGGCGCGGGAAGCGACGTCGCCTCGCTCCAGATGAAGGCCGAGCGCGACGGGGATGAGTTCGTGCTCAACGGCCAGAAGGTGTGGACGACGGGGGCGCAGCACTCCGACTTCGGCGCGGTCATCGCCCGGACGAATCCGGACAACCCCAAGCACCGCGGCATCACGATGTTCATCATCGACTTCTCGGACCCGAACATCGACGTGCGTCCGCTTCGCCAGATGAACGGTGGCTCCGGGTTCAACGAGGTGTACTTCACCGACGTGCGGGTGCCGGTGACCAATGTGGTGGGCGCGGTGGACGACGGGTGGCGCTGCGCCATCGCCATGCTCGCCAACGAGCGCGTCGCCATCGGCTCCGGTGGTGGTGGCGCCCGGCGGGGGAGCGGCGGTGGCATCGACGCGCTGGCCAAGTTGGCGCGCCAGCGCGGCCTCATCGACGACCCGGTCATCCGCCAGGGGATCGCCGACGTCTACATCCGACAGCGGATCATCGGCTTCATCGGCCAACGGACGCGGGCGGCGCTGAAGTCGGGCAAGGCACCGGGTCCGGAGGGCTCGATCGCCAAGCTCGCGGGCGCGCTGTTGTCGCGTCGATCCTCGGACCTCGGGATCGCCATCGCGGGCGCGTCAGGTCAGGCCTGGCTCCCGGGCGACCGGAGGTCACCGCGCTGGGCGGCGGCCGTGCTGTCGGCCCCGTCGTCGCGCATCGCCGGCGGCACCGACGAGATCCAGCGCAACATCATCGGCGAGCGGGTCCTGGCCCTTCCGAAGGAGCCGCAGGTGGATCGCGACCAGCCGTTCCGCGAGCTCAAGGTCGGCACGCAGCGCTGATGACGGCCTCGCTCGGCGGGGCCGCCTTCCGGGCCGGAGCCTTGCCGCTCGGCGGGCAGCTGCTCTCCACCGAAGAAATCCGCGACGCCGCCGGCTGACTCTCCCGCTTCGACTCTCGCGGTTCTCGAGTTGGCGCTGGCGAACGCCGGTTCGCTACGGTGTTGCTAACTACAGCAAGCAGTCGGACCCCGCTGCGCCCTGCGCGCGGCTCTGAGGGTTCGGCGCCTTCGCCTCGCCGGGCGGTCCAGTCCGTCGGCTCCGGGGCTCGATGCTCCGCTGCGCCCTCCAGCCACGAGGGCTCTGCCCTGCCTCCGGAGCGTCTCGAGAAAGGACACCGCATGCAGCACTCCATCAAGACCGCGACGCGCCGCAGACGCCGTCGCACGCTCGAGCGGGTGGCGCGCCGCACCGCCGCCACCCTGGCCGTCGTCCTCAGCGGCACCACCGTGGCCGTCGGCTTCCAGGTGGCCGGCGCCGACGGGAGCGGGCCAGGCACGGTCATCGGAACGGGCGACGCCAAGGCCTTCGGCTCGGCGTCGGCCAACGCGATCGCCGGGATGGCGCGGACGCCCAGCGGCGACGGCTACTTCCTCACGACGAACCGGGGCGCCGTGTTCGCCTTCGGTGACGCCGGATTCCAGGGCTCACTCCCTCCGGGCACGTCCTCATCGATCGTGGACATCGCCTCCGCGCCCGACGGCCAGGGCTACTGGATCGTGGGTGCGGACGGCGGCATCTTCAACTTCGGGAGCGCCGCCTTCCGGGGCTCGGCCGGCGAGGCGCCACTCAACCAACCGATCGTCGGGATGGCCGCGACCCCGACGGGCCAGGGCTATTGGCTCGTCGCGCAGGACGGCGGCGTCTTCAACTTCGGCGACGCCGCCTTCGAGGGCTCGACCGGCGGCGTGCGCCTGAACCAGCCGATCGTCGCCATGGCGGCGACGCCCACCGGCGCCGGGTACTGGCTCGTCGGCCGCGACGGCGGGATCTTCGCCTTCGGCGACGCCGCCTTCCTCGGCTCCGCAGGCTCGCTGCGACTGAACGAGCCGATCGTCGGGATGGCGGCGACGCCAACCGGAAGCGGCTACTGGCTCGTCGCCCGAGACGGCGGGGTCTTCACCTACGGGGACGCCGGGTTCCACGGGTCGCTGGCCAACGCCGTGACCGGTCCCGTCGTCGACATCGAGGGCACGGCCAGCGGTGAGGGCACCTGGGTCAGCCTCGGCGGTCGCTACCTCGGAGACTTCGAGCTCACGTGCTACGCCCTCCGGGGGATCACCGCCTCGGGCAAGCCGGTCAGCCGGACGGGCATCGCCGTCGACCCCCGGGTGATCCCGTTGGGGACCGAGGTGTACATCGCCGGGGAAGGCACCCGCACTGCCATCGACACCGGTGGCGCCATCAAGGGCAACCGCATCGACGTCTGGCGCCCGACCACAGCCCAGTGCGCCCAGTTCGGCCGCCAGACGATGCCGGTGTTCGGGCTGCACTGAGGGCTCGTGACTACAAACGCACCGAAAACCGCCGATACATAAGGTCGTGGCCATCCTCAAGAACACCCAGGTCGCCAAGCGGGCGCGTGGTCCCCGGCTCGGCGAGATGCTCATCGCCCGCGGGGTCATCAGCGAGGAGCAGCTCGAAGAGGCGCTGCGAGAGCAGCAGGTGACGGCCGAACGCCTCGGCACGATCCTCGTCGGACGGGGCTACGTCGGCGAGGTGCAGCTCGTCCAGTGCCTGGCGGAGCACTTCGGCCTGGAGTTCGTCGACCTCGAGGAGCGGCAGATCGACACGTCGGCAGTCCAGCTCGTCAAGGAGTCCTTCGCCCGGTACCACCAGCTGCTGCCGATCGGCCGCGAGGGCGACGACCTCCTCGTCGCCATGGTCAACCCGACCAACGTGTTCTCCCTCGACGATGTGCGAACGGTCACGGGTCAGACGGTCCGGGCGATCATGGCCGAGCCGGGCCAGCTCATGCGCGCCATCGACCGGGTGTGGGGTGTCGCCGACACGGATGAGGCCATCCTCCGAATCGAACAGGACCAGGTCGACGAGGAGGACGTCTCCATCGGCTCGGCATCAGCCGACGCCGAGGACGCTCCGGTCATCCAGTTCGTGAACCAGATGATCGCCCGGGCGGTCGGCGAGCGGGCGTCGGACATCCACCTCGACCCGACCGAAAGGGAGATGCGCGTCCGCTTTCGCATCGACGGCGTGCTCCACGAGGTCATGAACGTGCCGCGTGCCGCGCAGGCGAGTGTCGTGAGCCGCCTCAAGATCATGGCGGACATCAACATCGCCGAGCGTCGCGTCCCCCAGGACGGGCGCATCGCGCTCACCGTCACGAACCGCGCCGTGTCTTTGCGGGTCGTCACGTTGCCGACGGCGTACGGCGAGGCCATCGTCATCCGCGTCCTCGAGGAGTCCGGCGGCGTCCGTTCGCTCACCGAGCTCGGGATGCTGCCGGCGGCGCTCAAGGTCTTCGAGGCGTCGTTCCGCCGCCCGTGGGGTGCCGTGATCGTCACGGGACCGACGGGTTCGGGCAAGTCCACCACGATGTACTCGACGTTGAGCGAGCTCAACGACCCTTCGAAGAACATCATCACCGTCGAGGACCCGATCGAGTACCGCCTCGGCGGCGTCAAGCAGATGCAGGTCAACCGCAAGGCCGGTCTGGGGTTCCCAACGGCGCTGCGCTCGATCCTCCGTGCCGACCCCGACATCGTGATGATCGGTGAGATGCGCGACGTGGAGACCGCGAAGATCGCCTGCGAAGCGGCGCTCACGGGGCACCTCGTGATCACGTCGCTGCACACGAACGACGCCGCCTCCACACCGATCCGGTTGCTCGACATGGGCATCGAGCCGTTCATGGTGACGTCGGCGCTGAACTGCATCGTGGCCCAGCGGCTGGCCCGACGGCTGTGCGATCGGTGCAAGGAGCCGCACGATCCCTCGTCGGACGAGGCCCTCGACGGGCTGCTCCCCGACTGGGTGCACGACGGCTCCGGCCATGCCTTCTTCAAGCCCGTCGGCTGCAACGCTTGCTCGAACACCGGCTACCGCGGGCGGCTGGCCGTGCACGAGGTGATGGAGCTCACGGATGAGATCGACCACTTGATCGTCAACAACTCCATCGCTCGCGAGATCGAGAACCTGGCGATCGAGCAGGGCATGGTGACGATGCGGGAGGACGGTCTCCAGAAGGCGGCGACGGGCGAGACGAGCCTCGAGGAGATCCTCCGAGCCGTCGGGTAGTTGGACGACAATGGGGGCGTGGCCGACGGCGACGACCCCCAGCTGGAGCTGTTCGGCGAGGGCCCTGGGGACGACGCCGCCCTCATCGACGTGCGGTCGTCCGAGCTCTATCTCCGGACCATCTCGGCGGCGACGGAGGAGGCAGCGCGCCTCCTGGCCGAAGCCCGGGAGCGCCAGGCCGAGATCCGCCGTCAGGAGCGGGAGACCGGCGCCGAGCTGATCAGACTGCGGCTGCAGCACGAGCACGAGAAGCGTCTGGCGCTGGCCAAGGCGGAGGACGACGGCGTCGCGATCCGCCGTCAGGCCTCCGAGGCTGCGGAACGGGTGCGCGCGGACGCTTCGGCGATGGCCGAGCGGGTGCGGGCCGAGGCGTTCGTCGTGGGCCGTACCGCAGGCGAGGAGGCGGCGGCGGCGCTGGTCGCGGAGGCGGAGGAGCGGATCGCCCGGACGCGGGCCGACCTGCGGGCCGAGTCGAAGGCGGCGCGGACCGAGCTCGAGCGTGAGCGAGCGGCGTTGGAGTCGTCGCACGCCGCGGCGAAGAACGCGCTGGCGGCAGAGCGCCAGGCGATGGCGGCGTCGCTCGCGGAGCAGTCGGCGGCGCTCGACGCCGTCGTCGAGGCGCGGCAGGCCGAGCTCGATGCGGCGCATCGCGTCGCGCTGTCGGCGGTCGACGCCCGCCACCGCGAGCTCGACCACGCCGTAGCGGCTCTGGAGGCGGACCGCTCGGCGATGGAGGCGGCGGCGACGGCCTCTTTGGCTTCGCGTCGACGCGACCTCGAGGACGAGCTGTCCGCCCGCGCGGCGCGGTTGGAGGCGGACTCGGCGTCGGCGATGACGGCGGTGGCCGAGCGTCGGGCCCTGCTCGAGGACGAGTTCGAGGCGCGGGTGGCGGCGGCCGAGCGAGACCGGCTGGATGCCGAGGCGGAGCTGTCGGCGCGGCGCGAGGCGTTGGACGCCGCGCACGCGGCGCGCATGGCAGCTGCGGAGTCGTCGTTGGAGGCGCGGGCGCGGCGTCTGGACGCGTCGGAGGTGGCCGCAGCCGCCGCGCTGGAGACGGAACGGCGCCGGCTCGCCGAGGAGCACGCCGCTCGGGTGGCCGAGGCGGCGGCGGCGTTGGACGCCGAGCGGGCGGCGTTGGCCCGCGAGGTCGCGTCCCGGCAGCAGGCGTTCGAGCAGCGGCGGGCGGCGCTCGAGGCCGAGCGAAGCCGTGACGCCGCCGCGTTGGCAGCAGCTCGCGAGTCGATGCTTCGCGACGCCGAGGCAGAGATCGAGGAGTGGCTCGACGACGCCCAACGCGAACGAAAGCGCATCATCGACGGGGCGGCCGGGGCCGCGCAGGCCGCGGCCGACCGGATCGTCGCCGCGGCGGCCGAGCGCGCGACACAGGAGGGGGCCCGCGTCCGGGAGGCGATGCTGGCGGCGCTGGCGCGGGAACGTGACGCCGCCGAAGCCGCAGCCGCCGAGGCCGTCGAGTCCATCTACGACGAGGCGGAGGCGCACGCCGAGTCCGTCGTCGCCTCCGCGGAGCTCGCCGCCGCGGCGCGTCTGGCGGAGGCCGAATCCGCGGCCGCCCGGCGGGTCGACGAGGCGGAATCGGTCCTCGGTGAGGCACGGGCAGTGGCGGCGCAGCGGATCGAGGACGCACGAGCCGCTGCGGGGGAGGTGGAGCGTGCGGCGGCGGCGTCGCAACTCGAGGCGGCCCGACTCGCCGAGGTGATGAGATCGGCGGCCGAGCGGGACTCGGCGGCGACGGCGGCTGGGGCGCGAGCACGCGCCGCGGAGCTGCTGGAGCAGGCGGAGCAGGAGGGCGCGGAAGCCGCCGAGAGGTTGCGGGCCGAAGCCGCGGCCGTCCTCGCGGGAGCCACCGCAGAGGTCGAGCGGGTCAAAGCAGACGCCGTCGAGAAGGGCGAGGCCCTGGTGGCCCGGATGCAGGACGAGGCCGACCATCGGATCTCTGCCGAGACCGAGGTCATCGTCAACGCCGCCCGTGAACAGGCGGAGGAGATCGTCAAGGCCGCGGCCGTCCACGCGGAGGAGCTCCGGAGCGAGGCCGAGGAGCGGGTCGCCGCCCGTCGGCGTCAGGCCGAGGAGGAAGCGGACGCCGTCGCCGCCGCCGCCGAACGGGAGGCCGGCATCCTGCGGTCCGAGGCCGCGACGCTGTTCGCGCAGCGGGTGCAAGCGGCCAACGACGAGGCGAAGGAGCTCCTCGACGCGGCCGAGCGCGAGGCCGACGAACGCCGCCGTCGCATCCTCGACACGTTCGAGCCGGCCCGCCGCGAGCTCTCCGACGCGCAGCGCCGCCTGTCGACGCTGTTCGAGGCCTCCGAAGGACTGCTCCCCGTCATCGAACGCGCTGCCCGCTCACTCGACGAGGTTGCCCCGCCGCCCGAGCCGACCCTGCGGGCCATCGAACCCGTCCGCCTGCCGATCGAGCGCCAGCCGCTGATCGGTTCCCGGGGTCGTGTGCGGTCCGAGCCGCCCGCGCTGCCACCGCCCCCGGCGAGCCGATCCGACCGGGAGGGTGAGGGCGACATCGAACCCGCCCCCAGGCGCAAGCGATTCGGGCGACTCTTCGGCAACGATCGCTGATCGCGCTCAGCGCAGGCCGAGCCGGCGGGCGCATCGGGGCCACTGCCCCCAGCCCGACCGGGCCTGCAACCGCTGAGCCGCCACCAGCTGCACCTCGTACGGGTGGTCCGCGGCCCGACCGCGGTACCCGAGCCCGTGCCAGGTCTCGTTGCTGAACTGGAAGGCGCCGGTGTACCTGCCGTTGGCCGACCGGGCCGCCGGGTTGCCGCCCGACTCACACCGCGCGAGCTCCGCCCATACGTCTCCGTGACCCCGGGAGGCGCGGCTGCGGCTGGCGCGGGGCGGGGCCACGGTGCGGGGGACCGGTGTATCGACCGCAGCCACCCGGGGGAGAGGCAAGGAGGCCCGGGCGGCGTCGACCACGCTGCCCCGCGCCCGTCCGACGCCGGCCGATGCCGACGACGTCCGTCTGACGTCGGCGTGGCGTGCGGCGTCGGCCCCGGACGACGACACGGGGCCGAGTTGGGCGAAGGCGGCGAGGCCGATGACGAGGGCCATCGCCAGGCGTCTCATGAGCCTGACGTTCCTTAGGGAGCGGCGGGGGCGGAGTCCGGGTCGGACCGCGCCAACGTCCACCGCAGGGAGGGATGGGTCCGCTCTGCCCACAAGTGAACACCGCGAAACGTCCTATAGCCTCGACGTGACAACAGTCACGAACGAGAGGTGCCAGCATGCGGGTTCCGCTGACGGTCGGCGATTTTCTCCAGCGGGCGGCGACGGTCTACGGCGACCGCATCGCCGTGGTGGACGAGCCGGGCCGCCCCGGCGACCTGGGCGAGCTCACCTACAGCGAGCTCCATCGGCGGGCCCGCAACATGGCCGCGACCCTCGACCGCATGGGCGTCGAGCAGGGCGAGCGGGTGGCCATCGTCAGCCCCAACGCGGCTCGCTTCCTCATCTCGTTCTTCGGGGTCAGCGGGTTCGGCCGGATCCTCGTCCCCGTCAACTTCCGCCTGAACAGCGAGGAGGTCGGCTACATCGTCGAGCACTCCGGCGCCAACGTCCTGCTCGTCGATCCGGAGCTCGACGAGAGCCTCGCCGGCGTGACCGCCAAGGAGCGGATCCTGTTGGACGGCGTCGCCGACGCCGAGCTGTTCGCCGACGTGCCGGATGCACAGCCCCGCCGGTGGGAGCCCGACGAGGAGGCGACCGCGAGCATCAACTACACGTCTGGGACGACAGCGCGTCCCAAGGGCGTGCAGATCACGCATCGGAATGCGTGGCTCAACGCCTCGAGCTTCGGGTGGAACGCCGGCGTCTCCGACCGTGACGTGTACCTCCACACCCTCCCGATGTTCCACTGCAACGGCTGGGGCATGCCCTATGCGGTGACGTCGATGGGCGTGAAGCAGGTCGTGCTGCGCAAGGTCGACGGTGAGGACATCCTGAGTCGCATCGAGACCCACGGCGTGACGCTGCTGTGCGGCGCGCCGGCTGTCGTGGCCGCGGTCCTCGACGCCGCGGTCGCACGCCGTGAGTCGGGTCGCCCGGTGCCGGGCAACGACACCGTCCGCATGGTGGTCGCCGGTGCGCCGCCGCCCTCGAAGACGATCGAAAGGGTGATGGACGAGCTCGGGTGGGAGTTCATCCAGATCTACGGCCTCACCGAGACCTCGCCGCTGTTGACGATGAACCGGGGGCGCGCCGAGTGGGACGACCTCCCGGTTCCGGAGCGCGCCCGCCTGCTCTCCCGGGCCGGCGCGCCCGTTCTCGGCGTCACCATCGACGTGGACGCCGAAGGCGAGATCAACGCCCGCACCAACCACGTGTTCGAGGGCTATTGGGAGCAGCCCGAGGAGACGGGCAAGGCCATCCGCGACGGCTTCTTCCACACTGGCGACGGCGGGTACCTCGACGGCGCCTACGTCGTCATCGCCGACCGCAAGAAGGACGTGATCATCTCCGGCGGCGAGAACGTGTCGTCGATCGAGGTCGAGGACGCGCTGTTCCAGCACCCGGCCGTCGCCGAGTGCGCCGTCATCGGCGTTCCCCACGAGAAGTGGGGCGAGACGGTGAAGGCCCTCGTCGTGTTGCGGGAGGGGCAGTCGGCCGACGAGGCCGAGCTCATCGAGTTCTGCCGCGGCCGCATGGCGCATTACAAGTGCCCGACGTCCGTCGAGTTCCGCGAAGCGCTGGCTCGCACGGCCACCGGCAAGCTCCAGAAGTTCAAGCTCCGTCAGCCCTTCTGGGAGGGCCGCGAGAAGCAGGTGAACTGAGTTGTCGCGCTCGCTCTCGCGCCGGGTGCCTTCGGCGGGCGGCCGGAGTTCTCGCAGGCCCTCGGCGCGCGACCGCCGATCACCCCTTCTTCGCCACCCCCGCTAGGAGGCGAGGGGTCGGAGCTTGCGACGGTGGGGTGACGTCGTCTCGCCCGGGGCGGTCATCTCGGAATCGACGGGGGGCGCTTCGGATTCGGCCTCCGCGGGCGCTGGCCGGTTCGGGCGGATCCACGCCGGTGGCCGGGGCTCGTCCTCGGCCGCGGTCTGCGCGTAGTCGACGACGCCCCGGACCCGAGCCGCGACCCGGGCCGCGTCGGCGAGCGCGGACTTGCGCAGCGCCGCCGCCTCGGCGGCGGCCGCCTCGATCATCCGGTCGACCTCGCGTGCGGTCGAGCGGTGGTGG
Organism: Acidimicrobiales bacterium; assembly: GCA_035525495.1. Taxonomy (GTDB): domain Bacteria; phylum Actinomycetota; class Acidimicrobiia; order Acidimicrobiales; family CADCTF01; genus DATLED01. Next base: position 28,634 of record DATLED010000084.1, on the reverse strand, counting down.
AGCCGGGCCTGGCGCAGGATCATGCGGGCTTCGGACGTCGCCCGATCGAGGAGCGCCTCGTGATCGTGCCTGGTCGCCCCCTCGAGGTTCGCCACCGCCCGGTGCACGTTGCGGACGAGGTCCTTCAGCTCACCGTCGAGCTTCACCCGCTCCTCGGCGACGATCTGCTTGGCCCGATCGATCTCGGCTCCGGCGCCCTCGACGATCACGGTCGCATCGGCCATCGCCTGGGCCCGGATGGCCGCCGCTTCGGCGGTCGCCGCCGCCAGCATCTCGTCGATCGACCGCTTGGCCTCGGCGAGGGTCGCGTGGAACGCCGCCCGGGCGCCGTCCTGTTCGGCGGCGGCACGCGCGGGTAGGTCGCGGATCTCGGCCAGGACCCGTCCCAGCTCGTCGGTGAAGGCCTCGGCGTGGTCGGCCTGCTCGGCGCTGACCTGGGCCCGCACGTCGGTGGCGGTGGCGAACGTCTCCCGCAACACCCGGGCGACGGCGTTCCCGAGCCGATCGAAATCGTCGTCGGAAGGATGCACGAGAGCGAGCGTACCGACGGCAGCTCGGCCGATCGTGGATGGTCGCTCAGAGCTCGACGATGGCTTCCGGGGAGGCTGTCTCGTAACGGTCGAGGGCACCACGCTGGAGCTCGAGCGCCTCCTGTCCGGTCTGCAGACCGATGAACAGCTGACCCTCGAGCCGCAACCCCTCCGCGAGCGGCATCGAGAGTCCGTCGAGCATGGCCCGCTTGGCCGCGGCGAGCGCCGGCAACGGCTTCGAGGCGATGGGGGAGGCCCACGCCACCACGGCGTTCACGAACCCGTCGTCGGGCAGGACGTCGTTGGCCAGACCGATCGCGACCGCCTCCGCGGCGCCGACGACGCGCCCGCTGAGGACGAGCTCTGCGGCTCGGCCCCCGCCCACGAGCCGGGGCAACCGCTGCGTCCCGCCGGCACCGGGGATGATCCCGACGTTGACCTCGGGTTGCGCGAAGTGCCCGCCGGCGGCGACGACCCGAATCGTGCACGCGAGGCTCAGCTCGCACCCGCCGCCCCACGCCTGCCCGTTCACGGCGGCGATCGTCGGCTGCGGCATCGATCCGAGCAAGGCCAGCGCCCGGCCCCACGACGCCGGGTCGCCCTCGACGCGCTGGCCCTGACCGATGGCCCGCAGGTCGTCGAGGTCGGCGTGGGCGACGAAGTACCGGGGCACGCCGCCCGTGAGGACGACGACGTGGACGGACGTGTCCTCCTGCAACCCGAGCAGCACCTGCTCGAGCTCGGTCATCGCCGCGAAGCTCATGAAGTTGCGCGGCGGCCGGGTGAAGGTCGCCACCGCGATCCGGTCCCGGCGCTCGACGGTCCAGAGCGAGGCCATCAGTGGGGCGCTGCGATCGGGAGCTCGAGGAGATGCGGCTCGCCGGAGTCGATGGCGGCGCGGACGGCGTCGCCGACGTCAGCCGCCTTCTCCACCATCGTCGCGTCGACACCCATGGACTCCGCGAGCCTCACGAAGTCGACGGGCGGATCGGCGAGATCCATGCCGACGTAGCGGTCGTTGGTCACCGTCGGACCTCCTCGTTGTCGCAGCGCGTTCTTCAGGATCAGGTACTGCCGGTTGTTCACGACACAGAACACGACGGGCAACCGCTCCGCGGCCGCCGTCCACAGTGCTTGGGGTGAGTACATCGCCGAGCCATCGCCGACGACGCACACCACGGGATCGCGTCCCGCGGCCAACGACGCCCCGAGTGCCGCGGGCATGCCCCACCCGAGTCCGCCGCCACGGCAGAACAGGTACGGCCCGTTGTGAAAGCCGCGCACGTACGAGCCGGTGGTGATGGCTTCGTCGACAACGATCATGTTCGGCCGAAGCGCCCGGACGATGGCGTGGGCCGCGGCTGCGGGTGCCATCGGCGCGTCGCCGTACTTTGCCGACGCACCGTCGTCGAATCCGGCGGCGCTCGCCGCCCGGCGTTCGCCGAGCGCAGCCGTGCGCGCCGCCGCCGCGGCGACGTCGACATCGGCGCGGACCAGGGGGAGAAGCGCTCGGATCGTCGCCGCCGGGTCGCCGACCAGCGCGGCTCGCACCGGATGTGTCCGGCCGACGTCGCCGGCGGACGCCGAGAGGTGCACGAGCTCGGTCGACGGAGGCAGCGCCGGCCCCGGCGTGTAGGGGTAGACGAGGAAGGCTTGACCCCCGACGAGGAGGACGCGATCGAACGGCTCGAGGATCGTCCGGATGGCAGCCGCCGCGGGGGCCAGCGGTCCCGCCCAGTGGGGATCGTCCTGGTCGAACACCTGGCGTCCGTAGAGCGGCGAGCCGAAGACCCGCACGCCGAGGGCGGCGGCGAGCTCGGCCACTTCGTGGCGGGCCGACGCGCCCTCGTCGCCGATGATGATCGCCAGCTTGTCCGGGTCGGTGGCCGTCAACATGGCCGCCACGTCCTCGATCCCCCCGGCGACGGAGCCTCCGGCGACGGGGGAGGGTGGAGGCGCGGGCGCGGCTCCGTCCGCGTCGAGCAGGTCCATCGGGAGCGACACGAACACGGGGCCAGCCGGCGGCGCAGCGGCGTCGCGGAAGGCGCGCCGCAGAATGGTGCCGAGCTCGTCGCCGGTGCGGACCTCGTGCGCCCACTTCGCCACGGGGCGGGCCAGGCCGACGAGATCGCCGGCGAGCAGCGGGTCGCTGACGATGTGGCGCCGGTCCTGTTGTCCTGCGGTCACGACGATCGGCGTCCGGTTGGCGACGGCGTTGGTCAGGTTGCCGATGGCGTTGCCCAGTCCCGCGGAGGTGTGCAGGTTCAGGAACGTCGGACGACCGGACATCTGGGCGTAACCGTCCGCCATGCCGACGGCCGTGGCCTCCTGGAGGGCGAGGACGTAGCGGGGGTCATCCACGCCCGCCAGTGCGTCGATCAAGGGGAGTTCGGTCGTGCCAGGGTTGCCGAAGAGGTGGGTGACGCCCTCCGTGCGGAGGACGTCGAGGAGGACCTCGGCGCCGGTGGCCATTGGCGCGACGTTACGCGGCAGGATCGTTCCATGACCGACCTCGCTTCGATCGCGCCGAGTTTCATCGATATGGCCCACCGCATCGTGTGGGCGAGCGTCGCCACCACCGACGTCGACGGTCGCCCGCGGAGCCGCATCCTGCATCCATTGTGGGAGTGGGACGGGTCGTCACTCGTCGGCTGGATCGCCACGGGCCCGACGCCGGTGAAGCGGGCGCACCTCGAGCGGACGCCGTACGTCTCCGTGCACTATTGGACTCCGAACCATGACACCTGCAGCGCCGATTGTCGGACCGAGTGGTTCCTCGACGACGGGACCTGCGAGCGCATCTGGCAGGCGTTCAAGGACGCGCCGGCGCCGGTCGGCTACGACCCGGCCATGATCCCGGCGTGGGCGGAGGGACCGAGCTCGCCGGCGTTCGCGGCGTTGCGGCTCGAGCCACTTCGGCTTCGGGTGTTCCCGGGCACCGTCCTGCTCGGCCAGGGCGGCGAGCCGCAGACGTGGCGCGCCGATGCTCAGGCCCCGGAGAGGTTCTCGCCTTCGTAGGCGCCGCCGAAGAACTGGGCCAGGGTCTCGAGCAAGCCCTCGCTGACGCCGTCGCCGTCGGCCTCGACGACCCAGCCCGGAAGCGGCTTGTCGCCGGGCTCGTGGACGACCGCCTGCATGCCGTCCTCGTTGAGGGCGTTGGCCATCTCGCCGGCCCCATGAGGCGTGAACCCGTAGAAGCGGTAGGTCCGCATGACGTGGATAGTGTCCCCGATCTGCGACCGATCGATCGGGAGATCCTGCGGCTGGCCGTGCCGGCGTTCGGGGCGCTGACCGCCGAACCGCTCTACATCCTCGTGGACACGGCGATCGTCGGGCATCTTGGGACGCCCCAACTGGGCGGGTTGGCGGTGGCCGGGACGATCCTCACGACCGCATTCTTCCTCTTCAACTTCTTGGCCTACGGGACGACGGCCGCGGTGGCGCGGCTGGTCGGCGCGAAGGAGGAGCGCGCCGCCGCGCACCAGGCGGTGCAAGGCGTGTGGCTGGCGCTCGCCATCGGCGTCGGGCTGGCGTCCGGGGGCGTGGCGGCTGCGCCTGCGCTCGTCTCTGCCTTCGGGTCGTCGCCGGCGGTCGGTCCGTACGCGGTGACGTACCTCCGGATCAGCGCGCTGGGCGCGCCGGCGGTCCTCCTTGCCCTGGTCGGCGTCGGCTACTTACGCGGGCTGCAGGACACCAAGCGGACGTTGGTCATCGCCGTCGGTGCCAACGCCGCCAACCTCGCGCTCGAACTCGTCCTGGTCTACGGCCTCGGCATGGGAATCGCGGCGTCGGCCGCGGCGACGGTCATCGCGCAATACGTTGCGGCCGGCGCGTACGTGTTCGTGGTGTTGCGCAACGTGCAGGCGACCGGGGTGGGACTTCGACCCGATCGACGTCGGCTGCGCGCGCTCGTCGTCGTCGGACGTGACCTGTTCGTGAGGACGGGCTCGCTGCTCGTCGCGCTGGCTGTGGCGACCGGCGTCGCGAGCCGTCTCGGCGCCGTCGACCTCGGCGCCCACCAGATCGCCTTCCAGCTCTGGAGCTTCCTCGCACTGGTGCTGGACGCCATCGCCATCGCCGGTCAGGCGATGATCGGCCGGATGCTCGGCGCCGGCGCCGCCGGCGAGGCCCGCGCCGCGGGACGGCGCATGGTGACGTGGGGCATCGGCGGGGGTGCCGTGTTCGCGGTCGTGGTGCTGACGATGCGGTCCCTTCTGGTCCCGCTGTTCTCCGACGACGACGCCGTTCGCGGACTCGCCAAGGACGTGCTGGTCGTGGTGGCGGTCCTGCAGCCCATCAACGCCGTCGTGTTCGTACTCGACGGGATCCTCATCGGCGCCGGCGACCTCCGCTACCTCGCGAAGGCCATGGCGGCGAGCGGCCTCGTCGTGTTCCTTCCGGCGGCCCTGACCGTCCTGTGGCTCGACGGCACGCTGCTGTGGCTCTGGGGCGCGCTGACCCTCCTGATGGCGTCTCGCCTCGTCGGCAACGTGATCCGCTTCGCCGGGACCGGCTGGCAGGTGGTGGGCGGCGAGACCTGAGCTCAGCGGCTGCGGAAGCGATCGAGCCGGCGCCGGTCGCGCTTGGTCGGACGCCCCGTCGCCGGGTCGCGCACGAAGGCCGGTGCCGTCAGGTCCTTCGGCGGTAATGGCGGGCTGTGGTCGACGATCGCCAGCGCCGCGAGGGGCGCGCTCACCCGCTTCTCCAGGATCTCGAGGACCTCGAAGTCGCGATGGCGGTCGTGGGCGTGGGCGGTGACGCGGTCGCCGATGCGGACGGTCGTCGCCGGCTTGGCCGTCGTGCCGTTGACCTTGACGTGCCCGCCCTTGCAGGCGTCGGTCGCCAACGAGCGGGTCTTGTACAGCCGAACGGCCCACAGCCAGCGATCGACCCGGGTCTCCTCCATGCCGCGATACTTCCACCATGAGCGAAGGCGCCGGACCGACCCGCGCGGACAAGGTCGACGTCGAGCGCGACCGCGGCCTGACGGTCGTCTTCGGCGACGGCCACGAGTGCTTCTTCGCCAACGACGAGTTGCGCCGCGGATGTCCTTGCGCTTCGTGTCGCGACGCCCGCAGCGCAGGGCGAGAGGCGTGGGACGGGGGCCCGGGCGACGTCACCATCCTCGACGCCGAGCTCGTCGGGCACTGGGGGATCAGCTTCGCCTGGAGCGACGGTCACGGCACCGGCATCTTTCCCTTCGACTCGCTTCGGGAGTGGTGCGAGACCCGCGCGACCGAAGCCCCGTAGCAGGGTGCGGAAGGAGTCCTTGTTGGTGCTCGCAGCGCGCGCCCTCGTTCTGGGTGGGATCAACGACCGCACCGGTCGTTCAACCCGCCCAGAACAGCAGCCAGTAGGCCGCGATGATGTCGGCATGAGCGTGCGCTTCGACATCGAGGGACCGGTCGCCATCGTGACCATCGAACGACCGGAGGTTCGCAACGCCGTCGACGGACCCACGGCCGCCGGCCTGGCCGACGCCTTCCGACGGTTCGACGATGACGATGAACTGGCGGTCGCCATCCTCACCGGGGCCGGAGGCACGTTCTGCGCGGGCGCCGACCTCAAGGCGGTGGCCGACGGCCGGGGCAACCGGGTGCACGACGACGTCCACAAGGACGGGCCGATGGGTCCTACTCGCATGGTGCTGTCCAAGCCGGTCATCGCCGCCGTAGAAGGACACGCGGTCGCCGGCGGGCTCGAGCTGGCGGTGTGGTGCGACTTGCGGGTGGCCGCATCCGACGCCATCTTCGGCGTGTACTGCCGGCGCTGGGGTGTTCCGCTCATCGACGGCGGCACGATCCGTCTGCCCCGCTTGATCGGCCACAGCCGCGCCATGGACCTCATCCTCACCGGCCGAGGCGTGAGCGGCGAGGAGGCGGTGGCCATGGGACTCGTCAATCGGCTGACGCCGCCCGGTGGTGCGCTCGCGGCGGCGTTGTCGTTGGCCCAGGAGCTGGCGGCGCTGCCCCAGGGGTGTCTGCGCAGCGATCGCCGGTCGGCTCACGAGCAATGGTCCCTCGATCTGGACGCGGCGCTGGCGCGGGAGACCGAGCTCGGGCTGGAGGTCATTCGGTCCGGAGAGACGCAGACCGGCGCCGCCCGCTTCGCCGCCGGCGCCGGTCGCCACGGCCTGCCGGCCTGAGGCAGTCACGGCCTGCCGGCCTGAGGCAGTCACGGCAAGTCGGCGTCCTGACCCCCAGGAACGAGGGCACAATGGTGCCCACGATGCCCCTTTCCAGCCGCAGGGCGCTGGCCGCCCTCGTCGCCGTCGCGCTGGGGATCCTCGGGGCGTGCTCGCTGCAGCGGAGCGGCTACCAGTTCGTCCGCAGCCCCTCGACGGGCACCTACCTCAAGGTGCCGCAGGAGTGGACGGTGTACGGCCAGAAGGACATCGAGAAGCTGCTCGCCGAGGCGGACCCGGGGACCGAGCGAGATCCGTTCCCGTTCATCTCGGTGTTCGACGCCGGCGAGCACCCGCAGCTCGACCTCGACCTGGGCGCTGACGATCCGGTGGGGCTGATCCGGGTGCGAGAACTCGCGCCGACGGAGCGTGACGCGGTGTCCTTCGCCACCGCCCGCAACGAGTTCCACGACGCCCTCAACGACGCCCTCGAATCCGGTGAGGCGCCGCTTCGCAAGATGATCGAGATCCGGCAGCGGGCCGCCGATGGACAGCGCATCGTGTTCTCCTACACCGACGAGGCGACGGGCCAGCTCGTGACGCTCGACCAGACGACGCTCGTCGACCGCGACAAGCACCGCATCTACCTCCTGGTCGTCGGCTGCGAAGCCGGCTGCTACGAGCGCAACCGCAACCAGATCGACGACGTCGTCAGCTCGCTGACGATCAAGGAGCGCTGATGGACGTCGCAACCCTCGGGCCCCCCGACCCGGAGCCGAGGACGCGGCCGCCGCAGGTGTTCTGGGACCGCAGCAAGTTCCTCCTGCTGTTCGTCGCCATCTGGTTCGTCCTGGTCTGGAACTTCTACCTGGAGAACCGCATCGTCGGTGCGACCTTCGCCGATGCCGTCTACGAGCGGGGTCGGGAGCAGTCGATCTGGATCGTGCTCTTCGGCCTCGAGCTGGCGCGCCAGACCCACTACGTCCTGTCGGAGCACTGGGCCGGCTGGCACCGCTTCTGGAGCCACCACGTCTTCGGAGCGTTCAACCGTCGCGTGGCGCGGTTCAGCGACTGGAACCGCTTCCGCCTCGGTCGCCTCGTCCGCTACGCCGCGCTGGTCGCCGTCCTCGGCTACGTGCTCGGCCAGATCTACGACCAGCCGCCGACGCAGGCGCTGTTCGAGCTGCCCGCGACCGTGTGGAAGTTGCTCCCGACGATCTTCCAGGTCGTCGCCATCCTCGCCATCAGCGTCCTGCAGTTCGTCGCCATCTTCTGGTTCATGTCGAAGGGCGGCGTCGAGACCTACATGCCCAACGACATCAAGACCCGGTTCGACGACATCTGGGGACAGGACAACGTCCTGGCCCGCGTGAAGGAGAACCTCGTCTTCCTCGACGCGCCCGAGCGGATCGAGGAGAAGGGCGGGTACGTCCCGTCCGGGATCCTGTTGTGGGGGCCACCGGGCACCGGCAAGACGCTGCTGGCGGAGGCGGTCGCGGGCGAGACGGGCAAGCCGTTCGTGTTCGTCGAGCCGGGCGCGTTCAACGCCATGTTCATGGGTGTCGGGATCCTCAAGGTCAAGGCGCTCTTTCGCAAGCTCCGCAAGCTGGCCGTTCGCTACGGCGGCGTCGTCGTGTTCTTCGACGAGGCCGACGCTCTCGGCAGCCGCGGCGCCCTCGCCCAAGGCGGGTGGAACGGCGGGAAGAACCCCGCCCCCGACGGGTGGGCCTCGCTCACGAGCTGCAACGGGCTGTCGTACCTCAGCGATGCGGCGACGACGGTGGCGGTGCGGGGCGCGACCCGCGACGGGATCGTGATGGGAAACATGGGCGGCGGCGCCGGGATGGGGACCCTGCAGGCGTTACTGACGGAGCTGTCCGGCATGAAGAAGCCACGCGGGTTCATCAACCGGTTCGTCCGACGGGCGATCGGGATGCAGCCGAAGCCGCCGCCGAAGTACCGGCTGCTCATCATGATGGCGACGAACATGCCGGAGTCCCTCGACGAGGCCCTCTTGCGGCCAGGTCGGATCGACCGGATCTACAAGGTCGGGTACCCGTCGAAAGCCGGACGGATCCGTACCTATGAGGGCTACCTGTCGAAGGTCGCGCATGTGCTCACGCCCGACGAGATCGACAAGCTGGCGACGATCACGCCCTACGCGACCGGCGCCACGATCAAGGACATGGTGAACGAGGCGCTCATCACCGCCATCCGGGATGGCCGCGAGACCATCGAGTGGAGGGACATCATCCGCGCCAAGCAGCTCAAGGACCTCGGCCTGCCCGAGGACGTCGAGTACGTCGACCGGGAGCGCCACGCCACCGCGATCCACGAGGCGTGCCACGCGGTCGTCGCCTACCGGGTGCGCCGCCACCTGACGATCGACATCGCCACCATCGAGAAGGGCGGCAACTACCTCGGCATGGTGGCGTCGATCCCCCCAGAGGACCTGTTCACGCGGTGGCGCTCCGAGTACGAGGCCGACATCCTCGTGGCCCTCGCGTCGCTCGCCGGCGAGCGGATGTTCTTCGACGGCGACAACTCCTCTGGCGTGTCGGGCGACCTCGAGTCGGCGACGCAGATCGCCTCGCTCATGGAGGGGTACTGGGGCATGGGCCGGACGATCGCGTCCCATGGCGTCACCCATCGCATCGGCATCGGCGGTGGTGGTGGGGGCGGCCAGGGCGACGGGCCTCCCGGGTCGAAGAAGCAGAAGGACCTGTTGTCGAGCCAACTCGGCCACCGCATCGAGGCCAAGCTGGCGGAGCTCTACGCCGATGCCGAGCGGCTGCTCGAGGAGAACCGCTTCGAGGTGCTCGCCGTCGCCCATGCACTCGAGACCCACAAGACGCTCACCGGAGACGACGTGACCGCCATCATCAACGGCGAGCAGGGGCCGCTCGTGGACGGGCGGGTCTACCGCCAGCGGGGGTTCGGGGCAGTCGCCGAGGAGTACCACCGGCGCGCCCTCGAGGCCCACCGGTCCCACGAACGGGTCGGCGCCTCATTGCCGGCCCTCGTCGGAGGCACCTTCGATCCGTCCGATCGCGCCGGCGGGTCATCGAACGGTGACGCCAACGGGAACGGCGCGAAGCGCCGCCGCCGCACCCCGTCCCCCTGACCTCCTGACACAGAAGCGGTCCGGTTCCTGTGCGAGACTGCGGCCGTTCACCGGGGAGCCCTGCGTCGGGGCTGAGAGGGGCCGATCGGCCCGACCCGTCGAACCTGATCCGGGTCATGCCGGCGAAGGGAGCTGACGCAGATGCAGGTCAAGGAAGAAGTCGCGCCGACCCTCGAGGGCGCGCCGCCCCGATCTCTGGGCTTCGCGGACCAGCTGTCGCTTTGGGGAAATCTCGGCATCTCGCTGCTGCTCGTGGTCGCCGGCACGTTCGTGCTGGCTCCGGATCCGGGGCTCCCCGCCCTCAGCATCGTCGGTGCCATCACCGCCATCGTGGTCGGAGCCGTGCTCGGCAATCTGCTCCTCGGGCTCGGGGCCCAGGCCGGTGCGGAGACGGGTGCGCCGGCGATGGTGCTGATCCGGGGGTTGTTCGGCGTGCGGGGCTCGTGGGCGCCGACGGCCGCCAACGTCGCCCAGAACTTCGGATGGGCGACGGTCGAGATCATGGTGATCGCCGCTGCCGCGGGGCAGCTCACGAGCGATCGGCTCCGACCGGTCGCCGTCGTCGTCACCGGCGTCGTCGCGACGGTCATGGCGCTCCGACCGCTCGGCGTCGTGCGCGGCTACCTCAAGCGGGTCGCCGTCTGGGTCGTGCTCGCCTCGACCGCCTACCTCTTCGTGCAGGTGTTGCGTCGCCCGCTGCCGTCGCTCACCACAGGGTCATGGTCGGCGTTCTGGAAGGCGACCGACATCGTGATCGCCCTCCCGATCTCGTGGCTACCGCTGGCCGCGGACTACACGCGCCACAGTCGCGCGCCGCGCGCGGCGTTCGCCGGGGCGTCGATCGGCTACGGACTGGCGACGATCGCCTTCTTCCTCCTCGGCGTCCTCGCCACCGCCGGCGACATCGCCGGTGACGACGTCATCGCCTCGCTGCTGGCCCTCCCCGCGGGCACCCTCGCCCTCCTCATCCTGGTGATCGACGAGGTCGACGAGGTCTTTGCCAACATCTACTCGACGGTCGTGTCGGCCCAGAACCTCCGGCCACAGTTGGATCGCCGATGGGCGGCCGTCGTCGTCGGCGCCATCGCCACGATCCTGGCGCTGGTGTTCGACGACTACGCCTCGTACGAGAACTTCCTGCTCCTCTTGGCCTCGGTGTTCGTACCGCTGTTCGCGGCCTTCGTCGTCGATTACTACCTCGTGCGGGGTCGAGTCTGGGACGTCACCGAGGACGCGCCGACCCGGTGGTCGATGGTCGTGCCCTGGGTCGCCGGGTTCGTGACCTACCAGCTCCTCAACCCCGGCTACGTCGGCGCGTGGCAACGCTTCTGGGTGGCTCGCCAGCACGACCTCGGGTTCACGCCCCCTTCGTGGGCCAGCGCGTCGATCCTGTCCTTCGTGGTCGCCGGAGCGCTTGCCTACGTCATCGGACGGGCGACGTGGCGACCTTCGTCCGCCTGAGGATCGCTCCACCGGCATGGACGCGACACACGCGGGGAACTACCGCTCGACCTCGAGACGCGGTACGCCGTCGATGACGATCAACGTCCCCGGAAGACCGAGCAAGTCGATCGGATCGCGCGCGAGATGCGGACCGCGCACCGCGAAGACGTTGCCCTTGTCATCGCCACTGACCATCGCGATCTCGACGCGCATCGTCGATTCGTCGATGGTTTCTGCGTCGATGACGAACACGTCGTAGCGACCATCGGGCATCGCTTCCATGGGCTGAAACCCTTGCAGAACAAGGGTTTCAGCACCACTGCATCTCTAGAAGCCTTTTGCCACAAGGGTTTCCGGTGTGCGCGCGCGTCGGAGAATGCTTGACCCGAGCGCGCAAAACCTCTTTCATTGCAATCAACTTCCTCAACTTCCCCAACACGCCAGGAGGTGGCGGTGAACAAAGGTGAGCTCGTCGAGTCGATCGCATCACGATCGGGTCTCGACAAGCGCCAGGCAGAAGGCGCGTTGAACGCCTTCGTCGACGCCGTGATGGATGCAGTGAAGGGTGGCGACCGTGTCGCCATCCTCGGCTTCGGCAGTTTCACGCCGAGGTCGCGCAGTGCGCGCACCGGACGCAACCCGCAGACGGGCGCTCCCGTGAAGATCGCGGCATCCAAGAGCGTTGGTTTCGCTCCCGGTGCCGCCTTCAAGACCACCCTCAATGGCAAGGGTGGAGCGAAGAAGGCAGCACCGGCAAAGAAGGCCGCTCCGGCCAAGAAGTCGGCAGCAGCCTCGAAGGCGACGGCCAAGGCGTCCACTCGAAGCGGAAGTGCTGCTTCGAGCGGGGCCCCTTCCAAGAAGTCGGCCACCAAGTCCACCAAGAAGAAGTAGCGAGCGAAAGGCGATACGCCACCCATGAGTCCTGCAGCCAAGAAAGCCGCTCCCGCGGCCCGCAAGTCGGCGGCGAAGAAGTCCGCTGCCAAGAAGTCCACCGCCAGGAAGTCGACCGCCGCCAAGAAGACGACGGCCAAGAAGGCTCCGGCGAAGAAGAGCACGGCCAAGAAGTCCACGGCGGCCAAGAAGTCCACCGCCAAGAAGTCCACCGCCAAGAAGTCCACGGCGGCCAAGAAGTCCACCGCCAAGAAGGCCACGGCCAAGAAGTCCACGGCGGCCAAGAAGTCCACCGCCAAGAAGTCCACGGCCAAGAAGTCCACCGCCAAGAAGTCAACGGCGAAGAAGAGCGCGGCCAAGAAGTCGACCGCCAAGAGGGCGCCGGCGAAGAAGGCGGCGAAGCGCTAGCTCGTCGTTCGTCCGTCGGGCCACCTGGCCGACGGTTGGGGAAGTGAGGGAAGAGGGGGCCTTCGGGCCCCCTCTTCCGCTTCCTCGGGCTAGAGGTCTCGCATCACCTTGAACGCTTCACCTCGGTCGACGCCGGCGAGCGCGCCGTGTTGGGCGAGCCGATCGAACATGCGAGTGCGAAAGGCAGCCACCTGCTCGTCCGACGATGCGTCGTCGATGTGCATGGTGGAGCGGAACTGGCTGGCATGCGCCAACAACGCCGAAAGCTTCGCCTCGGCGGCTCGTCCGTCCGCCACGACTTCGACGTGATCGGGCTCGTCCGCCTCCCAAAGCAGCAACGCCGACGGCCGATGGTGGGGCAGGTTCTGCTCGGGGAAGAAGTGCGGATCCCGAGCGGCGACGATGCCGTCGGTTGCCAGGAAACCCGCGTTGCGATGGTCAGGGTGCAACCGATAGCGCTTCCATGGATCGTGGCCGAGCACGACGTCGGGCCGGCACCGGCGGATCCAGTACGCGACCTCCCACTGCTGCCGCAGCCCCGACGCCAACTCACCGTCGGGCCAGCCGAGGAAGATGCACTCGCCGGTCCCGCCGAGCGCCCGTGAGGCGGCGCGCTGCTCGTCCTGTCGCCGCGCCACGAGCTTCGCCTGGTCCTCGTCGGGATCCCACGACCCCTTCGAGCCGTCGGTGCACACGAGGTGGAATAGCTCGCAGCCCGCCGACGCCCACTTGGCCAGGGTCGCGCCCGCGCCGAACTCGATGTCGTCGGGATGAGCGCCGATGGCGAGCGCTCGCGCCGGCGTCGGGAGGTCGGTCGTGACCGCCATCTCAGTTGGCGAGACGCGCCGGGAGGTCGTCGGGCGTATCCACGTCCCACTGCAGCTCCGGCAGCCGCTCGACGTGCACCGACGAACCGATGCGCTCGGCCTCCGCGATGTGGCGCCGGAACGAGCCCACGCCATACGCGAACGTGAATCCAGCAGCTGCCACCCACGCCGGTACGACGATCACGTTCGTCCCGTCGTCGTGTCGATCCGGCACGATCGTCACCCTGCCGTCGAACCGCGCGACGCGCATCAGGCCCGATGCGTGCGGCAGGTCCGCGTGAGCGACGACGACGAGATCGAAGCCCTCGGCGACCAACGACGCCAGTCCTTGCTGCACGGCTCCGTTCAATCCGAGTCCGGGCGTCCACTCCACGTCGGCTCCGACTCCACGCGCCCAGTCGGCAACGCCGTCGTCATCGCATGCGACGAAGACGGGCATCGGCGCGGCGGCGGCCACCACCCGCTCGGCCATGGTCCGTGCCAACGCCGCGCGCTCGCCGGCGGAGAGCGCGGGCGCGAGCCGAACCTTGGCGGCCGCGAACGCCTTCACCGGCACGAGCACCGCTGCACGAGTCACCGCCGGAGTCTACGAGTGGTCGCTGTCACTATCGTGAGCCGCATGACCAAGGTGGCGGTGATCGGTGCTGGCTCGTGGGGCACCGCCGTCGCCTCGATCGCCGCCGCCAAAGCGCCCACCTGGCTCTGGGCGCGCCGACAGGAGCTCGCCGACCAGATCGAGCGCGACCACCGCAACCCGGCGTACCTCGCCGACGTGGCGCTGCCCGATGAGCTCCACGGCACGAGCAGCCTCGAGGAGGCCGTGACCGACGCCGAGGTCGTCGTCATGGGCGTGCCCTCGCACGGCTTCAGGGAGGTCCTTGCCGAAGCCGCGCCCTACGTCGGCGCCACCGTCCCTGTCGTCAGCCTCACCAAGGGTGTCGAGCAGGGATCGCTCAAACGGATGACGGAGGTCATCGCGGAGCTCGTCCCTGGCCGCCCCGCCGGTGTCCTCACCGGCCCAAACCTCGCCAAGGAGATCCTCGCGGGCTTCCCCGCGGCCAGCGTCGTCGCCCTCGCCGACTCCAGCATCTGCGTCGACCTGCAGCGGCTGTTCAGCACCAACGCGTTCCGCGTCTACACGAACCCCGACGTCGTCGGCTGCGAGGTTGCCGGCGCCCTCAAGAACGTGATGGCCATCGCCTCGGGGATGGCGGATGGGATGGGGTTCGGCGACAACACCCGCGCCGCGCTCATCACCCGTGGCCTCGCCGAGCTCACCCGCCTCGGCGTGGCTCTCGGCGGCCAGCCGTTGACGTTCAGCGGCCTCGCCGGCATGGGCGACCTCGTGGCCACCTGCATCAGCAGGCAGAGCCGCAACCGCCACGTCGGCGAGGAGCTCGGCAAGGGCAAGACGATCGAGGAGATCACGGCCGCCATGAACATGGTCGCCGAGGGCGTCAAGACGTCGAGGGCGGTCGTCGATCTGGCCGCGGCCCACGGTGTCGAGATGCCGATCGCCGAGCAGGTCGTCGCCGTTCTCTACGAGGGCAAGCGGGCGGCCGACGTCATCCCGTCCCTCATGGGACGCGAGGCCAAGCCCGAGCTGCACGGCATCGCCGAGTCGTGAGGCGCCACCGATCGTTGCCGCCGCCACCGCTGGTCGCGCTCGGCGCCGAGTGGATCAAGCCCTATTGGCTCGAGCGCCAGCTCGATCCGCGCTCGCCGTCGTTCGTGCCGCTCGTCGACCTCGCGACCCCGGCCAACGTCACGCTGCGCAACTGGACGACCGTCGGCACGATGGCCTCGGCGGCGACTGCCACCGTCGATCCGCGCGGGCTCCTCACACCGCGGCCTGACGGTTGGTCGCTCGACTGGTGGATCGGTGCGGAGGACCGGTGGCACTTCCCTTCGCGTGACAACGCCGTGCGCCAACAGCTCGTCGACGGCACGCCGGTCGTGGAGACGACGATGCGGATTCCCGGTGGCGACGCCGTGCAGCGGGTCTACGGGGTGCCCGGCGATCTGGCGGTGATGGAGGTCACGAACTCGACGCCGACGCCGATTGCCGTCGGGATGGCGATCCGTCCGTTCAACGCGCTCGGCCCGGCGGACGTCCGCCGCATCGGACTGCACGATCGGACGGTCACGGTCGACGGTCGTCCCGCGCTGCTCGTCACGAAGCGTCCGTCGCGGATGGCTGCATCGACGTTCCGCCGCGGCGACGCGGTGCACCTCGTTACGTCCGAGCAGCTCGTCGGCGAGCTCGACGGGGACGTCCGTTGCGACGACGGCCGCGCCACGGCGACGTTCCTGTTCCCGCTCGCCCATCGCCAGACGCTGCGCGTCGCCGTCCCGCTGGCCGACAGAGCCCGATCCGACGATGACGTCCCCGAGAGCGATGCCGTCGTTCGGTCTTGGCAGGCGCAGACGGCGAACCGCGGATTGCGGATGGTGCTGCCGGAGGGACGCCTGGCCTTGGCCGTCGAGGCCAACCGCCGCGCGATCCTCCTCTTCCGCGGCGAGCACGGTGCGATGCAGGCGCTGGACCACTATGGCTTTCATGCCGAGGTGGCCGAGGTCCTGAAATCATCCGACGACGTGTCGGCGTTGGCCGAGCACTGGCGACTCTCGGGCTCGCTCGAAGCCGTTGACCCCGACGCGGTCGCCAGGGCGGCGACCCGCATCGAGCGAACGGCCCCGCCCGACGACGTGTCGGCGCGGCGATCGCTCGGCGATGCCGCCACGCTCCTGCGCGCGCTGGGCATCGACCCGGTCGCCGATCAATGCGCTCGGTGGGCCGCCGACCGACCAAGCGCGGTCCGCGCCGAGCCGGCACTCGAACCGGCGAACGGCCCGGCGAGCGTCGACGACTTCGGCCACACCGGGTTCGACCCTGCGCGGACGATGGAGCTGGCCGGTGTCGAGCTCCGAGCAGGTGATCGGGCGTGCCTCGAACGGTTGACGTGGCTCCTCGACGTCGCCTCGGCGACGTTCACTTGGCCCTCCGCGGTCCACCCCGTCCTCGGCGCCGGTTCGTCCGGCGTGGGGCATGACGCGCGCGTGACGGCCGCGTTCCTCTCCTTCGTCCGGCACCTGCTCGTGCGCGAGACCGTCGACGGCGGCCTGGCGCTCTGCTCAATGCTTCCGGACGGGTGGACGGGCCAGAACCTTGAGGTCCACGACGCGCCCACGCACCACGGGACGATCTCGTTCGCGTTGCGTTGGCACGGAGATCGGCCCGCCCTGCTGTGGGAGCGAGAGACCCGAGACGTCCGAGTCGGCGGCGGGCCCGTTCGGATCACCGCTCCCGGCCTCGACCCGTCGTGGTCGACGACGGACCCGAGAGGCGAGGCCCTGCTGGCGGCGCCTGCGGCCCCGGTGGTCGTTGAGGGGTCGTTCAACTGAGCGACGAGGAGTTGCTGCGAGCCGAGGCCGACGCCCGCCTGCGAGCGTGGGGTGTTCCGGACGACGAGATCCGGCGGGCGCGCGATGCCGGTCTCGTCGGCCTGCTGGCGGTTGCCGCCGCCGCTCTCCCGGGCGACGGAAAGTACACAGCGGGGGAGCTCGCCGCCAAGGTCGGCATGGAGCGCGATCTCTCGAAGCGATTCTGGCGGGCGATGGGGTTCCCCGACGTCCCGGACGACGAGCGGGTCTTCAACGACGTCGACGCCGACGCGCTGTCGACCGTCCAGGCCATGCTCGCGCTCGGTCTCACGAGTGTCGAGGTCGCCATCCAGCTGACGCGCGTCATCGGGTCGTCGCAGGCCCGCATCGCCGAGGCGATGCTGGGCTCCCGCGAGCAGCGCACGGCCGGCGCGCCGGACGGCCCCGAGGCCGATCTCTTCGCCATGGCTGCCGACGCGACCCTCGAGACGCAGGGGCGGCTCCTCGACTACGTGTGGCGCCGCCACCTGCAGGCGGCGACGAGGCGTCGGCTGATGTCCACGGGCACGCGCGGCGCCCCGACGGTGCCACTTGCTGTCGGGTTCGCGGACCTCGTCGGGTTCACCGCCATGAGCCAGCAGATCTCCGATCGTGAGCTGGCGGCGGTGGTCGGACGCTTCGAGGCCCTCGCGTTCGACTCGGTCACCGGTCATGGAGGACGGGTGGCGAAGATGATCGGCGACGAGGTCATGTTCGTCGTCGACGGCGTCGGGCCGGCCCTCGAGACGGCGCTCGCACTCGCCGAGGCGTACGCCGACGACGACATCCTCTCCGACGTCCGGGTGGGGTTGGCGTACGGCGAGGTGCTGGCGCTGGAGGGCGACTACTACGGGCCGGTGGTGAACCTCGCCAGCCGCATCGTCAACATCGCCATCCCGGGCGCGGTCGTCGTGTCCGAGGCCGTGCACGTCGCCACCCGGGACGATCCTCGCTACATCTTCCACCCGCTGCGGGTACGGTCCCTGAAGGACATCGGTCGCGTGCGCCTCTGGAGGGCGCGCCACGGCCACCCGTCACTCGGTTGATGGCGGAAAGCGAAGGGAAGGTTGGGAGCATGCCGTCGGCTCCGCTGGTGCGCGCCGTGATCGTCGACGATGAACCCGACATCAGGGACCGGCTGCAGCTCCGTTTGGAAAGACACGGGCAGTTCGCGGTCGTGGGCGTCGGTGGTGACGGGCCCGAGGCCGTCGCGCTGTGCGCGCGGCACAAACCCGACGTCCTCGTCCTGGATGCAACGCTGCCGTCGGGTCCGGGCACCGACGTCGTGCGGGACATCCTCGCGGCGGCCCCGTCGACGATGGTCATCATCTTCACGGGCGACATCGGCACCGCCACGCGCGACGCCGCCGAGCGGGTTGGCGCCCACGCCGTCATCGGCAAGCTCGATCCCTTCGACCGGCTCGTGGGGACGATCTTCCGTCTCCTTCCGGACAAGGCTCCCATCGTCGACAAGGACGACTTCGGCGAGCAGATGACGTCGCTCCTCGAGGCGGATGGCGAGGGACGGGGCAAGGGTCCGTGGTGGAGGTCGGGCGCGCGCAGTCGCGTGATGATCGCGGTGCTGGTCCTCGTCGTCCTGCCGTTGTTGGCGGCGGCGGCCTGGGTGATCGCCACCATCGCCGGCATGGCGCTCTAGCGACGTGCTTCAGTCGTCGAGGCGCACGGTGGCAATGCGCCATGGCGCCAGCGGGAAGCTGCCCTCGAACGGCTCGAGCGGACGGCCCCGCAGATCGACGAGCCACCCCCGACGGGCCGTCATGCGAACCTCCGTCGGCACGGAGGAGGGGTTGAACACTCGGACCTCGAGCCCACCGGGGGCACGACGCAGCGCCGAGACCTGAGCGCCCTCGACGGTGAGCTCCTGCCCGTCGTCATCGCGGTCGCCTCCGCCGGGCGCGGCGATGACCGGCAGCGGGAGGAAGGCGTCGTCGACGAGTGCGTACGGATCGGCGGCACCGACCTGCACCGCGCATCGCACGTCGAGACGCCGCTGGAGCTGTGGTCCCTCCAACGGGTTGACGGGGCCGGCGGGCTCGGGGCGTGTCGGCATCGGACCCCGGGACAGCCATCCGTTCGCCCGAAGCAGGGTGAGGGCGAGCGCGCGTCCGTCGTCGACGAGCTCGTACTCGAGGAGCCCTTCGTGCACGACCGTCAGCTCCCCTGCCTGGACGAAGCGACGTGACGGGTAGGTCGGTAGCGGCGTCTCGCTCGGCCCTCCCTCGGCCTCGAGGCCGCGGTCGACCACGGCGAACGCGCACTCGGCGCGGCTGGTGGTCACGGCGGCGCCCAGCGGGAACCAGAGGCGGAGTCGGTGATCACGTGCGGTGTTGTCGAAGCTCGTCGTGAGGCGGACGAGCGACTCGCCGGCGTGGAGCTCGAGCAGCGTCGTGACGGCGACGGTCGTCTTGCCGACGCGGGCGCCCGTGGTGTCGTCGAGGTGGTGCGGCCACGTGTAGTCGCGCTCGATCGAGACGATGGCACGGACCGGACCGCGTTCGACGACCGTGACGCGCACGGATCCGGCGTCGGGCGCATCGACGGTCCGGTCCTGGTCCGGTGGGCAGTAGTTGTAGGTGTCGCCGGCCTCGCCGTCATCGACGAGGCGTCCGAGTCCCTCGACGCCGTCAAGGGTGAACGTGCCGTCGCCGGCGTCGATGACGACGCGACTCCGCTTGTTGTCGATGGTGAGGCCGTCGTCGGAGACCGTGACGGGTTCGATGGAGCTGACGGCAGCCGTCGTCCAACGCTTCCAGCCGTAACCGGGGACGTCCTCGATCCGGGCGAGGAGGCGTTGCATCGGCGGACGCACCATGCGGACGGTGAACCAGTCGGACGGCGCGGCGCCCAAGCGGGCGTACAGCTCGCGTCGGGTCTCCTCGACGGTGCTGTCGGGCGCCGGCTTGGTGTCGAGGTGCATGGTGATCTCGACGTCGTCACCGGGTGCGCCCTCGTCGACGGTGAGGTCGGTGACGAAGAAGTTGTCACTGAAGCGCTGGCCGCGGATCTGCCCCAGCAGCGAGGCGACGTCGGAGGGCCGCATGCGGCGGCGCCCGGCCGCGCCGCCTGGTCGGCTCCGGAGGACCTGCGCGCCGGGGACGGGAGCGTCGTCGCCGATCACGATCTCGACGACCCCGCTGCGGGTTCGAGCGCTCGGGTTGACGGCGACGGGGCCGCCTTCGCGCAAGGACGCTCCGAGCGACTTGACGGCGCGGTCGGCCAGTCCCTCTGCGATCTGACGGGCTTCGTTGTACCGGTGGTTGACGGCCTCGACGACCTCGTCGTGGGAGCACGCGCAGATGGAGTCGTGAGCAGCGTTGCGGACCACCTCCCGCCAGGCGATCGCGAGGAGCGAGGCCGGCCACTTCGTCGGTGGGAGGAAGAGGGCGGCGAGCGGTTCGGCGAGCTGCTCGAGTGCCCGCTCGGCGCGGGCCGCCAGCTGCTTGGTGTCGACGCGGTTGGACCCGACGCCCATGAGGAGGTTGGCGCGCGCGCCGCTGCGCAGCTCGCCTGTCCACCCGGCGAGCCGCGCGTCGTCGACGGGCGTAGCGGCCGGCCCGGTGAGGAACTCGGCCAGCGATGTGACGACGAAGGAGTAGTCGTCCTGCAGGTCGTTGGCCTCGGCGACGATGCGTCCGAGCCACGGTTGCGGCACCTGGTGGTCGGTGCCGTTCATGAAGAGGATCCCGCTGCCCTCGATCAGCATGTCGCCGAGCTCGTGCTCGTGCGCCTGGACCCGGCGGACGAGCGCCTTCGCATCGTCGGGGATGGCGGCGCCGTTGCCGTAGCCGCCTCTCGCGAGGTACTGGGCGCGGATCGTCGTGCCGTCCGGGGCGGACCACCGGAAGGCGAGCTTGTCCACGGCGTTGGGCACACCCCGCCACACGATGGTGTGGCCGAAGCCGAACTGGCTGAGGAGCTGAGGCATCTGCGCGATGTGACCGAACATGTCGGGCAGGTAGCCGATGTCCATGGCGCCGCCGAAGGCGGCCGCTCGCTCGAGGCCGAGCTGGAGATTGCGTATGTGGGTCTCGCCGCTGACGAGGAACTCGTCGGGCAGCGTGTACCAAGGGCCCATGGCGAGCCTCCCGGTGGCGCCGAGGCGGCGCAGCTGAGGCTCGGCCTCGGGGCGGACCTCGAGGTAGTCGTCGACGACCGCCATCTGCCCGTCGAGGAGGAAGCGGGCGTAGCTGAGGTCGTCCTCGAGAGCGGGGAGGAACTCATCGAGGAGGTCGACGAGACGCAGCCGGAACGTCTGGAACGGGGAATACCACTCCCGGTCCCAGTGGGTGTGGGGGACGATCGCGACCGTCCGTCGTGCCTTGTCCCCCGTGGAAGCGCTCTGTTCGGTCATCTCGTCCTTCCGCCTCGGTCTCAGCCGGTCCTCAGCGGATCCGCCGAGTGACGCATCGACGATCGTACGCACCCGGTCGTCATCCGCCGGAAGCACCTTGGCGTACGTCGAAAAGATGGTCTCGACGGCGTGTCCGAGCCGACTGGCGTTGCGCAGGCACTTCGACGCCACGGTTCGTGAAATCGGCGGAGAGGACCTCGTTCGAGGACTCGGGAGCGAGTCCGAGAGTCCCAAATCGCACGCTCCCTCCTGGCCCGAACCCAAGGAGAAGCCGTGCCCCGTCCACCACCCTCACCGCGCTCATTCCGGGGTGAAGTTGCCCCGGTCTCGCGGACAGCTCGATTGTGTTGATGGAACTGGAGTCGTTGCAGGGTAGGTGGATAGCACCCCCCGGGTCATCGGCGCTGAAAACGAACCACAGATCGGTACGAGGCTCTCGCTCGCTCGGTGAGAGTCGGTGCAGGTCGTCGGCGCAGTCGCAATGATGGGACGTGGCATCGGGTGACGAGGTTCTGTTCGATTGGCGAAAGTGGCCGGATACCCCGTACCGCAGTACACCGATGGTCCGCCTCGGTGAGGACGCCGATGGCACCTGGCTGTATGCCGCGCGGGGAGCGGCGGCGAGCTATGCCGAGCACGGACCGACGCCGCTGCCGGTGAGCTTCCTGACGTTGCTTCCCCGTGGCGATCAGTGGTGGATCGCGACATGGATGCGCGACAACGAGGAGATCGACATCGACCTGTACGTCGACATCATCCAGCCGCCTCGATGGGTCGGTGGCGGAACCGTTCGCATCGTCGACCTGGACCTCGACGTCATTCGGCGGAGCAGTGGCGAGGTGCTCCTGGACGACGAAGACGAACTTGAGCTCCATGCTCTGACGCTGCATTACCCGCGGGAAGTTGTCGGTGCCGCGCGGGCCACCGGCGAGGCGGTCCTCGCGGCAGTGGCGCAAGGGAAAGCGCCATTCTCGCAACCACCCGATCGGTGGCTGGCCGCAGCGCGCGCCGCAGGACTTGCGAGCTGATCTACCCGCTCCTCGTGCCCACCCCGCGCTGTCCGCGACGAGTGAGGACAACGGCGAATTGGCCCGACTCGGATCTGACCGGTCGCGCACCGCAAGGTGGGCCGCCCCTGCTCGGATTGCGAACGGCATCCGAGTACGGCGGGTCCGGTACGCACGACCTCCGCAAGATGTTCGCTCACCGCTTCCGAGAGTCCCTCCACGGAGCCGAAGTGGTCGTAGACCGTCCGCTCCGATACGCGCCCAAGACCGCGACCTCGCCGACTAGGACTCTCCCGTGTCCATCGGCGACGTAGTCGATCGCGGCGGGCGTTGCCGTTCTGGACAGGCCACGGCAAAGTGACCCGCTCAGAGACCGGCCCATCCCCGCAGCCCCTCAGAGTCCTGCGAGTCGTCGAGGCCGTTCGACCCGAGGTCGACGCCTCGATCGAAGAAGCTGAGGAAATCAGGGGGCCGTCCGGGCCGCGCCTACCGACGCTCGAGGGTGCGGGCGTCGAGGGCCGCGGCCTCGCGACGTACCCCGTCGAGGCCGAGACGGGTGGCGACGGCTCCTGCGCCGACGAGGAGCGCCCGGGCGCGCGGTTCGTCGCCGGGGCCCCGCCGGCGCAAGAGCATCGCCGCGTGGGCCACTTCGGTACGGGCCACGAAGGGTTCGGAGCGGATGCGCCGCTCGAGGTCACGTGCCGACGCGAAGCGTTCCTCCGCTTCGTCGTAGCGGGCGAGGACCGTGAGGAGCATGGCCTCCAGACGGTCGGCCGAACCAAGGGCGGCGAGCCAGCCCGAGATCGTCAGCACCTGACCCCGATACGCCGCGACGTGGGGGAGCAGGGCGGTGGCTGCATCGGCGTCGTCGAGGGCGGCGGCGGCGGTGCTGAGGAAGGCCAGGACCGTTGGGAAGAGCGAGTCCCTCGGCACCCTGGGAAGCCCCTCGCTGACCAACGCACGCAAACGCGCCGCCGCGTCGGCGACCCGACCCGACTCGGCCTCGGCCGTCGCCAGCGCCGCTTCGAAGGCGACCAGACTGGGGTTGCCCTGAGCGGCTGCCGCGAGCGCGTCGTGGATCTCGTCCCACCGGCCCTGCTCGCGCCGAAGGAGCATGAACTGGACGAGGAAGCTGTTGAGCTCGCCGACGCGCTCGTTCTGGTGGGCGAGGCCCGCCTCGATCAAGGCCTCGGCCTCGCCGAGCCGGCCCTCCAGCATGGCGACGAGCGTGCGGATGACCTCGCTGTCGCGGCGGCTGCGGGCATGGGGGGAGGCGAGAAACGCCTCGGCATAGCGGTCGTAGCCCTCGCGGTCGCCTGCCTGGAGACGCACGATGCCGCGATAGAGGTTGACATCGTGGCTGTAGACGTCCGGTCCCCACGTCGCGGCTGAGTGCGCGGTCCCTTCGTCCTCCGCGGCCGAGAGAACGGCGGAGGTGACCTCGTCGATGAGGTGACGACGCTGCGCCAGGTCCGGCGAGCCGGTGAGCACGATCACCCGCGCCCACATGGCGGCCACCAGGGCGCCGTGGTCACCGAGGCGCCGTGCCTCTGCGAGCGCCTCCTCGGCCAGGTCGGCGCCCCGGCCCGAGCCGGCGCGGTACCGGTACAGGGCGAGGCATGACATCACCCCACAACGCACGGTGGCGTCCTCGGCCGTCTCGAGCGCCTCCACCAGCAACGCCTCTGTCTCCTCGTCCTCCCGGCCGAGGATCGTGAGGCGGTTGAGGCGGATCGCCGCTTCGGCGAGGTGGCGGCTGTCACCGGACGCCCGCGCGAGTTCCGCGGCCCGACGGAGCGCCATGCGGGCGACGGCGAAGTCGTCACTCGCGCGGCCCACCGCCAGGCAGAGATCGGCGCGCCTGCCGTGGTCGACGAGCCCGGCGAGGTCGAGCACCTCCAGCGCCCGCTTCGCGAACCCGAGCGCTTCTTCCGGCGAGGCCCGATCGTGGGCGTGGTGGGCCGCCGCAAGGGCGTAGTCGGCCGCCTTGTCCGCGCAGCCGTCGAGCGCGGCCTCGGCGTAGTGATACGCCAACCGCTCGACTCGCTCGCCCGCGTCGGGCTGCGCCTCCGTCACCTCTGCCACGTGGCGGTGCAGGCGCATGCGCCGAGCGGACGTGAGCTCGTCGAGGAGGGTTTGACGCACGAGGGCGTGGACGAACTGGTAGCTGCCGGGTCCGTCGCCTTCATCGATGAGGCCGGTGGCCAGCACCTCGTCGAGGGCGTCGACGACGCCGCCTCCCACGAACTCGGGCATGCGGCCGAGCACGCGAAGCTCGAAGGTGGGGCCGACGACCGCCGCCACCCGCAGCACCTCGTTGGCCTGATCCGAGAGCGCCGAGAGCCGCCTCGAGATAGCGTCCCGCACCCCTTCAGGCAGTCCGAGCAGCTCGATGTCGACGTCGACGACATCGGTGACCCATCGCCCCTCCCGCAGGTAGACGACGCCGGTGTCGACCAGGTGGGACAGCACCTCGCGAAGGAAGAGGGGGTTCCCGGAGGTGAGCTCGTGCATCCCCTCGGCCAGCCGCTGCGCGCTCGCCTCGAGCCCGTGCCCGGCGGCGGACTCGACGAAGGCGGTCCCTTCGTCGCGGGTGAGCCCCCGCAGCGGAATGCGCCGGGCAGCGTCGGCACGCCGCAGGTCAGCCAACATGCCGGCCAGCGGATGCGACCTCGACAGGTCGGTGTCGCGGTAGGTGGCGAGGACCAGCAGCGGTTCGCAAGTCGCGTCGAGGAGGAGGTGGCGCAGGAGCAACAAGGTCGGCTTCGTCGCCCAGTGGAGGTCGTCCAGCACGAGCACGGCCGGTCCGAAGGTGCCGAGGACTCCAGCGACAGCCTCGAAGAGCAGCTGACGCTCGACATCGGGTTGGGCCGCCGCCGGCGCCGGGAGGTCGGGCACGAGCTCCCGAAGGGCCGGGACGAGGCGGGCCACCTCCCGCAGGTGGGGACCCGCCGGCTCCAGGAGGCGCGGGTCGGCCGTGGTGAGCAGTCCCCGCAGCGCCTCGGCGAACGGTTGGAACGGCGCCGACAGCTCCTGATCGCACCGGCCGTAGAGGACGGTGGCGCCCTCGCCGAACGCGACCCGGGCCGCTTCGGTGACGAGGGTCGTCTTGCCGATGCCGGGTTCGCCGGCCACGAAGTAGCAACGCCGCTCGCCGGCGACGACCTCCTTCCACCCCCGCAACACCCGCTGCAGCTCGTCATGCCGGCCGACGAAGAACGAAAAGGCGTTGCTCGGACGGGTGAGCCCACGGGGGAGTGGTACCTGCGGCGGGGGCTGAGGCGGCTCCCAGCCCACCGCCACCGCCCGAAGCGGCCCCGGGAGCCCTTTCAGTGTGTAGTCGCCGGCATCGAGGAAGGTGCGGGGCGAACGCGACCGGGCGAGGATGCTCACGATCTCGGCCGCGAGCACCTGCCCCGGGTCGGCGGCCGCGCAGAGGCGGGCGGCCTCCACCACGGGCATGCCGTACCAGTCGCCGTCGTCGAAGGAAGCGTCGCCGGAGCTGAGGCCGACGCGGAGGGTCAACCCGAAGTCGGGGCGCTCGCTGTCAAGGCGAGCGGTCTCCTCCTGGAGGGCGGCGCCGCACTCGACGGCCTCGGTGGCACTCGCGAAGGAGGCCATGAGGCCGTCGCCCGTCACCTTCACCTCCGTGCCGCGGTGCCCAGCGAGGGCCCGCCGCCAGGCGGCGAAGCAGGAGCGGCGGATGTCGTCGGCCGCGATGTCTCCGACCCGCGTCATGAGCTCGGTCGATCCGACCAGATCGCAGAACAGGATGGAGACCGTGGACAGCGATGCCAACCGAACCTCTCTCTCCGCAATGAAAGGTGATCCAGGCTATGGCCAGCGGACCGTGCGGGCGTATGGCGACACACGCCGCCACGAGCTCGACTCGTTCCTGTTTGGTGAAGAGGCCCACAATCGCAGGATTTCCCAGTACCGCGACCACGACCTCATCGAACAACCGTGACGACTGCGTGACGAGTGCTACGTGACCTGCGTGGATGGGATCGAAGGACCCTGTGTACAGCGCGATCACCCGGGGGTCGGCAACCCGACCCGGGCTCGCGCCCTGTTCCAGCGGGTCTGGTGCTCTCGATTTCGGCACCTCCCGATCACTCTTGCGTGAAGAGGTCGACCGAAATCTCCACCGCCGCAACCGTTCCTCGGTTCTGAAGCCAGTGGTTGGTGTTCCTGTCTTCGGGCCAGCCCAGCCCCGGCCCGTAGTCCGTCGCGACTCCATCACGATGGTCAGTGATCGTGCCCTGCAGTATGTAGACGATCCCCGGTCTGCCTCTATGGTCGTGCATCGGGCCGAAGACGGCTCCGGGCTCGAACGTGAACATGCGCATGCGCAGTTGGCGTCCTGCCATGCCCTCGATCTCAGGACCAAGGTCGACCGTTGCGAGCAGCTCCGCCGTAACGCCTTTCGTGTCAGGTGTCGCCTCTTCGTCGCTCATCGTGCTCTCCTCTGGCCAGGCGCATGGGCGGTTCAGTATGACGTTCCGACCTGTGGTTGCGACGGCGATGTTGAGAGATGGGTCGCCACCGAATGACCAGCCGGATCGGGCCGGCTGCTGGCAGTTCGCAACAGACCGCCGGCACCGACGCCGACTCGTCCAAGTGACGCGTCGCCACGAACGCTCCTGCAGCCTCGAATACTTGGGTTCAGGAGTCGGCGAGGATCCTGTTGAGGGTTGCAGCGAAAACGTTGCCGACCACGTGGCGGCTCGGGAGGTAGTGGAGGACTGCGTCGACGGCGTGTCCCAGCTCGAGAACTCGGCCTCGGGCCCAGCTGGCCTCGTCGGGGAGGAGGATCTCTCGGAAGACCTGACGGCCCTTGGGTCCGAGGATCGACCAGGCAGGCGCGAGGTCCCGGGCGGGATCGCCGTAGCAGGCGCTGCCCCAGTCGAGGACCGCGGTGAGGTGGCCTTTCTGGACGAGCAGATTGCCTGGGATCAGGTCGTCGTGAATGAAGCAGGTCGTGGTGGGGTCGTCCAGTTCGTACGCCTCAGTGGCGAGCTGGCGCACACGCCCGATGTCGACGAGCCCGCCGGCGATTGGACCGGCGCGGTCGAGCTGTTCGAGGAGAAGGTCGATGTGGGGTCGGATCGGGATGCCCCGTTCTCCGCCGGCGCGCTTTGGAACCGGGAGTCCGTGTCCGAGGGCTCCGATGGCGGTGACGACTTCCGCGAGCCTGGCACCGAGGCGTGGTGAGTCCTCGTCGATCTCGTGGCGTGCCGTCCACGCGTCGCGGCCGTCGAGCCACGCGAGCACGGACCATCGATACGGATAGAGCTCGTGGGGACTTCCGACGTGGAGCAGCTGCGGAATGGACACGATCGAGGCGAGGGGTGTCGCCTCGAGCTGCTGGAGCAGTTGGTGTTCGAGAGCGGCTCCTTCGGCTGCTCCTGGATGGCGAGGAAGCCGCACGACGAGGTCAGGGCCCCCGTCGATCCTGCCGCGCCAGACGGCGTTTTGGGTCCCCGAGGAGTCGAGGTGCTGCAGGTGGAGGTTGGCCCACTGGGAACATTCGGTGGCGAGCAGTGCTCGAACGACCGCTTCGCTCGTGTCGGGTTCGTCAGGGTGGATCTGGTGGACCACCGCTGGATTGTCGTCGAAGACGCGGCCGGGCCATCGTGTCATTCCTCGTTGCGGAACCCGCGCGCGTGCAGCGCAGACGCGCCGGGCTGAACTCTTCCGGAGCTGACGCGGTCTGGCCTCCGGAGGGCCGCCGACTGTGCTCAAGCTCCGTCACTTCCAGAACGACGGTGACGCGTCCGGGTTCTCGCGCCAGAACAGGCTCGGCCGCGCGGGCAAGACTGCGGCGGTGGGCAAGAGCACGGTCGATCTGGTCGAGTACTCCGAGGACTGGCCGCGCATGTTCGAGGAAGCCGCGTCGGTGTTGCGAGCGATCCTTGGCGACCGTGCACTTCTCATCGAACACATCGGGAGCACCTCCGTCCCAGGCCTGATCGCGAAGCCGACCATCGACATCACCGTCGCCGTTCGGTCCATCGACGACGTCTACGAGTGCCGGCAGGCGCTCGAGGCACTCGGCTACGACTTTCGCAACGGCTTCCATCAGGACCACCTGATGGTCCGCAAGATCGTTGGCGCCGAGCGCGCCCAGCACGTCCACTTTCGCGTGTACCCGGCGGCGGAGTTCGACGACTGGATCTTGTTTCGAGATCTGCTTCGGCGTGACGAGTCGGCCCGCTGCGCGTACGCCGACGAGAAGCGTGAGTTGGCGACGCGGTTCTACGACGACCGCGGGTCGTATGTCGACGCAAAGACGAGGATCGTCGAACGGCTACTCGCGCAGGCTCGAGAGGAAAACCGCCGCCTCTAGTGGTGCGTCCTTCAATTGGCGCGCGCTTGGTCTAGTGCGACGCGTCCGCGCTTGACCTTGGCGATGATCTCGTCGGCGGACTTGGTCCACACGAAGGGCTTGGGGTCGTCGTTGTGGTGGGCGATGTAGTCCTCGA
>DATLED010000098.1:0-67149 GCA_035525495.1 Acidimicrobiales bacterium | reverse complement strand
CCTTTTGGGACCCGAATTGCATGCCCCAGCGTGCAATGCAGGACCCAAAACGCCAGGTTGGGGGTGCGTCGTTAGACTCACGGCGCATGAGCGACCGGGGCTTCACCCACCTGGATCCGTTGGGCCGAGCCCGCATGGTGGACGTCACGCCGAAGGACCCGACGCACCGCCGGGCCATCGCCCGCTGCAAGGTCTTCATGGCGGCGGAGACGACGGCCAAGGTCGCCAACAACGCCGTCACCAAGGGCGACGTCCTCGCCGTCGCCCGGGTCGCCGGCATCCAGGCGGCCAAGAAGACGCCCGACCTGATCCCGCTGTGCCACCAGCTGACGATCGGGTCCGTCTACGTGAACTTCCACCTCGACGACGATTTCATCGAGGTCGAGGCGCAGGTCGAGACCGTCGACCGCACCGGCGTCGAGATGGAGGCGCTCACCGCCTGCACGGTCGCCGCCCTCACGATCTACGACATGTGCAAGTCCACCGACCGCGGCATGGTGATCGGGGAGTGCGCCCTCTGGGAGAAGACCGGGGGGAAGTCCGGCATCTGGCGCCGCGAGCCCAACACCAACGGCTCCGGCACCTCCAGCTTCTGAGCTCGGTCTTGCTCGGCGCCGGGGCCGGCGGCACCGTGTAAGGTGCTAGCTGGAGTTAGCGGAAGTGGCGGGCGTCACCTCACTCGGACTAGGAAGGTGGCCGCCGCACCCGTGGCGAAGTACCGCCAGGCAGCACCGCAGCATCCACCTGTGAGCACACCAGGTGGCGTACCGTCGCCAAGCACAGAGGGTAGGTCGAGGGAGTCTTGGGCGTCGTGGTCCTGATCGTGCTCGCAGCAGTCTGGGCAGCTTTCCTGCTCCCGCCGATCCTCCGGGCTCGGTCGGAGCACCGCCCCTCGGGCTCCATCAGCGACTTCCGCCGGCAGCTCCACGTCCTGGCCCGCAGCGCCCCCGCCGGCCCCGTCGGGCCCTCGACGATTCCCGGGCGGGTCGTCCCCATCCGGCCCATCCAGGTCGCGGGACCGTCCGCCGCCGTCGCGCCGCTCCGGCTCGGGCGCAGCCGCCAGACGATCAAGCGGCGCCGTGACATCTTCGTCGGCCTCCTCGTCGCCATGGGCGCCTCGCTCGTCCTCGGCGCCGTCCCGATGCTGCGCATCCTCTGGACGATCCACCTCCTCGTCGACGTCCTGTTCGTCGCCTACGTCGGTGCCCTCGTGTACCTGCGCAACCTGGAGGCCGAGCGCGAGCTGAAGGTGCGCTTCCTCCCCACGGCGGCCGCGTCCGAGCCGGCGCTGCTGCTCCGCCGCACCAACTGACCGCATCGCCGCACGCTCGGCTCGGGTCGCCGGACGAGCTGGCGACACCGGCTCGTGCGATCTGGCTCCACGCGGCGCTGGAGGCGTAGCCGCCCGGACTATCCTGAGGGCTCCTTCGGGGGTGTGGCTCAGTTGGTAGAGCGCGACGTTCGCAATGTCGAGGCCGTGGGTTCGATTCCCATCACCTCCACCGGATACGCAGCCGTGCCTGCACGATGAGCTCGCGCATCCTCACGATCGAGGACGACGAGCGGATCCGGGCGTCGATGCGACTGGCCCTCGAAGACGAGGGCTACCTCGTCATCGAGGCGGCGAGCGGCGAGGAGGCCCTCGAGGCGTTCGCCGCCGCTCCCGCCGACGTCGTCCTCATCGACGTGATGCTGCCGGGGGTGGACGGGTTCGACGTGTGCCGGGCGATCCGCCGCACGAGCGACGTCCCCATCGTCATGGTGACGGCCCGCACCGACACCCATGACGTCGTCGCCGGGCTCGAGGCGGGTGCCGACGATTACGTCACCAAGCCGTTCGTGGCCAAGGAGCTCTCGGCCCGCATCCGCGCCTTGCTCCGCCGGGTGCGCACGAACGACGCCGGGCCGTCCGTCATGACCTTCGACGGCCTCGTCGTGTCGCCCGAAGCCGGCACGGTCGAGCGGGACGGGACCGCGATCCACCTCACGAAGACCGAGTTCCGGCTCCTGTGCGAGCTCGCGGGCAACCCCAACAAGGTGCTCAGCCGCGAGCAGTTGCTCGACCGCGTGTGGGGCTACGGGTACTTCGGCGACGGGCGCCTCGTCGACGTCCACGTCCGCCGGTTGCGGGCCAAGATCGAACCGGACGCCGCCGACCCTCGGTTCGTCGTCACCGTCCGGGGCCTCGGCTACAAGCTCCAGCCGTGACTGCCTCGGGCCGGCGGGGGCGGCTGGGGCTGCGGGCCCGGGTGACCGTCGCCTTCGCCCTCGGCGCGCTCGCTCTCTCGACGGTCCTGTCGGCGCTCACCTATGGCCTCGTCCGCACGAACCTCGTCCAGCAACGCGAGTCCAGCGCCCGGTCGCAGGCCTTCGTCAACGCCCGCGTGGCGCGCGATGGCATGCGGGCGCCCGGCGGCATCACCCGCGTGCTCGGTTCGATGGAGAGCCAGGGCCCGGGCGGCGTGGTCCTCCACGTGGACGACCGGTGGTTCGCCAGCTCACTCGTCGTCGGGCGCGACGTCATCCCGTCGAACCTCCGCACCCGCATCGCCGCCGGAACGCCAGCACAGCAGCGCTTCCACGTCGGGCACGAACCCTGGCTCGCCGTCGGCGTGCCGATCCCGCGGGCATCGGCGGAGTTCTTCGAGGCCTTCTCCCTCGCCGAGGTCGAGCGGACCCTCGACATCCTCGGCTACTCCCTGACCGGAGCGGCGCTGCTGACGACGATGGCGGGCGCTGCGGTCGGCCGCTGGGCCAGCGCCCGGGTGCTGCGCCCCCTGTCGGGCGTATCGGACGCGGCGGCCGCCATCGCCAAAGGCGCCCTCGACATCCGCCTCGTCTCCACGCCCGACCGCGACCTGGCGCCCCTCGCCAACTCGTTCAACTCGATGGTCGACGCCCTCTCCGACCGCATCCAGAGAGACGCGCAGTTCGCGTCGAACGTCAGCCACGAGCTGCGGTCGCCGCTCACGACGCTGTCCACGTCCCTCGACGTGCTCCGCGCGCGGCGCGACGAGCTCGGCCCTCGCTCGCAGGCGGCGCTCGACCTGCTCGACGCCGACGTGCAGCGCTTCCAGCGCATGGTCGAGGACCTCCTCGAGATCTCCCGCTTCGACGCCGGCGTGGCCGAGCTCGAGGTCGAGGTGCTCGACGTGCGCGAGCTCGTCCGCCACGCCCTCGCCGGCAGGCCTTCCACCGGCGCCGAGGTTCCGTTGTCGGTCGACCGCGGGCCGGTGCCGGCGACCGTCCTGGGCGACAAGCGTCGCCTCGAGCGCGTCGTCGTCAACCTCGTCGAGAACGCGGCGGCCTATGGCGGTGGCGCCACCAACGTCGGCGTCGTCCGCGAGAACGGGACGGTCCGCGTCGTCGTCGACGACCGGGGCGCGGGCGTCCCGGAGGCCGAGCGGACGAAGGTGTTCGAGCGCTTCTTCCGCGGCTCGGCGGCGGGACGGCGCGGCGCCGGCGTCGGGTCCGGGCTCGGCCTCGCCCTCGTCGTCGAGCACGTTCGGCTCCACGGAGGGACGGTGTGGGTCGAGGACGGTCCCGGCGGCATCGGGGCGCGCTTCGTCGTCGAGCTCCCGGCGGCGCCGTGAAGCGCCTCGGGCTCGTCGTCGCGCTGGGTGCGGTCTTCGTCGCTGCGTGCGGTGTCCAGGGCGACCCCGCGCCGCGCGACATCTCCGCCGGTCGCATCCCCTACGACCTCCTCGAAGACGCGCCGACGACGACCACGAGCGCGCCCACGCCCTCGGTCCCACGCGAGCCGGTGCTCGTCTACTTCGTGAAGAACGACCGGATGATCGCCAAGGTCCGACAGGTCAACGCGCCGGCGTCGGTCCCCAAGGCCCTCACTGCGCTGCTCTTCGGTGTGCAGGAGGACGAGGTCGGCGAGGGCGTCCGGTCGGCCATCGACGCCACCGCCGCCGTGCAGGCCCGCGCCGTCGATCCGCCCGGCACCTACCTCGTCGACCTGAGCCCCGAGTTCGCCAAGGGGCCGCCGGCGGAGCAGGTGCTCGCCCTCGCCCAGATCGTCTACACGGCGACCCAGCTGCCGAACGTGACCGCCGTCCGCTTCACCCTCGACGGCGTGCCCATCGAGGTGCCGACCCTCGAGTCCGGCACGACACCCGACCCTGTCGGCCGCGACGCCTTCGCCGCGTTCGCCGAGCTGCCGGACCTCGGCAACCCGACTTGACCCTGGCCGCGATCGGGCCGGCGACTCCGGTCGATCCGCGTCGGGGAGCGTAGGCGGGTCCGATGGGGGGTAGCAGGCGATGATGGACGTCTGGCCGGGCCGTCCCTATCCCGTCGGCGCCACGCCGGACAGGGAAGGGACCAACTTCTCACTGTTCTCCGAGCACGGCGAAGCCGTGGATCTCTGCTTGTTCGACGAGGGGGTGGGCGGAGCGGGAGGACCACTGGTCGAGACGCGCCTCCGCCTCCCCGAGGTCACGGCCCACCGCTTCCACGGCTACGTGCCCGGCATCCGCGCCGGGCAGCGGTACGGCTTTCGCGTCCACGGCCCGTTCGACCCCGCCAACGGCCACCGGTGCAATCCGAACAAGCTCCTGATCGACCCCTACGCCAAGGCCATCGATGGCCAGGTGGAGTGGGACGAGTCGATGTACGGCTATCACTTCGACGCCGAGGAGAAGGACCTCGGGCGCAACGACGACGACAGCGCCGCCTTCGTGCCCAAGTCGGTGGTCGTCGATGGGAGCGACTTCGACTGGGGCGATGACCGCCCGCCCGGCACGCCGCTGCACGAGTCGATGATCTACGAGGTCCATGTCAAGGGCTTCACCAAGCTGCACCCGACGATCCCCGAGGAGCTGCGCGGGACGTACGCGGCCCTCGCGCGTCCGGAGGCCATCGAGCACCTGCACCTGTTGGGCGTGACGGCGGTCGAGCTGCTGCCCGTGCACCAGTTCGTCGATGACGACACGCTCCAGCAGAAGGGGCTCCACAACTACTGGGGCTACAACACCATCGGGTACTTCGCGCCCCACGCTCCGTATAGCGCGGGCGGCTCCGCCGGCCAGCAGGTCCACGAGTTCAAGGCCATGGTCAAGGCACTGCACGATGCCGGCATCGAGGTCATCCTCGACGTCGTCTACAACCACACCGCCGAGGGCAACCACCTCGGACCCACGCTGTCGTTCAAGGGCATCGACAACGTCTCGTACTACCGCCTGATGGACGGCGACGAGCGTCACTACATGGACTACACGGGTACGGGCAACAGCCTCAGCATGCGCCACCCGAACGTCCTGCAGCTCCTGATGGACTCGCTGCGGTACTGGGTGACGGAGATGCACGTCGACGGGTTCCGCTTCGACCTCGCGTCGACGCTGGCCCGCGAGCTCCACGAGGTCGACCGCCTCTCGGCGTTCTTCGACGTCATCCAACAGGACCCGATCGTCAGCGGGGTCAAGCTCATCGCCGAGCCCTGGGACGTGGGCGAGGGCGGCTATCAGGTCGGCAACTTCCCGCCGTTGTGGCAGGAGTGGAACGGCAAGTACCGCGACACGATCCGCGACTACTGGCGGGGCGAGGAGGCGGGCGTCTCCGAGTTCGCCTACCGGCTGACCGGTAGCTCCGACCTCTATGGCGACGACCGCCGGCCTGTCGCGTCGATCAACTTCATCACCGCCCACGACGGGTTCACGCTCGACGACCTCGTCTCCTACAACGAGAAGCACAACGAGGCGAACGGGGAGGACAACAACGACGGCGACTCCCACAACCGGTCGTGGAACTGCGGCGCTGAAGGGCGAACCGACGATCCCGACGTGTGCACCCTCCGCGAGCGCCAGCAGCGCAACTTCCTGTCGACACTGTTCCTCTCCCAGGGCGTGCCGATGCTGCTCGGCGGCGACGAGATGGGGCGGACGCAGGGCGGCAACAACAACGCCTATTGCCAGGACAACGAGATCTCGTGGTTCGACTGGAGCCAGCGCGATGACAACCTCGAGCTGCTCGGGTTCACGCGGCGGCTCATGGACTTCCGCCGCAGCCATCCGGTGCTCCGGCGCCGCCGCTGGTTCCAGGGCCGCTCGATCCGTGGGACGGAGTTGAAGGACATCGCCTGGTTCAACCCGGACGGCCTGGAGATGACCGACGCCGACTGGGACGCCGGTTACGCCAAGGTCCTCGGCGTGTTCCTCAACGGCGACGAGATCCCCAACCTGAGCCCCCGCGGCGAGCGCATCGTCGACGACTCGTTGCTGTTGCTCTTCTCGGCGCACCATGAGCCGATCGACTTCACGATCCCCGAAGGCGGGTACGGCGAGCAGTGGGACCTGGCGTTCGACACGGCCGAGCCGTTGGCCGCCGACGCGTCGCGTCAGTACAAGGCGGGGGACGACGTGCCGGTCGAGGCGCGCTCGGTCGTCGTGCTCCGCCGCCCCCCGTCGTGACAGACGTCCGCGCGACCTACCGGGTGCAGCTGCACGCAGGCTTCACCTTCGACGACGCGGCTGCGCTGGCGCCGTACCTCGCCGACCTCGGCGTCAGCCACCTCTACTGCTCGCCCTACCTGCAGGCGGCGCCGGGCTCGACCCACGGCTACGACGTCGTCGACCACCACCGCCTGAACGAGGAGCTCGGCGGCGCCGTGGCCCACGCCCGCATGACGGCGGCCCTGCAGGCCAACGGCATCGGCCAGGTGCTCGACATCGTCCCCAACCACATGGCGGTCGCGGGACGGGCCAATGCCTGGTGGTGGGACGTGCTCGAGAACGGCCCGTCGTCCCGGTATGCCACCTACTTCGACATCGACTGGGACCCGCCGGAGCGAAAGCTCATCGCCCAGGTGCTCGTCCCCATCCTCGGCGATCACTACGGACGGGTCCTCGAGAACGGTGAGCTCGAGCTCCTCCGTGACGGCGGCTCGTTCTCGGTCCGATACCACGAGCACGAGCTGCCGATATCGCCCCGCACCGTCGACGACCTGCTGGCGCGGGCCGAGGAACGGGTCCCGTCGGACGAGCTCGCATCGTTGGCGACGGCCTTCGGTCGCCTGCCACATGCGCTCCTGACCGATCGCGACAGCGTGCTCGAGCGCCACCGCGACAAGGAGGTGCTGCGGCAGCGGTTGGCCGAGCTGTGCGCGGCCGACCTGACGATCGGGAGTGCCATCGACGAGGAGGTCAAGGCCGTCAACGACGACCTCGAGGTGCTCGACGTCCTGCTCGAACGGCAGAACTACCGGCTCGCCTTCTGGCGGACCGCCGGCCGGGAGCTCGACTATCGGCGGTTCTTCGACATCACCACCCTCGTGGCGGTCCGAACGGAGGACGAGGAGGTCTTCGCCGACACCCATGAGCTCGTCCTGCAGCTCGTGGCCGACGGAACCGTCGACGGCCTGCGGGTCGACCACGTCGACGGCCTCCGCGACCCGTTGGCATACCTCGAACGGTTGCGGGCGGCGGCCGGTCCGTCGACGTACCTGACGGTCGAGAAGATCCTCGAGGGCGACGAGCGGTTGCGGACGTCGTGGCCCGTCGAGGGGACGTCGGGCTACGACTTCCTCGTCCAGGTCAACGCGCTGCTCCACGATCCGTCGCGTGAGCAGGCGATGACCGACGTCTACGCCCGGTTCACCGGCGCCGCGACCGACGTGGAAGAGCTGGCCCGCGGGGCGAAGCTCGAGATCATGCGGACGGTCCTGGCCGCCGACGTCGAACGCCTGACGGCGCAGTTCGCCGTCGTCGCCGAGGGCCATCGGCGCTACCGGGATTACACGCGAGGCGACCTTCGCGATGCGCTGCGCGAGGTGATCGCCGCCTTCGATGTGTACCGCACGTACGTCGTCGGCGGCTCGACGGTCGACGGCGAGGACGTCGAGATCGTCTCCCGCGCGGTGGAGCGGGCGGTCGAGGCGCGCCCGGACCTCGACCGCGAGCTGTTCGGCTTCCTCGGCGACCTGCTCGTGCTCCGCTACGAGGGCGCCGCCGAGGTCGAGCTGGCCGAGCGGTTCCAGCAGGTGAGCGCGCCGGTGATGGCCAAGGCCGTCGAGGACACCGTCTTCTACCGGTACGTGCGACTCGTGTCGTTGAACGAGGTCGGCGGCGAGCCCGCGCGCTTCGGGTGTTCCGTCGCGGCGTTCCACGAGCGACGAACGGCCGACGCCGAGGGCCGGCCGATGCTGGCGACGTCGACCCACGACACGAAGCGGAGCGAGGACGTGCGGGCTCGGCTGGCGGCGCTGCCCGAGATCGGTGACGCGTGGGGCGAGGCCGTGGATCGGTGGTCGGCGATGCACGGTGACAGCGGGATCGACCGCGACACCGAGTACCTGCTGTACCAGACGATCGTCGGTGCGTGGCCGTTGCCGGCCGACCGCCTCGCGGCCTACCTCGAGAAGGCCACCAAGGAGGCGAAGCTCCACACGTCGTGGATCGACGCCGTCCCCGAGTACGACGAGGCGGTGGCCGACTTCGCCGCTCGCGTCCTGGCCAACGACGCCTTCGTCGCCGACGTCGAATCGTTCCTGGAGGCGACGCGGTTGGTCGCCGCCGGCGAGTGGAACTCGCTGGTGCAGACCACGCTGAAGCTCACGTGCCCGGGCGTCCCCGACCTGTACCAGGGGACCGAGCTGTGGGAGCTGTCGCTCGTCGACCCCGACAACCGCCGGCCCGTCGACTACGACCTTCGGAGGCGGCTGCTGGCCGAGGGAGGTTCGCCGAAGCTGCGGTTGATCCGCACGCTGTTGCACCTGCGACGCGAGCGGCCCGAGCTCTTCGACGTCGATGCTGGGTACGAGCCGTTGCCGGTCGATGGACCCGACGCGGACCGGATCGTCGCCTTCTCGCGCGCCGGCGGGGCGCTGGTCGTGGTCGCCTGTCGCTTTCCGCTGAGCGATCCCGTCGACGGATCGACCACGTATGCCGACGTCCTCTCGGGTCGGCCCGTCGCCGTGCTCGTGGACGGCAAGGACGTTCTCGGGGTGGGCGGAGTGGAAGGGGCAAGGTGACCAGGTTCGAGGTGTGGGCGCCGAACGCCGGGCGTTCGGTCGACGTGGTCGTCGACGGCCAGCGCATGTCCATGACCCAGGGCGAGCGGGGCTGGTGGTCGGCCGACGCCGATGGTCGCCGGTACGGGTTCTCGATCGACGGAGGCGACACCCGGCCCGACCCACGTTCCCCGTCGCAGCCCGACGGCGTCGACGGCTTGTCCGCGGTCGTCGACCACGCGGCCTTCGGTTGGACCGACTCGGCGTGGCGGGGACTTCCTCTGGCCAGCGCCGTCGTCTATGAGCTGCACGTCGGGACGTTCACCCCCGCCGGCACGTTCGACGGCGTCGTCGAGAAGCTGCCCCACCTCGTCGACCTCGGCGTCGACGTGATCGAGCTGCTCCCGGTCAACGAGTTTCCCGGGTCGCGGGGATGGGGGTACGACGGCGCCGACCTGTATGCCCCCCACCACGCCTATGGCGGACCCGACGGGCTGAAGAGGCTCGTCGACGCGGCGCACGACGCGGGCCTCGCCGTCGTCATGGACGTCGTCTACAACCACCTCGGTCCCGCGGGGAACCACCTCGGCGAGTTCGGTCCGTACTTCACCGACAAGTACGAGACGCCGTGGGGCATGGCGGTCAACCTCGACGACCGCGGGAGCGACGAGGTCCGCCGGTTCTTCCTCGACAACGCTCTGATGTGGCTCCGCGACTACCACTGCGACGGGCTGCGCATCGACGCCGTCCACGCGCTGGTCGACACCTCCGCCATGCACCTGCTCGAGGAGATGGCGATCGAGGTGGAGGTGCTGCAGTCGGCGGTCGGCCGGACCCTCTTCCTCATCGCCGAGAGCGACCTGAACGACCCGCGCGTCGTCGCCCGTCGGGAGGTCGGCGGGTACGGCATCGACGCGCAGTGGAGCGACGACTTCCACCACGCGCTCCACGCCGCGCTGACCGGTGAGCGCTCGGGCTACTACGCCGACTTCGGGTCGCTCGAGCAGCTGGCGACCGCGCTGCGGCGGGCGTTCGTGTACGCCGGGGACTTCGCCCCTGACCGGGGGCGCCGCCACGGACGGGTGCCGGCCGGCATCTCGGGATCCCGGTTCCTCGGCTACCTGCAGGACCACGACCAGATCGGCAACCGAGCCATCGGCGAGCGGTCGTCGCACCTCCTCGACGACGACCTGTTGCGGGTGGCGGCGGCGCTCGTCCTGACCTCGCCGTTCGTCCCGATGCTGTTCATGGGTGAGGAGTGGGGCGCGTCGACGCCGTTCCAGTACTTCACCGACCATCCCGACGAGGACCTCGGACGGGCCGTCTCCGAGGGGAGGCGGCGGGAGTTCTCGTCCTTCGGATGGAGGCCCGAGGACGTGCCCGACCCCCAGGACGTGGCCACGTTCGACCGCTCCCGCCTGGACTGGTCGGAGCCGCTGGCCACTGGCGCGCCCGCCGACCTGCTGGCGTGGCACCGCGACCTGATCCGCTTCCGCCGCTCCCACCCCGACCTCACCGACGGTGATCTCTCGCGGGTGGACGTCGAGGTCGACGAGGAGGCCCGTCACCTGTTGGTGCGCCGCGGTTGCGTGGCGATCGCGGTGAACCTGGGGGACTCGCCGTGGGCGGTGCCCCCCGGTCTGGGCCGGGTGCGGCTCTCCTCCACGCCGGCAGTCGCGGTCGGCGAAGCCGCGCTCGAGGTCCCGCCACGAGCGGTCGTCGTGGCGGACTAGTCCGTTCGGTTTTCGCGGTGTCGCCCGTGGGCATACCACCCTTAGTAACCGCACGACCACGGCCTTCGGGTCACCCGGTCCCAACGACAGACGGCGCTGGCGCGCCGGGAAGGAACAGCGACTTATGAGGTTTTCCTCGACGCACCGTCGCAGTGCCGCTTCCGCCGCCGCACTGCTCGCCCTGGTCTTCAGCTTTGCCAGCCCGGCGTTCGCCGGTGGCGGCGGCAAGGGCGACTCCAAAGGCTCCCGGGCGACCGTCACCGAGAACACCGACACCAACGACGACGGCACGCCCAACAACGTGGCGGACTCGGGCGATGATCGCCATCCCTCCGGCAAGGACCGCAGCGTCGAGAACGGCGGCAGTGGCAACCAGGGCGCGTCCACCTCGGACCCCGACGGCGCCTCCAACGGCGGCGCCGACAAGCCGGACGGAGCGGGCGGCATCGATGCGGCCGACCAGGACGGCAACAACGGGTGCGGGAACGACGACGACTTCGAGGACGACAACAACGGCTGGTGTGGCCGCCACCCCCAGAAGATCGACACCGGGTTCGAGGTCGCCGAGGAGCACGAGTGCACCA
Organism: Acidimicrobiales bacterium; assembly: GCA_035525495.1. Taxonomy (GTDB): domain Bacteria; phylum Actinomycetota; class Acidimicrobiia; order Acidimicrobiales; family CADCTF01; genus DATLED01. Next base: position 55,879 of record DATLED010000098.1, on the reverse strand, counting down.
GGGCGATGCCCGCGGGTGCGGCCAAGGATGACGAGTGCGGCAAGCCCGAGGTCGAGGGCAAGACCCAGAAGGAGACCGAGGTCGAGGGCGAGACCGTGGTCCGCGTCATCACCCAGACGAACAACACCTGCCCGCACGCCGATGCGCGGCCCACGGGTGGTGTCATGCCCGCCGGATGCACCACCCTCGGCACCGTTGCGACGGCGGCCTCGGTCGCTCCGGGCGCCGTCCTCGCCAGCGAGCTGACGAACGCTCCTCGGCCCGAAGCGCAGGTCCTCGGTCTCGAGATCGAGCGCTCGCCGGTCCCGGCGGCCGTCGCCGCCTCGGGTGGCGTCGCCGCCGCAGGCACGTCGGTCCTGGGTGCCGTCCTGGCCCGCACCGGCTTCAGCCTGACGCTCACGGCGCTCGCCGTGGCCCTCGGACTCCTGGCCATCGGCTTCGCCCTCAAGCGCGCCGACCGCTAGCCGGACCGCAACATCGCTCGTTGCGTTTGGGCGCGCTCAGGTCGACATGTCGAACTGAGCGCGCCCAAAGCGCTTCAGCGGCGGGTGAGGGCGTCGATCTCGGCCCGCTCGTCGTCGGTGAGCCGCCACCCCACGGCGGCGGCGTTGTCCCGAACCTGGTCGGGCCGGGTGGCGCCGGCGATCACCGACGCCATCTGCGGCAGCCCGGCCAGCCACGACATCGCCAGCTCCAGGAGCGTGTGGCCGTGCGCGGTGGCGAAGGCCTCGAGCTTCTCGACCGTGTCGAAGGTCCGGTCCGACAGCGCCTTCTCCCGACGCTCGGCGGGGAGCCCGGCCAGCCGGGTGCCTGCGGGCGGCTCGGCGTCCCGGCGGTACTTGCCGGTGAGCATCCCGGATGCCAGCGGGAAGTACGGCAGGATCCCGAGGCCATGGCGCTCGCAGGCGGCGATCGTGTCGGCCTCCTGGCGACGGTCGAGCAGGGACAACTGGTTCTGGACCGATCGGAACGTGTTCGAAGCCGGCGCGCCGGCGGCGGCGTCGAGTCGGCTCGAGTCGAAGTTCGAGCACCCGATCTCGCGGACCTTGCCTTCGTCGACGAGCGCCGACATCGCCGCCAGCGTGTCCTCGATCGGCGTCGAATCGTCCGGGAAGTGGATCTGGTAGAGGTCGATCCGGTCGGTGCCGAGACGCCGCAGCGACGCCTCGCACGCCTCCTTGACGTAGTCGGGCTTGGCACCACCCTTGCCCTCGGCGACGGGTCCGCCGAACTTGGTGGCGATGACCGCCTTGTCCCGCCGAGACCCGAGGGCCTGCCCGAGGAGCACCTCGGACTGCGTGCCGCCGTAGATGTCGGCCGTGTCGAAGAGCGTGACGCCGGCGTCGAGGGCGGCATCGACCACCGCCTGCGTGGCGTCGGCATCGATGCGCCCGCCGAAGTTGTTGCACCCCACGCCCACCAGCGAGACGGTGAGGCTGCCGATCGTTCGAGTCTCCATTCCAGCACCCTACGGCCGCCCAATAGGGTCTGTGGCGTGACCCTGTTCGACGCCGCCCCCGAGCGCTCACCGGTCCGCCGGCTCAGCCTCGTGCGCCTCAGCGCCGAGATCGCGCGGTCGCTCACCTCGATCGGGAAGATCGCGGTGGAGGGCGAGGTCCACCAACCCAAGGCGAGGCCGAACGGACGGATGTACTTCACGTTGAAGGACCGGGCGGCGCAGGTCTCGGTCACGGTGCCGGCGGCGCGGACGAAGCGGGCTTGGGTCGTCGACGGACAGCGGGTGCAGGTGACGGGCGTCCTGTCGTGGGACAACTCGTGGGGCCGGATGCAGCTGGTCGCCGACGAGGTGGTGCCGGTGGGCGCGGGCGCGGTCGCGGCGATGATCGCCGAGGCGCGATCGAGGCTGCGGGCCGACGGGCTGCTCGACCGCCCACGGCGGCGCCTGCCGCGGCTGCCAACATCGATCGGGGTGGTGTGCGGCTCCGAGGCCGCCGTGCGGGCGGACATCGAGTCGGTCGTCGCCGCCCGGTTCCCCGGGTACCCGATGGTGTTCCGCGAGGTGACGATGACGTCGTCGGAGGCGGTGATGGAGGGCTTGCGCGACCTCGACCTGCGCAGCGGGGTCGACGTGATCATCCTCGCCCGCGGCGGGGGAGATGCCACCCAGCTGCTCCCGTTCAGCGACGAGGAGCTCTGCCGGGCGATCTGCGCGACGTCCACGCCGGTGGTCGCAGCCATCGGGCACGAGGGCGATCGGCCCCTGTGCGATGAGGTCGTCGACCTGCGCTGCGGGACGCCGTCGTTGGCTGCCGCGGCCGTCGTCCCGGATCGGGATGCGCTGCTGGCGGAACTGGCGGCGTCGTGGACCCGCGCCGAGACGGCGATCGTTCGGCGGCTCGACGACGCGCAGCACCGCCTCGGCGCCGTGGACCGCGACCGGGCGGTCACGGCCGGCGTCGAACGGGCCGCCGACCGCCTCGCCCGGTCGGTGGGTCGGCTCGAGCTGGTCCACCCCCGCCGGCGGCTGGCGCCGGCAGCCACGGCGCTCGCATCGGCGCGTCGGGAGATGGACGCGCTCAGCCCCGTCCGGGTGCTCGAACGGGGCTACGCCGTGGTGCGCGCCACCGACGGCGCCGTGCTGCGGTCGGCCGCGGACGCCGCGACCGGCCAGCGCGTCGACGTCCAGTTGGCGTCCGGTCGCCTGGCCGCCACGGTCGAGGAGGTCACGCCATGACGGAGCCCGCAGATCTCACGTTCGAGCAGCTCGTCGAGGAGCTCGAGGCGACGATCGCCCGCATGGCGGGCGGCAACCTGGGCATCGAGGAGGTCACCGACCTCTACGAGCGGGCCGGCCGTCTCCACGCGCAGGCCACCGAGCGCCTCGCCGCCATCTCCGCCCGCATCGAGAAGCTGACGTCGTCCGAGTAGCAACCGGTCCGGCGACGCCATCAACGCGGCCAGCTCCAGCTGAAGCAGCGCCACGACAGCCGACCCGGCGACCACCGGCCCCAGAACCCGCCGAGCACCGCGGCCGTCCGCTCGGTCCACGCGATCGACGACGGTTCGGCAACGCGGCGGACGACCTGGCGGATGCCACCCTCGTGGACGGCGTAGCCGGCCCACACCCCGGGGTAGTCCTTCGTCGACCCGACCTCGGTCGTCGGCAACCCGTGCTGGCGCTTGCGGCGATGGCGATGGGTGTGACCGAAGCTCACGAACGTGGACGGGTTGGCCGCCGCGACCTCCCGCAGCAGCGCGTCCCCCTCCGCCCGCTCGATCCCGCGGGGATAGCGCGACCGCACCGGCAGCGGGTTCACGTAGTGGTGCGTGGTGAAGAAGGCCGGCCCCGGCGCCTCCCGTACGAGCCGCACGATCTCGTCGCGCTGCACCCCGTCGACGACGCCGTAGCGGTGCCCCCGATCGGCCGAGTGACCGATGACGACCCGGATCCCCGGCAGGTCGATCGGCTCCACCGCCCGCGACGCCACGATCCCGGAGCGCTGCAGCACGTCGCGTCCGTCGATGGCGCGTGGGACGACGTCGTGGTTCCCGAGCGTCGCGTGGACGGGCACGGGCGACGTCGCCAGTGCCTCGGCGACGAGCTGCCACTGCAGCGGCCGTCCCGACCAGGTCAGGTCACCCTTGGCCAGGAGCGCTCCGGCGCCCCACGCCGCCGCCTCGGCGACCGCCGCCCGCAGGCAGCGCGCGGGGTACGCCTCGGAGCCGGTGCGGGTCGGGTCCTCCCGGAAGCGCGGGAACACGCCGAAGGCCCGCTCGCCCACGTGGGTGTCGCTGACGGTGGCGAACCGGCACAGCAGCTCACCAGGCGGCGGCTCGAGGGTGCGGAACGACGCCAGCACCCGACCGCCCGACGCGGCCCGAATCTCGTAGGTCCGGTCCGGCGTCAGCCCCTCGACGACCACCGCCGACAGCGGCCCGGTGCACCAGCCCGCCCAGTCCCCGACCCGCACCTCGATGTCACCCTCGCCCGACCACACGAGTTGCGCGGCCGTGTCCTCGACGGCGAAGACGGTGACCTCCCCGCCCGCCGACCCCAGGCTCAAGCGTCCTCGCGGAACACCTGCGTCAGCCGTTCACCCTCCCGCGACCGGAAGGCGACGTTCACGTCGAGGCGTTCGAGCGTCTGCTCCACCGTCCGCTGTCCCGCCTTCACCGGATGGGCGGAGAGGAACGACCGCACCTCACCGGCGACGTTGCTGGGGAGGACGCTTACCGACTCGATCATCCGGGCGTGGCTGTTGTCGGGGAACCTGTCGAGCAGCGACTGCCAGTTTTCGGTCAGCCAGGTCCAGGCTTTGTCGCCGTGCTGCAGGTTGCCCAGGGCGGCGTTGATGACGAACGGGGCGTTCTGCGTGCGCACCTCGGTCGCCGCGAGCTCGAGCGTGCGCCGGACGAGGCCCTCGTTGCTGAACCCCGCGAGCGCCATGAGGTAGCGGACCTCCTCCTGCGGCGTGGCCGGGTTGCGGTAGCGATCGAGGAGCTGCTGGTACTCGCCCTCGCCTCCCGTCGCCGCCGCGATCGACACCAGCGCGGGAACGATGTCGGCGTCGACCGCGGCGCGGTCCTGCAGGTACTGCGCGTGGAGCTCGCCGGCGCGCCAGCGCACATCGGGATCGGCTCCGACGGTGCCGAGGGTGTCCAGCAGGAGCGAGCGCAACGTCGGGATCTTCTCGCCCTCGCCCGGCTGCGCCGACCAGCCGAGGCGCTCGAAGGCGGGTCCCGCGAGTCGGCGCACGAACGCCTGCAGGCCCGATCGCTGATCCTCCGGCAGCGCCCGTTCGAACGTCGAGAACGGACCGAGCACGGCCGACCACACCGTCGGGTCCTGCTCGTCGCCGAACAGCCGCGCAAGCTCGGTGAAGTCCTCGACGGGCGCGAGGCCGGACCACACCGCCGCCCACGTGTCGCTCAAGAGGTTGTAGCGCTCCACGGCCGACAGCTGCGCGGCCTCGAGGTCGGCGGTCAGGCGGCGGAGGAGCTCGGCGCTGTAGCGAGTCCGGAAGAAGCCGGATCCGCCGGCGTTGACGACGATCCAGTCAACCTTGCTGGCGCCGAAGTCGATCGTGGCGCTGCCGTCCGAGAGCAACAGCTTTCGCGTCCCCACGTGTCCGTCGACGCTGGCCCGCAGGATGACCGGCACCTGCCAGCGGGCCTCGGCGTCGTCGGGCGTGGCGAGGTAGCGGAAGCGGCGCTGCGTCAACTCGATGGCGCCCGTGTCGTCCGTGTCGACGGTGACGACGGGATAGCCCCCCTGGAAGATCCACGAGTCCATCGTCGAGCGCACGGGCTCACCGCTCGCCTCCTCGATGGCGTCCCACAGGTCGGTCGTCTCGGTGTTCCCGTGGGCGTGCTTGCGCATGTAGAGCCGGATGCCCTCGCGGAAGCGCTCGGCCCCGAGGTACTGCTCGAGCATGCGGACGACCGACGCGCCCTTCTGGTACGTGAGGACGTCGAACATCCCCTCGGCCTCCTCAGGGGCCTCCACCGCGAACTCGACGGGGCGAGTCGTACGCATCCCGTCGGTGTTCATGGCGGCGGCCCGTCCGGTGGAGAAGCTGACCCAGCGTTCCCACTCGGCGCGGAACCTGTCGACGGCCAGCAGCTCCATGAACGTGGCGAAGGCCTCGTTCAACCAGATGCCGTTCCACCACTTCATCGTCACGAGGTCGCCGAACCACATGTGGGCGATCTCGTGGGCGACGACGTCGGCGACGCGCTCGAACTCGAGCCGGCTGGCGGTGTCGGGATCGACGAGCAGCGCCGTCTCCCGGAAGGTCACGCAGCCGAGGTTCTCCATGGCGCCGAAGGCGAAGTCGGGGAGCGCGACCAGGTCGAGCTTGTCGCCGGGATAGGGGACCCCGAAGTACTCGGTGAAGAACCGGAGGCTGTGGGCGCCGATCTCGAGGGCGAACGGCGAGAGGTGGGCCTTGCCGGGCACGGAGGCGACGCGCAGCGGCGTGCCGTCGACGTCGACCGGATCGGTGAGCTCGAGCGGACCGACGACGAAGGCGACGAGGTACGTCGACATCACCATCGTGTCCGCGAAGGTGACGGCGCGGCGCCCGTCCTCGAGCGTCGTCTCGCGCTCGACCGGCCCGTTCGAGAGGGCGGTGAGGTCGTGGTCGACGACGAGGGTCACGCCGAACGCCGCCTTGAAGTCGGGTTCGTCCCAGCAGGGGAAGGCGCGGCGGGCGTCGGTCGACTCGAACTGCGTGGTGGCGATGACGCGGTCGTCGCCGTCCGCGTCCTTGAACGTGGAGCGGTAGAAGCCGGCGAGCTTGTCGTTGAGGATGCCCGTGAACGTCAGCTCGAGCTGCCACTCGCCGACCTGCGCGGTGTCCGCGAGGGTGAGGGTGGCCCGTTCCCGCGCGTCGTCGAGGGCGACGGTGGCGTCGATGGACGTGTCGTCGCGGCGGAGGGTGGCCCGTGAGATCTCGAGCTCGGCGGCGTTGAGGACGATCTCGTTCGTCGGCTCGCTGATCCTCACGGTGATGGACTCGATGCCCTCGAACGTGAACGCCGCGAGGTCGGGCGCGAGCGTGAGCTCGTAGCGCTCGGGCACGACCGTGCGGGGGAGTCGGTACTCGGATGCGGTCGTCGCCTCGGCCATTCGCCCAGGTTAGGGGCTTGTCCACGGGTGCTCTAGCGTCGCCCGCCATGGTTCGGTCCCTCGACGTCCTCGCGTTCGGCAACGCCCTCGTGGACGTGCTGGCCACCACCGACGAGGCGACCCTCGTTCGATTGGGCCTGGAGAAGGGGTCGATGCAGCTCTGCGACGAGACCGAGGCCGCGGCCGTCTACGCGGCCATGGGGTCCGCCGTCGAGAGCTCGGGTGGATCGGCGGCCAACACCGCCGTCGGGATCGGCTCGTTCGGCGGGCGGGCGGGCTTCGTCGGACGGGTACGCGACGACCAGCTCGGCGCCGTCTTCGCCCACGACATCCGCGCCGTGGGGGTCGCCTTCGACTCGGCGCCGGCGTCGGAAGGGCCGCCGACCGGCCGATGCCACGTGTTCATCACCGGTGACGCCGAGCGGACGATGAGCACGTTCCTCGGCACCGCCGGATTGTTGGCACCCAGCGATGTCTCCGAGGACGTCGTCGCGTCGGCCGCAGTCATCCTCGTCGAGGGCTACCTGTGGGAGGAACCGCAGGCCAAGGAGGCGATCCAGCTGGCGGCGTCGCTGGCGCATCGCCACGGTCGCCAGGTCGCATTCTCGACCTCCGACTCGTTCTGCGTCGAGCGCAACCGCGCCGAGTTCCGCTCCTTCATCGCCTCGTCGGTCGACATCCTCTTCGCCAACGAGGACGAGATCACGTCGCTCTACGAGACCGACGACGTGCACGACGTCATCGACCTCGTCGGCCAGGACGTGTCCTTGGCGGCCATCACCCTCGGCGCCAGGGGGTCGATCCTCGTCGCCGGCGACCGCGTCGTCCACGTCGATGCCGCTCCCGTGGACCAGGTGGTCGACACCACGGGCGCCGGCGACCTCTACGCCGCCGGCGTCCTCTACGGCCTGTCCGCGGGCCACGACCTCGACGTGGCCGGCCGGCTCGGCTCGCTGGCGGCGGCTGAGGTCATCTCCCACATCGGGCCCCGCCCCGAGGTGTCGCTGGCGGACCTGGCGAAGACCGTCCTGGCGTAGCCTTCGATCACGATGATGGACCCCCGCCACCGCCTGTCGATCGAGTTCTGTGTTCCCTGAAACTACGTCCCGAGAGCCGTCGGTCTGACGGACGAGCTGTTGGCCGGATGGGCACCGATCCTCGAGACGATCGAGCTGCTGCCCTCGTCGAAAGGAAGGTTCGAGGTGATCCTCGACGGTGATCTGATCTTCTCCAAGGTGGCCCTCGGTCGGCACGCCGAGCCCGGTGAGGTAGCGGGCCTGGTGCGCTCGAAGCTCGGCCCGGAGATCGAACGTTGACGGGCCGTCTCGACGGCAAGGTGGCGCTCATCACGGGGGCGGCACGGGGTCAGGGCGCGGCCGAGGCGAGGCTGTTCGCCGCCGAGGGCGCCAAGGTGGTCGTGACCGACGTCCTCGACGCCGAGGGCGAGCTCGTGGCCAAGGAGCTCGGGCCCGACGTCGCCGTGTTCCACCACCACGACGTCACCGAACCGGCGGCGTGGACCGACGCCCTAGCCACGGCCCTCGACGTCTTCGGACGGCTGGACGTGTTGGTGAACAACGCCGGCGTGTTCCGGTACACGCCGCTGGCGACGACGCCGGTCGAGGACTACGACGCCGTCATCCGCATCAACCAGCGGAGCGTCTTCCTCGGCATGCAGGCGGTGATCCCGGCGATGACCGAGGTCGGTGGTGGGTCGATCGTCAACGTCTCGTCGATCGCCGGCCTCCGCGGGTCGGCGGGCACGGCGGCCTACTCGGCCAGCAAGTGGGCCGTGCGGGGCATGACGAAGGTCGCCGCCATGGAGCTGGCCGCGCTCCACATCCGCGTGAACTCGATCCATCCCGGCATCATCGACACGCCGATGCTCAACGACCTCCTCTTCACCGGCGAGGATTCGGCCAAGCAGGCGATCGGCGCCCGCATCCCGCTCGGCGAGGTCGCCACCGCAGAACAAGTCGCCCGCATGGCGCTGTTCCTCGCCTCCGACGACAGCGACCACTCCACCGGATCCGAGTTCGTCGTCGACGGCGGCCTCACCGCCGCCATCGGCTGGAACTGAGCTTCAGACCTGGGAGCGGCCTCGTTCGATGATGGCCTGACGGCGGTCGGCGATGGCGGCGACGGTCGCGGGGTCGGCGTTCCAGGCGTTGGCCTTGCGCGACTCGATGCGCAGCGCCTCGTGGACGGTCGTCGACGTCGTCTCGTCGTACTCGGCCAGGAGGGCGCGCACCGCCAGCTGATCGTTGCCGGCGATGTCGAGGGCGATCCGGCGGGTCTCCTCGAGCAGCGACTCGTGGGGGACGACGCGGTTGACGAGCCCCAGCCGCAGCGCTTCCTCGGCGAGCACGAAGTTCCCCGTCAACGACATCTCCCGCGCCCGCCGCACCCCGATCGCCTGCGGCAACAGGACCGACAACCCCCACCCCGGCAGCAGCCCCACCCGCGCGTGGGTGTCACCGAACGCGGCCCGCTCGGAGGCGACGAGGAAGTCGCATTGCAGCGCCAGCTCGAACCCACCCGTCACCGCCGCGCCGTTGATGGCGCCGATGACCGGCTTGGTCGTGCGGGCCCAGGGCCGACCGGGCTCGGTGTCCGTTCCCGGCGTGAACCGGTCGGACGCGCCCCCACCGATGTCCTTGAGGTCGACGCCGGCGCAGAAGACGGGGTCCGCCCCCGTCAGCACGATCACGGACACGGCGTCGTCGGCGTCCGCGCTCCGCATGGCGTCGCGAAGGGCGCGAGTGAGCTCGGAGTTGAGCGCGTTGCGCTTCTCGGGACGGTTCAGCGTCAGGACGGCTACGCCGTCGGCCACCTCGGAGAGGAGAACATCCATGGACGCGGACGCTACCGTCCCCACGTGAACGACAACCCGTGGCTCGAGCGTCGCGTCCTCAACTGGGCCCACCAGGGCGGCGCCAAGGAAGGGCCGTCGAGCACGCTGTTCGCCATGCGCAAGGCGGTCGCCGCCGGCGCCGACGCCCTCGAGCTCGACGTCCACCTGAGCAAGGACGGCGTCCTCATGGTGTGCCACGACGCCACCGTCGACCGGACCACCGACGGCACCGGCGCCATCGCCGATCTCACCCTCCACGAGCTCCGCCGCCTCGACAACGCCTACTGGTGGATCCCGGGAACCGTCGTCGACCACGACCACCCCGACGAACCCGAGCGCTACGTCCACCGGGGCAAGGCGGCCGACGACCCCGAGTTCCGGATCGCCACCCTCGACGAGGTCCTCGAGGCGTTCGACACCGACGTGTTCCTCAACTTCGACATCAAACAGACGGCGCCGACGGTCGTGTCCTACGAGCAGCCCCTCGCGGAGGCCTTGCAGCGCGCCGGCCGCGTCGGGTCGACGATCGTGGCCTCGTTCAACGATCTCGCCACCGACCGCTTCCGCGAGGTCGCCCCCGAGATCCACACGTCGCTCGGCACCAACGCCACCGCCGACTTCTTCCGCTCCGTCCGCGCCGGCGAGACCCCGCCGTCCACGCCGGGTGTGGCCCTGCAGGTGCCGCGGAAGTTCGGGGACATCGTCGTCGTCGACGAGCCGTTCGTCGTCGCCGCCCACGCCGCCGGGCTCGCCGTCCACGTCTGGACGATCGACGACGACGCCGAGATGGCCGAGCTCGTCGACGCCGGCGTCGACGGCGTCATGACCGATCGCCCCGAGGCCCTCGAGGGCGTGCTGCTGGGCAAGGATGCCGTCTACGTCAGCGCGTGACCCTCGGCCTTGGTGAGCACGAGGTGGGCGTGCGCTCGGGTGGGTGAGATGTGCTCGACGAGGTTCACCAGGTTGACGCCCTCCCACACCGACGTCGCCATCGCCCGTCGCCCCGGCTCGTCGAGGCCGGTGAAGCCCCGGTAGAACGACGTCTCGTCGGACTCGGCGACGGTGATCTGGTCGAGGAACCGCTCGACGTACCACGAGCGGACGAGCGGTTCGGGGGCGTCGAGGTAGATCGCCAGGTCGGCGACGGCGGCGAACGGCGGCTGCAGCGCGTTGACGCCCTCGACGATCACGACGTCGGCGCCGTGCACGACGCGGACCTCGCCTGGGACGCGGTCGTAGGTGGCGTGGGAGTACACCGGCACGGACGCGGCGCGGCCGGCCCGCAGGTCGGCGACGAAGGCGTTCATGGCGGCGGCGTCGTAGCTCGCAGGAAACCCCTTCTGCGACTGCAGCCCGAGTCGGGACAGCTCCTCGTTCGGGAGCAGGAACCCGTCGGTCGCCACCACCTCCACCCGCAACGGTCCGAGCTCGTCGGCGAGACCGGACGCCAGCGTCGACTTGCCGACGGCGACGGCGCCGGCGATGGCGACCAGCGCCGGTCGGGCCTCGAGGGCGCGGATCCGTTCGGCGACGTCGGCGACGTTCAGGACGGCTCGGCGCTCATGAAGGCGTGGGGCACCGTCGAGCCCGCGGACGACGTGAGCGTCGCGATCTGCCGGCCGGGTTGGACCGCGTCCTTGAACGGCTTCAGGCGGTCGCCGAAGAACGCCGACGTGTGGGCGGCCTCCGCGACGGTCCACGCCAGACCGAAGAACCGCAGCGGACCGTCACCGCTCGGCGCCTTCGGTCCCACGACCTCGAGGATGACCCCGCCGACCTTGAAGAACGCCTGCTGCCGCGGCTCGGCGTCTGTCCCGGTGTCGCGCACCCGACGCAGCTCGATGCCGACGGACTCGAAGGACTCGATCGTGCGGCCGAGGTTCGGCGTGAGCAGCACGACGTGATCGAGGGCGACGACGCCGTTCGGATGATCCGGCGTCGGTCGCGCCGGCGCGACCGCGAGTCCGAGCGGCAGGCCGTCGATGGCATCGACACTCGGATCGAGTCCCCGCACCGACCAGTCCCGGATCCCTGCATTTCTCCCACTCCGCCCGCCCCCTTGCTTCTCGCCCCCGAGCTCGTGCCGGACGCCGCTCACGTGGACGGCACCGTCCTCCACGACGAACCCGATCGACGACCAGACGTCTGGCGGGTCGCCGATGCGCAGCGCTGCCAGCTCGGCCATGGGGTCGAAGCTAAATCGTTTCGCCTGCTGCCCGTCCAGCGCCACACTCCACGGCCATGGACGTGACCTTTCTCGACACCACCACTGCCGCCGAGGAAGACCTGCGGCCGCTCTACGAGCTCGTCGTCGCCGAGCACGAGGAGCTGTGGAGCGAGGACCCCGTCCAGCCTTACGACAAGTGGCGGCTCCAGGTCGCGACGCCGGTCTCGTGGTCGCGGACCGACCGGTGGGTGGCGCGTGACGGCGACGGGCCGCGGCTCGGCGTCGCCACCCTCGGGCTGGGATTCACCGAGACCAACCGCGACAAGGCCGCCATCGGCGTGTACGTCCGTCCTGGGGTCCGCGGCCGTGGCGCTTCCAAGGCGTTGCTTCGCCCGGCCGTCGACAAGGCGCTGGAGGAGGGACGAATGCTGCTCAACGGCGCCGCCGTCACCGATGGCGACGGCGCCCGCTTCGCCGAGGCGCTCGGGGCGGAGCGCAAGATCACGGAGCGCAAGAGCCGCATGGTGCTGGCGGACGTCGACCGGTCGATGCTCGAGGACTGGGTCGTGCGGGCCAAGGAGCGGGCGGAGGGCTACTCGATGCTGGCGTGGGACGGTCCGGTGCCCGACGAGTACCTCGACCGCTTCGTGGCGCTGACGATGGTGATGAACACGGCGCCCCGCGACGACCTCGAGATGGACGACTGGATCCACACGCCGGAGCGTCACCGCGAGGGGGAGGAGCGGGCGATCAAGGCGGGCCACGCGTGGTGGACGCTCGTGGTGCGCCACGACGCCAGCGACGAGCTCGTCGGCTACACCGAGTTCGTGTTCCCGTCGCACGCCCCGGAGGCGGCGTGGCAGGAGGCCACGGCCGTCGATCCGACGCATCGCGACAAGGGCCTCGGCCGCTGGCTCAAGGCGTCGAACTGCCTGCGGCTGCTCGACGAGAAGCCCGACGTCCGCTACGTCGACACGTGGAACGCCTACTCGAACGCCCCGATGCTCGGCATCAACATCGCCATGGGGTTCGAGGTGATCAAGTCCTTCAGCGAGTACCAGATCCGCACCGAAGCACTGCAGGCCCGATTGGGGTGACCAACCGCTTTTGTCAGCCAGATCCCGCCGTCCTCGGCGGGATCTGGCTGTCAAAAGCCGGTGGTGCGCTACTTCTTGTTGCCGCGGTTGGGCTTGACGCCGTGGTTGGCCTTCTTCCGACGGGCGCGGTTCTTGGCCTTCACGGTTCGCTTGCTCACAGCCGATGAGGTTACCGGCCGCCGGTAGCCTGCGACCAAATGGAAAAGTTCGGGTTCGTCGGGCTCCCCAACGCCGGCAAGTCGTCGCTGTTCAACGCCTTGGCGGGTGGCGGCGCCCTCGCCGCGCCCTACCCGTTCGCCACCAAGGACCCCAACGTCGGACGGGCCAAGGTGCCCGACCACCGCCTCGAAGCGCTGGCCGCGATGTCGAAGTCGAAGAACGTCGTCCACGCGGCATGCGAGTTCATGGACATCGGCGGACTCGTCGCCGGGGCGTCCAAGGGAGAGGGTCTGGGGAACAAGTTCCTCGGCGGGATCCGGGAGGTCGACACCATCGTCTACGTCCTCCGGGCCTTCGAGGACGACGACGTGATGGGACCCTCCGACCCCATCGAGCACCTCACGACCGTCGAGACCGAGCTGTGCCTCGCCGACCTCGACACCGTCGACAACCAGCTGCCGAAGAAGGAGAAGCTGAGTCGCCTCGACAAGTCGCTGCTCGCCGAGGTGGCGGCGCTGCAGGCGGCCCGCGCGGCGCTCGACGAGGGCACGCCGATCTACCGGTCGTCGTTGAGGGCGGACCAGAAGGCGACGCTGAAGCCGGCGTACCTGCTCACGAACAAGCCGGTGCTGGCGGTGGTCAACGTCGGCGAGGACGACCTCGAACGGGCCGACGAGCTCGCCAAGCCGGTGGTCGATCTGATGGGTGGGGCGGCGGATGTGCTCGGGATGTGCGTGCAGCTCGAAGCCGAGGCGGCGATGCTCGACGAGTCGGAGCGCACGGAGATGCTCGAGGCGCTCGGACTCGGCGAGGGCGCGCTGCCCCGGGTCGTCCACGCGGCGTACCACCTGCTCGACCTCCGGACCTTCCTCACGACGGGGGAGAAGGAGTCGCGGGCGTGGACCTTCCGCGCCGGCGCCAAGGCGCCCGAGTGCGCCGGCGTCATCCACTCCGACCTGCAGCGCGGGTTCATCCGCGCCGAGGTCGTTCACTGGGACGAGCTGCTCGAGCTCGGCTCGTGGTCCGCCGCCCGCGACGCCGGCAAGCTCCGCGTCGAGGGCAAGGACTACGAGGTCGTCGACGGCGACGTGTTGGAGATCAGGTTCAATGTCTGACCTCCCGGCTTTTGGCAGCGGGACACCGCCCGAGCAGGCGGTGTGCAGCTGCCAAAAGCGCAAGGTGTGATGCCTTGGTTGTTGCGGGACGGGGACGTGCTGGCGACGGCTGAAGTTGCCACGTCGTTCCGTGCTCGGCTCGTCGGGTTGCTCGGACGGGACTCGATCGAGGGAGCGATCGTGCTGCGGCCGGCCCGGTCGGTGCACACGATCGGCATGCGCTTCCCGATCGACGTCGCCTTCTGCGACCGTGAGCTCCGAGTCGTGGCCACGTGCACACCGATGCGTCCCCATCGGCTCGGGGCGCCGCGGCGGCGGGCGAAGGTCGTGATCGAGGCCCAGGCCGGCGCCTTCGACCGGTGGCGCCTCCGGCCGGGTGACCAGCTCGAGCTCCGGGAATGACCGCCGGCAACGGCAAGCTCGTGCTCGTCGGCACGCCGATCGGCAACCTCGGGGACCTCTCGCCCCGCGCCGTCGAGGCCCTCGGCGACGTCGATGTCATCTGTTGCGAGGACACGAGACACTCCCGCAAGCTCCTTCACCATGCGGGAATCGCGGGCCGCAAGCTCGTCGCTGTCCACGCCCACAACGAGGCCGAGCAGGCCGAACGCCTCGTGGCCGACATGACGGGCGGCCAACGCATCGCCTTCATCACCGACGCCGGCACGCCCGGCATCAGCGACCCCGGCGAGCGCCTCGTCGCCGCCGCCTTGGCGGCCGGCATCGACGTCGAGCTCGTGCCCGGACCGGCGGCCGTCATCGCCGGCCTCGTCCTCAGCGGACTCCCGACCGCCCGCTTCTGCTTCGAGGGCTTCCTCCCCCGCAAGGGCAAGGAGCGCACGGCGAGACTCGCCGAGCTCGCCGCCGAATCCCGCACGACCGTCCTCTACGAGGCGCCGCACCGGCTCATCGCCACTGTCACCGATCTGGCGACGGCGTGCGGCGCCGGCCGGCGCATCGCCATCTGCCGCGAGCTCACGAAGAAGTTCGAGGACGTGTGGCGGGGCACCCTCGCCGACGCGGTGACGCGGGCCGAGACCATCGAGGCGAGGGGGGAGTACGTGCTCGTGGTCGAGGGAGCCCCCCCGCCGACGGCCGCCACCGAGCACGAGGTCGACGCCGCCGTCCGCCGACGCCTCGACGCCGGCGCGTCCACCAAGGACGCAGCGGCCGAGGTCGCCGCCGAGCTCGGAGTCCCCAAGCGGGTCGCCTACAACGCCGCGGTCCGGCTCAGCCGCTGAGCGCGGAGGCGGCCGGCGCGGTCAGCCCGTCGCGGCACTCGACGCAGATGGACCGGGCGCGGTAGCTCGACAGCCCGTCCTCGGTGCCGCAGAACACGCAGCCCTGGGAAAGCTTGCGCAGCACGATCGAGTCGCCGTCGACCGAGATCTCCAGCGCGTCCCCGGTCTGGATCCCGTGCAACCGGCGCAGCTCCACGGGCAGCACGATGCGCCCGAGATCGTCGACCTTGCGCGCCATCCCCGTGTCCTTCAAATCTCCGTCAGCCTTTCCGGATGCGGTCGGTAGGCTCCGCCGCGACATGGGCCGCTTCTATGCCACGACACCGATCTACTACGTCACGGATGCCCCCCACATCGGCCATGCCTACACCACCGTGACGACGGATGCGCTGTGTCGCTGGCGCCGCCTCCTCGGCGACGAGGTCTTCTTCCTCACCGGGACCGACGAGCACGGTCTCAAGGTGGCCCGAGCCGCGGCCGACGCCGGCCACTCGCCGAGGGAGCACGCCGACCTCATGAGCGCCCGGTACCGCGACGCGTGGGACCACCTCGACATCAGCTACGACGACTTCATCCGGACGACGGAGCCGCGTCACTACGCGGCCGTCCAGGAGTTCCTGCAGAAGATCTACGACAACGGTGACATCGAGCTCGGCGTCTACGAGGGCCCGTACTGCGTGTCGTGCGAGGGCTACTACGCCGAGAGCGACCTCGTCGGCCCGAACGACGACCTCTGCCCGATCCACAACAAGCCCGTCGAGGAGCTGCGCGAGGAGAACTGGTTCTTCAAGCTCAGCCGCTACGAGCAGAGGCTCCTCGACTGGTACGCGGCCAACCCCGAGGTCGTCCAACCGGAGACCAAGCGCAACGAAGCCATCGGCCTCATCAAGACCGGCCTGCGCGACGTCTCCATCACCCGCACCTCGCTCGACTGGGGCGTGCCCGTACCGTGGGCGCCGGGGCACGTCTTCTACGTCTGGTACGACGCCCTCATCAACTACGTCACCGCCATCGACTACCGGACGAGCGATGCCGGCCGCTTCGAGGCGTGGTGGCCGAAGGCGCACCACCTGCTGGCCAAGGACATCCTGCGGTTCCACACCGTCTACTGGCCGGCGATGTGCATGGCCGCCGGCATCGATCCGCCCCACCGCCTCTACGTCCACGGGTACCTCCTCGTCGGCGGCGAGAAGATGTCGAAGACGACGCTGAACATGATCGCCCCCGCCGACCTCACGCCGGAGTTCGGGGTCGACGGGTTCCGCTACCACCTGCTGCGGGACACCAACTTCGGGTCCGACGGCGACTTCTCCCACGAGGGGATGGTCGCCCGCTACAACGCGGACCTCGCCAACAACCTCGGCAACCTCGTATCCCGCGTCGCCACCGTCGTCGGCAAGGCGTGCGGCGGCATCGGACCCGCGCCGTCACCGGACAGTCCCCTCGCAACCGTGGCGACCGACGTGCTGGCGGCGGCGACCGACGCGTGGGAACGGGTCCGCCCGAACGAGGCGCTGGAGGCGAGCTGGCGGCTCGTGCGCGAGACGAACGCCTACCTCGAGGCCAACGAGCCTTGGAAGGCCGAGGCCGGTCCCGCAGTCGACCGCGTGATGGGCGACGCGCTGGAAGCGCTGCGGATCGTGACGATCCTGGCGTCGCCCGCCATGCCGACGATCTGTCGCGAGATCTGGCGCCGTCTCGGTCTCGCCGGCGCGCCGGAGCAGCAGCGTCTCCCCGAGGCGGCGTCGTGGGGTGGATACCCGGGCGGCCTGACCGTCGAGAAGGGCGACCCGCTCTTTCCCCGCAAGAAGTAGGACAGCGCGTGTGGACGGACTCCCACTGCCACCTGCCGTACCCGGGGCTCGACGACGTCGACGGGCACTTGGCGGCGGCCAGGGCGGCAGGCGTCGGCCGGTTCATCAGCGTGGGGACCGACGTCGCCCAGTCGGTGGCCGCGATCGAGGTCGCGGCCGAGCACGACGACGTGTGGGCGACGGTCGGCCTCCACCCCCACGACGCCACGGCCGGACTCGACGGGATCGCGGAGCTGCTCGATCGCCCGAGGGTCGTCGGCGTCGGCGAGTGCGGCCTCGACTACCACTACGACCACTCACCGCGGGAGGTGCAGCGCGACGTGTTCGCGGCGCAGATCCGCCTCGCCCACCAACGCGACCTCGCCCTCGTCATCCACACGCGCGAGGCGTGGGTCGACACCTGGGCGGTCCTCGAGGCCGAGGGCGTCCCGCCGAGGACGGTCTTCCACTGCTTCACGGGGGGCGCTGACGAGGCCCGTCGGTGCCTCGATCTCGGGGCGTCGTTGTCCTTCAGTGGGATCGTCAGCTTCAAGACCGCGGGTGACGTCCGCGAGGCGGCCGCACTGTGCCCGCTGGACCGCGTCCTCGTCGAGACCGATGCCCCCTACCTCGCCCCCGTGCCCCACCGTGGGAAGACGAACACGCCTGCCAACGTGGCCATCGTCGGGGCGGTTGTGGCTGAAGTGAAGGGTGTGAAGGTCGACGTCGTGCAGGTGGCCACCTGGGCCAACGCCAGCCGTCTGTTCGGATTGGCAGACCCGGAGATGCCTGCCTAGGGTCTCGCGGTCCCCGCTTCCGAGCGGGGTTCGGCCCGCCACCGTGGAAGCGGTGCGGTCCCGTCCCGTCCCCCAGCATGAGGTCCCCGTCCTGAGACGTACCGCTGTGCAGGGCCGACGTCGGCTCCTGGCGCTCACGATCCCCGCGTCGATGCTCCTGGTGCTGCTCGCCGCCCTCTTCGCCGTCGACGATGCCGCGCCCAGCGAGGTCAACCTCGAGGCGGCGGCGGCGACCCCGACGGACCTCGGCGCCGATCGGGTGGCCCGCTTCGACGAGGCCTCCGTGGCGCGCGCCAGCCGCTCGGCCGCCCAGGCGCGGACGTTCCTCCTTGCCAACTCCGAGCCGACGACGACGACCACGACGGCGGCCCCCACGACGACGACCACGGCTCGTCCGAAGCCGACGACGACGACCACGACGGCAAAGCCCACGACGACCACATCGACGACGGCCAAGCCGACCACCACGACCTCGACCACGGCCAAGGCGGCGACCGCAGCGGCGCCGACGACGACGACCACGTCGACGACGGGGCCGGTCGCCGACTGCTGCCACCAGGAGGGCGGGGCGTCGTACCACGACTACGCCGATGTCCGGACGTGCGCCCACCGCTCGCTGCCCATCGGGACCGCGCTCACGGTCACGAACAAGGCCAACGGCAAGTCGACGACGTGCGTGGTGAAGGACCGTGGCCCGTACGTGGCCGGTCGGATCCTCGACCTGTCGACGGCGGCGTTCGGAGAGATCGCCCGCGTGTCCGACGGGGTCATCCAGGTCGCCATCGAATGGTGATTCGCTGACCCACTCCCGGCGGCAGCTGCTCGACCTGTTCGATCGGCACGGCCTGAAGCCCAGCCGGGCGCTCGGTCAGAACTTCGTCGCCGACGCCAACACGGTGCGGCGCATCGCCCGGTTGGCCGAGGTGGGCCCCGGTGATCGCGTGGTCGAGATCGGCGCGGGGCTCGGCTCCCTGACGCTGGCGCTGGCGGAGACGGGCGCGTCGGTCACCGCCGTCGAGATCGATCGGTACCTGCTGCCGGCGCTTCGGGCGGTGGTGGAACCCGCCGGCGTGACGGTCGTCGAGGGTGACGCCATGCGCCTCGACTGGCCGGCGCTGCTCGGGGCGGCGGCGGATCGTCCGTGGGTGCTCGTGGCCAACCTGCCTTACAACGTGGCCACACCGCTCGTGGCGGATCTGTTGGACTTCGTGCCCCACATCGAGCGGATGCTGGTGATGGTCCAGAAGGAGGTCGGGGAGCGGTTGGCTGCCGGCGTGGGCGACGATGCGTACGGCGCCGTCTCGGTCAAGGTGGCGTACTGGGCGCGAGCGAAGGTCGTGGGGAAGGTGCCGCCAACGGTGTTCGTCCCGGCCCCGAACGTCGACTCGGCGTTGGTGTCGATCGTGCGGCGTGCGCGGCCGGCGGTGTCGCCGGACGAGGTGTCCGCCGAGCGCCTCTTCGAGGTCGTGCGGGCGGGCTTCGCCCACCGGCGCAAGATGTTGCGGGGGACGCTTGGCGGTGTCGTCGACCCGTCCGCCTTCGAACGGGCCGGCGTCGCGCCGACGGCTCGGGCCGAGGAGCTCGACGTTGCCGCGTGGGGGAGGCTGGCCCGTGTCGGTTGAGACCTTGCTGGCCTTCGCCAAGTTGACGCGGACGCTGCGGGTCGTCGGCGTGCGCGACGACGGGTTGCACCTGATCGACGCCGAGATGGTCACGCTCGACTTCGCCGACGTCCTGCGGGTTCGCGACGGCGGGGTCAACGACCTGCCGGCCGGGGACCTCGTCTCCCGGGCGCTGGCGGCGGCGGGTCGGTCGGCGCACGTGCAGCTCGACAAGCGGATCCCCGTGGGCGCCGGCTTGGGCGGCGGGTCCGCGGACGCGGCGGCGATCCTCCGATGGGCGGGCTGCACGTCGGTGGGTGTGGCGGTGGGATTGGGAGCCGACGTGCCCTTCTGCCTGCTGGGTGGCGGACGGGCCAGGGTCCGCGGGATCGGCGAGGTGGTCGAGTCGTTGCCGCCCGTCGACCTGTCCTTCACGCTCCTGACGCCACCGCTGCACGTGTCGACGCCGGCGGTGTACGCGGCATGGGACCGTCTCGGCGGGCCGACGGTCTCGGACGGCCCCAACGACCTCGAGCCGGCGGCGCTGGCGGTCGAGCCCCGGCTGGCGGAGTGGCGGGACCGGCTGGGCGAGGCGACCGGTCTCACGCCCGCCCTCGCCGGCAGCGGCGGGACGTGGTTCGTCGAGGGCGCCTTCCCCCACGTGCCCGGCGCCCTCGTCACCCGGACGCGGAACGACCGCCCCTAGGGGCGGTCGTCGGGCTGCAGCCTGCCTACTTGCCGGCTCGGCGCTGCCAGCGTGTCTTCTTGAGCAGCTTCTTGTGTTTCTTCTTGCGCATGCGCTTGCGGCGCTTCTTGATCAGAGAACCCATGTCGGCGGGTCACCCTAGTGGCGGCGTGTTGAGGCGGCCAACCGACCCCAACCGCTTCTGGGCGGGCTGGACGACCTCTCCGGTCGTTCGGCCCGCCCAGTTCGGGTAGGCCGGCGTCTCGGTACGATCCAACCCAACGCAGTCGGGCGTCGTCCAATGGCAGGACATCGGTTTTTGGTGCCGAGTATGGGGGTTCGAGTCCTCCCGCCCGAGCCGCCCGGCGCGACGACGCGTCGCCCATCGGCCGATGGTCCCGCACGCAGCCGAGCGCGGGGTAGACAAGGGACATGGCCCGTCCGCTGTCCGCCCTCGTCCTGGCCGCCGGCGAGGGCACGAGGATGCGGTCCTCTCGACCGAAGCCGCTGCACGTCCTGTGCGGTCGACCGATGGTGCTCCACATCCTCGACGCCCTGAGCGAGCTCCCGCTCGACCGAGCGGTCGTCGTCGTCGGCCACGCCGCCGAGCGGGTCACAAAGGCCCTGAGCGAGCAGGCCAACCCCGACCTGCCGATCGAGTTCGTCGAACAGCACGTCCAGCGGGGGACGGGCGACGCCGCCAGCGTCGCCCTCACGGCCTTCGGCGGCGACGACGACGACGAGGACGACGGCGACGTCCTCGTCCTCCCGGGCGACACGCCACTGCTCCGGGCACAGACGATCGCCGCCCTCGTGAAGGCCCACCGCCAGAGCGACGCCGCCGCGACCCTCCTCACCGCCGTGATCGAGGACCCGTCCGGCTACGGCCGCGTCCTCCGGGGAAAGGACCAACGGGTCGCCCGCATCGTCGAGCACAAGGACGCGACCGACGAGGAGCGCCTCATCAACGAGGTGTGCACGTCGATCTACTGCTTCCGCCGCAGCGTCCTGGCGCCGGCGTTGCGCCGTCTCACGCCGGACAACGCGCAGGGCGAGTACTACCTGACCGACGTCATCGGGGTGCTCCACGACGCCGGGTACAACGTCGTGAGCATGGTCGCCGCCGACGCCATGGAGACGGCCGGGATCAACGATCGGGCCCAGCTGGCCATCGCCGAGGCCGAGCTGCGCGACCGCACCAATGCCCGGTGGATGCTCCTGGGCGTGACAATGCTCGACCCCGAGCGCACCTACATCGATGCCACCGTGCGGCTCGGCACCGACGTCACCCTGTTCCCCGGCACCGTCCTCCAGGGGGCGACCGTCATCGAGAGCGGGGCCGAGGTCGGACCCGACACCCGCCTCGTCGACTGCGTGGTCGGCGAGGGTGCGGTGGTCGAGCAGACGGTGGGACGGCTCGCCGAGATCGGCGCCGGGGCCAGGGTCGGGCCCTTCGCCAGCCTGGCACCCGGAAGTCGGGTGGCGCCGGGTGTCGTGACGGGGCCATTCTTCGTCGGGGAGAGTGAGGAATAGCGCATGGAGCTCGTGACCAAGAAGCAGCTCGAGCTGATCTCGGGTCGCGCCCACCCGGAGCTGGCCGAGGAGGTGGCGCGGCACCTGGGCATCGAACTGACCGAGGCCAACCTCGTGGACTTCGCCAGCAGCGAGATCCGGTGCCGGTTCGGGGATTCGATCCGTGGCGCCGACGTCTTCATCATCCAGAGCCACGCCGCGCCGGTCAACGACTCGATCATGGAGCAGCTGATCATGATCGACGCCGCCAAACGGGCCTCGGCCAAGCGCATCACGGCGGTCTGCCCCTATTACGGCTACGGCCGCCAGGACCGCAAGGCCGAGGGCCGCGAGCCGATCACCGCCAAGCTCGTCACCGACATGCTGGCCACCGCGGGGGCTGACCGGATCGTCGCCGTCGACCTCCACGCCAATCAGATCCAGGGGTTCTTCGACGGCCCGTTCGACCACCTCATGGCCGTGCCCATGCTGATCGACTACGTCCGGAACCACGTGACGGGCGACATCGTCGTCGTCGCCGCCGATCCGGGCAGGATCAAGGTCGCCGAGCGCTACGCCCGCGACATCGACACCGACCTGGCCACGATCTACAAGCGCCGCACCAAGGGCAAGATCAACCTCGTCGAGGCGCTCGGGGTGATGGGCGACGTCCAGGGCCGGAACTGCGTCCTCATCGACGAGATGATCGACAGCGGCGGCACCATCGTGGCCGCCGTCGAGATGCTCAAGAACCAGGGCGCGGAGGAGATCTGGGTCGTCGCCACCCACGGGGTCCTGTCCGGCCCGGCCGTCGACCGGCTCAAGAACGCGCCGATCACCAAGCTCGTCCTCACCAACACCCTGCCGATCGGTTCCGACAAGCAGTTCGACAAGATGGAGGTGCTGTCGGTCGCCCACGTCGTCGCCGACGCCATCCGGGCCGTGTTCGAGGACGCGTCGGTGTCCGAGCTGTTCGGAGGCGAGAACCAGATCTAGGTGGTGCTGCTGTCGCGAAGCAGCAGCCGGCGGAGGACGGGTTCGTTGACGGCGGACGTGTCCCGTCCGAGGACGTCGTCGGTCACCAACCGGTAGAGCATTGCCCGCAGGAGCATCTGGGGGTCGAGCTCGGCGAACGCCGGGTCGTCGGGATCGGCATCGGACCACACGAGGGCGTCGACGGCCACGACCGCCAACGACCAGCCGACGGGGCGCCAGTACGGCGAGAGGTCGATGACCGCCGGCGGTGCGCCGTCCGCCAGCAGGACGTTGCCGCCGAGGTCCCCGTGGACCAACTGCGACGGCTCGTCGACCGGACGGAGCGCCGCGGCCGACTCGTCGATCAGCGGGCGCAGTCCGGGCGTCCGGACCGTGAGGGCCTCGTCCCCCCACGACATGCGATCGCCGGTGTCCCACGGGGAGCGCCGGCGGTCGAGGAACGACGGGCGCGGCAGCCGTGCGACCGACGCCGAGAACGCCCGTCCCGCATCGAGCACCTCCGCCCAGCGCCAGCCGGCGGGCTCGCCCTCGAGGAAGGTCGTGGCCGACCAGCCGCCGAGCACCCACGACCCGTCGCTCGCCGGCACCGGCGAGGCCACTCGCACGTCCGGGGTCGAAGCGACGGCGGTGCCCAGCCATCGGAGCTCCTCCGCCGTGACCGGGTCCGTCCCCACCTTCTTCAGGACGAGCCGACCGACCCGCCAGCTCCCGCCCTGCCCGCCCGCCAGCGCCAGGGGCCGGTCCAGCACGCCGAAGTCGGCGCACACGCCCGGGGGTGGCGGGGTCGAGCGCAGCACGCCCGAACGATATGAGGTCGGCCCGCCGAGGCGTCTAAACTGCGATGTCCCCCTTTTTCGCAGCACCTCGTAGGAGCGCGCACTGATGGCAGAGATCCAACTCGTCGCCGAGACCGGCCGGGAACCCGGCACCCGGTCCTCGAAGCGCCTGCGGCGCGAGGGCAAGATCCCCGGCGTCGTCTACGGCCACGGGACCGAGCCGGTCGCCGTCGCCGTCGACGCCCGAGAGCTGCGCCACGCCCTCAACACCGAGGCCGGCGTGAACGCCCTCATCAACCTGTCCATCGACGGGTCGAGCAAGCTGACGATGCCCCGCGTCCTGCAGCGCCACCCGGTGCGCAACACCGTCACCCACGTCGACTTCCAGGTCGTCAGCCGGGACGAGGTCATGGCCGCCGACGTGCCGTTCACCCTCGTTGGCGAGGCCAAGGAGGTCACGAACAACGAAGGCGTCGTCGAGCAGGCGCTGTTCGCCCTCACGATCCATGCGACCCCCTCGGCCATTCCGGCGCACATCGAGGTCGACATCTCGAAGCTGACGATCGGTGAGGCCATCCGCGTCGGCGACCTGAAGCTGCCGGCCGGCGTCACCACCGAGGTCGACCCCGACGAGGCCATCGTCGTGGCCCAGGGCGCGCAGACGAGTGAGCTCGACCTCATCCCCGAGGCCGACATCGAGGGCCTGCACGAGCTCGCCGAGGCCGTGGCCGCCGAAGAGGCGGGCGAGGGCGGCGAGGACGGCGGCGATGCCGGTCGACAGTCCGGCGAGGGCGGCGAGGCTCCCGCCGAGAGCTGAGCGCAGACTGGCTCGTCGTCGGCCTGGGCAACCCCGGCGTCGAGTTCCACGGCACCCGGCACAACGTCGGGGCCGACGTCGTCGGCTTGTTGGCCACCCGTCACGGCGGGTCGCTGACCCACGCCAAGAAGGAACGGTCGATGGTCGACACCGTGAGCATCGCCTCACAGCGCGCGGTGCTCGCCTTTCCGCAGACGTACATGAACGAGTCCGGCCACGCGGTGAAGCTCCTCGTGAAGCGCTACGACGTCGAGGACCCGGCGCGGATCGTCGTCGTGCAGGACGAGCTCGACCTGCCGCACGCGCGAGTCCGGGTCAAGGCAGGCGGCGGGCTCGCGGGCCACAACGGCCTTCGCAGCATCGTCAACCACCTGAAGACCGACGAGTTCCTGCGGGTGCGGATCGGCATCGGCAAGCCCCCGGGCGGCAAGGAGCACGGCGCCGACCACGTCCTCAAGCGCCCCTCGAAGGCGTTGAAGACCGAACTGGAGATCGCTGTGCAGGAGGCGGCGGACGCCGTGGAGGCGATCCTCGCCGACGGCGTCCAGCGGGCGATGAACCGGTTCAATTCTTCACCTGCGCTCTAGACCTGCCGAGAGAGGGTCATGTCGCGCGCGCTGTTGGACGGCTACCTCCACGCCCTCCGCGAACGAGGCGGGTCCGACCTCCACCTCCGCGTCGGCGGTCCGCCCCGCATCCGGGTCAACGGCGAGCTCGAACCCATCCCGGGCACGCTCGTCCTCACGGAGGAGGACACCGAGGCCATCGCGGGCGAGATCGTCCGGCCCCACCTCGTCGAGCGGTTCGCCCGGGGCGAGGAGGTCGACTTCGCCTACGCCCTGCGTGACGGCGACCGCGGCCGGTTCCGCGTCAACGCCTACCTGCAGCGCGACACCGTCGCCATGGTGTTCCGGACGATCGTCACGAAGCCGCAGACGATCGCCGAGCTCCACCTGCCGGACATGGTCCGCCGCTTCGCCGACGAGCCCCGCGGTCTCGTGCTCGTGGCCGGTCCGACGGGTTCGGGCAAGACCACCACCCTCTCCGGGATGGTCGACCACATCAATCGCACGCGGACGTCGCACGTCGTGACCATCGAGGATCCCATCGAGGTCATGCACACCGACGACCGGGCATCGATCAGCCAGCGCGAGCTCGGCGCCGACACGCCATCGTTCGCGTCGGCGATGCGCGCCGCCCTCCGCCAGGACCCCGACGTCATCCTCGTCGGCGAGATGCGCGACGCCCAGACCGTGGCCACGGCGCTGATGGCGGCCGAGACGGGTCACCTCGTCCTGTCGACGCTGCACACGACCGACGCCACCGAGACGATCTCGCGGATCATCGAGTTCTTCCCGCCGAACGAGCAGCGCCAGGTGCGGTTGGTCCTCGCCGGCGTGCTCAGGGGAACGATCTGCCAGAGGCTCCTGCCGACCAAGGACGGCCAGTCCCGCGTCCCGGCGACCGAGGTCCTCGTCGTGAACGGCCGGGTGCAGAGCTGGATCACCGACGCCTCGGTGCGCGAGGACGTGCAGGAGATCATCTCGACCGGCGACTACTACGGCATGCACACGTTCGACCAGTCGATCCTCGACCTCTTCGCCAAGGGCATCATCGATCTGCGGGCGGCACTGGCCGGCTCGACGAACCCCCACGACCTCACCGTCGCCATGCGGCTGCAGGGTCTCGACGCCGGTCGTGGGCCGGCAGAGTTCCGGGGGACCGAGTCCGTCGGCGAGTCGACGCTGTCCACCCTCGTCGAACAGCTCAACGACGAGGTGCCGCCGCCAGCCCCTTCTCGGGAGCCCGCCCCCGCCCCCGCCTCAGCCGAGTCGAAGCCCCGCCGCCGCCGCACCCGGTCGTAGTCCGGGGGCGCCGGTAGCCTGGCGGGTCCCCATGACCCAGCTCGCCAGCCTGCCGCCGCTGCTGAGGAACGACCCCGCGATCTCGAACATCCTCGGCTCGAGCAGCGGCCTCGTTGCCGTTCCCGATGCCGCGCGCGCCTTCGTCCTGGCGGGCCTGGCGAGCCTTTCGCAGCGCCACCCGTTCGTCGTCGCCGTGCCCACGAGCACCGACGCCGAGCACCTCGCCAACGACCTCCGGGCGTTCCTCGGCGAGGACGAGGTGGACGTGTTCCCGGCCTGGGAGACGCTCCCTTTCGAGCGGGTCAGCCCGAGCGTGGAGACCATGGGACGCCGCCTCCGGGTGATGTGGCGGCTGCGGGACGCCGAGCGCATGCCCCGCGTCCTCGTGGCTCCGGTCCGGGCGGTCGTGCAGCGCCTCGGCCCCCACGTCGAGGACGTCGAGCCCGTCACCATCCGGCCGGGTGACCGAATCGACCCGACCGGGCTCGTCGAGCGGCTCGTCACCAACGGCTATCGGCGGGAGTACCAGGTCGAGCACCGCGGCGAGGTGGCGGTGCGTGGATCCATCGTCGACGTGTTCCCGAGCACCGCGGACACGCCGGTCCGCATCGACCTCTGGGGCGACGAGGTCGACCGCCTCACCGAGTTCGCCGTCGCCGACCAGCGCACGACCAACGACGTCGATTGCGCCGAGATCTTCGGCTCTCGCGAGCTGCTGTCGACCGAGGAGGTGCGTGACCGGGCCCGCGGCCTCATCGCCCGCGAGCCGTGGGGACGCGAGCAGTGGGAGCGCCTCGCCGAGGGCCAGACGTTCGAGGGCATGGAGTCGTGGCTGCCGTGGCTCACCGCCGAAGAGCACGTCCTCCTCGACCTCGTCCCGAAGCACGCGCAGGTCGTCCTCCTCGAGCCGCGCCGCATGCGCGACCGCGCCGGCGAGCTCCTCGACGAGGAGGCCAGCCTCGCCGCGTCGCTCGCCACGACGTGGGGCGTCGCCGCCGATCGCGAGTTCCCCCGCCTCCATCTCCCGTTCGACCGTCTGCTCAGCCACACCGACGCGCCGGCGTGGACGATGGGCAGCGCGCCCGAGTCCCCCGGGACGACGAGCATCCACGCCACCGGATGGGACCCGGTCGTCGGCGACGGCACCCGCCTCGTCAAGCAGCTCAGCGAGCTCACCGCCGACGGCTACCGCGTGGTGGTGTGCGCCGAGGGCAAGGGGACCGGTGCCCGCGTCACCTCGAGTCTCAACGACGCCGGCCTGACCGTCCCCTTCGACGAGAACGGCACCAGCGACGTGTCCCAACCCGGCGCGCGGGTGATCGTGCAGCCCCTCGAGCGGGGCTTCGTCCTCCCGAGCCTCAAGCTGGCCGTGCTCGCCGAGAGCGATGTCACCGGGCGGCGCCGGGCTCACCGCCGGGCCCGTCCGCGCTCCCGCCGCGGCAGCGAGGGCTTCTTCGACGACCTGAAGAAGGGCGACCACGTCGTCCACCACCAGCATGGCGTCGGGCGCTACGGCGGCATGGTGAAGCGGGCCATCGGCGGCGTCGAGCGCGACTACCTGCTGATCGAGTACCGGGGCAACGACAAGCTCTACGTCCCGTCGGATCAGATCGACGCCGTCCGCCACTACACCGGAGGCGAGAACCCGTCGCTGTCGAAGCTCGGCGGCAGCGACTGGCAGAAGACGAAGGCCCGGGTCCGCAGCGAGGTCCGCCGGATCGCCCAGGAGCTCGTGGTGCTCTACCGGCGCCGTGTCACCAGCGTCGGCCACGCCTTCGCGCAGGACACGCCGTGGCAGCGGGAGATGGAGGAGTCGTTCCCGTACCAGGAGACGCCCGACCAGGTGAAGGCCATCGAAGAGGTCAAGGAGGACATGGAGGGCACCTCGCCGATGGACCGACTGGTGTGCGGCGACGTCGGCTTCGGCAAGACCGAGGTGGCCATCCGCGCCGTGTTCAAGGCGGTCCAGGACGGCAAGCAGGCGGCGATCCTCGTGCCGACGACGTTGCTGGCGAGCCAGCACTACCAGACGTTCTCCGAGCGCTTCGCCGGCTACCCGATCCGCGTGGAGATGCTCAGCCGGTTCCTCACGACCGGCCAGGCGAACAAGGTCATCGCCGGCATCAAGGAGGGCACCGTCGACGTCGTCATCGCCACCCATCGCCTCCTTGGCAAGGACCTCGACTTCAAGGACCTCGGACTGCTCGTCGTCGACGAGGAGCAGCGCTTCGGCGTCACCCACAAGGAAGCGATCAAGCAGCTGAAGACCAACGTCGACGTGCTGACCCTGAGCGCCACCCCGATCCCGCGCACGTTGGAGATGTCACTGACCGGCATCCGGGACCTCACGCTGCTGAACACGCCACCGGCGGAGCGCCAGCCGATCCTCACCTACGTCGGCGAGTACGACGAACGGGCCGTCGGCGAGTCGATCCGCCGCGAGCTGTTGCGCGAGGGCCAGGTCTTCTTCGTGCACAACCGCGTGCGCGACATCGAGGCGGTGTCGTACCGGTTGAAGGAGCTCGTGCCCGAGGCTCGCATCGCCATCGCCCACGGTCAGATGGACGAGGGGTCGCTCGAGAAGGTCGTCCTCGACTTCTGGGAGGGCCAGTACGACGTGTTGGTCTGCACGACGATCATCGAGTCCGGCATCGACATGCCGACGGTCAACACGTTGGTCGTCGACCGCGCCGATCTGATGGGGCTCGGCCAGCTGCACCAGCTCCGAGGACGGGTCGGGCGCGCCGGGCAGCGGGCCTACGCGTACCTCTTCTTCCCCCCCGAGCGGTCACTGTCGGAGGAGGCGTACGAGCGGCTCAAGACGATCGGCGAGCACACCGAGCTCGGGTCGGGATTCAAGATCGCTATGCGCGACCTCGAGATCCGCGGCGCCGGCAACCTGCTCGGCGAGAGCCAGTCCGGCCACATCGCGGCGGTCGGCTACGACCTCTACGTCCAGATGGTCAGCGAGGCCGTGGCCGAGCTCAAGGGCGAAGAGGTGCGGGAGCCGGCGGAGATCAAGCTCGACCTCCCGATGCACGCCAACCTGCCCCCGGACTACGTGTCCAAGGAGGAGCTGCGGCTCGAGGCCTATCGGCGGCTCGCCGCGGTCACGACCCACCAGGAGGTCGACGACATCGAGAACGAGTGGCTCGACCGATACGGCCCGGTGCCCGAGCCGGCCCGGTCGCTGCTCGAGGTCGCCCACCTGCGGGCCGAGTGCGCCCGCACGGGCGTGCGAGAAGTGGCGGTCGCGCGAGACGTCATCCGGCTGGCGCCCCTGTCGTTGAAGGCCAGCCAGACGATCCGCATCCAGCGCCTCTATCCGAAGGCCGTCTACAAGGAGGACCTCGGCCAGATCGTCATGCCCCTCCCGCGGGGCGCGCAGGCGGCCGAGCACGTCCGGGCGTTCCTCCAATCCATCGTCCCCGATGAGGTCGTGTGACCTTGGCTTCGCTCTGCGTCGCTGGCGCTCCCGACACGGCCGTGACGTTGGCCTCGCTCTGCGTCGCCGCGCTCCCGACGCCGCCGTAAGCTCCTCCGCCGGTGAGACGCCTTCCCCTCCTCTCGGTCTTTTTCGCGCTCGTCCTCGTACTGGGACTCGGCACCTCCGCTTGCGGCAACACCATCCGGCCGGCGGCGGCGACGATCAACGGCACGGACATCAGCCAGTCGACACTCGACGACGAGCTCGAAGCGATCCAGCACAACACGGCCTATGTCCAGAGCGTCGAGCAGGGTGGTTTCGCCGTCACGGGCAAGGGCAAGGGCACGTTGAGCAACGACTTCGTCGGACGCGTCCTCACCCGCCAGATCTTCCTCCTCCTCGTCCACGAGGAGGTCGTCCGCAAGAAGCTCTCGGTGTCGTCCGCCGACATCGCCCGCGCGGAGGACACGGTCGTCGGGAGTGTCGGCGGAAAGCCGATCTTCGACAAGTTCCCGCGGGCGTACCAGCAGACGCTGAAGCGCCGGAACGCCGAGGTGACGAAGCTGCAGGGCTCGTTCGGCGGCGACGAGGTGACGGAGGCGTCGATCAAGGCCTTCTACGACGCCAACCCGCAACAGTTCGCGCAGACCTGCGTGAGTCACATCCTCTTCGCGGTCACCGACGCCTCCGGCCAGATCGACCAGGAAGCGACGGCCGGCAAGGCCGACGAGTTGACGCCGACGGCGACGGCGGCGCGCGCCGAGCTCGCGGGCGGAGCCGACTTCTCGGTGATGGCGGCGGCGCGCTCGGTCGACAACAGCAACAAGGACCAGGGCGGCGACCTCGAGTGCGGCGGGCCCGGCCGGTTCGTCGCGGAGTTCGAGAACGCGATGGACGCCCTGCAGGTGGGGGAGATCAGCGCTCCGGTCAAGACGCAGTTCGGCGTCCACCTCATCAAGGTGACCGACCGGAAGCCGCAGTCGCTCGAGGAGGCCACACCGGCCATCCAGCAGCAGCTGCAATCCGACAGCCAGGCCGCGTTCACCGATTTTCTCCGGGACGCGCTGGCCAAGGCGAAGATCTCGGTGAACCCGCGCTACGGCAGGTTCTCCAAGGACGGGCAGTCGCCGGGCATCATCCCGCCGGGCGCGCCGACGACGACCGTCCCCGGCGGCGCCCCGCCGCCGCAACAGCCGTTCGGCCCGTGACCTCGTCGCGGGGGCGGGTGGTCGTCGTCGGCCTCGGTCCCGGCGGCCCCGAGCTCGTCACCGCGGCGGCCCTCGACGCCATCGCCCGCAGTTCGAGGCGGTTCGTCCGGACCAGCCGCCATCCCTCCGCCGGCGTCGTCGAGCCGGCGGTCTCCTTCGACCACGTCTACGAGTCGTCGGCGTCGATGGACGAGGTGTACGCCACGATCGTCGAGCGGCTCGTGGCGGAGGCCTCCTCGGCGCCCGGCGACGTGCTCTACGCCGTGCCCGGGTCGCCGGCCGTCGCCGAACGGTCGGTGCAGCTGTTGGTGGCCGACGGGCGGGTGGATGTCGACGTCGTGCCCGCACTGTCGTTCCTCGACCTCGCGTGGGTGCGCCTCGGCGTCGACCCGTTCGCGTCCGGCGTGCGCATCGTCGACGGACACCGCTTCGCGGTCGAAGCGGCGGGGGAGCGGGGACCGCTGCTCGTCGGCCAGTGCGACTCGCGCGCGGTGCTGTCCGAGATCAAGCTGGCCTTCGAGGATCACGAGCCGGCGTCCGTCGTGGTGCTGCAGCGGCTCGGGCTGCAGGACGAGTCCGTGACGACCGTTGCCTGGCACGACCTCGATCGCGTCGTCGAACCCGATCACCTGACGTCGCTCTGGATCCCGTCGCTGGCGGCGCCCGTGGCCGCGGAGCTCGTCGCCTTCGCCCAGGTCGTGCAGCGGTTGCGGGAGGAGTGCCCCTGGGATCGGGAGCAGACGCATGCGTCGTTGACCAAGTACGTTCTGGAAGAAGCGTACGAGGTCGTCGATGCGATTCACGAGGGGTCGGTCGATCACCTCGAGGAGGAGCTCGGCGACCTGCTCCTGCAGGTCGTGCTGCACGCCGCCATCGCCGCGCAGGCCGGCGACTTCACGCTCGCCGACGTCGCCCGTGGCATCAGCGAGAAGATGGTGCGCCGCCACCCGCACGTGTTCGGCGACGTGTCGGTGGCGGACGCCGACGAGGTCCATCGCAACTGGGAGCAGATCAAGCGCCAGGAACGGGAAGACGGCTCGAAGCCCGAGCGGGCGGCGAGCGCGCTCGACGGCATCCCCGGCTCGCTGCCAGCACTGTCGTACGCGGCGAAGCTGTCGAAGCGGGCGGCGGCCGTGGGGTTCGATTGGCGGGTGCTGGCTCCCGTGTTCGACAAGGTGCGCGAGGAGCTGGCCGAGCTCGAGGCCGACCCGTCGGCGGACGAGCTCGGCGACGTCCTGTTCTCCGTGGTCAACGTCGCCCGCCACCTCGGCCACGATCCCGAAGGCGCGCTGCGGGGCGCCGCCACCAAGTTCCGCCGGCGCTTCGAGCTCGTCGAGCAGGCGGCTGAGGCGCGAGGCCTCGACCTCGCGTCCGCCGAGGAGTCCTTGGTCGACGACCTGTGGGAGCAGGCCAAGGCACAGCTGCGCGACGACACGCCGTAGCCTCCCGGCCATGGACGAGCGTCAGATGGCCAGGTACTACGCCGGCGGTCGGGTCGGCATCGGGTTGTTGTTGCTGCTGTTCCCGCGACGGATGGCCAAGGGGTTGTGGGGCGCGACGGCGGCTGGGTCGCCGGCCGTGATGTTCTTCAGCCGCCTCGTGGGTGCCCGCGACGCCATCATCGGTGCGGGCACGCTGGCGGCGCTGCAACAGGAGGGCGGGTCCGGTGCGTCCGCGGGCGTCCGTCCCTGGATGTCCTACGGCGCGGCCGCCGACGCCTTCGACGCCGTCGCCACCCTGCTCGCCTACCGGCACCTCCCGAAGCGGAAGCGGTTCGCCCTCCTGTCGATGGCCGCAGGCGGCGCGGCGACGGGCGGCTACCTCATGACGTCGATGGTCGACGACGCCTGACGTAGCACCCTGTACCGTTTCCACACCAGCAACAGGAGCCACACCTCACATGTCGGAGATCGAGCACGTCATCGGACGGGAAGTCCTGGACTCGCGTGGGAACCCCACGGTCGAGGTCGAGGTCTTCCTCGCGTCCGGCGCCAAGGGACGGGCGATCGTCCCGTCCGGCGCGTCGACCGGCCGGTTCGAAGCCGTCGAGCTGCGCGACGGTGATCCGGGGCGCTTTGCCGGCAAGGGCGTGCAGCAGGCCGTCGACCACGTCAACGGAGAGCTCCTCGACTGCCTCCTCGGCCTGGAGGCCCTCGACCAGCGCAACGTCGACGCCGAGATGCTCGCCGCCGACGGCACGTCCAACAAGGGTCGACTCGGCGCCAACGCCATCCTCGGCGTCAGCCTCGCGGTGGCCAAGGCGGCGGCCGACGAGCTCGAGATGCCGCTGTACCGATACGTCGGTGGCGTCAACGCCCATGTCCTGCCCGTGCCGATGCTCAACGTGGTCAACGGCGGTGCCCACGCCGACAACAACGTGGACTTCCAGGAGTTCATGCTCATGCCCGTCGGTGCCGTCAGCTTCCGCGAGGCCTTGCAGTGGGGCGTCGAGACGTACCACGTGCTGAAGGGCATCCTCCACGACCGCGGCCTGTCGACGGCCGTCGGCGACGAGGGTGGGTTCGCACCGAACCTGGCCTCCAACGAGGAAGCGGTCAAGGTGCTCGTGGAAGCCATCGAGAAGGCGGGACGGACGCCCGGCGACGAGATCGCCATCGCCCTCGATCCGGCGGTCAGCGAGATCTACGAGAACGGTGCGTACGTGCTTGCCGGCGAGAACCGCACCCTGAGCGCCGAGGACATGGCGGCGTACTGGGTCGACCTGTGCGATCGGTATCCCATCGTCTCGATCGAGGATGGCATGGCCGAAGAGGACTGGGACGGGTGGGCGGCGCTGACCCGTTCGCTGGGCGACCGCGTGCAGCTGGTCGGTGACGACCTGTTCGTCACCAACGTCGAGCGCCTGCAGCGCGGGATCGACTCCGATGTCGCCAACGCCATCCTCGTCAAGGTCAACCAGATCGGGTCGCTCACCGAGACGCTCGACACCGTCGGCCTCGCCGCCCGTTCGTCGTAC
This sequence comes from Acidimicrobiales bacterium, assembly GCA_035525495.1. Classification (GTDB taxonomy): domain Bacteria; phylum Actinomycetota; class Acidimicrobiia; order Acidimicrobiales; family CADCTF01; genus DATLED01. Next base: position 22,200 of record DATLED010000098.1, on the reverse strand, counting down.
GCGTCGGTGATGTCGCACCGCTCCGGCGAGACCGAGGACACGACGATCGCCGACCTCGCGGTGGCGACCAACTGCGGGCAGATCAAGACCGGCGCGCCCGCGCGTTCGGACCGCGTCGCCAAGTACAACCAGCTCCTGCGCATCGAGTACGACCTCGGCGAGTCGGCCGAGTTCTGGGGCGGTGCCGCGCTGGCCGGACGGAAGGGTCGCGGCGGGTCTTGATGCTGGTCATCGTGCGTCGCCTCCTGTGGCCCCTGGTGGGCGGCGCCATCCTCGTGGTCTTCCTCGTCGCGGGGGTGTTCCCGACACGGACGTACCTCCACCAGCGCGACGCCATCGCTGCCGAGGAGACCAAGGTGGCGGTGCTGTCCGCGGAGAACTCCAAGCTGGCGGCCAAGGTCGACCGGCTGCACACCGACGCCGAGATCGAGCGCTTGGCGCGCGAGCAGTACAACCTCGTGCGTCCCGGCGAGGAGGCCTACGCCATCCTGCCGGGACCCGCCGACCCGCAACCCGAGACGACGACTCCTGCGCCGCCGCCGGTCCGTCTCGAACCGCCCGAGCCCTCGTGGTGGCAGCGGGCGACGGACGCCCTCACCTTCTGGGACTAGTGCGCAGAGCAGGATGGGACTGAGATGGACGGGATCCACGACCTCGGCGGACGGGAGGGCTTCGGTCCGGTGATGGCGGAGAGGTCGGAGCCGGTGTTCCACCACGAGTGGGAGCGCCGGGCGTGGGGCCTCACGATGGGCACCTTCGTGATGGGGCTCAGCAACGGCGGGCAGTTCCGCCACGGCATCGAGCGCATGGACCCGGTGCATTACCTGACGTCGCGCTACTACGAGCACTGGGTCACCGGGGTGGCGACTCGACTCGTGGAGACGGGCAAGGTCGAGGTCGACGAGCTCGAGCGGCGTGTTGGCGGACCGGTGCCGCTTTCGCGGCCCGAGGCGACGATCGGGGGCGAGGCGCCACCGCCGGCGACGTTCTTCCCCGAGGTCGGTGACCGCGTGCGGGTGCGGACGTGGCATCCGCGCGGGCACACGCGCTGTCCGCAGTACGTGCGCGGCAAGGCCGGGACGGTGGTGCGGCTCGGTCCGTCCGCGTCGCTGCCAGACCTCGAGGCCCACTCGGAGGAGCGCCGGATCGAGCCGACGTGCTGCGTCCGCTTCGGGGTCGCCGACCTGTGGGGCACGCCGTCCGCCGACGCCGTCCATGTCGACCTGTGGGCGAGCTACCTGGAGCCGGAGCGCGTGTGAGCGACGACCATCATCATCCGCAAGAGGTGTCGCCGATCGAGGCCCGCGTGGCCGCCATCGAAGACCTTCTCGTCGAGGCCGGCTACGTGTCGAAGGACGCCATCGATGAGTTCATCCGCCGCTACGAGGAGGACATCGGTCCGCTCAACGGCGCCAAGGTCGTGGCCAAGGCGTGGACGGACCCGGCGTACAAGCAGCGGTTGCTCGCGGACGGGACGGCGGCCATCGCCGAGCTCGGGTTCGGCGGTCCGGAGGGCGGGCACCTCGTTGTGGTCGAGAACACCGACGACGTCCACAACGTCGTCGTCTGCACCTTGTGCAGCTGCTACCCGTGGCCCGTCCTCGGGCTGCCGCCGGACTGGTACAAGAGCGCGCCGTACCGGTCCCGCGTCGTGCGCGAGCCGCGGGCCGTGCTGGCGGAGATGGGATGCGAGGTCCCCGACGACGTCCGCATCCAGGTGTGGGACTCGAGCGCTGAAGCCCGCTACCTGGTGCTGCCGCAACCGCCGCCTGGCGGCGACGACTGGTCGGAGGAGGACCTCGTTACACTCGTCACACGCGACCACATGATCGGCGTCGCCCGGTGATCGACACCAACGGCCCGGCAGCGCCGCCTCGGCGCAACGGCGAGCTCGTCTTCGAGGCGCCCTGGCAGGGACGCGCCTTCGGGCTGTGCGTCGCCATTCTCGAGCGCGAGGGTCTCGAGTGGGACGCCTTCCGCTCCCACCTCGTCGCCGCCATCGAGGCTGACCCCGCGGCCGACTACTACGACGCCTTCGGCCTCGCGCTCGACGCCTTCGTCACCGACCTCGGCCTCGCCTGATCAGGGGCCGCCCGTGCCGTACGACGGCGCATCGTAGAGTCGACCGCGTGTCCATCCTCGGAAACCGGGTGCTCCCCAAGGAGGACGACGCCAAGGGGCGCCCGCGGTCCACAACGCCGGGTTCCGCGGCTCCGAACCGCTCGAGATGAGGGACGTCTCGAGGTGAGGGTCGGCCTCGGCGGCATCGTCCACGAGACGAACACCTACGCCCTCGACACCTTCGGACCGACGGGTCTCGGCTCGTTCCACCGCCTCTGGGGCGACCGCCTCGTCGAGCGGAGCCGCGGGGTGCGGACGTGCCTCGGCGGGTTCCTCGACGCCCTCGACGAGCTCGGCGGTGAAGCCGTCCCGCTCCGGTGGGCCGGCGCCGAGCCCTCCGGGACGATCGAGCTCGCCGCCTACGAAGCCATGCGGGACGAGCTGTTGGCGAGCATCGAGGCGGCGATGCCGCTCGATGCCCTCGCCCTCGACCTGCACGGCGCGGGCGTCGTCGACGGGGTCGAGGACCTCGAAGGCGACCTCGGCCGGGCCATACGCGGCGTCGTCGGAGCCGACCTGCCGATCGTCGTCAGCCTCGATCTCCACGGCAACATCACCGACGCCATGGCCGAGCACTACGACGTCATGCTCGGCTACCACCTCTATCCGCACACCGACATGTGGGAGCGGGGACACGAGGCCGTCCACCTCCTACCGGCCCTCCTCGACGGTTCCTTACGACCGGTGACCCACGTCGAGCACCTGCCGATCCTGCTGCCGACCTCGACCACGGACCCGGGCTTCCCGGCGAACGCCATGAACGAGGTGTGTCGCCGGCTCGAGGAGCACCCCGACGTCGTCGACTGCACGGTCTTCCACGGCTTCCCGTTCACCGACGTCGTCGATGTCGGCGTCCACGTGGTCGTGGTGACCAACGGAGACGCCGCGCTCGCACGATCCGTCGGCGCCGAGGCGGGCGGGTGGATCTGGGAGCACCGCGAGGAGTTCCGGTCGGAGCACCCGACGCCAGACCAGGCGATCCGACTGGCCCTCGCCGCCGACGAACGTCCGATCGTCATCAACGACACCTCCGACAACCCGGGCGGCGGCACACCTGGCGACGGGACACATCTGCTGCGGGCGCTGCTCGACGCCGGCGTGACCGAGTCGTGCTTCGGGGGGATCTACGACCCGGAGGTCGTCGAGCAGGCCCACGGCGCGGGCGTCGGCGCCTCGATCGACATCCACCTGGGCGGGAAACACGACGCGCTGCACGGGGCGCCGCTGGCCCTCCGAGCGCGCGTGAAGTGCCTCACCGACGGGCGATTCACGATGCGTTTCCTCGCCGCCGGGACGACCGCCCACCTCGGTCGAACGGCTCGCCTCGTCGTCGACGGCCTCGACATCGTCGTGATCTCGGTACGGCAACAGACCTACGACCCGGGCCTCTTCACGTTGCACGGCATCGACCTCGAGCGGTGCCAGATCGTCGCCCTCAAGTCGTCGAACCACTTCCGCGCCGGCTTCGGTCCGCTGGCCAAGCAGATCATCACCGCCGACGCACCCGGGCTCACCACGACGCGCGTCGAGGTCTTCGACCACACGCGAGCGACGCGCCCGTTGTGGCCGACCACTCCCGACGCCACCTACGAACCCGGCGCGGCCATTCCCCGATCGCCGTGAGCTTCGACGTCGCCGTCATCGGCGGCGGGATCGCGGGTGCGTCCGTGGCCTACGAGTTGGCGGCTCGGGCGAGCGTCGTGCTGCTCGAGGGGGAGGCGACGACCGCCTTCCACACGACGGGGCGTTCGGCGGCAGTGTTCACCGAGAACTACGGGAGCGCCGCCATCCGGGCGCTGACGATCGCCAGCCGCCCGTTCCTGACGAATCCACCGTCGGTGTTCGGGGACCAGCCCCTGTTGTCGCCTCGCGGCGCGCTGTGGATCGGGCGCGACGATCAGCTTGGCCGGCTCGACGCGCTGCATGCCGCTGGTGCGGCGCTGGTGCCGACCCTCGAACGCGTCGGCATCGACGGCGTGCTGGCCCTCTGCCCGGTCCTGGATCGTGGGTACGTCGCGGGGGGCGTCTGGGAACCGGACGCGCTCGACCTCGACGTCCACGCCATCGTCACCGGCTACCTGCGCGGCTTCCGCTCGCGCGGTGGGACGGTGCAGGTGTCGTCGCGCGTCGTGGCCGCCGAGCGGGCGACCGGTTCGTGGCGGCTGCGCATGGCCGTCGGCGAAGACGTCGAAGCGACGGTCGTCGTCGATGCGGCGGGCGCGTGGGCCGACGAGGTCGCCCGGGTCTTCGGCGCGCGGCCGCTCGGGTTCACGCCGCGGCGACGGACGGCCTTCACCTTCGACGCGCCGAACGGCGTCGATGCCCGCGAGTGGCCCTTGGTGGTCGATGCCGACGAGGGCTTCTACTTCAAGCCGGAGGGCGTCCGACTGCTCGGGTCGCCGGCCGACGAGCATCCTTCGCCGCCCTGCGACGCCCGGCCCGAGGAGCTCGACGTCGCAGTCGCGCTCGAGCGCATCGGCGCCGCCCTCGCGGTCGAGCTCCGGCACGCGACCAGGCCGTGGGCGGGGTTGCGGACGTTCGCCCCCGATCGCAATCCGGTGGTCGGCGCCGACCCGACGGTCGAAGGGCTCTTCTGGCTCGCCGGTCAGGGCGGGTACGGCATCCAGACGGCTCCGGCGATGGCCACCCTCGCCGCGCAGCTCGTTCTCGACGGCGGCGATCCCGACGCGGCGCTGGCGCCGTCGCGCTTCTAGTCGCGGCGGAGGTTGGCCCTGCCGCCGAAGTGGAGGACGAACGGGCGACCGTGGTCCCACTCGCGGAACTCGATCGAACTGACTGCGTCCTGCAGTGGCTGGCGCGCCATCCACCTCCGGCCGTCCGCGGAGGTGGGGGCCACCTGCTCGAGGTCCATGGTCACCGTCTCCCCGGCCGTGGTCGTCGCCACCCGGATGCCGAGGCCGCGTCCTTGGCCGGAGGCGACGTCGACGCGACAGCCGTAGCGCTCGTAGGTGCCGGCGAGGAGGGACACGTCGAAGGCGTCGTCCAGTGCCGTCTCGACGGGATCGGCGAACAGGTCGACACCGGCGAGCTCACCCCAGAGCGTGCGGGTCAGGTGGCGGATGGCACGGCCGCCGTGGAGGTCGTTCGACAGCACGATCGTGATGAACGACGGATCCGCGGACGCCAGCAACATGGCGTTCTGCGTCTGGGTCGATCCGCCGTGCCCGATGACCTTGGGCGTGGTCACGTGGATCATCCAGCCGAGCGCCTGGGAGTCGGCCATGGAGGACGGCATGTCGACCTGCGCCTCCTGGAGCGCGTCCAGGGAGGCCCGCGAACCGAGCCGATCGTCCGCCGGGTCGAGGTGGGCGCGGGCGAACGTGAGCACGTCGCCGACGCGCGCCGTCGGCGTCGAGCCCGCAGGCGCCGACGACACCGGGAGGGCGGCCCACGGCCGGGAGAGGCTCTCGCCGTCGGGCGTCCGCACGTGGCCGACGGCGACGCGGAACCGGAGCGCCTCGCGCGCCGTCACCACCGGGGTGAGGATCCCGAGCGGGCGGGTGACGACGTCCCGCATCGCCTGGCGGAAGGGGATGCCCATCCGGTGCTCGACGATCCGACCCAGCAGGCTGAAGGCGGTGTTGCAGTACGACCACCGGACGCCGGGCTCCGCCTCGAGCGTCGCGTCCTCGCCCGCCAGGGCCTCGATCCATCGGGCCAGGTTCTCGTCGCCCTCGCCGGTCTCCAGGAAGGCGTCGCCGGGCAGGCCGCTCGTGTGGGTCAGCAGGTGGCGCACACGGACGCCGGAGAGGTCGGGATCGCCCTTCAGCCGGAGCTCGGGTACGAGATCGGGGAGTGGGTCATCGAGCGACAGCCCACCCTCGGTGAGGAGTCGGTTGACGATCGTCGTCGTGTACACCTTGGTGATCGACCCGATCTGATGGACGGCGTCGGGCCTTGCCTCGATGCCGGCCTCCTTGTTCACCCAGCCCGTCGCCAGCTCGACCCGCTCGTCGCCGTGCAGGACCCCGACGGCGAGGCCGGTCAGGTGATGCTGCTCGACCGTCTCGTCCATCCACCGCTTCACCTGGTCCTTCATGTCTGCATCATCGCGACTTCCTTGGCATGATGCCGCCGTGCGCGTTTCGATGACGGTGAACGGCCAGACGACGGACCACGACGTCGAGCCCCGCCTGCTGCTCGTCCACTACCTCCGCGAGGTCGTGGGCCTCACCGGGACGAACGTCGGCTGCGACACGTCGTCGTGCGGCGCCTGCACCGTCCTCATCGACGGCGAGTCCGTGAAGTCGTGCACGGTGCTGGCGGTCCAGGCCGACGGCCTGTCTGTGCAGACCATCGAAGGCCTTGCCGATCCCGACGGGACGATGCACCCGATGCAGCGGGCCTTCCAGGAGAACCACGGCCTGCAGTGCGGCTACTGCACCCCCGGAATGGTGCTGGCGGCGGTGTCGCTGCTCCAGGAGAACCCGAACCCGGACGAGCAGCAGGTGCGCCACGGGCTCGAGGGCAACCTCTGCCGCTGCACCGGCTACCACAACATCGTCAAGGCCGTGCTGGCGGCGGCGGGGGAGTCGAGTGGGGCGGGCGTGGCGGGAGCGGCACAGTGATCCCCGCGGCGTTCGAGTACCAGCGGGCGTCGTCTGCGGACGAGGCCATCAGTCTCCTGACCGAGCACGGCGACGAAACCAAGCTCCTCGCCGGCGGCCACTCGCTGCTACCGCTGATGAAGTTGCGCCTGGCGACCCCGGCGATGCTCATCGACGTCGGTCGCCTGAGCGAGCTGAGCTACATCCGCGACGCCGGCGACCACGTCGCCATCGGCGCGCTGACGCGCCATCGCGAGGTCGAGACGTCCGCGCTGCTCGAGGCGGAGGTCCCGTTGCTCGCTCACGCGGCGTCCCACGTCGGCGATCCCCAGGTCCGCCATCGCGGCACCCTCGGCGGCACGTTGGCCCACGGCGATCCGGCATCGGACCTTCCCGCCGTCGTTCTCGCCCTGGATGCGACGCTCGTCGCCAAGGGTCCGAACGGCCAGCGCGAGATCGCCGCCACCGACTTCTTCCAGGGTTTCCTCGAGACGGCGCTGCACCCCGACGAGCTCCTGACGGAGATCCGCGTTCCCAAGACCGGCGCCAACGGGTGGTCGTTCCAGAAGTTCAACCGGCGGGCGCAGGACTGGGCCATCGTCGGCGTCGCCGCCGTCCGCACCGGTGCCGGCAACGGGGCCGGCATCGCGCTGGTCAACATGGGCTCCGTACCGATGCGGGCCACCGCGGTCGAGGCCGCGTTGGCGTCGGGCGCCTCGGCCGCCGACGCTGCCGCGTCCGCGGCCGAGGGCCTCGATCCGCCCGGCGACCTCAACGCCTCGCCGGAGTACCGACGTCACCTCGCGCAAGTGCTGGTCCGCCGCGCCCTCGAGGAAGCCGGGGTCTGAGGCCGTCCTCCGTCCGCCCCATTAGCGTTCGCTGCGCATGCAACCGACCTCCGTCGACGACGTCACCGCCGCCCTGGCGGAGCACGGCTACCTGGCGGACGAGGGGCTGTCGACGGCGGTGTTCCTCGCCCTCACGCTAAGGCGACCGCTGCTGCTCGAAGGCGAGGCCGGCGTCGGCAAGACCGAGGTGGCCAAGGTCCTGTCGCGTTGGACCGGTGGCGAGCTCCTGCGGCTCCAGTGCTACGAGGGAATCGACCTGGCGCAGGCGGCCTACGAGTGGGACTACTCCCGGCAGCTGCTCCACCTGCGGGCCGTGGAGGCCACCGGCGCCGACGTCGCTGCCGCCGAGGACGAGCTGTACTCCGAGCGGTTCCTCGTCAGGCGCCCCCTCCTCAAGGCCATCGACCATCGCGAGGGGCCGCCGCCCGTCCTGCTCATCGACGAGGTCGACCGCGCCGACGACGAGTTCGAGGCGTTCCTGCTCGAGATCCTCAGCGACTACGCGGTGACGGTGCCGGAGTTGCGGACGTTCCGCGCCGAGGTGCCGCCGGTCGCCGTGCTCACGTCCAACCGCACCCGCGACGTCCATGACGCGCTGAAGCGCCGGTGCCTCTACCACTGGGTCGAGCACCCCGGCTTCGAGCGCGAGGTCGCGATCATCCGTCTGCGGGCGCCCGAGGTCGTCGAGCGCCTGGCCCGCCAGGTCGCCGCGGCCGTCGAGCGGATGCGGGGGTTCGAGCTGTTCAAGCCACCGGGCGTCGCCGAGGTCATCGACTGGGCGCAGGCGCTGGCCGCCCTCGGTCAGGCCGAGCTGACCGAGCGTTGGGTGGAGGCCACGCTGGGCTCGGTGTTGAAGTACCGCGAGGACCAGGAGCGGGTGCGGGGCGGCGGGGTTGGCGGGCTCGTGGAGGCAGCGGTCGCCCGTGCGGGCTGAGCTCGGGGAACAGGTCGAGCGGATGGCGACGGCGTTCGCCACGACCTTGCGGCGCATGGGCGTGCCCGTGGCGACGGGCGACGTCGTCACCTTCGTGGACGCCCTCGGACAGGTCGGGATCGAGGAGCGCGCCGGGGTGTACTGGGCCGGCCGCACGACGCTGGTCCGTCGCCCCGAGCATCACCCCGCCTACGAGCACGCGTTCGCCGCCTTCTGGCTCCAACGCCAGCTCATCCGGGCGAGCCAGGACGTCGAGGCCATCGTGCTCGCGCTCGACGACGAGGCCGCCGATGACGAGCCCGAGCCCGGCTCCGGTGCCGGCGATGCCGACGAGGGCCGCACGATCAGCGTCCGCTACAGCCCGACGGAGGTGCTCCGGCACAAGGACTTCGCGGCGTACACGAACCGCGAGTTCGACGAGGCCCGCAAGCTGATGGCCGACCTCCGCCTCGGCGGCGCCCTCCGGCGTTCGCACCGCTTGCGCCGGACGCGCCGGCGCACGCGGCACCCGGACCTCCGCCGCACCGTCCACCGTTCGCTGCGGCTGCACGGCGAACCCATCGAGCGGGCGTTCCTGGCGCCGAGCGACCGGCCGCGGCGGGTCGTGCTGCTGTGCGACGTCAGCGGGAGCATGGAGTCCTACAGCCGCGCCCTGCTGCGCTTCCTCCACGCGGCCGTCGTCGGCAGAGGTCGGGTCGAGGCGTTCGCCCTCGGAACCCGGCTGACGCGTCTCACCCGCGAGCTCTCGTCCCACGACCCGGACGCGGCGCTCGAGAAGGCGTCCTCGGCGGTGAGCGACTGGAGCGGCGGTACCCGATTGGGCGAGGTGCTGGGGGCCTTCAACGACGAGTGGGGCGTGCGGGGGATGGCCCGCGGTGCCGTCGTGGTCATCCTCTCCGACGGGTGGGACCGCGGCGACGCCGAGGAGCTGGCGCGGCAGATGGCGCGGCTGCATCGCGTCGCCCATCGCGTGGTGTGGGTGAACCCGCTCAAGGTCACCCCCGGTTACGCGCCCCTGGCTCGGGGGATGGCGGCGGCGCTGCCGTTCGTCGACGAGTTCCTGGAGGGACACTCGATGGCATCGCTCGAGGTGCTGGCCGAGGTGGTGGCCGGGAGATGAAGGAAGTGCTCAACGACATCGAGCGGTGGCGCCGCGGCGGCAAGCGGATCGCGGTGGCGCGCGTCGTGGGCATCGAGGGTTCCGGGCCGCGCGACCCGGGCGCGACCATGGTCGTCAACGAGGACGGCGAGGTCGCCGGATCGGTGTCCGGTGGGTGCGTCGAGGGTGCGGTGGTGACCGAGGCGCTCGACCTGCTGGGTGGCGACGGCCGTCCCCGTCGGGTCACCTACGGGTACTCGGACGACGAGGCCTTCGCCGTCGGACTGACGTGCGGTGGCACCGTCCACCTGTTGATCGAGCCCCTCGACTGGTGAGCGAAGCGACGGCCCGCCGGCCCAGAGGCAGTCACGGCCCGCCGGCCCAGAGGCAGACACGGTGAGCGGCTCCCTCTACGAGTCGTTGCGGGATGCCATCCGCGCCGAGGAGCCAGTGGCACTGGTCACGATCGTCGAGGGCGAGCCCCTCGGAGCGAAGCTGCTGGTCCGGCTCGGCCACGAGGCCCCGGAAGGGACGCTCGGTCATCCCGAGCTCGACCGGGTCGTGTCGCGGGACGCGCGCGCCGAGCTCGACGCCGGACTCAGCTCGACCCGTCACTACGGCCCGGAGGGCCAGGCCCGACAGACCGAGGTCGGCGTCTTCATCGAGTCGTTCGCGCCGCCGCCCCGGTTGCTGATCTTCGGCGCCGTCGACTTCACGGCGGCCCTCACGAGGGTCGGCAAGGTCCTCGGCTACCGCGTCGTCGTCGTCGACGCCCGTCCCGTGTTCGCGACCGCCGCGCGGTTCCCGATGGCGGACGAGGTCGTCGTCGACTGGCCCGACCGCTACCTCGCGGGTGTCGGTGACGACCTCGGGCCGCGTGATGCGGTGTGCGTGCTCACCCACGACCACAAGTTCGACGTCCCCGCGGTCGTCGCCGCACTGCGGACGCGCGTGGGCTACCTCGGCGCCATGGGGTCGCGTCGCACGGACGGCGAGCGCCGACAACGCCTTCGCGACGCCGGTGTGACCGATGACCAGCTGGCCCGCCTGATGGCTCCGATCGGCCTCGACATCGGGGCGCGGACGCCCGAAGAGACCGCCGTGTCCATCTGCGCCGAGATCATCGCCCTGCGGACGGGGCGGCGGCCACCGAGCCTGCGCGACACTGAGGGACCGATCCACGCCAGGGGGGCGATCGATGTTTCCTGAGGAGTCGAGCCGCGCAGAGCCCCGGATCGCGGACAACGACCGCGACCGCGTGGTCGCCGTCCTCCGGATGCACTGCACCGAAGGCCGCATCACCCTCGACGAGTTCAGCGATCGCGTCGGCGACGTCTACAACGCCCGGACGGCCGTCGAGCTCGACGCCGTCGTGAGCGACCTGCCGGTGCCCTGGTCCGAGGAAGCGCCGCCCGCCGACGACCCGTCGGAGGCCATCGGCTCGCGGCGGGGCCGGGCCGTGCGGTGGTTGATCGCCATCTTCTCCAGCGCCAACCGGCGTGGCCGCTTCACCCTCGACGACGAGTGCGTGCTCGTGGCGGCGTTCGGGGACGCCACCCTGGACCTGAGCGAAGCGTCGATCGAGGGCCCGAACCCGTTGGTCACCGCGGCGGCGATCTTCGGAAACATCACGGTGATCGTGCCCGAGGGCATCGAGGTGAACCTCCAGGGTCTCCCGCTGTTCGGCTCCACGCGATGCGACACCGGCTCGGCCCCTCCGGTGCCGGGGTCGCCGATCGTCACCGTGCGCGCCTTCGCCGTCTTCGGCGACGTGCGCGTCCGCTTGCCGCGCGACCGCATCGGCGATCGTCGCTTCGGCCGAACCCGTCAGCGGTGAGCGACGAACTCCCGAGCGTCCGCATCGACGACGTCGAGCGGGAGCGGGCGGTCGCGTTCCTCCGCCACCACCTCGGCGACGGACGAATCACCCTCGACGAGTTCTCGGATCGGGTCGGTCACGTCTACGCGGCGGTGACGAACAACGACATCGAGGTCGTCACCAGGGATCTGCCGGTGGTGGTTCCCCGCACCACGGGCATGCCGGCACCGGCGGCCGCCTCCGGGTCGCGGCTGCGTCGGGTCGTCAACGTCACCGTGTCCATCTTCAGCAGCAGCCAGCGCAAGGGTCGCTGGCGCGTGGAGGGCAGCACCACGGCCGTCAGCATCATGGGGTCGTGCCAATTGGACCTGCGCCAGGCCGAGGTCGTCGGTGACGAAGTGACGATCCACGCGTTTGCGGTGATGGGTGGCGTCGACATCATCGTCCCCGAGGGGATCGAGGTCGTCATGCAGGGTCTTCCGATCATGGGCTCGAACCAGACGGCGATCCGCGACGTGCCGGTGATCCCGGGATCGCCGCTGGTTCGGGTGCGCGCCTTCGCGCTCATGGGCGGCGTCACCGTGCGCAGCCGCAAGCCGCCCGGTGAGACGAAGAAGCTGTCGCACGAACAGCGTCGCCTCGAGCGCGACGCCCGTCGGGCCGACCGTCACGACCGCGACCGCGACCGCGACCGCGGCCGTGACCGCGACCGTGACGGCCCGCCGACCCGTGGGCTCGACCGTCAACCTCCGCCACAGTTGCGCCGCGGCATCGAGGCGGTGGCCGAGGACGTGCGTGACGAGTGGACGCAGCTCCGCTCGCAGGTCGCCCCCGAAGGCACGGTCACGATCCTCTTCAGTGACATCGAGGGCTTCACCTCGTTGAACGAGCGGCTCGGCGACATGCAAGCCCGCGAGGTCCTGCGCGAGCACTACCGGTTGGTACGTGCGGAGCTGCTCACCCACCGCGGGTTCGAGGTGAAGGTGCACGGCGACGGGTTCATGGTCGCGTTCGACAGTGCCGCTCGGGCCCTGCGGTGCGCACAGGCGATCCAGAAGAAGCAGTGGGCGTGGACTGCGGCCCATCCGGACACCCCGTTGCGGGTGCGCATGGGACTGCACACCGGAGAGGCCATACGGGACGCCGACGACTTCCTCGGCTCGACCGTGAACCTGGCGTCGCGCATCGCCACCGCGGCGCGAGGTGAGGAGATCCTGGTGTCGGCGTTGTTGAAGGAGCTGTGCGCGTCGAGCGGCGAGTTCGAGTTCGACCGCGGGCAGGAGATCGACCTGAAGGGGCTGTCGCAGCCGCACCGGGTCTTCGCGGTCACCTGGGCGTGACCGTTGGTTGTGTCGTTCTCGCCGCGGGCGGCGGGTCGCGGTTCGCCGCCGGCGGCGGGGGTGCCCACAAGCTGGTGACGCCGTTCCGGGGGCGCCCGTTGGTGCAGTGGGCGGTCGAGGCGGCGATCTCCTCGGGCGTGGGCCCGGTTGCCGTCGTCGAGGGCGCCGTGCCGATGGGCCATCTGGTGGCGGGCGACGTCGTGGTGCTGTCGAACCCGTCGTGGGCTTCGGGGCAGGCGAGCTCGTTGGGTGTGGCGGTGGCGTGGGCCAGGACGCTGGAGCTGTCGGCGGTCGTGGTCGGTCTCGGGGATCAACCGCTCGTGCCGGCCTCGGCGTGGCGGGCGGTGGCCGGTGCCGGGCCGACGCCGCCCGTCGCCGTGGCGACCTACGACGGGCGGCGCGGCAATCCCGTCCGCCTGGACGCCTCGGTGTGGGATCGGCTGTCGTTCTCGGGCGACGAGGGGGCGAGGGAACTGATGCGACGAGAGCCCGAGGTGTGGGGCGCAGTAGCGTGCGAGGGCAATCCGGCGGATGTCGACACCGTGGAGGACCTCGCCCAGTGGAGCTGACCAACGAATTCCGGGTACGCGTGCCGGTCGAGGACGCGTGGAAGGTCCTGACCGACGTGGAGCGCATCGCCCCGTGCCTGCCCGGCGCCCAGCTGCAGGAGATCGAGGGCGACGAGTTCCGCGGCGTCGTGAAGGTGAAGGTCGGGCCGATCACCGCGCAGTACAAGGGCAAGGCGACGTTCAAGTCGCGAGACGACGTGGAGCACGTTGCGGTCTTGAAGGCGGAGGGTCGTGACACCCGCGGCCAGGGGAACGCGTCGGCGCTCATCACGGCCACCCTCACGGCCGACGGCGACGGCACCGCGGTCAAGGTCGAGACGAACCTCACGATCACGGGCAAGGTGGCGCAGTTCGGCCGCGGCGTGCTGGTCGACGTATCGGGCAAGTTGCTGACGCAGTTCGTCGAGTGCCTCGAGCACGACCTGCTGTCCGGCGTGCCCTCGGCGTCCAACGGCAGCGCGACCCCACCCCACGGCGACCCCGTCGCCCCCGCGGCGACGACGCCATCACCTGCGCCGGAGCCGGAGCCGAAGCCGAAGAAGGCGGAGCCGAAGAAGCCGGCGCGGAAGAAGCCGGAGCCCGCCGTCGCGGCGGCCACCACGACGCCGACGGCGACGGCGACGGCGACGAAGACCACCACGCCCGAGCCCGAGCCCGAGTCGGAGCCGGAGCCGGAGCCGGAGCCGGTGGCCACAATCGGCGTCACCGACCCCCCGACCGAAGCGACCGAAGCGCGTGTCGAAGATCCGCCGACGATCCGCAGGATCGACCACAACGCGTCGGAGCCCGTCGACCTCCTCGACGCCGCCGGCGTCCCGGTCGCCAAGCGGGCCATCCCCGTGGTCGCCGGGGTGCTCGTGATCGTGTGGTTCCTGCGCCGCCGGCGGCGCAACAAGCGACGCTGACCACCAGCGACGAGGAGCACGCGCGGGTCGTGGCGCTCCTCGGCCGCATCCCCCAGGGCGCCTACGAGATCGTCGTGCGCGACCTCGCCACCGGCGACCCGCTCGTGGTCCGCAACGCGCCCGTCCTCGACGACGGTCGCCCCATGCCGACCCGCTACTGGCTGCTCGCCTCGATCACGAGAGACCGCATCAGCAGGCTCGAAGCCGCGGGCGGCGTCGACCGTGCCGAGCACGAGATCGATCCGAACGAGCTCCAACGCGCCCACGATCGCTACGCGGCCGAGCGCGACGCCGCCATCCCGCCCGAGCACCACGGGCCGCGCCCCAGCGGCGGCGTCGGCGGCACCCGTACCGGCGTGAAGTGCCTCCACGCCCACTACGCCCACCACCTCGCCGGCGGCGACGATCCCGTCGGACGGTGGGTCGACGAACAGCTCGCGTCGGGCGCCTACGACCGATGAGCAACGTCGCCGCCATCGACTGCGGCACGAACTCGACCCGCCTCCTCGTCGCCGACGCCGAAGGGCGACAGATCGAACGCCGCACCACCATCACCCGACTCGGCGCCGGCGTCGACCGCACGAACCGCCTCGACGACGCGGCGATCGCTCGCGTTGCCAACACGCTCACCGACTACCGCCGGCGCCTCGACCACCACGGCATCGACGACCCGCGCACACAGGTCCGGGTTGCCGCCACCTCCGCCGCACGCGACGCCACCAACGCGCAAGCGCTCCTCGACGCCATCGAACGAGCCACCGGTGGCGCCACCCCCGAGCTCCTCACCGGCGAAGAGGAAGGCCGGCTCAGCTTCGCGGGCGCCACCCGCGACCTCGACCCCGCCTTCGGTCCCTACCTCGTCGTCGACATCGGCGGCGGCAGCACCGAGCTCGTCGTCGGCCACGGCGGGCACCAAGACCCCACCGGCATCGTGTCCATCGACGTCGGCTCCGTCCGCCTGACCGAGCGCTACCTCCACAGCGACCCGCCCGATCCCGGCGAGCTCGCCGACGCCCTGAACGTCACCCGCATCCACCTCGACGACGTCGCCCGCACCATGCCCCAGACCCTCGACGCCGCACGCCTCGTCGGTCTCGCCGGCAGCGTCACCACCGTCGCCGCCGTCGAGCTCGGATTGCACACCTACGACCCGAATCGCATCCACCACTACGTCCTCACCCGCAAGGCCGCCGAGGACGTCTTCCGGACCCTGGCCACCGAGTGCGCCGAGGATCGCGCCGCCAACCCCGGACTCGACCCGGAACGGGTCGACGTCGCCGTCGCCGGAGCCCTCATCCTGGTCGCGGTCATGCGCTACTTCGGGTTCGAGGAGTGCCTCGTGTCCGAAGCCGACCTCCTCGAGGGCATGGTCCAGAGCCTCGTGCGGAGATGAGCGCCCGCCACCTCGTCGACAAGAGCTACGCCGCGCTGCGCTGACTCAGGTCCCGCGCAACATCTCCAACAGCTCCCGGGACAGCGCGACGGCGTCCGTCGCCACGCCCTTCGACGTGAACCACTTGCACAGGTTGGTCACGTCGCGTTGCAACAGCGACAGCCCTTCCGGCTTCAGGATCGGGTCGACGGCCTGGGGCAGGTCGATGACGTACAGCCGCTCCTCCCAGACCAAGAGATTGTAGGGGGAGAGGTCGCCGTGGACGAGGCTGATCGACGTCATCAACCGCAGCGCCTCGCACAGCTGCTCGAAGAGGTCGTGTCGCGCGTCGACGTCGAGCGCAGAGATGGCGTTGACCAGCCGCGGAGCGGCCTCGGACTCGTCGCCGAGGTACTCCATCATCAGCTCGACGCCGAGCTTCTGCACCGGATACGGCACCGCACACCCGATCTCCCACAGCTTCGACAGCGACTCGAACTCGGTCTCGAGCCAAAGCTGCGCGCGGAAGCTCACGCCCGCGCGGGTGCCCTGCGCGATCGCCAGGTCGACGCGACGGTCGCCCGTCCGCTTGCGGTACTTGGCATCGTCCCGAAAGGTGCGCTCGTCGAGATCGCGGTAGCGCTTGGCCGCCAGCAGGTTCGTCCGGTCGCCGACGACGCGCTCGACGAGGTGGACGTCGGCCTCCTTCCCCGTCTTGATCACGCCCCGCTCGAACTGCCGCGCGGCGTCGTCGGTGATCACCCACTCCGGGATCGGCGCGGGCCCCGGGTCGGCCGACGTGTAGGTCGACTGCTCCGGATCGTGGACGTCGTCGTCCCAGTTCTTGCGAGGCGTGCGGGAGGTCGGTTGGAAGGCGTCGTGCTTCGGCGAGTCTTCGTCGTCCTGCGGGCGTGATCGGGGCAAGGCGCCAAGCATGCGTCAGGATCCGGAGGTGCCGCAGGCGATCGTCATCGTGGGGGGAGGGCCTGCCGGGCTGATGGCCGCCGAGGTCCTCGCGTCGTCTGGCGAAGAGGTCGCCATCACAATCCACGAGCGGATGCCCTCCGCCGGCCGGAAGCTGCAGCTCGCGGGGCGCGGAGGCCTCAACCTGACCCACACCGAGCCGCTGGACCGACTCGTCGACCGCTACGGCGACGCCCGCCCCACGCTCGAAGCCGCGATCCGCGCCTTCGGTCCTGACGAGCTTCGAGCCTGGTCCGGCTCCCTCGGCCAGCGGGCGGTCGTCGGCACGAGTGGACGGGTCTTCCCCGAGGCGTTCCGGGCCACGCCCCTGCTACGGGCGTGGCTGCGCCGACTCGACGACCTCGGCGTCGTGCTGCGTCCCCGGAGCACCTGGCTCGGGTGGGACGACGAGGGACGCGTCCGCTTCGACGACGGTGACGTCGTCGCGTCAGCGACGATCCTCGCCCTCGGCGGCGCCAGCTGGCCCCGTACGGGTTCCGACGGATCGTGGGTCAGCGTCGTGGAGCGCGCCGGCATCGCCGTCACACCGCTGCGGCCGGCCAACGCGGGTGTCGCCGTGCCGTGGTCGTCCGTGTTCGTCGAGCGGTTCGCCGGCACCGCCCTGAAGACCGTCGAGGTCCGTGCCGGTGACGCCGTCGCGCGGGGCGACCTCATGATCACCGCGTCCGGGATCGAGGGTGGACCGGTCTACGCCGTCGGACGGTCGGTGCGGGACGGCGGCACCGCCATCCGCATCGACCTCCGTCCTGACGTCGACGCCGGTGAGCTCGCCATGCGGCTCCAGAACCGTCGGCGCCCCAAGGACTCGTTGTCGTCGACGCTCCGCCGCACGGCGGGACTGGCGCCCGCGGCCATCGGGTTGCTCCGAGAAGCGGGCCCTCTCCCGACGGCATCTCGTGAGCTCGCCCGTCGGATCAAGGACGTCCGCCTCGATGTCACCGGTCTCCAACCGATCGGTCGCGCCATCTCCACCGCCGGCGGCATCGCCCTCGACGAGATCGACGAGCGGTTCATGTTGCACCGTCGTCCCGGCACGTTTGTCGCCGGTGAGATGCTCGACTGGGAGGCGCCGACGGGCGGGTACCTCTTGCAGGCCACCCTCAGCACCGCCGTCGCGGCGGCACGGGGTGCGCTCGCGTGGGTGCGAAGCTCATGAGCGTGGAAGAGATCCGCACCGGCGACATCACCTGGCGCTTCGTCGACGCCGAGTTCCTCCGGTCCAACTGGACGTGCATCTGGGGCCGCGGGTGCCTCGGCATCCACGAGCGCCCCGCGCCAGAGCTGGGCGACGGGTGCTGCTCGGTCGGCGCGGTCCTCGACGGCGACGACGAGGCGATGGCCATCAGCGCCCTCGCCGCGTGCATCGACCCCCAACGCTTCGAGCACCACGCGACCGCCGAGGCCGACGGGGTCTTCAGCGACGCCGAGACGCGCACCGCCACTCGCGTCGTCGACGGCGCCTGTATCTTCCTGAACCGACCTGGTTTCCCCGGCGGCACCGGGTGCGCCCTCCACCTCGAAGCCGTCGCCGGCGGGGAGTCACCGACCGAGTGGAAGCCGTCGGTGTGCTGGCAGCTCCCGATCAAGGTCGACTGGGAGGACGCCGGCGACGGCACGGAGACGGCGACCCTCCGCCGCTGGAGCCGGACCGACTGGGGAGAGGAGGGCGAGACGATGGCGTGGTGCTGCACGGAGGGCGACGATGACTCCGGTGCGCGGGGCTTGGCCTACGTCGGCGACCGTCCGGTGATCGAGTCGCTCGGGACCGAGCTGGAGGCCGTGGTCGGCACGGAGGTGTACGTCGAGCTCCGCCGCCGTCTCGGGCCGAGAACGGCGTAGATAGCATCGCCGGTCGTGGCGATCACCGACCGCATCCTCATGGGACCAGGGCCCGGCAACCCGTATCCGGAGGCCATGGCCGCCCTCGGCCGCCCGATGCTCGGCCACCTCGACCCGGACTTCGTGGCCCTCCTCGACGAGACGTGCGAACGACTGCGCACCGTCTTCCGCACGACCAACGCCCGCACACTGCCGATCAGCGGCACGGGCTCGGCGGGGATGGAGGCGGCGTTCGTCAACACCGTCGGAGCGGGCGACCCCGTCGTCGTCGGCGTCAACGGCGTGTTCGGCGAACGCATGTGCGACGTCGCCGCGCGCGCCGGCGCCGAGGTCGTGCGCGTCGAGGCGCCGTGGGGACGCGCCCTCGACCCCCAACGGCTGCTCGACGCGCACCCGTCTCCCAAGGTGATCGCCGTCGTCCACGCCGAGACGTCGACCGGCGTCCGCAACGAAATCGAAGCGCTCGGCGCGGGCAAGGGCGACTCGCTGTTGCTCGTCGACTGCGTCACGTCCCTCGGCGGCATCCCCGTCGACGTCGATGCGTGGGGAGTGGACGTCGCCTACAGCGGAACGCAGAAGTGCCTCGGCGTGCCGCCCGGGCTGGCGCCGCTGACGCTGGGCGATCGTGCGTGGGCGCGCCGGATCGCGAAGCCGCAGTCGTGGTACCTCGACCTGGGGATGCTGGGCGAGTACACCGGTGGCGCCACCGGCGCACGCAAGTACCACCACACGGCACCGATCTCGATGGTGTTCGCGCTGCACGCCGGCCTCGGCGCGCTGCTCGACGAGGGGCTCGAGGCGGTGTGGGCCCGGCACGCCGAGTGCGGCCAGCTCCTCCACGACGGGCTGCAGAAGCTGGGCTTCGAGCTCTTCGCCGAAGAGGGACATCGGCTCCCCGAGCTCACGACGGTCTGGGTCCCTGACGTCATCGGCGACGAAGCCGCCGCGCGCCGGACGCTGCTCGAGCGCTATGGCATCGAGGTCGGCGGGGGGCTCGGTGCGTTCGCCGGCAAGGTGTGGCGCATCGGTTGCATGGGGCACACGGCGCGGCCGCGCAACGTGACGCTCCTCCTCGGCGCGCTGGGCGAGGTCCTCGGCCGGTGACGTCCGGCGTGGCGTGGCGTCCCGACGCCGCGTCGATCGAGGCCACGAACGTCCACCGCTTCCAGCGGGAGCACGGCATCGCCACGTTCGCCCAACTCGTCCGCCGGTCGATCGACGAGCCCGAGTGGTTCTGGGACGCGGTCGTCCGGTTCCTCGGCATCCCCTTCGCCGAGCCGTACGCGTCGGTGCTCGACGCGAGCCGCGGCATCGAGTGGGCGACGTGGTTCAACGGAGGGAGGCTGAACCTCGCCGACGCCTGCGTCGACCGCTGGGCCCGCGAGGCGCCCGATCGGGTCGCCGTGCGGTGGGAGGGCGAGGACGGGACCGAGCGCTCGTGGACCTACGCCGAGCTGCGCGTCGAGGTCGACGGTCTCGCCATCCAGCTCGATCTCGAAGGAATCGGCCGGGGCGACGCCGTCGGCATCTTCCTCCCGATGCTGCCCGAGACCGTCGCCGCGTTGTTGGCGGTGATGAAGCTCGGCGCCGTCTTCCTGCCGCTCTTCTCGGGGTACGGGCCGGAGGCGATCTCGTCCCGGCTGAACGACGCCGGCGCCAAGGCGCTGATCTTCGCCGACGGCACCTACCGGCGCGGCCAGACGGTCGACATGATGAGCACCGCCGTGCGGGCGATGGAGGACGTGCCCTCGATCGTCACCACGGTCGTCGTGCCACGGCTCGCCGGTGGACGGGCCTGGAACCGGGTGCCCGACGGCCCGTTCCCGACGCGGATGGTCGACAGCGAGCACACCCTGTTCATCGCCTACACCTCGGGGACGACGGGGCGGCCGAAGGGGAGCGTCGCCGTCCACGGTGGGTTCGGGGTGAAGGTGGCGGAGGAGGTGGCCTTCCAGTTCGACGTGCGTGCCGACGACACGCTGTTCTGGTTCACCGACATGGGCTGGATCATGGGGCCATGGGAGGTCGCCGGGACGCTGGCGAACGGGGCCACGCTGGCGCTCTACGAAGGTGCGCCCGACTGGCCCGAGCCCGACCGGTTGTGGTCGTTCGTCTCAGGTCACGGGGTGACCGTCCTCGGGATCTCGCCAACGTTGATCCGCGCCCTCATGCCCCACGGCGACGACGTCGTCCGCCGCCACGACCTCTCGAAGCTCCGGATCCTCGGGTCGACCGGGGAACCGTGGAACGAGGACCCTTGGCACTGGTACCTCGACGTCGTCGGCGGCGGACGCTGCCCGATCATCAACATCTCCGGCGGCACCGAGGTCGGAGCGTGCTTCCTGTCGCCGCATCCCGTCGAGGCGATCAAGCCGATGTCGTTGGGCGGGCCGTCCCTGGGCATGGCCGTCGACGTGTTCGACGACTCCGGTCGTCCCGTGCGGGGTGCGGTCGGCGAGCTCGTGTGCACGAAGCCGTGGCCGGGCATGACCCGGGGGCTGTTCCAGGACCCGGAGCGCTACCTCGAGACGTACTGGTCGATGTACCCGGGCGTGTGGCGCCACGGCGACTGGGCGTCGATCGACGCCGACGGCGAGTGGTTCCTCCACGGCCGCAGCGACGACACCATCAAGGTCGCGGGCAAGCGGCTCGGGCCTGCGGAGGTCGAGTCGGTGCTCGTCTCGCATGCCGCGGTGGTGGAGGCGGCGGCCGTGGGGATCCCCGACGAGGTGAAGGGCGAGGCGCTGTGGTGCTTCGTCGTGCTCGGTGCCGATGTGGAGGTGACCGACGAGCTGCGGTCGTCGTTGGCGGCGTTGGTCGCCGACCGGTTGGGCAAGTCGTTCCGGCCGTCGGCGGTGCGGTTCACGACGGCGCTACCGAAGACCCGCAACGCCAAGGTGCTGCGGCGGGCCATCCGGTCCTCGGTGCTGGGCGGGGACCCGGGAGACCTGTCGGCGCTCGAGGACCCCTCGACGCTCGAAGCGGTGCGGGCGGCCCGTTGATGCCGCGCTCGAGCCCGCTCTCGTTGCCCGGACGGCGGATCGTTCTGCGGCCGCTCGTGCCGGCCGACTGGGAGGCCTGGCGCGAGGTCCGCATCCGCTGCCGCCACTGGCTCCTGAAGTGGGAGCCGCGCGCCGCCGCCGGTCACCCCGACCCGACCGAGGACCGGCGGGCCTACGTGGCCCGCTGCTCGGCGCGCGACCGGGAGCGAGAAGTCGGGTCCGGATACGGGTTCGGGGTGTTCGTCGACGGGCGGTTCTGTGGCGAGATCAACCTCAACTCGATCCAGCGCGGTCCGTTCCAGAACGCGTACATCGGCTACTGGATGGACGAGGCCGTGGCCGGGCGGAGCTACACGCCCGAGGCGGTCGCCGTCCTGGCGCAGTTCGCCTTCGAGGAGCTCGGGCTGCACCGAATCCAGGTGTCGATCATCCCCCGCAACGCCGCCAGCCGGCGGGTCGTGGAGAAGCTGGCGTTGCGGAACGAGGGCGTGGCGCTGCGTTACCTCGAGATCAACGGGACCTGGGAGGACCACATCCGGTTCGCCATCACCGCCGAGGAGTGGACCGAACGCCGCGAGGAGCTTCGTCGCGACTGGATCGTGCCCGCCAGCTGACCCGGTCATGGTGGGGGGCGGGCGTGGCGTTGCCGGTTGTGGGTTCCGCATGCCAGTCGTCCGTTGGCTTCGATCGTGGGCCCTCCGGCGTTCCACGGGATGACGTGGTCGACCTGGCGGTGCTCGGCGTCCTCCTCGCAGGTCGGGTGGAAGCACTCCCGATCCCGGACCTGCACGGCCCGCCGG
>DATLED010000097.1:0-31455 GCA_035525495.1 Acidimicrobiales bacterium | reverse complement strand
CCGGCGGGCCGTGCAGGTCCGGGATCGGGAGTGCTTCCACCCGACCTGCGAGGAGGACGCCGAGCACCGCCAGGTCGACCACGTCATCCCGTGGAACGCCGGAGGGCCCACGATCGAAGCCAACGGACGACTGGCATGCGGCCACCACAACCGCCAACGCCACTGCCGGCCTCCGCCCTAGCGACCGGCGGTGGTCTCGAAGACCTCGGCGAGGCCGCCGAGCAGCCAGCGGTCGTCGTCGACTGGGAGCTCGGCTTCGGCGGGGAAGGGCGCGCGGAAGCTCAGGGCTTCGACGAGGTCGACGGCTCGGCCGGCGAGGCGGGCGTCGGGCGGGTCGCGGGGATCGCCACTGCCGCTGGCCGGGCGGACGGTGATGGTCGTGCCGGCGGCGACCACGAAGCTTGCATCGGGGTCGGTCGCCTCGACGAGCAACGTGCCCACGCGGGTCGAGCCAGCGGTGGCCAGGAACACGGGACCGAGGGCGGCGACGTAGACGAGCGCATCGGTGATCTCCTCGGGGTCCAGCGCGGGCCCGACGCCCAGAGGCAGGGCGATGTCGCGCTCGTGGATCCAGCCGTCCCACAGCGCGTGCAACACGGCAGCGGCGATGGGGACGTGCCCCGGAGGCGCCTCGGCCACAGCGGCGAGGCCAGCGGCGCCGAGGCCGTCGACCGCGGCGGCGAGGGCCTCCACCGAGTCGCGGAAGCGGGCGAGGACCTCGGAAGGGTCGAGCGACCGCACCGCCTCCACCATCAGCGCCGGGGTGACCACCGGGTCGAACGACGCCAGGAAGCGGGTCGGCTCACCTCGGAGCCCGGCGAGGACGGACGCCGTCCAGAACCGGTTCACGCCTTCGAGGTGGGCGACGACATCGTGGACGGACCAGCCCTCGCAGCGGCTCGGCGTGGCCCACTGCGCCGGCGTCAGCCCCTCCAGCATCGCCCCCAAGCGGCGCCGCTGCCGGACCATCGGAACCGACGGGTCGCCGAGCGGGAGATCGAGCACGAGGAGGGGCGGTCCTGCGTAGCGCGGGGTGAGCTGCACGTCAGTGGTGACCCACGATCGGGCGCTCCTCGGCGAACCAGAGCGGGGACGCCGCATGGTCGATGAAGCGGCGCTCGTCCTCCAACAGGGCCCGCGATGCCGCTCGCCCGGCCTCGGACGCCACCGCTGCACCCAGTGCTTCGAGGCTGTCGTACCAGAGCTCGGCCACCCCGTCGAAGGGCTCGGGCGCGCCCCGTGACGCGCGCAACGCCGCGGAGACATCGTCGGCCAACGTGTGCACCTGGACGTAGCGGCGGATCCCGAGCACCTCCGCGTAGGACCGCACCAGCGGGCCGTGCACGTCGAACCAGTAGCGCTGGAACTCCTCACGCGACAAGGCGGGCAACCTCCGCAACGGGAACACCAACGTGATCACAGGAGCGCCAGCAGGGCGTCGCGGTCCGGACCAGCCGGCGGCGGCTCCTCCCGGTTGTCGCGGTCCTGCCAGACGGTCAGCACCCGCCCGATGACGTCGGGGTCGCGCAGGATCCGGTCCGGCGGGTCGAGCAGGTTGAACGTGCGCAGGAAGGCCCGGAACACGACCGGGTCGGTGCGGGTCGCCGGGAACAGACCGTCGCGCAGGAGGCTCCGCGCCGACTCGGCGTCCAACCCGTCTCCGGCTCCACCGGCGCCCCCGAGCAGCGCGCCCTCGTCGTCGTCGGACACCGCCAGACCGCGCGACGAGCGGTCCTGGCGGTCCTGGGCCACGGATGACCGGTACCAGGGGTGGACCTCCCGGGCCATCGACTCCTCGTATGCCAGCGCCGCCGCCAGCGGGTCGTCGCGATGCGCGGCCAACGCGTCGGCCAGCAGATGGGCCGACACGAAGCCGAGCGAGCAGCCTCGTCCGTACAAGGGGTTCGTGCACGTGTGCGCGTCGCCGACCGCCGACAACCCCGTCACGACCGGCGAACCGTCTTCGAGCAGGAAACGGCGGCTGCGGTTCAGCAGGCGGGCCATCACCTCGACGTCCGTCAAGGGCTCGGCGATCGCGGGGTCCACCCACGGCGCCAGCGCGGGCACCGCCGAAGCTGCACGCGTGAAACCGGGCTCCCTGAGCAGCTCCCGCAACGACGAGTCCTCCGACGGGAGGCCGAAGGTGATCGAGTACGTCCGGTTGTCCCCGATGAAGACGGCGAACTTGAGGTAGCCGAGATCGCCGGCGCTCATCCCCTCGACGGGCGGCAGCTCGGCGTCCGAGCGCAGCCGGTAGAAGCGCGACGAGTACACGATGCCGGTGTCCTCCTCGCGCTCGACGAGCGGCGGTCCGCCGAGGGCCGCCAGCCAGGACGGGAGCGGGGAACGGCGACCGGATGCGTCGACCACCCAGTCCGCCAGCAACTCGGTCCCGTCCTCCAAGCGGACGCCGCGGACCCGTCCCGGCTCGCCCACCAGTCCGGCGACGACGCCCTGGATCATGCGGACATCCCGCGCCTCGAGCGCGTCGCGCCGCAGCACCCATTCGAACGTCGTGCGCCGGCACGCCAAGGCCACGAGGTCCTCGTCGCCGGGTCGGGGGTCGGTGTCGGTGAGCGTCTCCGGAAGCCGCTCGGTGAAGCGCAGCTCGGTGGCGCCGGCGGCGAGCAGGTCGGCCAACAGCTTGGGGTTGCGATCGCGGAGCAGGTTCCGCAGCCGCGCCAGGAAGGCGTGGGAGTGGCGGACCTGGGGAGCGCCCCGCCGAGGCCACCCGTCGAACGCCTCGTCGGGCGTCGCCGGGAGCGTCACCTCGTCCCGCTCGATGATCGTGACGTCGAACCCGGCGTCGGACAGGGCCAAGGCCGACCCGAGACCGGCGACGCCGCCCCCGACGACGAGGACGCTCACGCCGAGGGGGGGCGGAGCGCCAGAGGGGGTTCGACCGTCGATCCCTCCGGTGCGATCTCGAGGGCGAACACCGTCGCCAGGTCGTCGACCACATCGGCCGGGACGTCGATCACGACCTCACCACGGGCGTCCCAGTTGAAGAGCTCGTCCATGACCGCCGTCCTGGTGCGGAAGTCGAGGGTCCGGCCGGACGCCAGCTCGCGCACGGCGGTGACTCGCCGGATCGGGACGCCCCGGACCGTCACCGTCTCGTACGGCTTCGCCAGGAGGTGGCAGTAGACGGTGCCGCCGTCGTCGGACTGCGTGGACGGGCCGTACCACTGCCACGGCTCGAGCCCCGGCACGGTGTCGACGATCGACGCACCGTTGCGATCCATCCACGAGCTCACGTCGGCCAGCCGCTCGAGCTGCTCGGGCGGTAGGGAACCGTCGCCGCGAGGCCCGACGTTGAGGAGAAGGTTGCCGCCGCGGCCGGCGACCTCGCACAGCGTGTGGACGAGCTCGCGCGAGGACTTGTATCCCGTGTCGGCCGGGCAGTAGCCCCACGTCGAGTTCATCGTCATGCACGTCTCCCACGGACGCTCCGGCGGCGCCGCAGGGACGAACTGCTCGGGCGTCTCGAAGTCGCCGTGGCCGGGGAGCCGCTCGTTGACGAGACATTCGGGCGCGAGCTCGGCGATGCGCGCGCGCAACTCGTTGGTCTTCCACTCGGAGGCGCCGCGCTCCCAGCCGCCGTCGAACCAGAGGACGTCGATCGGGCCGAAGGACGTGAGCAACTCCTCGACCTGGCCGTGGAGGTACTCGACGTAGCGCGCCCACTGCTCCTTCGACGAACGCCGGGGCGAGAAGGAGTAGGGACGGTCGTCATCGGTCAGCGGCGGATAGTCCGGGTGGTGCCAGTCCGAGAGGGAGTGGTAGAGGCCCACCCGGAGACCCTCGTCTCGGCAGGCGCTCACGAACGAGCCGACGAGGTCGACCGGCGACGCGAAGTTCGAGTGGCGGCTCGGCCACATCGAGAAGCCGTCGTGGTGCTTCGTCGTGAACACGGCATAGCGCATGCCTGCGGCCCGCGCGACCCGCGCCCACTCCTTCGGCGCGTCGGGGTCCGGCGAGAAGGTCGCGGCGCTCGCCTGGTATTCGGCGACGGGGACGGGCGTCGAGTACGGCAGCACGGCGACGCCGCCCGCCATCGGCCACGACAGCTCGAGGCCCTGCTGGCTGACGTGCCCCCAGTGCACGAACATGCCGAAGCGGGCGCGGCGGAACCAGGTGTCGTCAGGCACGCCCGGAACTGTAAGCCTGGGGACCATGCTCGCGGCCTTCTCGATCAGTCCCCTCGGCGCCGGCGACTCGGTGTCATCCTCGGTCGCCGACGCCGTCCGGCTCGTGCGGGAGAGCGGATTGCCCAACGAGACCAACGCCATGTTCACGAATGTCGAGGGCGAGTGGGACGAGGTGATGGGCCTCATCAAGGCGTGCGTGATGAAGGTGGCGGAGTCCGCGCCGCGCGTGTCGGTCGTCATCAAGATCGACCATCGGCCCGGCGTCAGCGATGCACTCCACGGCAAGGTGGCGACCGTCGAGGCCCGACTGGCCGAGTCGTCGCCGCCGGACTAGCGACCCTCGATCGTGGGCTCGCGGTGGTCCGCCGCCGTCGTGACGGTGTCGTCGCGATCGGTCAAGGTTGGCGCTCCTTCACGTCGAAGCGGACGCCGGCGACGTCGATCGTTGTCGCCGGGAGGGCCAGCTCGAGCTCGACGCCGATGATGCCTTCGTCCTTTGGCGTCGCACCGACGGGCAGGTCGACGAACCGCAGCTCCTGGCCGGCGTCGGCGAGCTGCACTCCGGCGCCGTCGGGTGCAGCGACGCCGAGCACGTCGGCCCACCGCCTCGCCATCCCCTGCGGATCGGCCGCTTGGATCGTCAAGGCTGTCACCCCGCCAGGGGCGCGATCGGCGGGCTGGCCGCCTCGCCAGCGCGGCCCGGCCCAGTGCCACGACCCGGGGGGATCGGCCCGGTCCAAGGAGACGATGGCGCCGGGAACGTCGGCGGGGTGGAGGTGGGTTCCGGAGATGTCCTCGAGATCCGCCTGCCAGACGACGCGGATGCCGAGGTCGGCCACCCGCCTTCGGGCGGCGTCGAGGTCCGCGAGCTGGAAGATCGCCATGTATCCCGCGTCGCCGCCGCGCCGCTCGAGGTAGCGGCCGCCGGCCGTCGAGTCGCGGATCGGCGCCAGGATCTCGATGAAGCAGTCGCCGGCCGCGAAGACCCGGTTCTCCAACCCGAAGTCGCCCACGCCGGGGTCGACGAACGGCTCCGGCAGCTGCAGCGCGTCCCGCAGCCTGGGCGCCACCGCCAGGAGGTCCCGCGTGACGACGACGACCTGCCGGAGTCGAACCGGAGCGACCACGTTCACGATGCAGACCACATCCCGTAGGCGCGGTCGGGCGTGAACCGCACGACGAGGCGCCCATCCTTGATCATCACCGCGCGGTACTCGTCCCAGTCGGGATGCTCACCCCGCACCGCCCGGTAGAGCGCCACGAGCTCGTCGACGGCTTCGTCGTGGGGTGACGTCGCCACGGCGCTCAACGTCGTCGTGCCTTCGAGGACGGCGTACGCCCAGCCGTCGGGACGTCCGACGTAGAGCGAGGCCCGCGGGTCGCGGCGGAGGTTCCTCGTCTTCGCCCGTCCGTCGGTCACCGAGATGCGGATCACGCCGTCGTCGCCGACGGAGTGCGTGATGTTGGACAGTTGCGGCCGCCCATCGTGCTTCTGGGTGACGAGCACCCCGAGTGGATGGGCCTTGGCCGCCTCGATCGCCTGCGACAGTTCCATGCCCTCAGCGAAGCACGTCGGCGAAGCCGTGGATGGCCAGACCAGCGAGGCCACCGACGACCGTCCCGTTGATGCGGATGAACTGGAGGTCGCGACCGAGCAGCAGCTCGAGCTTGTCGGACGTCTCCTGCGCGTCCCACCGTGCGATCGTTGCCGAGATCAGGGACGAGATCTCGGATCGGTGGTGGGTGGCGACGTAGCGCACACCGGACTCGGCGGCACCGGACAGCCGGGCCTGGAGGACGGCGTCATCGGACAGCCGTCCGCCGATGGCCACGACGGCCTCGGCGACGCGGGGCCGAAGGGTCGACGACGCCGGGTCCTCGACCTGGAGGCGCAGCGAGGTCTTCAGGTCGGTCCAGAGCGAGCGCGTCCAGCCTCGGACGTCGGGCGATGCGAGGGCATCACCGACGAGCGCCTCGGCCTTCTCCGCGAGGTCCTTCTCGTACTGCAGCCGGTCAGCCAGCGTGCGCAGCCTCACGTCGAGCTCGGCCCGCAGCTCGTGATCGGGATCGGCGGCGACGGAGGCGAGCAGCATGCGGGCGCCGTCGATGAGGCGATCGAAGAACCGGTCCTCGAGGGCGCCCGGCAGCCACCACGGCGACGCCTCGCCGAAGCGCGCTCGGAGCGGCTCGCGCTGCTCGTCCAGGAACGTCACCGCGCCCTTGAGGATGCCGTCGACGACCGGCTTGTGGCGACCCTCGTCCACACCGACGAGCAACGCCCGCCCCGCGATCGGGGCGAACGGAATCGAGCGGAGGGCTCGCTCGATCTCGTCGTGCAACAACCGGTGGACGTCGTCGTCACCG
The DNA here is from genome assembly GCA_035525495.1 of Acidimicrobiales bacterium. GTDB lineage: Bacteria > Actinomycetota > Acidimicrobiia > Acidimicrobiales > CADCTF01 > DATLED01. The sequence continues at coordinate 24,940 of DATLED010000097.1, read as the reverse complement.
ACCAGATCGACGACGGCGACGAGACCCTCGAGCACGCCGCCGGCGACGCGATCGGCGTTGGCCGGGATGGCGAGCCACACGGCGACCCGCTCCGAGATCCTCGCGGCGCGGATGCGCTCGGCGACGACCTCGGCGGTGAGGAAGTTCTCCTGCACGAACGCACCGAGCGTCTCGCCGAACTGATCCTTGCGCTCCCTGATGATCGCGGTGTGCGGGATCGGCAGCCCGAGGGGGTGCCGGAATAGCGCGGTCACGGCGAACCAGTCGGCCAGTCCGCCCACCATCGAGCCCTCGGCCGCCGCCAGCGCGTACGCGATCAGCGTGGAGTGGGCGTTGCCGACGACGAGCAGGGCGATGAACGCGCCCGTGACGATGGCGAGCACGGCGGTGGCCCGCCGCTTCATCTCGCGCAGCTGCGACGAGCGTACGGCGTCGGATTCCATCCACTGCACCGTAGGGGCCGGGCGAAGACCAGACTGGCGGCCGTGTCCGACCCGGGTCCCCTCGACGGCATCCGCGTCCTCGACTTCACCTCGGTCGTGATGGGACCGATGGCGACGCAGATCCTCGGTGACCTCGGCGCCGAGGTCATCACCATCGAGGCGGCCAAGGGCGAGACCAACCGGGTCATGGGCGAAGGTCCCCATCCCCAGCTTTCTGGCGTCTCGCTGAACCTCCTGCGCAACAAGCGCAACGTGTCGATCGACCTCAAGGCGCCGGAGGGCCGGGCGGCGGTGCTGGCGATCGCGGCGACGTGCGACGTCTTCGTGACGAACCTGCGGCCGGCGCCGCTGGCGCGGTTGCGCCTCACCTACGACGACGTACGGGCCGTCCGGGAGGACGTGGTGTTCTGCCGCGCCGCCGGGTTCCCGTCGGACTCCTCAGGGGCGGATGATCCGGCGTACGACGACATCGTCCAGACGGCATCGGGGATCGCCGACGTCGTACGGCGCGCCTCCGCGGACGGCGAGCCCGCGTTGTTCCCGACGATCCTCGCCGACAAGGTGAGCGGACTGACCTTGACCTACGCCATCCTCGCCGCGCTGTTCGAGCGGTCGCGCTCCGGCATGGGTCAGGTGGTGGAGGTGCCCATGGTGGACGCCGTGTCGGCCTTCCTGTTGGTGGAGCACGGCGCGGGCGCCGTCGCCCGTCCGCCCCAGGCGGCCGCGGGGTACGGACGGATCCTCACTCCCCACCGCCGACCGCAGCGATCGGCGGACGGGTGGATCCAGGTGTTCCCGTACACGCAGGCGCACTACGACGCGCTGTTCGCAGCCGCCGGCCGTGACGACCTCGTCGGCGACGATCGACTGGCGACGACACGGGCGCGCGCCGCCAACTCCGAGCTCCTGTACAACGTGCTCGCTTCGATCATCGCCGGCCGGACGACCGGGGAGTGGCTCGAGCTGTGCCGCCTCCACGCGATCCCGGCGGCGGCGATGGCCGACCTCGACGAGCTCGTCGAGGCCCTCCCCGACGCCGATCATCCCGTGGCCGGGCGGTACAAGTCCGTCCCTCCTCCGGCCCGCTTCTCGCGGTCGCCCTCGACCGTGCGCCGTCCCGCGCCGCTCGTCGGTGAGCACAACCGCGAAGTCCTACGGGAGGTCGGCCTCGACGACGACGCCATCGACGCGCTCGAGGCGGCAGGCGTGCTGCGGAAGCGCGACTGACAGGGTGCTGAAGAAGGGGTGATCGGCGGGTCGCACACTGTTCTGGGTGGGTTGAACAACCTGTGCGGTCGTTGATCCCGCCCAGAACGAGGACGTGCCGCGCCTGCCCGCGGTCTAGCGCTGCGAATCGTCGAGTCCGAGCCGGGCCCGCACTGCGGGGCGCCGCAGCGGTGGGACGGTCGGCGGCGGCTGCTTTCGCGGGGGGAGCTGCGCGAGCAACGTCGTCGTGGCAACGGCGATCTGGCGCACGGCCTCGGCTACGGCGTCGGCTGTCGCCTCCGTCGGCTTCTGCACGCCGCTGACCTTGCGGACGTACTGCAGGGCGGCGGCCTCGATCTCCGTCGACGTCGCCGCCGGCTCGAGGCCGCGGAGGGTCGTGATGTTGCGGCACATGCCGACAACAATGGCGCATGCGCGTCCTGCTGACGACCACCGCCCACGCCCGCTTCGGGGACCGCCTGCCGGTTGGCGTCGAGCCCGTGGTCATGGAGGCCGACGGAACGCTCTCCGGCGGGACGCCGTGGGAGGACGCCGACGTGGAGGTGGCCTGGCCGACCGCCGACCTGTTCGAGCCGGACGCGCCCCTCCGTCCGTTCTTCGCCTTCCTCCTCCAGGCGACGACGATTCGCTGGATCCAGTCACCCGCCGCCGGCGTCGACGCGCCGGTGTTCGCGCAGCTCGTGCGCAGGGGAATCCGGCTGACGACGAGCCACGTCACCGACATCCCGATCAGCGAGTACGTCCTGCGGTCGGTGCTCGATCACTACCAGCGGCCCCACGAGTGGGCAGCTTCGAGTGCGGAGCGGGCGTGGCGGCGCCACGACTTCCGCGAGGTCCACGAGACGACGTGGCTGGTGATCGGCGTCGGAGCCATCGGCGCGGCTGTGGCCACCCGGGCGCGGGCCTTCGGCGCCACGGTCGTCGGCGTGAGGCGAACTCCGAGCGGCGCCGAGCCGGTCGACCGCATGGTCTCGCCGGCGGAGGTCGCCGGCATCGTCGGCGAGGCCGACGTCGTCGTCCTGGCGGCGCCGGCATCCCCAGAGACGCGCCACCTCGTCGACGGCACGTTCCTCGGTGCCATGAAGCCCCGCAGCCTCCTCGTGAACATCGCGCGCGGCGCACTGGTGGACGAGGACGCGCTCGTCGAAGCCCTCGATCGCGGCACGACCCTCGAGGCAGCAGTCCTCGACGTGACCGCCACCGAGCCGCTGCCCCCGGACTCGCCCCTCTGGGACCATCCGGCGATCACGATCACGCCCCACGACGCCGCCGGCGGGACCGGGCGCTTCGCCCGAGCCGCCGACCTCTTCCTCGAGAACCTCCGTCGCTACACCGCGGGCGAGCCGCTGCTCCACGAGGTCACGGCCGCCGACCTCGAACCGGTGGCCGAATGAGCTCGGACTGGACGGCGTGGCACCGCGAGTACGACGACCCGACCTCCCGCCTGAGCCGGCGCCTCGGCGTCGTGCAGGGGTTCGTCACCGAGGCCTTGGATCACGCGCCGAGCGGCCGCATCGCCGTGCTCAGCGTGTGCGCCGGCGAGGGCCGGGACGTCATCGGCGTCTTGCGCGACCACCCGAGGGCGCACGACGTCGACGCGGTGCTCGTCGAGTTCGATCCGCAACTGGCGGCGAACGCGAAAGCGCTGGCCACGGACGCGGGCGTCGGCGACCACGTGCGCGTGATCGAAGGCGACGCCGGCATCACGACGAAGCTGCGCGACGGCGTCCCCGCCGACGTCCTCCTGCTGTGCGGCATCTTCGGCAACATCAGCGACGACGACGTCGAGCACACCGTCCGCAAGGCCTCCACCCTTTGCAACGAGGGCGCGACAGTCGTCTGGACCCGCCACCCGACGCCGCCGGACCTGACCGTCCGCATCCGGCAGTGGTTCGCCGAGAGCGGGTTCGTGGAAGTGGGCTTCGAGGCGCCGGCGGAGTGGAACTTCGGTGTCGGCGCCCACCGCCTCATCGCCGAGCCGGAGGCCTTCCCTTCGGACCTGCGGCTCTTCACCTTCGTCGAGGAGCACGGCGGAACGACCTAGAACGCCGTCCTCACTGCGATCGGGGAACGTCCTTCCACGGCACCCCCTTGGACGCATCCGGCTCACGGGGCAAGCCGAGCACGCGGTCGCCGAGGATGTTCTTCATCACCTCGGTGGTCCCGCCCTCGATGGTGTTGGCGCGGCTGCGGAGGAAGCCCCGTATGCGCATGCCCGTCGCGCTGTCGTCGGCCGTCCACGCCATGCCCGTGGCCCCGAGGATGTCGACGGCGAGGTTCTGCAGGCGCTGGTTGTAGAGCGCCTGGAACAGCTTGGTGATCGACCCTTCTGGGCCGGCCGCGCCGGCCTTGCGCTTGGCCGCGGCTCGGTAGTTGGTCGTCCTGAGCACGCGGCCGTCGATGACCGCCTGCACGAGCCGCTGGCGGATGTGCGGGTCGTCCCAAGCGCCATTCCCCTTGGCGAAGGCGAGGAGCTCGTCGACCGGTCCGCCGCCGACGTTCTCGCCACCCGACGAACCGCTGCCGCTCAGCGCCACCCGTTCGTTCATTAGCGTCGTCGTCGCGACCGCCCAGCCGTCTCCCTCGTTGCCGAGGCGATGACTGTCGTGGATGCGGACGTCGGTGAAGAAGACCTCGTTGAACTCGGCGTCACCGGTGATCTGCTTCAGCGGACGAACCTCGACGCCGGGCGCCTTCATGTCGACGATGAAGTACGAGAGCCCCGTGTGCTTGGGGGCGTCCGGGTTGGTGCGGGCGACGAGCAGGCCGAACGAGGCGATGTGGGCAAGCGTCGTCCAGACCTTCTGGCCGTTCACGATCCACTCGTCGCCGTCACGGACCGCTCGGGTCGCGAGGCCGGCCACGTCGGATCCGGCGCCGGGCTCGCTGAAGAGCTGGCACCAGATCTCCCTGTTCTGGGCCATCGGGGGGAGGTAGCGCTTCTTCAGCTCCTCGCTGCCCCACTGCATGATCGTCGGCGCACCCATCCCCAGCCCGATGACGTTGAACGAGCGCGGCACCTTGTACTCGTTCTTCAGCTCCTCGACGATGCGGGCCTGCGCGACCTCGAGTCCGGCGCCGCCGTACGCCGTCGGCCACGTGGGTTGGGCCCATCCGGCCTCGCCGATGCGCACGAGGAAGTCCTGACCGTCGAGGCCACGGCGGGCGCTCCGGAGGAGCTCGGCATCACCGGTCTCGATGGCCTTGATCCAGTCGGCCGGGAGGTTGGCGCCGAGCCATCCGAGGAACCGCTCGCGCACCTCGTCGTCGGACAGGTTGACGCTCTGTGCTGCGGTCGTCGACATGCCCGCAACCTAGCGGTGGGACCCGGTGCCCTCGCCGCGTCGGCAGTCGGCCTTGTCGTCGGGCCTTCCGGGCCTCCCGGGCCTCCCGGGCTTCCCGGGCTTCCCGGGCCTCTCGGGCCTCTCGCACTTTCCTGCGCAGCTGTCGCTGGCCCCGCGCCCGTCCTGCGCACCCTCCGTGGACCGCGTCGCGTCGTCGCCGGTCGACGCGGCCGCCGCGGTGACCCCGGACGACGCTGCGGTCACGAGCGCCTCCGGCGCCCGCTTCGACTTCGGCTTGCGCTGGGACCCGGCCTTCGGGGTCACCGCGCCGTTGGCGAGCGTGGCCGGCGCCGTCGATGGGGCTGGAGGAACGGGGGGCGGAGGGAGTGCGGACGCGTCCGGCGGGACGATCAGCCCAGCCGTCACGGGCGCAACGAAACGGGTGAGCGACACCCCGGCGACGATGGTCTCGATGCTCGTGGGTGAAGTGCGGGTCGGCGCGGAGGGAACCGCGGTCAGGGCGAGCGCAGACAGCATCGGCAACGCACCGTGCAGAGCCGGACGGACCTGAACCGAGACGGTCCCGTCCTCGGCGGCCGACAGCCCGTCCCCCCGAGGGGCGAGGGCGACGACGGCCCCGCGCTCCGCAGGGCCCACCAGGTCGCTGATGCCGGAGGTCGTCCCGCCGACGAGGAGGACCACGAGCACGCCGGCAGCCGCGGTCGCGAGGGTCGCGGGGAGCAGGTCACGCACCCCTCGGCGAGATCCCGGCTGCTCTGCCATCGATGCCACCCCCTGCCTCGCTCGCTCTCGTGTTCGGGCGCGCCGTGCGGGTGCTCCGTCGGTCCAATTTACGCCACAATGCGTGATTTAATCAACACTTTCCGTGTTGTACTCTCTGTCCCGACGACGCCGTTCTCAAACCCCGGACGCGCGGCGATCGAAGCGGCTCACGGCCTCCACGTGGAACGTATCCGGAAACGCGTCGACGAGCGACACCGAGGCCAGGGCGTACCCCGCGTCCTCGAGAAGCCGAGCATCCCTGGCCAACGACGCCGGGTCACAGCTCACGAGGACCACCCTCGGGGCGCCGGTGGCCACCACGGTCGCCGACCCCGGGCGCCCCAGGCCGGTCCGGGCCGGATCGGCGACGACCACGTCCACCGGCCGGTCGACCGCGGCGGGCCGCCACCGGCCGACCTCGCCCTCGATGACCACGGCATCGAGCTCGGCCAGGTTGACCCGGGCGTCGTCGTTCGCCGATGGGTCCGACTCGATCGACGTCACCCGCGCGTGGCGCCCGGCGCCGACCGTCGCCCCGAACAACCCGACCCCGGCGTAGGCATCGACGAGGTGGCCGCCAGCGGGCAGCGCGTCGCCCACGGCGTCGGTCACGGCCGCGACGAGCGCTTCTGCGGCGACCGGTCCGGACTGGAAGAACGAGCCCATCGACACCTGCAACCACGCACCCGCGATCGACTCGTGCACGACGGCGTCGTCGCCGATGGCGACGTCCGGCGGCACCACGAACGTCGACGGGGACGCATGGGGGAATCCGGCGACGGCCCGCTCCCCCGACGCGACCCCCACCCTCAGGAGCACCTCGTCGGCCCCGGCGAATCGCCCGTCGACGATGAGCTCGCCGAGCATCGGGTGGGCAGCCACGCACGATGCCGTCGGGATGACCTCGTGGCCGTGTCGTCGATGTTGGCCGGCGCGTCCGTCTGCCGCGACCCCCAACCGCGCCGTCGTCCGCACCGCTCGGTGGACGAGGGGTCGCATCGTGATCGCCGGCATGGTCTCGTCGCGGAACCGGCCGATCCGCCGGAGCGCGTCCTCGACGATGGAGACCTTCAGGCGTCGCTGCGCCGTCGCCTCGATGTGCTGCCACGAGCATCCGCCGCACCCCGCGGCCAACGCCGCGCACGGCGGCCCCACCCGGTCCGGCGACGGCGGCCCGACGACGTCGAGGACCGTCGCCCGGGCGAAGTCCTTCTTGGCATGTACGACCCGTGCCCGCACCCCCTCGCCCGGCAACCCACCCTCGACGAACACCACGCGGCCGTCCCGATCCCGGGCGATGGCGTCACCCCCGGCCGCCATCGCCGTCGGCACGAGCTCGAGGTCCATCCCCGTAGCTTGGTCGGCGATGGCGAAGATCGTCCTATCGACCGGAAGCTTCTTTCCGAACACCGAGCTCGGGTTCCGGATGGCGGCCGAGCTCGGCTACGACGGCGTCGAGGTCATGGTCACCCATGACCGCCGGAGCCAGACGATCGCCAACGTCGAGCACCTCGTCACGACCTATGGCGTCGCCGTCACGGCCGTCCACGTCCCGTGCCTCGTCGTCAGCCAGCACGTCTGGGGCTGGAGTCCGGAGGCAAAGCTGCGCCGCGCGACGGAGATGGCGGCGAGCCTCGACGCCGCCACCGTCGTCACCCACCCGCCGTTCCGGTGGCAGCGCGAGTACGCGGACCGCTTCGCCGAGCTCATCGCCACCGTCAGCAGCGACGCCGCCATCGCCGGCGGGCCGACGGTGACGGTCGAGAACATGTACACCGTCGACGCGCCTCGCGGACACAAGGTCGAGCCGTACCTCGGGAACGACGACGAGTCCTTCCGCCTGTATCCGGCGATCACCCTGGACGCTTCCCACGTGGGCGCCGCGAGGCAGGATCTGCTCGAGCGGTACGCCTTCCTCCGGGGACGGATTCGCCACCTCCACCTCTCCGATTCCACCTCCAAGAAGGGCGACGAGCACCTCCCGCCCGGACAGGGAACGCTCCCGCTGCAAGAGCTCGCCACCGCCATGGTCGCCGATGGCTTCGACGGACAGGTGGTGCTCGAGATCGCCGTCGGCCGCTTGTCCGAAGCCGTCCGGGTCGGTGCGACGCGAGAGAGCGCCGAATGGGCGCGCGCCGCCTTCCACCCCGGGCCTACGGTGAGATCGTGAGTCCGGTGGCGCGCACAGCGAACGAGGCCGTGAACCTCTACTTCGACGAGGCCGCGGAGCTCGTGCGGCTCAAGGACGACTTCTATCCGGTCCTGAAATCCTCGTACCGCGAGGTGCAGGTGCAGGTGCCGGTGCGCATGGACGACGGCCGCCTCGAGACGTTCATCGGCTACCGCGTGCAGCACAACGGGGCCCGTGGTCCGTACAAGGGCGGCATCCGCTACCACCCCACCGCCGACCTCGACGAGGTGCGCGCCTTGGCGTCGCTGATGACGTGGAAGACGGCGCTCCTCGACGTCCCGTTCGGCGGCGCGAAGGGCGGCATCACCGTCGATCCGACGAAGATGAGTCTTCGCGAGCTCGAGGCGATGACGCGGAGGTTCACGCTCTCGCTGAGCCACGTCCTCGGGGTCAACCGTGACGTTCCCGCGCCGGACATGAACACGAACGCCCAGACGATGGCGTGGATGATGGACGCCTACTCGTCCCGGTACGGCTACTCCCCCGCCATCGTCACGGGCAAGCCGGTCGATCTCGGCGGCGCGCCCGGGCGCGAGGCGGCGACGGGTCGCGGCGTCGTGTTCTGCCTCGAGGCGGCGTGCGAACGTTGGGGTGTCGACCTCGGACTGCAGCAGGTCGTGATCCAGGGGTTCGGCAACGTCGGGTCGTGGGTGGCTCGGGAGCTGCACCACCGGGGCGTGAAGGTCGTCGGGGTGTCCGACGTCAGCGGGGGCGTGTGGAACCCGAAGGGGCTGCCGGTCCCGGCTCTGGTGGCATGGGCGTCGACCCGCCGTCCGCTCACCGAGGCCGAGGGTGACTTCGAGCCGATCGGGAACGACGAGCTGCTCGTCGCCGAGTGCGACGTGCTCGTGCCCGCGGCCCTTGGCGAGGTCATCCACGAGGGGAACGCCGACGCCGTCCGCGCCGACATCGTCGTCGAGGCGGCCAACAACCCGATCACGCCCGAGGCCGACAAGATCCTCGAGGGCCGGTCGGTGCGGATCATTCCCGACATCCTCGCCAACGCCGGGGGCGTCACCGGTTCGTACTTCGAGTGGGCACAGAACATCCAGCAGTTCCGCTGGAAGGAGGACCGCTTCAACGCCGAGCTGAAGGACGCGATGGTTCGGGCCTTCGACGCGACGGCCGCCTATGCCGAGCGGCGGGTCGTGTCGATGCGCAAGGCGGCGTTCGCCATCGGCATCGAGCGGGTGGCCAAGGCCGCAAAGCTGCGCGGCTACGTCTGACCATCTCGCGTTCGCACGGATCCACCGGCAACCGCGCGCACCCGGCTACGCGGGCGACGCTGAAGGGACGAGCTCGTCCTCACCGGTCTCGTCGTCCTCGACGAGACGGAACCCGCAGCGCTCGGCGAGCAGCGTGTGGCCCTCGTCGGGGCCGGTGGCGATGATCTCGTCCTCGGGTCGGAGAACGACGTCCTGCCTCGGCCGGTAGAAGTAGCGGCCGCCCCGCCGGATGGCGAGCACGAAGAAACCGGTCTCGGTCTCGAGCCGGAGCTCGCCCAGCGACTTCCCGTCGGCCTGCGACCCTGCGGCCACCGGGACCCGCACCACGACCTCTTCGGCATCGCCGAGCGCCAACGCGAGGACGGGGTGCAGCTCCTCTCCCTTTTCGATCAGCCACACCATCTGCTGCGCGGCGTCTCCGATCTCCTCCGCCGCCCTCGACAGGTGGAGCAGTCCCCGCAGCGGCGAGGGATCGGGATGGTCCGCGGCCGCGCGCAGGACCCACGACTCCAGCCGCTCCCGCATCTGGTCGAGGCGGTCCTCGAGGTGGTTGACCTCGGTGGCGAGCCCGCGGTCGCGTAGGACGAGTGCCGAGTAGGCGAGGCCGACGGCCACCTCCGAGATGTTCTTCATCTCGACGAGGATGTCGATGGCGCGGTCGAGCTCGGTGACGGTGGCGGTGCCCTCGGGCTGCGGCGGCTCCCACTCGGGCGCGTTCGTCAGCGCCCGCAGGACCGCGATGCCCTCGCGGGCCCCCTGCAGGAACAGGACGTCACCCGGCACCAGCACCTCGTCCCCGTCCACGTCGGTGTTCCAGCTCCGGCCTCGGCGGATGGCGACCACGCGCATGCCGGCGCGTGTGGGGAGCTCCAACGCAGAGAGCGGACGGTGGGCGATGTGCGAGCCCTCCCGGACGGCGACGCGGTGCGAGACCTCCTCCGCGGCGGAGAGGTCGGCGACGAGCGCCCGGGGGATGCCGAGACGGCGGGTCACGATCCGACTGATGTCCACGGCGGCGTTCCCCATCCGCTCGATGGCGCCGATGACCTGGAGCACCGATGCCATCGCGTCGGCGTCGCGAGGCGAGCGGGCGGCGACGACGCAGATGGCGCGCATGTCGTGGACCAGGCCGGACAGGTCCTCCTCGAGACCGGTCACCTCCTCGGCCATGTCGTGGTCGCCGAAGTACAGCGACGCGTACGCAAGGTCGACCATGAGCTCCGAGGCGTCCTTGGCCGCCGCCAGCATGGCCTTGAGGTTGCGAGGTCGTTCTTCCACGATCGTTCGATCTCCAGAGTAACTACGGTGTACGAGCGACGGCGGGCCCGGCCGCTTCGAGCGCGACGATGGTCACGAGATCCCCAGCGCCACGATGGCGAGGATCAACGTGAAGGCGCCGATGAAGTCCACCGACGAGGACACCACCGGGATGCCGTACGTGTCGGGGTCGACGCCTGCGCGAACCGACAGGATCGTCCCGTAGTACGCGAGCGCGACCACGAACACCATCGACAGCAGTCCGCCCGCGAGCGACGCCACCATGATCTGGAGTATCCCCGGGCTCGCATGGTGGAGCGCCCTCCCCACGAAGTGGGCACCGAGCCCGTTGAAGGCGAACACGGGGATGGCCAAGACGCCGGCGAAGACCATGTCACCTCGCGCCTCGCGCCCCGGCACCGGCTGGGGAATGACGACACCGAGGTGGATCTTGCTCGACAGGCGACCGGCGAGGATCCCGCCCAGCGCGCCGGCGGAGCTCAGCTGGGCCGGAACGAGGACGAGCAGCGCGGGGAACGCGTGGAACGACTCGAACCGCTTCTCCAGGAGGATGCCGGCCATGGCGCTGATGCCGCCCGCGACGGCGAGCACCGGGAGCGACTCCTTGACGATGCGAGGCAACAGATCGAGCTTCGTCCGCAGACTCCACAACGTGGCGGCCCCCGAGGCCACGATCAGCGCGCCCCCGAGCGCGGGCGTGACGACGGCGAAACCCACGAGGAACGTCCCGACGAACAGCGCCGGCAAGGTGAGCACGTCCCCGAGGGTCGACACGAGGGGCGCGTTCACGTTGTCGAGGTCCCACCCGTAGCGGACGGCGCCGGCGGTGAGGCCGAGCGTCGCCGCCATCACGACCAGGCTCCCGAGGAATCCGCCGACGATCGAGATGACGGCGAGGTCGAGGATGGTGATCGTCCCCTCGAGTCCCACCGCGATGGCCACCGCCTTCGTCGTCACGGCCAGCATCACCGACATCGCCAGCGTCAGGATCCCCGCCGCGAGCACGTTCTGACCGAGCACCGTGTCGCGGCGCGTCGAGAGCCGGAACGTGCCCGAGTGGATGGTGGTCGAGATGCGGCTCCCGAACGTCCCGAAGATGTTGCCCCGCAACCCGATGGCCGCGGGCACGAGCACGAGCAGGCCGGGAAAGCGCTGGAACGTGCCGGTGATCGACCCGAGGAACGCCCCGGCGACGAGGCTGCTGCTCGAGTTCAGTCCGAGCGCGACGAGGCTCTGCCGGACGCCGGCGGCGTCAGGACCGAGGATCGCGCGTAGGCGCGCACCGGGGCGGAGTCGTAGCTGCACGGTCGGAGAGAGGGGCTTGGAGGCACCGGCGGCGAGAGTACTTCGGTACCCTGCACCGGGGCCCACAGCGACCCCTCGATGGCGGGAGGCACGGATGGCGGATCGGTACGACGTGGTCGTCGTCGGGGCAGGCATCGCCGGCTCGGCGCTCGCGAGCACGCTCGCCCAGAGGGGACGGTCGGTGCTCGTCCTCGAGCAGCAGACGACCTACAAGGACAAGGTGCGCGGCGAGACCCTCACGCCGTGGGGTGTCGTCGAGGCCACGCGGCTGGGTTTGATGGACACGCTCTACTCGGCCGGCGCCGAGCTGGCGACGCAGTTCGTCCCCTACGACGAGCTGCAGCGGCCGGCCGATGCGGAGGCCGGCGCCCTGCCCATCTCGATGTTCTGCCCGGGCGCCGACGGGCAACTGAACGTCGGCCACCCCGAAGCGTCCGAGGCGCTGTCGACGAAGGCTGCAGCCGACGGGGCGACGGTCGTGCGCGGCGTCTCCGATGTGAAGGTGGCCTTCGGCGCCGAACCCACGGTCCGCTACACCGACGGCGTCGACGCCGTGGACGTGCGGTGCCGACTCGTGGTCGGCGCCGACGGGAGGACGTCGACCGTTCGCCGCCAGGCCGGGCTGACGCTCGAGGAGAGGCCCGCGGTGACGTACGGCGCAGGACTGCTCATCCACGCCGACAGCGGCTTCAAGGAGAAGAACACCCTCGGGACCGAAGGCGACATCCACTACCTCGCCTTCCCGCGAGCCGGAGATCTGACGCGGCTGTACCTGATGGTCGACATCGCGCGGCAGCCCGAGTTCACCGGCCCGCAACGACTCGAGCACTTCCTCGCCGGGTTCGCCGGGTTGACCTCGTTCCCCGCGGCGGCAGCGCTGGCGGCGGGCGAGCCGGCGGGACCGGCGGGCGGCGCGCCGATGACCGACTCGTGGACGACTGAGGCACCAGTCATCCCCGGTGCGGTGCTCATCGGTGACGCGGCCGGGTGGAACGACCCGATCATCGGCCAAGGGCTGTCGATCGCGCTGCGCGACGCGCGGACGGTCGCGGACGTCCTCTCGGAGTCCGAGAACTGGTCACGGGGCGCATTCGACGACTACGTGGCCGAGCGCCGAGAGCGGATGCGCCGTCTGGCGATCTCGGCCCGGCTCATGACGGCGATCCGGTGCACGTTCACCGACGCAGGGCGCGAGCGCCGGGCCCGCTGGTTCCAACAGTTCCTGGCCGACCCTCTGATGCTCGGCCAGGTCGTCGGCATGCTCGCCGGGCCGGAGACCGCCGACGCCGCGTCGTTCACCGACGAGGCCGTCGCCACCACGCTCGCCGTCTGATGGCCGAGACCATCGAGGCGGTCCTCGACGCGTTCATCGCCAACGAGACCGAGGAGAGCCCGACATCGGCGACCAGGCTCGGCATCCCAGGCTTCGACGACCGCCTCGGCGACTTCACCGATACGGGCTTCCTCCGCCGCGAGGGCCAGGAGGACGAGTTCTTCGAACGCTTCTCGGCCTTCTCCGACGGCGACCTGTCCTTCGACGAGCGGATCGACCGCGACCTCGTCCTGTCCACACTGCGGGGACGGAAGGTGATGCGGGGGTGGGCCGTCTGGCGGCGCGACCCCGCGACCTACCTCGGGCCGTGCCTGTCGGGCGTGTTCAGCCTCTTCCTCAACCGCGTCCATCCCGAGCCGGAGCTGACGGCCTCGGCGGCGGCGCGACTTCTCGAGGTCCCCGGCGTGCTCGACGCGGCGCGGCGCAACCTCGACCCGTCGTTGGCAGCCCCGCTGTTCGTCGAACGGGCGATGGGGACGTGTCGGGCCGGCGTCGCCTACGCCAGGACGCTCGTTCCCGCCGAGGTGTCGGAGGACGCCCACCGCGCGCAGCTCGTCGAGGCCGGCGAAGTGGCGGCGCTGGCCTTCGAGTCGTTCCTCGAGTTCCTCGAGGAGCTCCACGGACGGGCAGCCGGCGACTGGGCCATCGGTGAGGAGCGCTACTCCGCCCTCCTGACGGACAAGGAGATGCTCGGGTACGGGGCGCGGGACATGCGCGACCGCGGACAGGCGGCTTACGACCTGCTGTCGACCGAGATGTCCCAGCTGGCTTCGCGGATCGAACCGTCCGGGGGTGGCGACTGGCAGGCGCTCGTCAAGCAGCTGAACCAGGACCACCCGCCGTCGCCCGAAGCCATGCGCGACGAGTACGAGGCTTGGACGGCGCGAGCGCGGCAGTTCCTCCACGACACCGGTGTCGTGTCGATGCCGCGCGACGAGGTCTGCCGCGTCCTGCCCTCTCCGCCGTTCCAACGTCCGGTGCTGGCGGTGGCGTCGTACAGCGCACCGCCGATGTTCCTGCCGTCCTCGACGGGCACGTTCTTCGTGCCGTTCCCCCCCGACGGCACACCGGACGACGAGGTCCAGAAGCGGCTCGAGACGAACTCTCGCCACTCCATCCCGGCGGTGTCGGTGCACGAGGCGTACCCCGGCCACCACTGGCACCTCGTGACCGTGCAGCAGCGGGCCCGCCGAATCCGCAAGGTCCTCGGGACGCCCTACTTCACCGAGGGCTGGGGCCTCTACGCCGAGAAGCTGATGCGGGAGAACGGGTTCTTCACCGACCCTCGCCACGAGCTGTGCCAGCTCGACGCCCGGATCTTCCGTGCGGCACGCATCGTCGTCGACACGTCGCTGCACGTCGGTGAGATGACCTTCGAGGAGGCGGTGACGTTCATGTCCACGAAGGCGTCGTTGTCCGAGCCGACGGCCCGCGCCGAGGTCGGCCGGTACTGCTCGTGGCCGACGCAGGCGGCGTCCTACCTGACGGGCGCGCTGGAGATCGACCGCATCCGCGACCGCTACTTCGCCGAGGACCTCGGTTCGCTCCGCGCCTTCAACGACACGATCGCAGGTTCCGGGATGCTGCCGATCGCCCTCGCCGAACGCGCCGTGATGCGTTCGGCGGCGGACCGCTAGGCCCGATACCACAACCTTTCGGCAAGGCGACCGAACGGCGGCCTTCGTCAGCCACGCCAGCGCTCGTGGTGGACGAGGTCAGCGAGCGGCAGGCGTGCCGCGCGGGGCCGATTGGCATCGAGGGGGCCAGGGTGCCCGAGGGTGATGGCCATCGGCCCCTCGAGGTCCTCGGGGAGCCCCAGCGCCGGACGGACGCGGTCCTGGTGGTGGAAGGTCACGGGGCACGTCGCCAGCCCCGTCGCATGTGCCGCGACCATGAGGTTCTGCGCCATCCGGCCGAGGTCGAAGAGTCGCCCACCTTCGACCGGCGCCACCAGGACGAGGAGGACGGGCGCCGTGTGGATCCACGCCGTGAAGTCGCCGCACGCCGCCAGCTCGACTCGCTTGTCGGGATCCGTGACGACGACGATGCGCGTCACCTGCGCGTTCTTGGCGCTGCCCGCCATCCGCCCCGCCCGCAGAACCCGCTCGAGGACCTCGGTCGCGACCGGGTCGGGCAGGTACTGGCGGGTGTCCCGCTTCGTGATGATCGCCTGGTACGCATCCATGCTGAGGCAGTCTGTCGCACCTGCATGCGTGATCACCCCCCGTCGAAGCGCTGGTACCGGGTCTGCTCCGTGCTCGCCCTCCTCGGGTTCGGCGCCGCGATCGCCTGGTGGCCGTACTCGACGAGCCGCGTCTACGACGCCGTCGAGGCGTTCGAGCGCGCCGCGCCCTACGGCGGGCAGGTGCGTCTCGACGGGCCTGGGAAGCACACCTTCTGGATCGAGGGCGCTTGCCTCAGCTGTCACGACAACGAGCCAGAGCAGTACCGGGACGCCGCAACCGTGCGAATCGAGGCGCCGGACGGACGCCCGTTGCGGCTTCGCGCCGCGCCGAGTCGCGTGTTCAACACCGCCCGGAGGGAGGGGCGAGCGCTGTGGGTCTTCGACGCACCGAGCACCGGCGACTACCGGATCTCGCTCGCCTTCGACACCGACGGTGAGGAGTGGGACAACACGCTGCCCGACGACATCGCCATCGGCCGTGGCGAGGGGCTGCCGGTCGGCATCGTCCGGCCCATGGCGATGCTCGTCGGATCCGGCGTCACCGCGGCGCTCGCCCTCGCCGCGATCACGGCGTGGCGCCGCCGCCGATACTTCGACTCGGTCACGTGATGGCGGCGTCGCGGGTCACCCTGCTCGACGTCGTCACCCTCGTCGTGCTTGCGTGGTTCGGGTCGCGCCTGTTCGTGTCGTTCCGGCGCTCGCTCGCGGCCGGCGCGCGGCGACACTCGATGGAGATCGTCCGGGGGCTGCGGCTGCGCCACTTCCTCCCCGTCCCGATCGTCGTCGCCCTGGTCCTCGGCGCCGCCGTCGGACTCACGTCGTTCCCGCCGCTGGGGTTCGGGTGGTGGACGGCCATCGGGGGCTCGGGCAACCCCGCCTTCGGCGTCACGGACCGCA
The DNA here is from genome assembly GCA_035525495.1 of Acidimicrobiales bacterium. Lineage (GTDB taxonomy): Bacteria > Actinomycetota > Acidimicrobiia > Acidimicrobiales > CADCTF01 > DATLED01. Next base: position 8,788 of record DATLED010000097.1, on the reverse strand, counting down.
CGGCAGGAACGCCCTTCGAGCTGATCGTGCCCGCCGTGTTCGTCGCCTTCCTCATCCCGGCGCTGCCGCTGCTCGTCGAGCGGGAGGAGGTCCTGTTCCGGCTGGGCGCCGAGGCGTGGTCGACGCCGAAGCGCATCGGCAAGGCGTTGCTCTTCGGGCTCGTGCACGCGCTCGTCGGCATCCCGATCGGCGTCGCCATCGCGCTGTCCATCGGCGGCGCCCACTTCACCCTCGGCTACCTCCGAGCGCATCGTCGCCGGAACAGCCGACGGGAGGCGTTGCTCGAGAGCACCCGACTCCACCTCGCGTACAACGTCACGATCGTCGCGGTGGTGGTCATCGTGCTGGTCGCAGAGACCGCCCGTAGTCTGCTGACATGACGCGGTGGGTCGCGACGGCGGCGGCAGTAGTCGCCCTCGTTGCCCCGGGCGCGTGCACCAGGAACGCTGGGATGACGTTGCGCAGCCCCGCGTTCGAGAACGACCGGACGATCCCCGGGCAGTTCTCGTGCGAGGGCGACAACATCTCGCCACCGTTGGTGTGGACACGGGTGCCGGCCGAGGCGGCCGAGCTCGCCCTCGTCGTGGCCGACCCGGACGCGCCGAGCGGCACGTTCCACCACTGGGTGGTCCTCGGGATCGCCCCGAAGGAGGGGCGGGTCGAGGCGGGTGAGCTCCCTCCGGGCGCGGTCGAGGCCAAGGGCGGGTCCGAGAACCCCACATGGATCGGTCCGTGCCCGCCCGCTGGCGAGGAGCACGACTACGTGTTCACGCTGTACGCGCTCGACAAGCGGCTCGGCCTCCCCGCCGGCGCCGACTTGGACGCCGCGCTCGACGCCGTCGACGCCGCTCGCATCGACGGCGAGGAGGCCACCCTCGAGGGCCGCTTCGGGAGACCGGAGGACGCGCCGTGATCGAGGTCGAGGACCTCGTCCGCCGACTCGGTGACACCACGGTCCTGGACGGGCTGAGCTTCGTCGTCCCGACGGGCTCGGTCACGGGGTTCCTCGGGCCGAACGGCGCCGGGAAGACGACGACGATGCGCGTCCTGTCGACGCTGCTCCGTCCAACGGCAGGCCGCGTCCGCATCGCCGGGCGCGACGTCGTCAGCGAGGCGCTCGAGGTGCGTCGGGTGATCGGGCTCGTCACCGAGGAGCCCAGCCTCCTCGACCGTCTCACCGTGCGGGAGCAGCTGGAGTTCAGCGGTCGCGCGTACGACCTCCCGGCGGCGCGGACCGCCGAACGGATCGACCTGCTGGTGTCGCTGCTCGGCTTGGGAGACGGGATCGACAAGCGCGCCGGCAGCCTGTCGAAGGGGACCCGTCAGAAGGCCTCGCTGGCGCGGGCGCTCGTCCACGACCCCGAGGTCCTGCTCCTCGACGAACCGACAGCGAATCTCGACATCGTCGCCCAAGCCGGCATGCAGGAGCTGCTGCAGCGCGTCGACGTGATCGGTGGCAAGACGGTCTTCCTCTCGACCCACGTGCTCGACGAAGCGGAACGTCTCTGCGATCACGTCGTCGGGATCGTCGGGGGGCGAACCGTCGCCGAGGGCTCGCCCGCCGAGATCGTGGAACGGTCGGGCTCGGCGAACTTCCGCGACGCCTTCCTCGCGCTCGTCGCTCGTTCGGCGATGGCCGAGGGTCTCTGATCGCCGTCGTGCGACGACGCCACGTCGCGCTCGTCTTCTCCCGCGAGCTGCTCGACTACCGCCGCCAGCGCAAGGTGTGGCGGCGTCTGTTCCTCCAGCCGTTCGCCGTGATCCTCCTGCTGGCCGTGCCCGTCCTGGTCTTCCGGTCGGCCGACGAGAAGGAGCGAAGGCAGCGCTTCAGCATCGCCGTGCAGGGCGACGTCGCCGCCGTGCCCGGCCTGTTGGAGGCCCTCGACCGACGGCCGCTCGAAGCCGAGGTCGTCGACGACGGCGAGCGGGCCGTGGTCTCTCGCGGCAAGGACGCGGCGTTGGTCGTCGCCGGGGACGCCGCCGCCGACGTCGCCGCCGGACGCCCCGTCGGACTGCTGGTCCTGACGCTGCCTGTCGAGAGCTCGTCGCGCTTCGCAGGCGAGGCGCTGGTGGGGCGGCTGGCCGAGGTTCGGACCAGCACGTCCACGGCGGCGCTCGAACGGGCTGGGCTCACCGGAGCGGTGGCCTCGCCGTTCGCGTTGCGGACCGTCGACCTCAGCACGGCCTCGAGCGAGGGAACGCGGTTCGGACTCGCACAGGCACTCCCCCCGTTGCTGGTGATCCAGCTGTTCGGACTGATGGCGTCGGCGGAGGAGCGGATCGCGGGAGCGAAGGACCGCCGGGTCCTCGAGCCGTTGCTCCTCCTGCCGTTCCGCCGCATCGACATCCTCCTCGGCATCGGCGCGGCGACGATGTCGGCAGGGATGCTCGCGGCGTCGGTGCTCTTCGTCCCTCTCGTCGTCGGGCTGTCGGTCGCGCTGGCGGCGGTGTCGGGCGAGGTGGCGGGACCACTCGAGGTCGGGGCGGCGCTCTTCCTCGGCATCACCCTGTTCGGCAGCGTCTTCACCGCCGTCGGTCTCTACGCCGGCGCGCGCGCCCACTCCGGCGGGGAGGGCTCGGTGTTCGTGACCGTCGCGCAGCTCACGGTCTTCGCCCTCGTCTCCATGACCCCGTTCCTGACCGATGTCGCGGCACGGGGTCCGGTGCTGCTCGTCCCCGTGCTGGGGGCGATGTTGCTCGTGCGGGACGTGGTCGCCGGCGGCTTCGAGCTCGGGCCGACGCTGCTGGCCTTGAGCGCCTCCGGCGCCGTCGCGGTCACGCTCCTCCGCCGCGCCGTGCACCTCCTCGATGCCGAAGGTGCCATCCTGCGGTCCGCCGGATGACGGTCTCGTCGGCCCGTGCCGTGCGCGTCGTCGCCGCCCACGACCTGCTCGACCTCCGCCGCCAACGTGGGGTCTGGGTCGGCCTGCTCGTGATCCCCTTCGTCACGATCAGCTTCCTGCTGCTGCTCCCCGGCGTGCTCGCCGAGCGGGAGCAACAGCACCAGGCCACCGCCGTCTACCGCGTCGTCGTGCAACCCGCGCCGGAAGCCGCGGCCGTCCGCGCGGCGCTCCCGTCGTCGAGGTTCCGAGTGACCGGCTCGGCCGATGCACGACGCGACGTCACCTCGTCGCGTGCCGACGCCGGCGTGCGGCTGACGACGGTCGACGTCGCCGGAACCCTCGCCTCCGACCAGGGACAGGTCGCCGGTGAGATCCTGGTGCTTGCCGGTCGAGGGCGATCTCGCGGCGCCGTCGGCGCGCTCGTCCCGGCCCTGGAGCGCTTTGGTTTGTCCTTGACCGACCGCCGACTTGCGGCTCATGGACTACCGCCGGCCACCGTCCGTCCGTTCACCGTGACGTCAGCGGACCTCTCGCAGACGCCCCGAGGCCGGCGACTGAACCTCGCCACACTCTTGCCGCTGCTCGTCCTGTTGCCGCTTGCCGGGACCGTCGGCGTGGCCGCCCAGAGGATCAGCGGCTCCAAGGACCAGCGCGTGTTCGAGCCGCTGCTCGTCCTGCCGTTCACGCGGCGACAGCTGTTGCTGGGCAAGGCCCTGTCGTCGGTGACGATCGGTTCGGTCACGTTGCTCGCCGTCGGCGCGCCGCTCGTCGTCGGACGGTTCGTGCCGATCGGTTCGCGGGGGCAACTCGTGTCGCTCCCGGTGTCGGAGTTGGCGGCGGTCGTCGGGATCGGAGGGATGCTCCTCGTCCTGCTCGTCCTGCTCGGCTCCGCCGTCGGCGCGGCAGCGCGGACGAGCGCCGAGCTGTCGTCGGTGCTGCAGCTCGTGACGCTCCCGATCTTCCTGCTCGGGTCGTTCCTGCAGTTCCGCAGCGGGATCCAGACGACGACCGCGCTGTTGGTCGTGCCGTTCTTGGGCGCCCTGCTCTGCGTGCGCGACGTGGCCATCGGGTCGCTGACCGTCGTTCACCTAGCGACCGCGGCGGCGGCCACGGTCGCGTGGGGCACGGCGTGCGTCTTCACGGGCGTGCGGCTCCTCGAGAGCGAGCGGTCCGTGCTGCGTTCGACCGCCTGAACCGCTTGTACGATGGGGCGCTCGTGAAGCGGACGATCACCAGCGTCGGCGCGTTGATCGCCCTGCTCCTCGGGGTTCTCGTGGTGCCGACACCGTCGTCGGCCGTCGCGGTCGCACCGGCGCTCGTGCCGGTGCCGAAAGGCGCCGAGGCCGACGCCGACACGATGCTCGTCCGCTTCGACGTGGCCACGCCGTCTCGAGAGCGCGACGCCGTGCTTCGGCGCCACGAGCTCAGCGCCGGCGCCCGACCGGTCGGGGCGACCGGCTACGTCGAAGTGCCGTCGCACGGCCGCACCCGGGCCGCGGTGCGCTCACGATTGGTGGGTGAGGCTCTCGTCAAGGCGGTCGAGCCCAACCTCCTCCGACATGCGATGGCAGGGGCGAACGACCCGTACTACGCCTCCGGCAGCCAGGCCTACCTCGACCTCGTACGGTTGCCGGAGGCGTGGGACGTCGCCACACCGATTGCCACGCAGACCATCGCGATCATCGATTCGGGAGTGTCCGACCACGAAGACCTGTCGGGGCGCGTCCTCGGCGGCTGGGACTTCGTCGGCAAGGATGACGATCCGTCCGATGAGCTCGGGCACGGCACGCGTGTCGCGGGGATTGCCGCCGCTTCGACCGACAACGGCATCGGCATCGCGGGAGCGGCGCGGAACGCCAACATCCTCCCGGTGCGCGTCCTCGACGCGTCGGGATCGGGCACGGACAGCGACGTCGCCCTCGGCATCCAATGGGCCGCTGACCACGGCGCGACGGTCATCAACCTCAGTCTCGGTGGGTACGGCGGGGGCGGACCGAGCCAGCAGGCCGTGCAATACGCGCTCGACAGGAACGTCGTGGTCGTCGCCGCTGCCGGCAACCTCGACAAGGACACCCGCTACAAGGAGCCCGTGTACCCGGCGGCCTACGCGGGCGTCGTTGGGGTCGGAGCCACCGATGGCGCCGGCCGCATCGTGTACTTCAGCCTCTTCGGACCGTGGGTTGACGTCGTCGCGCCCGGTGCCGGGATCGTCGGCACGACCAAGGGAGGTGGGTACGTCGCCGGGAACGGCACGTCGTTCGCGTCGCCGCTGGTGGCCGGAGCGGCGACGCTCGTCCGCTCCGCGCAGCCTCTCTGGTCTCAGGCAGAGGTCGCGGCGCAGCTGCAATCCACCGCACGCGGGGCTGGTCTCCCCGGCCGCGACGACGTCTACGGCGCAGGAGTGCTCGATGCGGCCGCTGCGGTGTACGCCCTCCCGGTGCAGGCGCCGCGAGCTCCCGCCGCGGGTGACGGCTTCGAGCCCAACGACACGGCGTCGCAGGCGCCGACGCTGACGGCGCCGACATCGGTGTCCGCCACGATCGCGCCCGAGGGGGAGTCCGACTGGTACCGGACGTCGATCCCGCCGGCGACCCACGTGACGATCTCGGTCGTGCCGCCACCCGATGGCGAGCTCTGGCAGTCGGTCGATCCGATGCTCTCGGTGTGGACCCTCGCGGGGACACTCGTTGCCTCGCGCGACACCGGTGGCTCGGGCCAGTCCGAGACCTACTCGTTCGACTCGTCCGGGGGCGAGTTCCTCGTCGACGTCGAGAACTTCCTGCCGACGCTCGGTTCCGGTCCCTACTCGGTGACGATCGCGTTCTCGAAGCTCGCCACCACGGTGACGACCACCACGACCACGACCACCACCACGACCCCGCCGGCGACTTCGCCCACCACCTCGCCGCCCCCAGTGGCGCCGCCCCCCGCCCGCAAGCGGTCGGGGTACTGGATGGTCGGCCGCGACGGGGCCGTGTACGCCTTTGGCGACGCCGCCTACCACGGCGCACCGTCCGGCCTGGCTCGCGGCGTCGAGGCCGTCGACCTCGAACCGACGCCGTCGCTCGACGGGTACTGGGTCGTGACCAACCTGGGACAGGTCCACGCCTTCGGTGACGCGCCGTACCTGGGCGGGGTCGACGGCGCCGTGGCGTTCGGCGAGGCGGTGACGAGCATCTCGGCGACGGCGACCGGTCGCGGCTACTGGATCTTCACGACGAAGGGCCGGGTGATCGCCTTCGGCGACGCGCCGCACCTCGGAGACATGAGCCGCGTCCGGCTGAACGGACCCGTGCTCGACTCGATCCCGTCGCTGTCAGGCGACGGCTACTACATGGTTGCCTCGGACGGCGGCATCTTCACGTTCGGAGACGCGGTGTTCCGGGGTTCGATGGGTGGTTCCCAGCTGAACGCGCCGGTGCAGTCCCTCGTCCCGGACGCCGACGGCGTGGGCTACTGGCTGGTCGCGTCCGACGGCGGCATCTTCTCGTTCGAGGCCCCGTTCCGTGGGTCGATGGGAGATGTCCGGCTCAACGGCCCGATCACGGGAATGGTCCGCTACGGCAACGGCTACCTGATGGTGGGAACCGACGGGGGCATCTTCACGTTCACGGACAAGGAGTTCGCGGGGTCGCTCGGCGCCAACCCACCACCGTCATCGATCGTGGCCGTCGCCGCCGCCGAGGACTGATCGCTACCCGAGGATGGAGCGGACGTCGTCGACGAACGACGGCAGGAAGGCGACGGTGACGAGCGCGATGCCTGCGCGACCGGCATAGAGGACGGGACGGCTCGTCCAGACCTTTCGAAAGCCGCGCTGCCCGAGAGCGACGACGCCCACCGCACCGCCCAGGACCGTCGCCACCCCGATGACCCCGAGGGGGAGGAGCAGGACGAGCGGCAGGTAGGGGACGATGGCGCCCGGCCGCCGCGACAGCAGGGGCAGTGATCGGCTGACGCGACCGGCGACGGCAGCGATGGTCAGGACGGAGAGGGCGCCGACGACGAGGAACGAGAGGATCGCCAGCGGCTTCGGACCGACGAGCTCGAAGTCGGTGTTGCGCGGGCGCAACGGGTCCAGGCGGGTCGAGCCGATCATGGCGAAGAGCACACCGGCCGAGAGCGCTCCCCACCGACCGGGCGGCAACCACTTGCGAAGGAGCAGCGCGATGGCGGCCAGGAGGAGCCCACCGAAGATCCCGCTGAAGATGATGAGCCCCAGTGTGCCGTCGAGGGAGACGACACCGACGATCTGTTCCGCCTCGGTACGCCGCCCCGTCGCCTGCTCCTCGGCGGTCACCGCGAGCAGTCGCATCACGAGACGGACGCCCGGGCCGAGCACGAGCAACCCGCCGGCGATGCCGCCGGCCAGGTGCACGTCGACGAACCACAGGCCCCGCTGGATGCGGGCCCCGATCGAAACGCCGTCGCCGTCGTCCCAGCGCGGCTCGACCTCGAGGTGTCCCCACCGGAGGGCCAGCACCGCGCCGAGAAGGACGAGGACTCCACAGCTCGCGACGATGACGGTCCGCACGGCGCCGAGTCTGCCGCTGGATCGACCTCAGCGGAAGTCTCGCGACCGCAGGACGGCGGCGGGGTGCAGCGACAGCTCGGTGATTCGCTCCGCGATCACGTTGACGACGCCGTCGACCTTCTCGAGCTTCCCCCGGACGAGCAGTGCCGCCGACGAGCGGGCCGCCCGGCGGTAGTGGGCCCAGGCACCCTTGGAGCACACGATGTTGATGAGGCCGGTCTCGTCCTCGAGGTTGATGAACGTCGTCCCCTGCGCCGTCGCCGGGCGCTGGCGGTGGGTGACGACGCCGCCGACGAGGACCCGTTCGCCGTGGGCGATGCCGTGGAGACCCGACGCGGCGACGACCCCCATGGCGTCGAGCTCGGCCCGCACGAGCTCGGTGGGATAGGTCGTCGTGGACACGCTCGTCGACCACAGGTCGGCGATCGTCTCCTCGACCGTGTCCATCTCCGGCAGCGCCGGCGCCGCCGCGCCGACGACCACCCCCGGCAGGCGGCTCTCCTTCGACTGGGCCACTGCCCCCGCGCCCCACAGGGCCGCCCGCCGGTCGAGGCCGAGAGAACCGAACGCCCCCGCGGTGGCCAGCGCCTCCACCTGCGGCTCGGTCAACGCCGCCGCCCGCACCACCTCCTCCATCGACGCGTACGGCCGCCCCCCGGCGATCGCCTTGGCCACGTCGACCCCGATCGTCCGCACCGACGACACCCCCATCCGCACCCCCCACTCCGTTTTGTCAGCGGGATCCCGCCCGGACGGGCGGGATCCCGCTGACAAAAGCTCGAGGCTGGCGTCCCAGGACGAGGCGTTGACGTCCGGGGAGTGCACCACCACGCCGTGGCGGCGGGCATCGGCCACCAACGACTGCGGCGAGTAGAAGCCCATCGGCTGGGCGTTGAGCAACGCCGCGCAGAACGACGCCGGGTAGTGGAGCTTGATCCACGACGACGAGTACACGAGGTAGGCGAACGACACCGAGTGCGACTCCGGGAAACCGAAGTTGGCGAAGGCCGCCAGCTTCTCGTAGATCTGATCGGCGACGTCGCCGGTGATCCCGCGTGCCGCCATCCCCTCGTAGAGCCGCGATTTCAGCCGCAGCATCCGCTCCTTGGACCGCTTCGAGCCCATCGCCTGGCGCAGCTGGTCGGCCTCCCCGGCGGTGAACCCGGCGACGTCGATGGCCATCTGCATCAGCTGCTCCTGGAAGAGCGGCACGCCGAGCGTCTTCTTCAACGACTTCTCCAACCGCGGATGCAGATAGGTGCCCTCCTCCTCGCCGGTGCGGCGACGGATGTAGGGATGCACCGAGCCGCCCTGGATCGGACCCGGCCGGATCAACGCGACCTCGACCACCAGGTCGTAGAACTCGCGGGGCTTGAGCCGGGGCAGCGTCGCCATCTGCGCCCGACTCTCC